>NZ_JAERUC010000001.1 GCF_016745505.1 Streptomyces silvae | reverse complement strand
ACCGGATCCACCTGGAGGTCTGCTGGAGCGCGTCGGACGGCGACCCCTCGCGGTCGCAGCCCTCGCACGCTCCCGCACCCCATGTCGACGATCCCCTGGGTGAGGTCCCGCTCGCCCAGCACGTGGCGAACCTGACCCGCCGGGACACGGACGGGGCCACCCGGATGACCGGCTTTGACAAGGCCGGGCGCGCGACGGTGGACGCGGCGAACGGTGAGCGGGGCCGCCGGGTCGTGCGGCACCCCGAGCCGCTGGACCACGAGTTGGACCAGCTGGCGCGGGACGCGGGGCTGCACCGTGCTCCGGGCGACGTGCCGCCGGAGACGCGGGCGACGGCACTGCGGCTGGTACGGGCGCTGCGGACCGCCTTCGGCGACGGCATCGAGGACGACCGCGGCACTCCCGGCGGACGGTACGAGCAGGCACTCAAGGGCATCGGTGCGCTGGAACGCATGCGGGCCAACGATCCGCTGCTCAGCCAGTTCACCCCGCTCCGCATGGACATGCTGGACTTCTACGTCCGGGAACACACCGACCGCGCCCCGGACGCGGCCGGCTACCTCGCCCTGTTCGACTTCGCCGCGGCCCGCCTGGCGGCCGACCCCGAGGTCCAGCTGACCGCGGTGGTGGAGGTGCCGGCCCTCCAGGTCACCTTCGGGCAACTGGCGTCCGCCGGTGAGCAGATGACCCGCCATGTGCAGTCGCTGACCGCCTCGGCGCCGTACACCCCGACGCACGTCGCGTCCACGCTGTGGGCCATGGCCCGCGCCGCCCAGATCTTCAGCGTGACCACCCGGGCCGACCGGGAGGCCATGGGCCGCAGGGTCCTCCACCTGGACGCGGAGACCGCGTGGCAGCGGTCGCACCACGAGGCACTGTGGGCCCTCATGTCGAAGGCGATCGCGCAGGGCGTGGACGTCTCCGACCACGACCTGCTGGCCGCCCATCACCTGCGGGAGCTCGGTGCCTTCGGCCCGGACACCCAGCTCAGGCGGGGATCCCACGTCCAGGGCGTCAACTGGTCCGGCACCGCCGCACCCGGCGGTATCGACTGGGGCTCCGTGAACCAGGTGGTACCGGGGCCCGGCGGGGCCACCGTGCGCCCGGTCCGGCCGGCCTGGACCCTCCCGGGCAGGCCGATGCCCACCCTGCGCGTGGTCGAGGCGGGCCCGGGCGGCACCATCGTCGTCCACGTCCCCGGCCGCGCCCCCGTCACCGTCCCGGAGAACGAGTACCTGGCGCTGCTGGGACTCGACCCGGAGTTGAGCAACGCCCCCCTGGGCACTCCTGTGCTCTTCCTGACCACCGGTTCGGGGGCGCTGAGCCCGGAGCTGGTGCAGCGGTTCTCCCGGACCACCGGACGCCCGGCCTTCGGTCACAGCGCGCCGATGATCCTCGCGCCGTCCGCCGACCCCTCCGCAGCGCTCGGCATCCTCACTCTGCCGGCCCCGGCGGGCACGGCCCCGGCCCGCTGGACCGCCGCCACCCGGCAGCAGACCACCGGCGGGGCCGGCCTGTTCGTCTTCAGCCCGAAGGACACGGCCCCGGCGCTGCTGCCGGACGTCGGGGCGCTGAGCATCGGTGAGGGGACACAGCCGTCGGCGGGCTCCCTGCTGTCGCCCGAGACCCTGATGACGAACGCGTCGGGCGCGCCGCGCGGTCGCAACCTGATGGGCGAGAAGGTGCGCCAGCTGCGGATCGGACGGGTGCGGGTGTTCGAGGAGCAGCCGGACCAGCCGTTGAAGGAGGTGCCCGGCGCGGACGCGGCCGCACCGTGGGGGGACTCGGCGTACGTCGTGTGGGGCGGGAGCCACCCGGACGGTGTGCGTTTCCCCGACGGGCGGGTGCTGGACGCCGAGAAGCTGGCGGCGGAGCTGGCGGCGGACCCCGAGCTGGCGAAGCTGCCGAAGGACGTCCCGGTCGTCCTGGTGGTGCCGAACCTGGCGAACGAGCGGTATCTGGAGTACCTGCGGGCCGTAGCCAACCTGCTGGAGCGGCCGGTGTGGGCGCCCAGCGGCGACGCCCGTCTGGTGCGCAACAAGAAGCGCGAGCACGTCCCGGCACTGATCGACCACGGCCCGGACCAGCCGCTCGGCTCGTGGGTGCCGTTCCACCCGACGAAGGCGGTCGCACCGCTCCCGGACCGTACGTGGACGGCGGTGGACGGTACGACGTTCCGCGACAGCGACGTCGTGTCCCGGCCCCTGGTCTCCGACCGGAACGAGCGGTTCGGCCGGATGTCGCACGCGGACGACGTACGGGACCGTGAGCGGCTGATGAGGACGTACCTGCGGGCGAAGAAGCAGGTCCACCTGATGGCGTCCGGCAGCAGGACCGCCCTGATCAGCGAGGAGACACGGACCCCCGACCCCGCGGTGTACGTGTACGTCGCCCACGGGCTGCCGGGCGGTCTGCTCCTGGCCCTGCGGGACGGCCGGACGGTGTGGCTGGGCGCGGCGGACGGCGGACGGTACGTCGGCGGGCTCCCCGAGGTGGCGGAGCTGCCGAAGGACCACCGCGTGAAGCTGGAGGTGTGCTGGAGCGACTCCCCGGGGAACCCGGCGCTGCCGCAGCTGGACAACCGGCCGGCGCCCCAGGTGCACGATCCGCTGGAGGAGGTGTCCCTTGCCCAGCACACGGCGAACGCGAGCCGTCGGGTGACCGACGGGTCGCTGATGAGCAGTGGCTTCCACACCGATGCCCACATCCTGCACGACACCCCCGGCGGGGTGGCCGGGCGGCGCAGGGACGTGGTTCCCGAGCCCCTGCCGCACGAGCTGGACCGGATGGCCCGGGCCGCAGGACTGCACACCGCTGAGGGCGAGGCCGCGCCCGAGGTGCGCGCGACCACCCTCCGGCTGGTGCGGGCCCTGCGGATCGTGTTCGGCCCCGAGGCCGAGACGGACGGCCCCCTGCACGGACAACTGCTCAAGGGCATCGGCGCGATGGAGACCCTGCGCGCCAACGACGCGGCGCTGGGCCGGTTCACACCGTTCCGCATGGAGCTGTGGACCTTCATCGCCCAGCGGCTGGGGAGCAGGTCGCCGAGCCCCGACGACTACCGCAAGGTCCTCGACCTCGCCGCACGGCTGGTGGCGCAGAAGCCGACGGCCCCGCTGAGCGAGGCCGTCGCGGACCCGGCGATCCTCCACGCCATGCGGCAGATGACCCAGCTCGGTGCGGCCGTCGTGCGGAACGTGCTGAGGCAGCCCGAGAGCGTCCCGGTGACGAAGCGCGCCGTGACGCACGCCTTCTGGGCGATGGCCGGCGCCGCCCAGCAGATGGCCGGCCGGGACGACGCGTTCACGGAGAAGCTGGGCCGCAGGGTCCTCCACATGTTCCCCGACGAGCAGTGGGCCCCGGCGAGGAAGCAGCAGCTGTGGATGCTGACGGCCCAGGCGATCTCGGCCGGTCTCGATCCGGCGGACTTCTTCACCCTGTCCGCCTTCCACCTCGCGTCCAGGGGAGCCTTCGGACCGGCCCACCATCTCAGGGACGGCGAGAAGTTCCAGGGCTTCAACTGGAGCGGCAGGCCCGCCCCCGGCGGTGTCGACCTCCGGGGCGTCGGCAGGCAGGACAAGGAGGGTGACGGAAGCTCCCTCACACACTTCCGCGCGCCGTGGACGGCCGAGGGCGAGCACGAGGACGTCATGGTGGTGTGGACGGACACCGACGCCGAAGGATTCGTGGTCCTCCACCTTCCCGGTACGCCGCCGTTCCGGGTGGCCGACAGGGAGTTCCTGGCCCTGCTGGACCTGGCGCCCGTGCTGCGCATGACGGCGCTCGGTGTTCCCGTGCTGTTCGTGCTGTCCGGTGCGGGCAGCGGCGCGGGGCGCCCGATGGTGCTGTCGGAGGCGTTCTCCAACCGCACCGCGCGTAACGGCTGGGCGTACAGCGGGGCGCTCACGGTGGCACCGACCACCCCGGCACCGGGCGCCACGGCGGCCCCGATGCGTCTGATCGGCCTGCCGGAGACGAACAGCGGGAAGCCTGGCGTGTGGCGCAAGGCATGGCTCCAGGGACTCAACTCCAGTGTCCTGGCGCCGGCTCCCTACGGCGACGCCCTGTTCTCCTCGCCGAAGCCGTCCGCCATGCCGCGCAGCCTGACCGGGGCGGAGGCCACCGTGCCGCCGCCGCTCAACCGCGCTGAGCTGACGGCGACGGCGCGCCGGGTGGCGGGCCGCGAGCCGGTGCACGGCATGACGGTCGAGCGGTGCCTGGTGCTGCTGGGGGCGCTGCGCGCCGAGTTGTTCCGGCGGGGGGTGCGTCCGGCGCTCACGGCGGACGATGCGGTGACCCTCGGGAACGCCGCGGAGTCTGCCCTGGTGATGGGCCCCGGATGGCGCCGGGTGCGGTCGTGGGCGTCGGTGGCCGGGGCGGTCGCGGCCCAGGGGCCCGGCGCGGTGGCGTTCGTCCTGGCGCGCCGTCAGGGTCCGCTGGCGGGGCACGCGTGGGCGGCGTACCACGTGAGCGGGCGTGACGGTGTGCTGTGGGTGGACCTGTCGGCCGGCCAGGGCCGTCAGGTGTCGGCGCTCCCGCCGGCCGTCGCGGCGTCCGACGCGCGTGCCGTGGTCGTCGGCCCCGGCGGGCAGGCCCTGGAGCACGCGCTGCCGGAGTTCTCGCAGTCCTCCTCCACGGTGCACGCGGAGCTGGACGCGGCGGTCGAACCCTCGTACGGCGCCATCGGACTGGAGCTGGAGGAGCGCCGGGACCTCTTCATCGCGGTGCCGGGCCGCATCACCACGACCCTCACCCTGGCCCACGGCCCCGGCATCACGCTCGTCACCGACGGCCGGGCCTTCTGGATGACGGCCGACGGCCTGCTCCACGTCGACCGGCCGCAGGTGGCACCGGGAGAACCGCAGCCCGTCCGGGGGAAGTACACCATCGGTGAGTTCGTCCTCGATCCGATGGCGGTGATCCCGGGGGAGCGGAGGCAGACCCAGGAAGAGGGCATGGCCCAGCTGCAGCGGGCGCGGGCCGCCGGGAGGATCGCGGACGAGCGGCAGGCCGCCGTGCCGCTCACCGAGGTGCTGGGGCCGCTCGGCGGCTGGACGTTCACCGAGGTCGGCCTGGCGACGAAGGTCAACCCCGCTCCCGAGGGCTTCGACTGGACCGCCTACGGCCAGCTCACCGTCGGTTACCCCGCCGTCGGCCTCCGGGAGCTCCAGGACATCGCCTTCGAGCGGTCGACCGCCGGACAGTTCGAGACCGCGACGGCCGGTGCCCGGAGCTTCGGCCAGATGGTCACCACGACGTTCGCGAACCACGTCCTCGGCGCGAACGCGGTGGAGAACCACATCGTCCCGTTCCTCGCGGCCGTCCCGGACGTCGACGAGGTCTGGGGCTACGGATGGCTGGGCTTCCAGAACGTCGCGGCCGCGCCGGTCGGCAACGTCTTCGACAACTCCCGGCCGCCGGGCATCGATCCGGAGCTCATCAAGAACCTCCTGCCCGCTGCCTCGCGGCACGCCCTGGACCGTGTCCTGCGGGCGCTGCGGCCCCGTACCCGGTCCTTCCTCGACGAGCGCCACGACCAGCTCACCGAGGACGTCGTCCAGCACCTGGGCAGGCTGCTGGAGTTCTACCGGCAGCGGCTGACGCCCAACCTGCCCCCCGAGACCGGTTTCTTCGACAGCGCCGGCACGGACGTGCCGACGCCCCGCGAGCACTGGACGGCCGTCCTCACCGGCCGGACGTCCGAGGGCGCCCCCATCAGCCAGCGCTACGCCGTCGGGATGGACGACGGCGACTACCCGACCCTGGACACCGACGACGGCCGGCTGGCCGTTCCGCTGGTCCTCGCGGAGCTGCGGCACTTCGGCTACACGGGCCAGTTCATGACGCCCGAGGAGGTCCGGCGCGCCGTCACGGAGATGTCCGGATACAGCCTCAGCGCCTACGAGCGCGCGCTGAGGCACCGGGCCCCGCTGCCCGAGGACGTCCTGCGCGAGTCCGTCCTGCGGATCACGGGCAACCCGGTGGTGCAGGGTGTCTCGGGCTTCCTCGTGGTGGCCGCGCGATCGGGCATCCCGCAGGCCGGCGCCCCCACCAGGAAGCTGATGACCGAGTGGGAGAGCAGGAACATCGCGCTCGCGCTGGGCGCATACGCGCTGGGCAGGCCGCTGCACGCCGGCCACCCCGCCTACCAGGGCCTGCGGGCGGCGCTCGTGGAGGCGTACGAGCTGCTGCCCCACATCCCCCCGGGAGGCCGGACGAGGGCCCAGGAGATCTTCGACGCGGCACGCACCGCCCTGGGCATCCTGGCCGACCCCGGGCAGACCCCTCCGTTCCTGCCGTGGTTCTCGGAGCTGGTCGCGCTGGACGGGTCCCGGATCCTCCTGGACCGGGTGCTGGTGATCAGGCACCGCGACGCGGACGACAAGCCGGTGGGGACGTCCACCCGGCCGCTGGGGGACTGGCAGGACGGACTGCGGCAGACCTACGGCCTGCTGCCCGAGGTGTCCACGTTCACCTTCCTGCGGCAGGGCCCGGTGCCGCTGGAAAGCCCGCACCAGGCGCTGCCGTTCGCCGACGCGTACCTGGTCGGGCTCCGGGGCGGCCCCGCGGGCGCGGTCCTCGCGCTGGCCGACGGAGCCGAGGCGGTGGTCGGCTACGACCGGGTCGTGGACCTCCTGTTCGCGGTCGACGGAGACCTGACCGCACTGGCACCGGAGGTCCCCGTCGTGGTCACGGGAGCCGACCTGGCCGGCCCCCCG
>NZ_JAERUC010000191.1 GCF_016745505.1 Streptomyces silvae | reverse complement strand
ACGACAGCTGATCCGACGATCGCCGCACCGCGCGTCCGTATCGCGTGGACCCGGCCGTGGTCAGCCGATCGCCAGCAGCACCACGAGCAGCACCGCGCCGACGGCGGCCGGGGCGATCACCTCGTAGGCCCAGCGGACCGACGCGGTGACCGTGGACGGTTCCTTGCGGGCGGTGGCTCCCTCGGCGAGCTCCCGCAGGTCCTCGACCGTGCGGTCGGCGGCCGCCGCGCGGGCCTGGGAGTCTCGGACGTCGGCGTGGACGGAGGTCCGGCCGTACGGGTCGTCGTGGGCCTGCTGGCCGGCCTTCCTGGCCGCCCGCTTGCGCTCGCGCAGCGAGACCGGGACCGCCCACAGCTGGTACTTCTCGCCGCTGTGGGTGAAGACCTCGCTGGAGTACGCGGCGCGCACGGTGGAGACGTCCGTCCAGGGCAGCACGACCGTGCGGAACGGGTTGCGGATCCGGAGCCGCTCCTTGTCGGCGAACACGGCAGGCCTCAGCGTGAAGGCCACGATCAGCGGGATCACCGTCAGCAGCGCGGCCAGCGCCAGCCACGGCACCCATCCCTTGCCCTGGACCACCGCGTCGCCGCCGATCCAGCCGACCAGCAGGATCAGCAGCGCGCCGCTGACCAGCCCGGCGCCCGACCGGTAGGTCCGGTCGGCGTGGGCGGGCTCGGCGGGGGGTGTGGGGCTCGTCATGGTCCCGATTCTGCCTGACGGTCCGCGCGGGTCGCGGAGAGGCCCGGCAGGGTCCGTGGAGGGCGCGGAAAAGGGGAGCCCCCTGTACAGGTCGCTACGCGCGTAGATATGCTCATGTGGTGACCATGCCCACCACTGCTCCTGCATTCGCCGACGCGACGGCGTCCGACAGTGCGCTGCGCCGCTTCCTGCACGGGCTGCCCGGCGTCGACACGGTCGGCCTCGAAGCACGCGCGGCCTCCCTCGGCACCCGTTCGATCAAGACGACCGCCAAGGCGTACGCGATCGATCTCGCCATCTCGATGATCGACCTGACGACGCTGGAAGGCGCGGACACCCCGGGCAAGGTCCGGGCCCTCGCCGCCAAGGCGGTGAACCCCGACCCCACCGACCGCACGACCCCGCGCACCGCGGCCGTCTGCGTCTATCCCGACATGGCGGCCACCGCCGTCGCCGCGCTGGCCGGCTCCGGGGTGAAGGTGGCGTCCGTGGCGACGGCCTTCCCCGCCGGACGCGCCGCGCTGGACGTCAAGCTCGCGGACGTACGCGACGCGGTGGCGGCCGGGGCCGACGAGATCGACATGGTGATCGACCGCGGCGCCTTCCTCTCGGGCCGCTACCTCAAGGTGTACGAGGAGATCGTCGCCGTGAAGGCCGAGTGCGGCTCCGCGCGGCTGAAGGTCATCTTCGAGACCGGTGAGCTGTCCACGTACGACAACATCCGGCGGGCCTCCTGGCTCGGGATGCTGGCCGGGGCGGACTTCATCAAGACGTCGACCGGCAAGGTCGGCACGAACGCCACTCCCGCGAACACGCTGCTGATGCTGGAGGCCGTACGCGACTTCCGCGAGCAGACGGGCGTCCAGATCGGCGTGAAGCCCGCGGGCGGCATCCGCACCACCAAGGACGCGATCAAGTTCCTCGTCCTGGTGAACGAGACGGCGGGCGAGGACTGGCTGGACAACCACTGGTTCCGCTTCGGCGCCTCCAGCCTGCTGAACGACCTGCTGATGCAGCGCCAGAAGCTCAGCACCGGCCGTTACTCCGGCCCCGATTACGTGACGGTGGACTGATACGCCATGGCATCCGCATTCGACTACGCACCGGCTCCGGAGTCCCGCTCCGTCGTCGACATCGCTCCCTCGTACGGCCTGTTCATCGACGGTGAGTTCACCGAGGCCGCCGAGGGCAAGGTCTTCAAGACCGTCAGCCCGTCCACCGAGGAGGTGCTCTCCGAGGTCGCGCAGGCAGGCGCCGAGGACGTGGACCGCGCGGTGAAGGCGGCCCGCAGGGCGTTCGAGAAGTGGTCGGCGCTGCCCGGCTCCGAGCGCGCCAAGTACCTGTTCCGCATCGCCCGGATCATCCAGGAGCGCAGCCGTGAGCTGGCCGTCCTGGAGACGCTGGACAACGGCAAGCCGATCAAGGAGACCCGCGACGCGGACCTCCCGCTGGTCGCCGCGCACTTCTTCTACTACGCGGGCTGGGCCGACAAGCTGGACCACGCGGGCTACGGGGCGAACCCGCGCCCGCTGGGTGTGGCCGGCCAGATCATCCCGTGGAACTTCCCGCTCCTGATGCTGGCCTGGAAGATCGCCCCGGCGCTCGCCACCGGCAACACGGTGGTGCTGAAGCCGGCGGAGACGACTCCGCTCTCCGCGCTGTTCTTCGCGGACATCTGCCGCCAGGCGGGCCTGCCCAAGGGCGTCGTCAACATCCTGACCGGCTACGGCGACGCGGGCTCCGCGCTCGTCGAGCACCCCGACGTGAACAAGGTCGCCTTCACCGGCTCGACCGCCGTCGGCAAGGCCATCGCCCGGCAGATCGCCGGTACGGACAAGAAGGCCACGCTCGAACTGGGCGGCAAGGGCGCCAACATCGTCTTCGACGACGCCCCGGTCGACCAGGCCGTCGAGGGCATCGTCACGGGCATCTTCTTCAACCAGGGCCAGGTCTGCTGCGCGGGCTCCCGGCTCCTCGTACAGGAGTCCGTGCACGACGAGGTGCTGCACGCCCTCAAGCGCCGGCTGTCCACGCTGCGCCTCGGCGACCCGCTGGACAAGAACACCGACATCGGCGCGATCAACTCCGCGGAGCAGCTGGCCCGGATCAGCGCGCTCGTCGAGACCGGGGAGGCGGAGGGCGCCGAGCGATGGTCCGCTCCGTGCGAACTTCCCTCGTCCGGCTACTGGTTCGCGCCGACCCTCTTCACCGGGGTCACCCAGGCGCACACCGTCGCCCGCGACGAGATCTTCGGCCCGGTGCTGTCGGTGCTGACCTTCCGTACGCCGGACGAGGCCGTCGCGAAGGCCAACAACAGCCAGTACGGCCTCTCGGCGGGCATCTGGACGGAGAAGGGCTCCCGCATCCTCGCGGTGGCGAACAAGCTCCGGGCCGGTGTCATCTGGGCCAACACGTTCAACAAGTTCGACCCGACCTCGCCGTTCGGCGGATACAAGGAGTCGGGCTTCGGCCGCGAGGGCGGCCGTCACGGTCTGGAGGCCTACCTCGATGTCTGACGGGCGACTGAGCGTCTTCAAGACCTACAAGCTGTACGTCGGGGGCAAGTTCCCCCGCTCCGAGAGCGGCCGGGTGTACGAGGTGAGCGACTCCAAGGGCAGGTGGCTGGCGAACGCCCCGCAGTCCTCCCGCAAGGACGCGCGTGACGCGGTCGTGGCCGCGCGCAAGGCGTTCGGCGGCTGGTCGGGCGCCACCGCGTACAACCGCGGGCAGATCCTCTACCGCGTCGCGGAGATGCTGGAGGGCCGCCGGGAGCAGTTCGTACGGGAGGTGGCGGACGCCGAGGGGCTGTCGAAGTCCAAGGCGGCGGCCGTCGTCGACGCGGCGGTCGACCGCTGGGTCTGGTACGCGGGCTGGACGGACAAGATCGGCCAGGTCGTGGGCGGGGCGAACCCGGTCGCGGGCCCGTTCTTCAACCTCTCCACCCCGGAACCGACCGGTGTCGTCGCGGTGCTGGCTCCGCAGAAGTCGTCGTTCCTGGGCCTCGTGTCGGTGATCGCCCCGGTGATCGCCACCGGCAACACCGCGGTCGTCATCGCCTCGGCGGACGCCCCGCTGCCCGCGCTCTCGCTGGGCGAGGTCCTGGCGACCTCCGACCTGCCGGGCGGAGTCGTCAACATCCTGTCCGGGAAGACGGCGGAGATCGCCGCGCCGCTCGCCTCCCACCAGGACGTGAACGGCATCGACCTCACGGGCGCCGACGCGGAGCTGGCCAAGGAGCTGGAGATCGCGGCGGCCGACAACCTGAAGCGCGTCTCCCGCCCTTCCGTCTCCCACCACCACCCCGAGAAGGAGGCGCACAGCGCCACTCGTCCACAGGCTGTGGACGGCGACGACTGGTCGGCCGATCCCGGTACGCGCCGGCTGACGGCCTTCCTGGAGACGAAGACGGTCTGGCACCCCACGGGCGCCCTCGGGGCATCGGGCTCCTCGTACTGACCTCTCGCACGGGTGCGGGGCCGCCTCCGGGCGGCCCCACAGCCATGTCCCGTCGGATCAGCCGGTGATCAGACCGGTCACCTCTCCGACGACGGGCAGATCACCGAGCGCGGCACCGCTGGTCAGCGGGTCGGTGACCAGCGCCGTGGTGACGGGCTTGAAGTCGGCGATCTGGGTCCCCACCGCGTTGTCCAGGGGGTCGACCCCGGTCCCGGCCAGCGGGTCGAGCTGCAGGTCGGTGATGGGCTTGACGGCCCCCACGATCCCGTAACCCAGCACGCTGTTCAGCGCGGGCTCCGCCGCCTCGTTGACGGCCCCCAGCGTGCTGTCGGCGGTGTCCGAGCCGGTCGCGGGCGGGGCGGGCAGCGGTGCCGCCTGGGCCGCCGCGCCTCCCGCGCCGAGCGCCGCGCCCAGCGCGGTGAGGGTCAGACCGGCGCGCAGCAGGGTGCGTTTCCGGGGCTTGGACAGTGCATGACGTGCCATGTTTTCCCACCTGATCGGGACGTGTCGGGTAATCATCCGTGCGCGCAGAGTAGTTGAGGTGTGATGCTCGATACCAACAGGACCTCCCGGGGATCCCCTACGCGGGTCAATGCCTCACACTTCTGTTCTGTGAGTTCCCAACCGATCCCCACGCGCGTCGTGCTGCTCGCCGGTCCGTCCGGCTCCGGCAAGTCGTCCCTCGCGGCCCGCAGCGGTCTCCCGGTGCTACGCCTGGACGACTTCTACAAGGAGTTCAACGATCCGACACTGCCGCGGGTCACCGGCAGCGCCGACATCGACTGGGACTCGGCCCTCTCCTGGGACGCGGACGGCGCGGTCGCGGCCATAGCGGAGCTGTGCCGCACGGGGCGTACGTCCGTTCCCCTGTACGACATCGCCACGAGCTCGCGGACGGGCCGCGAGACGCTCGACATCGAGCGCACGCCGCTCTTCGTCGCGGAGGGCATCTTCGCGGCGGACATCGTGGAGCGCTGCCGGGAACTGGGGCTGCTCGCCGACGCGCTGTGCCTGCGCGGCCGGCCGTCGACGACGTTCCGCCGCCGGCTGGTGCGGGATCTGCGCGAGGGCCGCAAGTCGGTCCCGTTCCTGCTGCGCCGGGGGTGGCGCCTGATGCGCGCCGAACGCCGCATCGTGGCCCGTCAGGCGGCGCTGGGCGCATACCCCTGCGCCAAGCAGGAGGCCCTGGGCCGGCTGGCCGACGCCGCGGCGGGACGCTGCCGGACCCCGCGGAGCCGGGTACCGAACTGACCCCCGGGAGCGGGCCCGGGCGCCTCGGCGGGACGACACCGGCCGGGTGACGCGCCGGGGCGGCACCGGCCGGGTGACGACGCACCGGGGAAACGCGGCGGGGGCGGACAGGACCCCCCGGCCTGTCCGCCCCCGCTGCGCTCTCCCCCGTACCGCAGCCTCCCCCGAAGCCGCGGCTTTTCCCCCGTGTCCCCCCGCTATCCCCGTATCCCCCGTTTTCCCCGTGTCCCCCCGTAGACCTCAGGCCACCAGCTCGCCGAAGGACTCCTCCTCGTCACGGCCGAAGCTGAGGACCTCGTCCTCGCGCAGCCGGCGGAGGGACCGCCAGATGCTCGACTTCACCGTGCCGACACTGATGTCGAGGATCGACGCGATCTCCGGGTCCGTGCGGCCCTCGTAGTAGCGCAGGACCAGCATCGTGCGCTGGAGCTCCGGCAGCCGCGCGAGCGCCTGCCAGAGCACCGCCCGCAGCTCCGTGCCGCGCATCGCGTCCGTGTCGCCCACCGTCTCCGGCAGCTCCTCGGTCGGGTATTCGTTCAGCTTGCGCCTGCGCCACGCGCTGATGTGCAGGTTGGTCATGGTGCGGCGGAGGTAGCCGCCGACGGCCGCCTTGTCACTGATCCTGTCCCACGCCCGGTACGTCGAGAAGAGGGCGCTCTGCAGCAGGTCCTCGGCCTCGAACCGGTCGCCGGTCAGGTGGTAGGCGGTTGCGTACAGGGAGGCACGGCGCTCCTGGACGTAGGCGGTGAACGCCGCTTCGGCGTCCTCCGGCCGGTCCAGGGGCTTCCGCTCCCCCGAGCCCTCCCCGTACGCGGTTCCCCCGTTCTCCCCCGTGGCCGCGTCAACCATCGTCAGATACGACGAGTGCTGACGCCCGGCGCCGCGTGCACGCCCCCGTCCCCCGACGCCGGACTTCTCCGGGCTCCGCCCGACGTCGTGAAGGCGCGTGACAACTGCGCTTGAGGTGGTGCTGTGCAGTGCGTTCATCTGGCGCCCCCCATCGGTGGAGTCCGTTCGTTCCGTCTGCCAATGAGCTTGCCGGGGCAGTTTCATGGCGCTGTCCCCCGACTGTCACAGGGCTGTCACAGGGCATGTCGGGGCCCGGGCCGGCGGATCAAGTCGGGGGGACTGTCGAAAGGTGGCACCACCATGGGCCAGAATGGCCCCTGTGCCTTTCCTGTTGCTGATCGAGGACGACGACGCCATCCGCACAGCCCTGGAACTCTCGCTGTCACGCCAGGGCCACCGTGTGGCCACCGCGGCGACGGGAGAGGACGGCCTTGAGCTGCTCAGGGAGCAGCGGCCTGACCTGGTGGTGCTGGATGTGATGCTGCCCGGGATCGACGGTTTCGAGGTGTGCCGGCGTATCCGGCGGACCGACCAACTGCCGATCATTCTGCTGACCGCGCGCAGCGACGACATCGACGTCGTGGTGGGACTGGAGTCCGGCGCGGACGACTATGTGGTGAAACCCGTGCAGGGCCGGGTGCTCGATGCCCGTATCCGCGCGGTCCTGCGCCGTGGGGAGAGGGAGTCCACGGACTCGGCGACGTTCGGAAGTGTCGTCATCGACCGTTCGGCGATGACCGTCACGAAGAACGGGGAGGACCTGCAGCTCACGCCGACCGAGCTGCGACTCCTGCTGGAGCTGAGCCGCCGGCCCGGACAGGCCCTGTCCCGGCAGCAGTTGCTGCGCCTGGTGTGGGAGCACGACTATCTCGGTGACTCGCGTCTGGTGGACGCGTGTGTGCAGCGGCTGCGGGCGAAGGTGGAGGACGTGCCGTCCTCACCGACCCTGATCCGTACCGTGCGGGGCGTGGGCTACCGGCTGGACTCGCCTCAGTGAGCGATACCGCGAAGCGTTCCATACTCGCGGGTCTTCGCTGGACCAGCCTGCGGCTGCGGCTCCTGATCGTGTTCGCGCTGGTGGCCCTGACGGCGGCGGTGTCCGCGTCGGGCATCGCGTACTGGCTCAACCGCGAAGCGGTCCTGACGCGTACGCAGGACACGGCCCTGGGGGACTTCCGCCGCCAGATGCAGACCCAGGCGGCCTCGCTGCCGCTGCAGCCCACGGCGGTCGACCTGAGGGACGCCGCCGAGCAGATGGCCAGCAGCGGCCCCGGCTACCACGTGCTGCTGATCGGCACCCGCGAGGGCAAGCCCGTCACCGGCTCCTCCGACCTCGACTCCTTCACCAAGGCCGACGTACCGGCCTCGCTCCAGAGGCAGGTGAACAAGAAGCAGCCGCTGACGTCGGCCAACACCTTTGAGTACCACCTGTTCTGGCAGCGTACGACCGTGGGCGGCACCCCCTACCTGGTGGCCGGGACGAAGATCATCGGCGGTGGGCCCGCCGGGTACATGCTGAAGTCGCTCGACCAGGAGCGCGAGGACCTCAACTCGCTGGCCTGGTCGCTCGGCATCGCCACCGCGCTGGCTCTCGTCGGCTCGGCGCTCCTCGCCCAGGCGGCGGCGACGACGGTGCTGCGGCCGGTCCAGCGGCTCGGCGACGCGGCCCGCAAACTCGGCGAGGGCAAGCTCGACACCCGTCTCGTGGTCTCCGGCACCGATGAACTCGCCGATCTCTCCCATACGTTCAACAAGGCCGCGAGCTCCCTGGAGAAGAAGGTCGCGGACATGAGCGCCCGGGAGGAGTCGAGCCGCAGGTTCGTCGCCGACATGTCGCACGAGCTGCGCACCCCGCTGACCGCGATCACGGCGGTCGCCGAGGTGCTGGAGGACGAGGCGGACAGCCTGGACCCGATGATCGCCCCGGCCGTGCACCTGGTGGTGAGCGAGACCCGGCGGCTGAACGACCTCGTCGAGAACCTCATGGAGGTCACCCGCTTCGACGCCGGTACGGCCCGCCTCGTCCTGGACACCGTCGACGTCGCCGACCAGGTGACCGCCTGCATCGACGCCCGTGCCTGGCTGGACGCGGTCGATCTGGACGCGGAGCGCGGCATCATGGTGCGGCTCGACCCGCGCCGCCTCGACGTGATCCTGGCGAACCTGATCGGCAACGCGCTCAAGCACGGCGGGTCCCCGGTGCGGGTGTCCGTACGGACCGACGAGGACGACCTGGTCATCGAGGTACGTGACCACGGCCCCGGTATCCCCGAAGAGGTCCTGCCCCACGTGTTCGACCGCTTCTACAAGGCCAGCGCCTCCCGCCCGCGCTCCGACGGCAGCGGGCTCGGCCTCTCCATCGCGGTGGAGAACGCGCACATCCACGGCGGTGACATCAGGGCCTCGAACCTGCCGGACGGCGAGGGCGCGGTCTTCGTGCTGCGGCTCCCGCGTGACGCGGAGCGGCTGACCGGCACGCAGGGACCGGACGACGACCCGGACGGGAACGAGAAGGGTGACGCCACGTGAGGCGCAGCGAGCGGTCCTACGGCGCACCCCGCGAGGTCCTGCGACGGCCCGGCCGGGCCGTCGCCGCGCTGGCCGCCGTCGTGGCCTGTGCGGCGCTGGCCGGGGGCTGCGGCATCCGCAGCACGTCGGTGCCGGTCGACGCCGGGGCCGCCCCGTCCCGGATGCCGTGCCGCACGGCGTCCGCGGAGGCCACCGCGCCGCCGGCGGGCAGTGTCTCCGTACCGGTCTATCTGGTCTGCGCGTCGCAGCTGGTGACGGTGGAGCGCACGGTCGAGTTCGACGAGTCGCGGTCCGGGCCGCTCATGATCGCGCAGGAGCTCCTCGGTGAGCTGCAGCGCGACCCGGAGGCCGCCGAGCGGCGCGCCGGTTTCTCCACCGACGTCCCGGCGGGGCTGCGGGTCACCGGCGCCCACAAGGGGGACCCGGAGGGCACGCTGCGTCTCAGCGAGCAGCCGGACGACCTGCCTGCGGAGGCGCTGGCGCAGGTGGTGTGCACGTACGCGGACAGCGAGTCGCTGGGCTCCGGGGGTTCGGTGCTGCTGGGCGGGCCGGGCAACTACGCCCCGCGCGGGTACCTGTGCACGTCGGAGACGAAGAGCCTGCCGGGCGAGGTGCCCACGCTGGGCGCCGTCGGCCTGTCCTGAGCTTCCCGGGGCGTTCCCTCCGCGCCGCCGGGACACGGCCCGGCGGCCGTGCCGCTCGTCACAGAGGCTTCCCGGAGCGGGACGGAACCGTTCCTGCCGGTCGTGGCGTCTTGGTGCACGTGCGTCACAGTTCGGACGGCCCGGCCGTCATCCGCTTCCGCGCGGCGGGGGTATTCCTCCTCCTCGCGCATCTTCTGTTCGTCTGCTGGCTGACGCTGCGCCCGCTGGACGTGCCCTGGGTGACGGCCGCGAACTTCCAGCCGTTCGCCGGGATCAGGGCGGACCTGGCCCTGGGCCCCGCCGAGGCGGTACGCCGCATCGGTGAGGGTCTTCTGCTGCTGGCTCCGCTGGGCATACTGCTGCCGATGGCCGGGGGCAGGCTGCTGGTCTCCCCGTGGGCCTCACTGGCCCGTACGGTCGCGGCGGGCGCCCTGATCTCCATGGCCATCGAGCTGGCGCAGACGGGGGTGCCCGGCCAGGTCGTCGACGTCGACTCGCTGCTGCTGAACACGTCCGGAGTCGCGCTGGCACATCTGCTGGTCGTCCCGCTGTCGCGGTCACGGCTGCGCCGGGGAAACCGCGCGGGGGCCGGTGACCTGTCCCGGATCGGGGCCCGGTCGGTGCGCGCGGAGGGCCCTCAGGGGTCGACCCCGACGATTACCAGGGTCGGTATCGCACCGTAGAGCGATGCTTTGTCCCCCTCCGCGGAGCCACTATGGAGGTACCGGGAGCACGACGGAGCTGCTCCCCGAACCGGTTCGCGAAGGAGCCCACCATGGCCGCACTTGCCCGCCCCCGTGACGGACGCATGATCGGTGGAGTGTGCGCAGCGCTGGCACGGCGCTTCGGCACCTCCGCCGGGACGATGCGTGTGATCTTCCTGGTCTCCTGCCTGCTCCCCGGCCCGCAGTTCCTGCTCTACCTGGCGCTGTGGATCCTGCTGCCGTCGGAGAAGAGCCCGGCCGCGACGGCCTGGTGACCGTACGGACCACGGGGAGAGAGACCTGTGGGGCGCACACCCGGTCCGGGTGTGCGCCCCACATGTGTGTGCGGTGATCAGTTGCCGAGCGGCAGGACGCCCGTGAGACCGCCGGCGGGCAGCCCGCCGAGCAGGTTGGTGCCGGGGGCCGAGAGGTCGCTGCTGCCGCGCTGCTGCTGGTCGAGGAGGCCGCCGGCCGCCTTCTGCACGGCGGGCAGCGCGTCGGTGACGGAGTCGAGCGCGACACCGGCGGGCAGGGCGGCCGCGGCGGCGTCGACGGGCACGGCGACGGCGGAGGCACTGCCCGCGCCGGCGGCGGCGAAAGCGGCACCGAGAGCGGCGACACCGAGGGTCCTGACGGCAGACTGCTTCATGTGAAATTCATCCTTGGGGAAGGGGATGTGAGCGGCTCTGCAACGTAGTCATCCGCGCACCCCTCCCGCAAACATGCCGGGACACGGAAAACGGCCGGGAACAAGGCGCTCCCGGCCGTTACGCTTTTCGCCCACTCAGCCCGCGACGGACGAGGATCCGCTGGTCACAGCCGTCTGACGGAAGAGCCATTCGGACTTCAGCTCCGCGTAACCGGGCTTCACGACGTCGTTGATCATCGCCAGACGTTCATCGAAAGGAATGAACGCTGATTTCATCGCATTGACTGTGAACCACTGCATGTCGTCGAGCGTGTATCCGAATGTGTCGACCAGCCGCTCGAATTCACGGCTCATGCTCGTCCCGCTCATCAGCCGGTTGTCCGTATTCACGGTCGCGCGGAAATGCAGCTTCCTCAGCAGCCCGATGGGGTGGTCCGCGTACGAGGCCGCGGCGCCGGTCTGGAGGTTGGAGGTCGGGCAGAGCTCCAGCGGGATCCGCTTGTCGCGCACGTAGGAGGCGAGGCGCCCCAGCGTCACACTGCCGTCGTCGGCGATCTCGATGTCGTCGATGATGCGGACACCGTGGCCGAGCCGGTCGGCGCCGCACCACTGGAGCGCCTGCCAGATCGACGGCAGGCCGAAGGCCTCGCCCGCGTGGATGGTGAAGTGGTTGTTCTCCCGCTTGAGGTACTCGAAGGCGTCCAGGTGGCGGGTGGGCGGGTAGCCCGCCTCCGCGCCCGCGATGTCGAAGCCGACGACTCCGAGGTCGCGGTAGCGGTTGGCCAGTTCGGCGATCTCCAGCGCGCGGGCGGCGTGCCGCATGGCGGTGAGGAGGGCGCCGACCCGGATGCGGTGGCCGGCGGCGCGGGCCCGGCGCTCACCCTCGCGGAAGCCCTCGTTGACCGCCTCGACGACCTCTTCGAGGGTCAGGCCGGCGGTGAGGTGCTGCTCGGGCGCGTACCGCACCTCGGCGTAGACGACACCGTCCTCGGCGAGGTCCTCGGCGCACTCCATGGCCACCCTGAACAGCGCGTCACGGGTCTGCATGACGGCGCAGGTGTGGGCGAACGTCTCCAGGTAGCGCTCCAGCGAACCGGAGTCCGCCGCCTCGCGGAACCACACGCCGAGCTTGTCGGGCTCCGTCTCGGGAAGGGCCTCGTAGCCCTGCTCCAGCGCCAGGTCGACGATGGTGCCGGGGCGCAGCCCGCCGTCGAGATGGTCATGGAGGAGCACCTTGGGCGCACGGCGGATCTGGTCGGGACCGGGGACGTTCAGGGTCTGGCTCGTCATTGGGGCACTCTAGCGCCTACGCGCGTAGAGCGCTGGTCGCCGATGCGTAACAGTGACCGCGAAGCCGGGTGGAATACACCTGGCCTTCTGACACTGTTCTGTCATGGCACAGCGCGCACTTCCCCTGCCTGCCGCCAGGCTGGGACGGGCCGTTCTCACGGCCGGAGCAGCACCCGAGGTCAGCGGCGTCGTCCTGCTGCTCCCGGACGGCGAGACCGACTCGCGGCGCCGTCCCTCCACCCTTTCGTACGCGGCGCAGCTGCCGTTCGCCCGGACCCTGGCCCGCGCCGGCCAGGACGACGGGCTCGCGGTGCACGTCGTGCGGTACCGGTCCCGGGGCTGGAACTCCGGCGCGGATCCGGCGGCCGACGCCCACTGGGCGGCCGACGAGGTCGTACGCCGCTACGGGGACATCCCGGTGTGCCTGGTCGGGCACGGCATGGGCGGCCGGGCGGCCCTGCGCGGCGCCGGGCACGCCGCCGTCACCTCCGTCCTGGCGATGGCGCCCTGGCTGCCGGAGGGCACGGAGCCGGAACCGGAGCCGGTGAAGCACCTGGCGGGGCGCCGGGTCCTGATCGTGCACGGCACGAACGACGCCCGGACCGATCCGGAGCTCTCCTACCGGCTGGCCGAGCGGGCCAAGAAGTCCAACCGGGACACCTGCCGCTTCGAGGTCCACTCGGACGGGCACGCGTTGCGCCAGCACCGGTCCGAAGTGGTGGCGCTGGCCTCGGACTTCGTACGGGGCTCACTGTTCGCGCGGTCCTACGCGCGCCCGGTGGCCGACGCGTTCGCGGCTCCGCCGCCGCTGGGGCTGCGGATGCCGCTCGCGGCGGGCTTCGGACGGTCGCTGCGGCGCTGAGCACCGTACCCGGAGGTCAGTCGGGCAGCAGGCTTCCCCGGCGTGACAGCAGGAAGCGCTTGAAGGCGGCCACCGGCGGGGTGTCGGGGTGGCCGTCCAGCCAGGCGACCCCGATCTCGCGGGCGGCGCGCGGCGCGGTGACCGTCAGCTCGACCACACCGGGCCGGGCGACGGCGGGCGGCGGCAGCAGCGCCACCCCGAGCCCTGCGGCGACCAGGCCGCGCAGCGTCTCGGCCTCCTCGCCCTCGAACGCGATCCTCGGGGTGAAGCCCGCCTCCGCGCAGAGGTCGTCCGTGATCCGCCGCAGCCCGTAGCCGGGTTCCAGGGTGACGAACGTTTCGTCGGCGGCCTCCACGAGGCGGATGCGCCGGCGGCCCGCCAGCCGGTGGTCGTCGGGGACGACCAGGCGCAGCCGCTGCTCGTCGAGGCGGCGGGCGACGAGGTCCGGGGCGTCGGGGACGGGCGAGGTGAGGCAGAGGTCGAGGCCGCCCGCCCGCAGCCGCTCGATCATCGCCTCGCCGTAGTTCTGGACGAGCTGGAAGCGGACCCTGGGGTGGTCCACGCGGAAGGCGCGGATCAGGCCGGGCACGGTCTCGGATCCCATGGTGTGCAGGAAGCCGAAGGCGACCTTGCCCGCCGTGGGGTCGGCGTCGGCGCGTACGGAGTCGGCGGCCTTCTCCACCTCGGCCAGGGCGCGTTCGGCGGAGCCCAGGAAGGTGCGGCCGGCGGGGGTGAGCGAGACGGTGCGGCCCCGGCGGGCGAACAGGGCGACGCCCAGGTCCTGTTCAAGCCTCACCATGGCCCGCGACAGCGTCGACTGCGGCACGCCGAGCTCGTGCGCGGCCCGGGTGACGTGCTCGTGGCGGGCCACCGCCTCGAAGTACGCGAGGCGTGGCGCGAGGACCGCCCGGATGTCTTCTTCGTAACTGCTCGGTGACAGCCGCGGCTGTGAGCTGTATTGATGCGCCATGGGAACGATTATGAGGGTTTCATGCATTGGACGCATGAAACCCCGCGGTCTACGTTCGCCGTATGCCTCCTGCCAGTACCGGGGCGTCCACCGTCGTGCTGGACGCCGCCGTTCCGTCATCCACCGCCGCCGCCTCCCCGACCGTCCCGGACCGCCTCGCACCCGGTGGTCCCGGCTACCGCCGGATGAGCTTCGCGCTGTTCGCGGCGGGGATCGCGACCTTCGCCCTCCTCTACTCCACCCAGGCCCTGCTGCCCGCCGTCTCCGCGTCCTTCGGCGCGACGGCCGGCCAGGCGAGCTGGACGGTCTCCGCGGCGACGGGTGCCCTGGCCCTCTGTGTCCTGCCGCTGAGCGCGCTCTCCGAGCGCTTCGGGCGGCGCCAGATGATGACCGCCTCGCTGGCGGTCGCCGTGGTGATCGGGCTGCTCGTGCCCTTCGCCCCGTCGATCGGCTGGCTGATCGCGCTGCGCGCGGTCCAGGGCGCTGCGCTGGCGGGACTGCCCGCCTCCGCGATGGCGTATCTGGCCGAGGAGGTACGGCCCAAGGCCCTGGTGGCCGCGATCGGCCTGTTCGTGGCGGGCAACAGCATCGGCGGCATGAGCGGCCGCATCCTCGCCGGCTGGGTGGCCCAGCTGTGGGGCTGGCGGATGGCGCTCGGCGCGATCGGGCTGCTCGCGGTGGCCTGCGCGGTGGTCTTCCACCTCATGATCCCCAGGGCCCGGCACTTCAGCCCCGCCTCGCTCAATCCGAAGGCCCTGGCGAGGACCGTCACCGGCCACCTCTCCGACCCGCTGCTGCGCCGGCTGTACGCGATCGGCGCGCTGTTCATGACGGTGTTCGGCGCGGTGTACACGGTGATCGGCTACCGGCTCGTCGACGAGCCCTTCGGCCTGCCGCAGGGCATCGTCGGGTCGGTCTTCCTGGTCTACCTCGTCGGCACGGTCTCCTCCGCCGCCGCGGGCCGGCTGGTGGCCCGGCTGGGCCGCCGGGGCGCGCTCTACCTGGCCGTCTCCACGACGGCCGCGGGTCTGCTGCTCTCGCTGGCCGACCAGCTGGTGGCCGTCCTGGCCGGGCTCGTCCTGATCACGGCCGGCTTCTTCGCCGGGCACGCGGTCGCCTCGTCCTCGGTGAGCCGTACGGCGACCTCGGGCCGCGCCCAGGCGTCGGCGCTCTACCAGTCCGCGTACTACCTGGGCTCCAGCGCGGGCGGCACGCTCGGCGCCGTCGCCTTCCACGCGGGAGGCTGGGCGGGCACGGTCGCCCTGGGGGTCCTGGCGGTCCTCGGTGTCCTGTCGATCACCCTGTTCGGGACCCGGGCGGCCCGGACGGAGCGGCTCCGGGCAGCTGTGCCGAACTGAGACCTGGCCCCGCACAACCGCCGCTCCCCTGCGCACGTCCAACAAGCGGAGTCACAGACCGCGGACGACGCGAAGGGGAGCAGGCGTACATGGGAATCATGGGGAAGATACGCGGCGCAGGGGTGCGGCGCGGAGCCGTCCTGTCCGTCGCCGGCCTGGTGGTCGCACCGGCCCTCGTCCTGGGCACCGGGACGGCGGCCCAGGCGGCGTCGTGCACGGCGGCGAAGGGGCCGTACCAGAAGCAGGTGGAGAAGTGGCTGAAGCGTACGGCCGACGGAAAGCAGTCGGCGGCCGACTGCAAGGCCATCCGCTCGTTCCAGGTGGCGAAGGGCATCACCCCGGCCATCGGCTACGCGGGGCCGGTGACCTGGCGCACGATGAAGACGATCACCGCCCAGCAGGCCGCGGGCAAGACCCCGAACAAGGCGAAGAAGTGCCCCACGAACAAGGGCCGCATCGCCTGTGTGGACCTGACCAGGCAGCTGAGCTGGATCCAGGACGGGTCCAAGCTGAAGTTCGGGCCGGTGCCGGTGCGTACGGGCCGTAACGGCGCGGAGACGCGGACCGGCGCGACGAAGATCTACTGGCGCAACATCGACCACTGGTCGACGCTCTACGACGTGCGCATGCCGTACGCCCAGTTCTTCGACGGCGGGCAGGCGTTCCACTCGGTCACCAAGACCATGTACAACAACCCGGGTTCGGCGGGCTGCGTCAACATGCGCCCGGCGGACGCGAAGTCATACTGGAACCTGTTGAGGAACGGCGACGACGTCTTCGTCTACGGACGCAAGCCCGGCACCTGAGCAGCGGTTTCCATGCTTCCCGCCCCGGTTGTCAGTGCCCTGCGGTAGCTTCCACAGTGCTGAGTGAGCGGTGTCACAGCGCAACAGGGGTGGAGCGATGAGTGATCAGACAGCGACGGCTGACATCGACAGCCGTCTGGAGGGACACCGGGTCGAGCTGACCGGTTACTGCTACCGGATGCTCGGCTCGGCCTTCGAGGCGGAGGACGCGGTCCAGGACACGCTGGTGCGTGCCTGGCGCAACTTCGACAAGTTCGAGGGCCGTTCCTCCCTGCGCTCCTGGCTGTACCGCATCGCGACGAACGTCTGCCTCGACATGCTGAACGCGGGCAACAAGCGGGCCAGGCCGGTGGATCTGACCGGCCCGACCCCGCTGGCCCAGGCCGCGCTGAACCCTCTCCCGGAGAACACCTGGCTGGAGCCGATGCCGGACGGGCGCATCCTGCCCTCGGTGGCCGACCCGGCGGAGGCGGCCGTGGCCCGGGAGTCGGTGCGCCTCGCGTTCGTCGCCGCGCTGCAGCATCTGCCGCCCAAGCAGCGGGCGGTGCTGATCCTCCGCGAGGTCCTTGCGTGGAAGGCGAGCGAGGTCGCCGAGCTGCTCGACACCTCGGTCGCCTCGGTCAACAGCGCCCTGCAGCGCGCGCGGGCGACCCTCTCAGACACGGACAGCACCGCGCCGGACCCCGCGAATCCGCTGGACGACGAGCAGCGCAAGCTGCTGGACCGCTATGTGGCGGCGTTCGAGGGGTACGACATGGCGGCGCTGACGGCACTGCTCCATGAGGACGCCGTGATGACCATGCCGCCGTTCGACCTCTGGCTCCAGGGGCACGACGACATCACGGGCTTCATGCTCAGCATCGGCGCGAGCTGTGCCGGTTCCCGGCTGGTGGCGACCCGGGCGAACGGGACGCCGGCCTTCGCGCACTACAAGCCGAATCCGGACGGGCCGGGGTTCGTGCCGTGGGCGGTGCAGGTCATCGACATCTCGGACGGTGCCATCACCGGGATGCACTGCTTCCTGGACACCCCGCGCTGGTTCCCGCTGTTCGGGCTCCCCGACCATCTGGATGCCGGGGCGTGAGTGTGAGACGTCCGGTGGTGATCGGCTGGGCCCTGCTGGTGGCGGGTGGCTGGGCGCCGTCGCTGAAGGACGTGCCGGACGACTACGCCGACGGATACGTGGTGCAGGTCCTCTGCGACTACGGCGAGGCCCGGGACACCGCCGTGGCCCGCTGAGCGCGGTTCACTCGGGAGCCGCTTGTACGACGCCCAGGACCTGGGCCAGCCCTACCAGGTCCAGCAGCGTGCCGAGTTCGGGCGGGACGTTGCGCAGCCGCAGCTCGGCGCCACCGGCCCGGCGTGCGACGAGCCCCAGCCGGGCGACCGCCTCGACCAGGGCGAGGTCCGGGCGTACGACACCGCCGACGTCGCAGTCCACGACGGCGGCCTCCGGGGCGCCGCTGAGCAGCGCCTCCAGCCGGGCGCAGAGGCCCGGCACATCGGCGCGGGTGATCCGGCCGGGGAGGACGAGGGCGTTCGGGGTCACGGCATCCACACCAGGGAGACCGCCGGAGCCCCCGAAACTCATCGGCCCGGACGCGACCGCGCGCGGCAGGGCGACGAGGTCAGCATGGCCAACGGGACCGGTGGTGGTCCACCGGTCCCGTTCACCCGAGAGGGAAAGCCGCAGGTCAGGCGATGCGTTCCCGCACCACCGGCGTGGCGGTGAAGGGCGTGCCCGCGGGGGCGATGTCGTACGAGCCGGGCAGGGCCTTCAGCGCGTACTCGAACTTCTCGGGAGTGTCCGTGTGCAGGGTCAGCAGCGGCTGGCCCTCGGTCACCGTGTCGCCCGGCTTGGCATGCAGTTCGACGCCCGCGCCGGCCTGCACCGGGTCCTCCTTGCGCGCGCGGCCCGCGCCGAGGCGCCAGGCGGCGACGCCGATGTCGTACGCGTCGAGGCGGGTCAGCACGCCCGAGGACGGGGCGCTGATCACGTGCCGCTCGCGGGCGACGGGGAGTGCGGCGTCCGGGTCGCCGCCCTGGGCGGAGATCATGCGGCGCCAGACGTCCATGGCGGAGCCGTCGGCCAGGGCCTTCTCCGGGTCGGCGTCCTTGAGTCCGGCGGCGTCGAGCATCTCGCGGGCGAGTGCCAGGGTCAGGTCGATGACGTCCTGCGGACCGCCCCCGGCGAGGACCTCGACGGACTCGCGCACCTCCAGGGCGTTGCCCGCGGTCAGGCCGAGGGGGGTCGCCATGTCGGTGAGCAGTGCCACCGTCCGTACGCCGCTGTCGGTGCCCAGCGCGACCATGGTGGAGGCCAGTTCGCGGGCGTCCTCGATGGTCTTCATGAAGGCGCCGGAGCCGACCTTGACGTCCAGGACGAGCGCTCCGGTGCCCTCGGCGATCTTCTTGGACATGATCGAGCTGGCGATCAGCGGGATCGCCTCGACGGTGCCGGTGACGTCGCGCAGGGCGTACAGCTTCTTGTCGGCGGGGGCGAGCCCGTCGCCGGCCGCGCAGATCACGGCGCCGGTGGTGTCCAGCACGTCCAGCATCTCGGCGTTGGAGAGGTGGGCGCGCCAGCCGGGGATGGACTCCAGCTTGTCGAGGGTGCCGCCGGTGTGGCCGAGGCCCCGGCCGCTGAGCTGGGGCACGGCGGCGCCGCAGGCGGCGACCAGCGGGGCGAGCGGCAGGGTGATCTTGTCGCCGACGCCTCCGGTGGAGTGCTTGTCGGTGGTGGGGCGGGAGAGCGCGCCGAAGTCCATCCGCTCGCCGGAGGCGATCATCGCGGCGGTCCAGCGGGCGATCTCGGTGCGGTTCATGCCGTTGAGCAGGATCGCCATGGCCAGTGCGGACATCTGCTCGTCGGCGACCTCGCCGCGGGTGTACGCGTCGATGACCCAGTCGATCTGCTCGGGGCTGAGCTCGCCTCGGTCCCGCTTGGTGCGGATGACGGAGATGGCGTCCATGGGATGGGAGTCCTTCCGGCCGGATGGTGAGCGAGAGAGTCCCGTTGACTCTACGCGCATAGAGAGGGAACGTTCCGCCGCCGCGTCCCCCGGCGGGCCGGTGGGGCCCGCCGGGGGAACGCGGCGGCGGGGTACTACCCCAGGTGCTGGGGCCCGAAGGCCTGCGGCAGCATCTCGTCGAGCGTACGGAAGCCGTCCGGGGTCTCCAGGACGAGGCCGGGCCCCCCGAACTCGTACAGCAGCTGCCGGCACCGGCCGCACGGCACGAGCACGGCGCCCGTGCCGTCCACGCAGGTGAAGTGGGTCAGCCGGCCGCCGCCCGTGGCGGCGAGCTGCGAGACCAGCCCGCACTCGGCGCAGAGGCCGATGCCGTACGAGGCGTTCTCGACGTTGCACCCGGTGATCATGCGGCCGTCGTCCACGAGGGCCGCCACACCGACCGGGTAGCCCGAGTACGGGGCGTACGCCCGGGACATGGCGTCCCGGGCGGCCGCGCGCAGCGCGTCCCAGTCGACGGGGACCGCGCTGTCCGTCACTTCCCCTGCCCCTTGCGGTAGCGCATGCCGTCCGCCTTCGGCATCCGCAGGCGCTGCGCGGAGAGCGAGAGCACGAGCAGGGTGACGACGTACGGGGTGGCGCTGACGAACTCGGTGGGCACCGTGTCGGTGGCGAGGTACCAGACCAGCACCGCGGCGGCGATGACCGCGCTGATGACACCGGGCACGAAGCGCTTGCGGTAGAGCTTCCAGACCGCGAGGACGGCCAGCATCACCACGAGCAGCAGGAGCAGCGCGTGGACGGACTCACCGCCGTTGCGCAGCTGGAGCGCGTCGGCGAAGCCGAACAGGCCCGCGCCCATGGCGAGTCCGCCGGGCCGCCAGTTACCGAAGATCATCGCGGCGAGACCGATGTATCCGCGGCCTCCGGTCTGGCCCTCGTTGTAGATGTGCGAGGTGACCAGGGAGAGGAAGGCGCCGCCGAGGCCGGCCAGACCGCCGGAGACGATCACGGCGATGTACTTGTAGAGGTAGACGTTCACGCCGAGGGACTCGGCGGCCACCGGGTTCTCGCCGCAGGAGCGCAGCCGCAGGCCGAACGAGGTCTTCCACAGGACGAAGAACGTGCCGGCGAAGAGCAGCACGGCCACCAGGGTCAGCAGCGAGACGTTGGTGACGAGTCCGCCGAGGATGCCCGCGAGGTCCGAGACGAAGAACCAGTGGTGCTTCTCCAGTGAATGCAGCCAGTCCGAGAGACCGGGCACCGTGACCTGCGTGATGCTGTCGGCCGGTGGCGACTGCTTGGGGCTGCCGCCCTTCTCGGCCGCGTCGCCGGTGTTGAACCACAGCTTGGCCAGGTACGTCGTGAACCCGAGGGCCAGGATGTTGATGGCGATACCGGAGATGATGTGGTCGACGCCGAAGGTGACGGTGGCGAAGGCGTGCAGCAGACCGCCGAGCATGCCGCCCACGACTCCGGCCAGGACGCCGAGCCACGGGTCGGTCTGCCAGCCGGCCCAGGCACCGAAGAAGGTGCCGAGGATCATCATGCCTTCGAGGCCGATGTTGACCACGCCGGCCCGCTCGGACCAGAGCCCGCCGAGACCGGCGAGCCCGATCGGCACGGCCATCGCGAGGGCCGCGCTGATCTGCCCGGCCGAGGTGACGTCCTGGGCGCCGGTGATCGCGCGCACGGCGGACAGCGCGAGCAGGGCGCCCGCGATGATCAGCAGGACGACGGGGAAGCTGAAGCGGGTGCGGCCGCCCTTGCCGCCGGAGACCTTGGGGGCCGCGGGCGGCGGGGTGGAAGTCGCCGTGGCGCTCACGCCGACACCTCCTGCTGGTCGGAGTTACGTGCGGCCTTGGCGGCGAGTTCCGCGCCGACCTTGCTCTGCTGGCGCTTGAGGCCGTAGCGGCGGACGACTTCGTAGGCGATGACGACGCAGAGGACGATGACGCCCTGGATGACGCCGACGATCTCCTTGTCGTAGCCCTCGAATTCGAGCTTGCCGGTGCCCCGCTCCAGGAAGCCCCAGAGCAGCGCGCCGAGCGCGATGCCGACGGGGTGGTTGCGGCCGAGGAGTGCGATGGCGATCCCGGTGAAGCCGATGCCGACCGGGAAGTCGCCGCTGTACTCGTAGCTGTCGTTGAGCAGCGTCGGCATGCCGATCAGGCCGGCCATACCGCCGGAGATCAGCATGGACGTGACGACCATCTTCCTGACGTCGACGCCGCTGGCCTCGGCGGCCGAGCCGGACTGCCCGACCGTGCGGAGGTCGAAGCCGAACCGGGTGCGGCTGAGCGTGAACCAGTAGGCGACGCCGGCGACGACCGCGATCACGATGAAGCCCCAGACGGGCGTCGGCGTGGTCGGGAACTCGAAGAAGTGCGAGGACTCCGGAATCGGGGTGGTGGAGACCTTCGTCCCGGCCTTGTCGAGGTGGCCCAGGCGGCCCTGCTGGAGGAGGTAGCCGATGATGGCCGTCGCGATGGAGTTCAGCATGATCGTCGAGACGACCTCGCTGACGCCGCGGGTGACCTTGAGGAGACCGGCGATACCGGCCCACATCGCTCCGACGATCATCGCGGTGAGGATGATCAGCGGGATCTGGAGGGCGCCCGGCAGCGTCAGCGCGCCACCGAGTGCGGCGGCGAAGAACGCGGCGAGACGGTACTGGCCGTCGACGCCGATGTTGAAGAGGTTCATGCGGAAGCCGACGGCGACCGCGAGACCCGCGAGGTAGTAGGTCGTCCCCTTGTTGAGGATGTAGACCTGGCTGTCCGACTTCAGTCCGTAGTCGAACATGATGCCGAAGGCGCTGAACGGTTCCTTGCCGGTGGCGGCGAGCACCAGGGCGGTCACCAGGAACGCGACCACGATGGCGAGCAGCGGGGCGGCGATCCCCAGGAGCAGCCGCTCCTTGTCGAACTTCTTCATCGGTCCTCTCCCCCGTCCCGGGGGTCGGTCTCGGAGCCGTCGGCCGCGGTGTCACCGGCGGCCGTGGGGCCGGGGGCCTCCAGGTGGCCGGCGGCGGCGCCGGTCATCGCGGAGCCGAGCTCCTCGGGGGTGACGGTCGCCGGGTCGGCGTCGGCCACGAGCTTGCCCCGGTACATGACGCGCAGCGTGTCGGAGAGTCCGATGAGCTCGTCGAGGTCGGCGGAGATCAGCAGGACCGCGAGGCCCTCGTGGCGCGCTTCGCGGATCTGGTCCCAGATCTGCGCCTGTGCGCCGACGTCCACACCCCGGGTGGGGTGCGCGGCGATCAGCAGCTTGGGGTTGTGGCTCATCTCGCGGCCGACGATCAGCTTCTGCTGGTTGCCGCCGGAGAGCGAGGCGGCGGTGACCTCGATGCCGGGTGTGCGGACGTCGTACTCGCGCACGATGCGCTCGGTGTCGGCGCGCGCGGCCTTGAGGTCGAGGAAGGCGCCCTTGCTGTTGGGCCGCTCCGTGACGTGACCCAGCATGCGGTTCTCCCAGAGCGGCGCGTCCAGGAGAAGGCCGTGCCGGTGCCGGTCCTCGGGGATGACGGCCATGCCGTCCTCGCGGCGCTTGCGCGTGGCCGTACGGGAGATGTCCGCGCCGTCGAGCGTGAGCGAGCCCTTGTCGAGGGTGCGCATGCCCATGATGGCGTCGACGAGTTCGGACTGGCCGTTGCCCTCGACGCCCGCGATGCCGAGCACTTCGCCCTTGTGGATGGTGAAGGTGATGCCGTCGAGCACGGCGCGCACCACACCGTCGGGGTCGGTGGCCGTCAGCCGCAGGTCCTCCACGGCCAGCATCGGCGTGTCCGTGACGGTCGACTCCCGGGTCTCGGGCGAGGGGAGTTCGCTGCCCACCATCAGCTCGGCGAGCTGCTTGCTGGTGGTGGTCGCGGGGTCGGCGGTGCCCACCGTCGTACCGCGCCGGATCACGGTGATCTCGTCCGCGACCGACAGCACCTCGCCCAGCTTGTGGGAGATGAAGATGACGGTGAGGCCTTCGGCCTTCAGCTCACGCAGGTTGTCGAAGAGCGCGTCGACCTCCTGCGGCACGAGGACCGCGGTCGGTTCGTCGAGGATCAGGGTGCGGGCGCCGCGGTAGAGGACCTTGAGGATCTCCACCCGCTGGCGGTCGGCGACCCCGAGGTCCTCGACGACGGCGTCCGGGCGGATGCCGAGGCCGTACGCGTCGGAGATCTCCTTGATCTTCGCCCGCGCCCTGTCCCCGATGCCGTGCAGCTTCTCGGAGCCGAGGACGACGTTCTCCAGGACCGTGAGGTAGTCGGCGAGCATGAAGTGCTGGTGCACCATGCCGATACCGCGGTCGATGGCGTCGCCCGGGCTGCTGAACGAGACCTGTTCACCATCCACCGAGATGGTGCCCTCGTCCGGCTTCTGCATCCCGTAAAGGATCTTCATCAGGGTGGACTTGCCGGCGCCGTTCTCACCGACGAGGGCGTGGACGGTGCCACGGCTCACCGTGATGTCGATGTCGTGGTTGGCCACGACGCCGGGGAATCGTTTGGTGATGCCGCGGAGCTCTACGGCATGAGGACTGCTGGACGCTTTGATGGCGCACTCTCCTTGGCAGGAGCGGAGGGCGGGCGATGTACGGACACAGCGCGGGGACCGGTGGCGAAAAATACCGCGCTCGATGGGCACTACGCGCGTAGCGCCACCGAATCGTCGGCCACCCGGCGACAGGTGGCGAACCAGGGGCACGATACCGACACATGCCGAGGGACCTCGGCCCGGAGGTATACGTGAATCGGGGTCCGCAGGCGCGGCGGAAACCGCGCCTGCGGACCCCGACTTCAGCGGGCCGGTCAGGTCGTGGTCTTGACCTTGATCGAGCCGTCGGCGATCTTCTTCTTCGCCTCGTCGATCTTGGACTGGATGTCCTTGAGGTGGTCACCCGTGGTGGTCAGGCTGACGCCGTCCTCGGCCAGGGAGTAGGTCTGCGTGCCGGTGAGCGGCTTGCCGTCCTTGACGGACTTCACCAGGTCGTAGACACCGCTGTCGACGTTCTTCACGACCGAGGTCATGATCGTGTCGGCGTACTTCGACAGGGCCGGGTCCTTGGCCTGGTCGGAGTCGACGCCGATGGACCAGGCGCCCTTCTTGCCGGCCACGGCCTCGATCGCACCGGCGCCCGAGCCGCCCGCGGCGGCGAAGACGACGTCGGCCCCCTTGTCCAGCATGCCCTTGGCGGCGGCCTCACCCTTGTCCGGGCTGCCGAAGCCGGAGAGGTCCGAACCGGTGGACAGGTACTGGATCTGGACCTTGGCCTTGGGGTTCGTGTCCGTGACGCCCTGCTGGAAGCCGGCCGCGAACTTCTTGATCAGCGGGAGGTCGACACCGCCGATGAAGCCGACCTGGCCGTCCTTGGACTTCAGCGCCGCCGCGACACCGGCGAGGTAGGAGCCCTGCTCCTCCGTGAAGACGATGGAGGACACGTTCTTCGCCTCGGAGACCGAGTCGATCAGGCCGAAGGTGGTCTCGGGGTGAGCCTTGGCCACCTTCTCGAGCGCGGCCTGGTAGGCGAAACCGACGCCGATGACCGGGTTGTAGCCGCCCTCGGCGAGCGACGCGAGGCGCTGCTCACGGTCGGCCGGGGTCTCGCCGCTCTTGGCGGTGAGCTCCTTGGTCTCGGCCTTGAACTCCTTCTTGGCCTTGTCCAGGCCACGGGCGGCGGAGTCGTTGAACGAGTTGTCGCCACGGCCACCGACGTCGTAGGCCATGCCGATCTTCATCTGGTCCTTGTCGGAACCGGTGCTCTCGGTGGACGATTCACCACACGCGGTAGCGGTGAAGGCGAGAGCCGCGGAGACGGTACACGCAGCAGCGATCTTGGATACGCGGCGCAAGGGAAGGCTCCTTCAAACCTGACCGAAGCGCCTCTTCCGGCGCTGGTTTCGCGGCGATCGTAACGCGCGTAGATGTCAGATAAGGACCCCTACGGAAGCCGTTATCGGATCGTCGCGAACAGGAGGTGTCCTGTCCGGTTACGAGCCGTTACCAGCAGGGAACAGCAGGCCACACCACCCGTCCGCGGCCACCCGGCTCCGTCGCGGTCAGGCGTCCAGCAGCGCGGCCGCCGTGAACAGTTCCACCCCGACCGTGATGGCCTCCTCGTCCACGTCGAAGTTGCCCCGGTGCAGGTCGAGACCGCGGGTGTCACCCGGCGCCCGTACGCCGAGCCTGGCCATGGCGCCGGGGATCTTCTCCAGGTACCAGGAGAAGTCCTCGCCGCCGAGGCTCTGTTCGGTGTCCTCGATCGCATACGATCCGCGGCGGATGGTCATCGCGGCGTCGAGAAGCCCGATCGTCTCGGCCTCGTTCACCACGGGCGGGACTCCACGGACGTAGTCGACCATCGTCTTCGCCCGGTACATTCCGGCCACTTCGTCGATCGCCTCCTGCACCAGGTCCGGTGCCTGCCGCCAGCTCTCCAGATCGAGGCAGCGGACCGTCCCCGACAGTTCGGCGTGCTGCGGGATGACGTTGGGGGCGTGGCCGGTCTGGAGCCGGCCCCAGGTGACCGCGAGGCCGGCGCGCGCGTCGACGCGCCTGGCGAGCAGCGCGGGTACGTCGGTGGCCACCCGGGCCGCGGCGGTGACCAGGTCGGTGGTGAGGTGCGGCCGGGCGGTGTGGCCGCCGGGGCCGTCGAGGGAGACCTCCACGCGGTCGCAGGCGGAGGTGATCGGCCCGATCCGGAGCCCGATCCTGCCCACGTCGACCTTGGGGTCGCAGTGCACCCCGATGATGCGCCCCACCCCTTCCAGGACGCCGGCGGCCACCGCGTCGGCGGCGCCGCCGGGCAGCACCTCCTCGGCGGGCTGGAACAGCAGCCGGACCGGGCGGGGCAGCAGCCCCTGCCGGTCGAGATCGCTCAGCACGAGCCCCGCGCCCAGGACGCAGGTCGTGTGGACGTCGTGCCCGCAGGCGTGGGCCCGGTCGGGCACGGTGGACCGGTAGGGGACGCCCTCCTTGGTGTCCGGGATCGGCAGGGCGTCGATGTCGCCGCGCAGCGCCAGCATCGGCGTCACGCCGTCCCACTCCCCCACGTCACAGACCAGTCCCGTGCCCCCGGGCAGTACCTGGGGCTCCAGCCCCGCCTTCTCGAGGCGGGCCTTGATCGCCGCGGTGGTACGGAACTCCTGGTTGCCGAGCTCCGGGTGCATGTGCAGATCACGGCGGAAGGCGATGAGCTCGGCACGCAGGTCGTCGGGCAGGGCGCCGGGCAGGACGGCCTCGGCGTGGGGCGCACGGGACTTCAACTGGTTCACCTAGTCAAGGGTAGGCCCCCGGTACCCACAACTGGCCACAGATCAACAAAAGTTCAGCCGCTCAGCGGATCAAAAGAGGGCGCTGCGGCGTGTGACGGGCCACCCGGATGGGTAAACTCCTCTGTCGCCTTTCGGGCGTCGAGCCCCGGCGAGATCAAGCAGCCGAGCCCTGACCGGCGTTGCGTTCGAATACTCTGCGCCCATGTCACACGCACGTACGCACAGCGGCTATCGGACGGGTGGCCTGTGGGCCGCCGCGGGAATCTCGTTCGCCGCGCTGATCGCCGGGTCGGCGGTCGCCCTGTTCGCCATGCTGGAGTTCGACGAGCGGTGCATGCAGGGAATCACGGAGGGGCCGGGCCGGCTCCTGCGGACACGGGACCAGGCGTTTCCCCCGGCCACCGTCTGTGAGTACACGGGTGGGGACATCGTCTCGTTCGGCGGGCACGGGGTACTGGCCCTGCTGCTGTGGAGCACCCTGCTGATCATGGTGGCCTGCCTGTTCCTGGCCCTCCTCGCGGAGTGTTTCGATCCGGGCCCCGGGAGCCCGCTGGTGATGCCGATGTCCAGGACGGAGAAGCTCCGCCGGACGGGGACGGCGCTGACCGTGACCGGTTCCCTGTTCCTCCTCCTGTACGCACTGGCCGGCTGGAAGCTGCTCGTGGGGCCGTCATCGGCCTGCTCGACGGGGGCGGACTGGGGCAGCAACGCGCCCGCGACGCTGGAGTACAGCTTCTTCCCGCCCCAGGCGACCTGTCAGTACACCAGTGGCATGACGGAGCGGATGAACCCGGGCTGGGTGGCGTCGCTGACGGCACAGTCGGCCGCTCCGGCGCTGCTCGCCGCGGTCGGCTTCGCCCTCGCGTGGCGGCGCTGGAGCGTGGAGCGCACGGCGCCGCGTCCGGAGGCGGGCCCGGCGGCGGCTCCCCCGGCCACTGACAGCGAGGACGCACACTGACGGCGCGGATGCGCGGTGACCACGAGGACGTGCAGTGACCGCACGCCTCAGGACACCAGGGTCTGCTCCTCCAGCTCCGTCAGCCGCACCGTGCACAGGCCCCCGCGCTCGGCCTTCACACCGGTCACCTTCAGCTGCGTACCGGGCGACAGGATGAACTCCTCCTCACCCGTGAACGCCGAGTAGCGCCGGATGCCCACCGCCCTGGCGGGGGTTACCTCGAAGAGCGTGCGCTTGCCCCGGCTGCCGAGGAACGAGCGCGCCACGGCGGCCTCGGACGTGCACGAGGACACGCCCCACCAGGTCACCGTCCTGCCGAGCGGGTACTGCGCGCGCAGGTCCAGCGACACCCCGCGCCACAACGGCGCCGTGTGGGCGGGGAGTCGGGAGACGGCCGAGAACAGCAGCCGCAGGTAGGGGAGGTACGGGACGACCTTCGTCCGGTCCGGGGAGCGCAGGACCGCGTTGATCTCACGGTAGAACGCGGACTCGCAGGTGTAGAGGTGGAGGGCGGCGACGGCGTCGGCCGACAGCTCGCCGGCCTCCTCGTCCGCGCGCCTCTTCCCGAACTCGTACGAGCGCCCCGCGTGCCGGTCGATACCGGGCAGCAGGGAGACGACCGGCCCCACGGCCTCCTGGAACTCCAGGAGCGGGGTGTCGAACACCCCGGTGATCGCGGGCAGGACGAGTCCCTCGTCCTTGACCCCCGCGAGGCGGTCCAGATACAGCTGATGCAGCTCCATGGTCGACGCGATGAACGCGCCCATGCGGTCGGCGGTCCCGTCGTCCGCTCCGCCGGACCCTTCCGCGGCCTCGTTCCACCCCTTGCCGGGCAGCCAGTCGATCTCGTCGGCGCCGAGCGAGGTGAGGGCGGCGTTGACCGTGCCGAAGTGCTCCCCCTCGCAGAAGATGTCGCCCTGCGCGGCGGGGTTGGGGTGGTCGATGTGCCGCACCTCGACCTCCGGGTACTTCTTCTGGAGCCGGAGGACGACGTTCTTCAGGCTGCGCGCGTGCGCACCCCACCAGGCGAAGACGACGTAGCGGTCCTCCTCCTCGGCGTTCTGCTTGGCCCTGAGGATCTCCTCGACGATCCGCTCGACCACCGGGCGCCAGAACCGGGTGTGCTGATCGGTGGCCATCGCCCCGTCGCTGCTGGCGGTGAGCGCCGCGTTCAGCAGCAGCACGCCCTGCGTGAGCATCGCCTGGAACCACTCCGGCGGCTGGACGGTGTCCTGCTTCTTCAGGAGCGCGCGTACGTCGGCGATCGGGGTCTTCTTCGGTATGCCGTACTTCCACATCGCCGCCGCCTTGATGATGCAGCGGATGCTGACGACCCGGCCGAACTGGCTGTCCTTCCAGTCGTGGAAGGTGTTGTCGAACATCGCGATGCCGGTGGCGCTCTCCTGCCGCGGGTAGGGGTTCTGGCCGAAGACGACGACCTTCCACTTGTGCGGCGGGTTCGGCTTGAGCGCCTGGAAGGTCAGCTCGCGCACGGGAACGACTCCAGGGCCCCGGCCCGGTCCGATGAACTCGGCCGCGACCGCCCGCGCTTCGATGGCCGGCTTCAGCAGCGGGAGCCATGGTTCGCCGCCGCCCGCGAAGAGTTCGGCAAGGGCCAGCGGGTCGTTCGGGCCGGGCTGGGCCGGGGTGGGGGCGTCGTTCATGGTGGAGGCACTCCGCGGTGTCGGTCCGTGATGAGGGCAGAGGTGTGCTCGGGGCCGGCCCGGCGCCGTACGCACCGTGGACCCGCACATGACGAGTTGTATCCCCCGCCACTGACAACGGGGCGGACCAACTGCTGCCGCCTCCAGGGGCGTTGTCAGTGGTGCGCTGTAGCGTCCCGATCAGTGGAGGAACCACCTCCCGATCGGAGTGGACGATGACCGCGAACCGCATGCAGCCGCAGCCTGTCCGGGTGGTGCTGACCGACCTCAGCAGCGACGTCGTGGAGGCGTGGCGGGCGGCGTTCGCCGACACCCCGGAGGTCGAGATCCGCAAGGGATCGATCCTCGACGAGACGGTGGATGCCTGGGTCAGCCCGACCAACTCCCGTGGACGCATGGACGGTGGCACCGACGCGGCCATCAAGCGGCACCTCGGCGCCGGGATCCAGCTGCGCGTCCAGCGGGCGATCCGCGACGGGTTCGGCGGGAGCCTTCCGGTGGGGAGCGCGGTGTGCGTGCCGTCGGGTGCGGTCAACCCGAAGTTCCTCATACCGACGCCGACGATGGAGGGGTCCTCGCAGAACGTCAGCGAGACCTTGAACGTGGCCCTGGCCTGCGCCGCCGCCTTCCAGGCGATCCACCGGCAGAACAGGGAGGCGCCGGGGAGCATCGGGTCGGTGGCGCTGGTCGGCATGGGCGCCCGTACGGGCAGGGTGCCGGCGCGGGTGTGCGCCAACCTGATGTGGACGGGCTACACCCTGTTCAACGACCACCGCTTCGAGGACTTCGACGACCTGCGCAGCACGATCGTCGCGCAGCTGGACGACCTGGAGGCCGCACCGGCCACGGAGCGGGTGCGTATCGACCCGGCCGGGAGGGGCGCGGCCCGCCGCTGAAGGAGGGCGCCTCACACGCCCTCGTCTCCCCGCCGCTCCCCGCTGCTCCCCGTCACGCTCCACTACTCAAGAATTTGATTAGTCACATTCTTGAGTACGATGTGGCGGGGAGAGGGAAAGGGGTGCCTCCATGGCCCTGCGACATGCGGTACTGGCGGCGCTGCTGGACGGCGAGTACAGCGGATACCAGTTGGCGAAGGCGTTCGACATCGGCGTCGCCAACTTCTGGCACGCCCTGCCGCAGCAGCTGTACGCCGAGCTGACCAAGCTGGAGAAGGAAGGGCTGATCGCGGGCCGGCAGGTGGTCCAGGAGACCCGGCCCAACAAACGCCTGTTCCAGGTCACCAAGGCCGGCCGCGCCGAGCTGGAGGACTTCGCCGCGGCCGTGTCGAAGCCGTCGTCCATCCGCGACGATCTGCTGGTCAAGGTGCAGGTCGCCGACCGGGTCGGCACGGCGTCGGTGATCGGCCAGCTGGAGGAGCGGGCCTCGGCGGCCGAGGGCAAGATCGAGCTTCTCGGCGCGCTCCTCCGGCAGCTCCGCGGCGATGTGGACGAGGAGGAGTTCCTCCGCCACGGCGAGCGGATCGGACCGTACCTGACGTGCCTGCGCGGTCTGTCCTTCGAGCAGGAACACCGGGACTGGTGCCTGCGGATCGCGTCCGTCCTCAAGGAGAGGTCCGCCCTCAAGGAGAGATCCGTCCTCAAGGAAAGGAAGTCCACCCGTGCCGAGCGGTGAGTACGTGCGCTACGTCGCCCTGGGCGACAGTCAGACCGAAGGTGTCGGCGACGGGGACGACACCGTGGGCCTGCGCGGCTGGGCGGACCGGCTCGCCGAGCAGCTCGCAGCCGTCAGCCCCGGTCTCCAGTACGCGAACCTGGCCGTACGCGGCCGTGTCGCGGGCCAGGTCCGCGCCGGGCAGCTGGGGCCCGCCCTGGCCCTGCGGCCCGACCTGGCCACGGTCGTCGCCGGGGTCAACGACGTGCTCAGGCCCCGGTTCGACGCGGCGGAGGTGGCCGGGCACCTGGAGGAGATGTTCGCCGAACTCACGGCCGCCGGGGCCCGGGTGGCGACGATGACGTTCCCCGACGTGGGGAAGATCGCGCCCCTGGCCCGGCCGGTCCGGGGCCGCGTGTTCGAGCTCAACGACCGCATCCGCGCCGCGGCCGCCCGCCACGGGGTCGCGGTCGCCGAGATCGACCTGCACGCCGCCGCGGCCGATCCACGTCTGTGGAGCACGGACCGGCTCCACACCAGCCCCCTCGGCCACGAGCGGATCGCCGCCGCCGTCGCCCAGGCCATCCAGCTGCCCGGAAGCGACGACGCCTGGACCCGCCCCCTGCCGGAGCAGCCGATTCCCTCGCGTTGGCAGGCTGCGGGCGCCGAGGTGCGCTGGGCCGCCGCTTTCCTCGGCCCCTGGATCGGACGCCGTCTGCGCGGCCGTTCCTCGGGCGACGGCCGCACCGCGAAACGCCCCCTGCTCCAGCCCCTGAGCGCCGCACCCGGCTCCGCCGCGGAATCCGGGGAGCAGCAGCTGACATAGGGGCAGCGGCGTCTCCTGCCCGTCTCTCCCCGGGGTCCGGTCATGGGGAGATCCTGTGACCGGATGGTCAACACCCGGCATAGGCTGCTGCCGTTGGCCAACGCATCACTGTGGGGGGTACAGGGCTGATGAGCCGTGCGAGGGATGTATTCGAGCCACTCCAGACCGATGATCCGGCCGTGGTGGCGGGCTACCGGCTCGCCGCGCGGCTGGGCGCCGGTGGCATGGGGCGGGTGTATCTGTCGCACACGCAGGGCGGCCGCCCCGTGGCGATCAAGGTGGTGCGGCCGGAGCTGGCCGACGATCCGGACTTCCGGCGGCGGTTCGGGCGGGAGATCAAGGCGGCCCGGCAGGTCCGCGGGGCGTACACCGCGGAGCTGATCGACGCCGACGCGGACGGGGTGCCCCCGTGGCTGGCCACGCTGTACGTGCCGGGGCCGTCGCTGACGGAGGCGGTGACCCGGCGTGGGCCGCTGCCGGTGCCTGCGGTGCTGTGGCTGATGGCGGGGGTGGCCGAGGCGCTGAAGGCCATCCACGCCGAGGGCATCGTGCACCGGGACCTGAAGCCGTCGAACGTGCTGCTGGCCGCGGACGGGCCGAGGGTGATCGACTTCGGTATCGCGCTGGCCGCCGGCGGGACCGCGTACACGGCGACCGGGGGCACGATCGGAACGCCCTCCTTCATGGCCCCGGAGCAGGCGGCCGGGGACGAGGTCACTGCGGCGGCCGATGTCTTCGCGCTCGCCCAGACGGCGGCGTACGCGGCTCTGGGCAAGCCGCTGTACGGCGACGGGCCGGCCGTCAACGTGCTGTACCGGATCGTGCACTCCGAACCCGATCTGTCCCTGCTGCCGCAGGCCCTGCGCCCCTTGTTCGCCCGGTGCCTGGCCGCCGACCCGGCGGAGCGGGCCACGCCCGAGGAGATCGTGGAGTGGTGCCGGCACCGGCTGGGGGCGGAGGCCGAAGCGGGCGGGGGGCCAGCCGTGTGGCGGGAGTTCACCGGGCCGGAGACCGCGGTCCCGGCGCCGGTACCGGAGCCGACCCCGGCCTACCCGCAGCCCCCGGTGCCTGCGGCCGTGCCCGGGCCCCCCTCCCTCTCCACGTCCACGTCCGCGTCCGCGTCCACGTCCCAGCTCACGTCCGCGCCGATGCCGGTGCCCGCCCCGGGGTTCCCTCAGCCGCCGTCCGGCCGGCCGCAGCTGACGCAGGAGCAGCGCAGAGCCCGAAGAAGGCGCACCGCGCTGATCACGGCCGCCGGTGTGACGGGAGGCGCGTTGCTGGTGGTCGCCCTGGCGTGGTCGCTCATGGACGCGATGGACCGGCTCGACGACCGGGACAAGGCCGGGTCCAGGACGTCGGCGACAGGACCGGCCGGGCAGCCGTCCGCATCCGCTCCGGGATCCGCCCCCGGGTCCTCCTCGGGCTCCTCCTCCGGTGCCTCCGACGCCTCGGACCCCTCCGGTGCCTCGGATTCCGCCGGTTCCTCGGCGGCCGGGGCCCAGGGCGGCGCAGCCGAGGACGTCGCGGCGCCGCCCGCGGATCCCCGTCCCGAGGGGTTCCCTCTGGTGTGGATGGACGCGAAGAACTCGCTGAGTCTCGCGGGCACCGAGCCGTCGCAGGAGAACCGCAAGGGGGATGTCCGCTTCGGCTGTGAGTCGGCCGGCTGCGAACTGAAGGGCGGCCACACCGTGTTCGTGCAGATACCCGGTGGCCACGGCACCACCCTCGACGAGTGCCGTCTCATGCTCGGCAGCGCCACGAAGCACGAGTGGCCGCTGGCCGGGGCGGCAGCCGGCACCGAGATCTGCATGAAGGACGACAAGGGCAACATCGGGCTCTACGTGATCCAGACCAAGTCCACCGCCCTGCCGGACCTCGCCTTCCTCCAGGGGGACCTGACCGTCTGGCGGAACGCGGACCGGTAGGGGCCCCGCCGCGGGGACGCCCGGGCGGCGGGCCCCCTCAGCCCTCCGTGACCGCCGTGACCCGCCAAGGCGCCAGCCGCTGTACGTCCTTGGCCGTCTCCGTGACGCCGCTCAGGAAGCCCTGCGCGCGCGGGGACGCCGTGTCGCGCAGCCATTCCGGGGCTATGTCGCACACCGCGACCTTCACGCCCGTGCCCGCCAGGGCCAGCGGGAGGGTGTGGACCACGGTGGACGGGAAGCTCAGGACCGTGTGGCCGATGGGGCCTCTGCGGGCGATGAGTTCCAGCGGCAGGTCGGGGCGGACGATCTCCAGGCCGGTGGCGGCTTCCAGGGCGTGGAGCTTGTCCGCCGACTCGCGGCGGTGGGCGAAGTAGCGGGTCGCCCCGTGGGCACGGGCCAGTGAGGTGACCGCCTCCTCGTACGGGACGGGGTCGACCACGCCCGTCTCCACCAGGGAGGTGCCGACCAGGTCGGCGCCCTTGGTGATGAGGGGCGGCCCGAAGCGGTCCCGGGTCCAGGCGAAGGTGTTCGCCGTGACCTCGATGCCGTCGGGGGCCTCCACCGGCATCGCCGTGAACACCTCGACCGTGCGGGACGCCGACGGGGTGAAGCTGCGGCGGGCCGCGGTGGTGACCGGGGCCAGGAGCAGCTCGCGCGGGCCGCCGCTCCCCCGGCGGTGCCAGCGCACCAGGCGTTCGCCGCGCGCCAGCTGGGCGACGAACTCCATGGTGGCGGTGCCGTCGTCGACGACCGTGATCCGGCGGGCGCGGACCAGGGTGAGGAGCAGTTGCACGTACCGGGAGAACGGGTCCCCGATGACGATGCGCTCGGCCTTGCGGATCAGGCCGGTCAGCGCCCGCAGGGCCTTCAGAGGCGCGCCGGTCTCCCCGCGCGCCTCCTGCCAGCGGACGGTGATGCCCTCGTCGCGGGCCAGCTCCGCCATCCTGCGCAGCTGTCCGCGCGACATCGGGTCGACCGGGGGGAGGACGACGACGGTGGTGTCGGGTCCTCCCCGCGTGTGGGTCCACTCCAGGACGTTCAGGAGCTGGACCGGGCTCTCGACGAAGGCGAGGTTCACCGGTCGGCCCGTCAGACCGCGACCGGCTCGGCGGCCGGGGCGTTCTCGCTCTCGGCGACGACGCCCGCGACCCGGCGGAGCTTCTTCATCGGGCCGAGCTCCGACTCGTACACCTTCTTGACCCCGTCGCCGAGGGACGCCTCGATGGTGCGGATGTCGCGGACGAGTCGCGTGAGGCCCTGCGGCTCGACGGAGGCGGCCTGGTCGGAGCCCCACATGGCGCGGTCCAGGGTGATGTGGCGCTCGACGAACGTGGCGCCCAGGGCGACGGCGGCGAGGGTCGTCTGGAGGCCGGTCTCGTGGCCGCTGTAGCCGATCGGGACGTTCGGGTACTCCTGCTGGAGCGTGTTGATGACGCGCAGGTTGAGCTCCTCGGCCTTCGCCGGGTACGTCGAGGTGGCGTGGCAGAGCAGGATGTTGTCGCTGCCGAGGACCTCGACCGCGTGCCGGATCTGCTTCGGCGTGGACATGCCGGTGGAGAGGATGACGGTGCGGCCGGTGGCGCGCAGCGCGCGGAGCAGCTCGTCGTCCGTGAGGGAGGCGGAGGCGACCTTGTGGGCCGGGACGTCGAACTTCTCCAGGAAGGCGACGGCCTCGGTGTCCCACGGGGAGGCGAACCAGTCGATGCCGCGCTTGGCGCAGTGCTCCGAGATGGCGGTGTACTCGGCCTCACCGAACTCGACGCGGTGGCGGTAGTCGATGTACGTCATCCGGCCCCAAGGGGTGTCGCGCTCGATGTCCCACTGGTCGCGCGGGGTGCAGATCTCCGGGGTGCGCTTCTGGAACTTGACGGCGTCGCAGCCGGCTTCGGCGGCCGCGTCGATCAGCGCGAGGGCGTTGTCGAGGTCGCCGTTGTGGTTGATGCCGATCTCGCCGGTGACGTAGACGGGGTGGCCGGGGCCGGCGGTGCGGGTGCCGAACGTGCGCAGGCGGGAGGTGCTGCTCATGGTGGTGCTTCCTTACCTGGTGGGGGTGTGGGTCGTTTCGGTGGAGAGGGTGAGGGTGGGGCCCAGGAGCCAGGCCGCGATCTCGCGGATGGCGCCGGAGCCGCCGGGGTTGGTGGTCACGGCGCGCGCGGCGGCGCGTACCGAGTCGTGGGCGCTCGCCACGGCGACGGGCCAGCCCGCCAGGCCGAAGCACGCCAGGTCGTTGACGTCGTTGCCGACGTAGAGCACGCGGTCGGGAGCGATGGACTGCTCCTCGCACCACTGCTTGAGTGCCAGGTCCTTGCGGTCGATGCCGTGCAGGACGGGGACCTGGAGCTTGCGGGCGCGGGCGGCGACGACCGGGTTCTGTTCCGTGGAGAGGATCAGGAGCGGTACGCCGGCCCGGCGCAGGGCGGCGATGCCGAGGCCGTCGCCGCGGTGCACCGCGACGGTCTCGCGGCCGTCGGAGTCGATGAGGACGCGGTCGTCGGTCTGCGTGCCGTCGAAGTCGAGGACGACGGCGTCGATGTCCGCGCGCGTGGGGTACGGGGAGGGGTCGAGCAGCGGCGCGAGGGCGCGGGCTCGGGCCAGGTCGTGCGGATCGTCGATCTCCAGGACCCGGGCGGGGTCGGTCGGGACGAGCGCGGTGTGGCCGAAGAAGCGGTGGCGGTGGGTGCGGAAGCCCTCGACGTCCATCGCGTACGCCGCGCCGGTCTCCAGGTAGTCCTGGGGCCGGTCCTGGCGGCGCGGGCGTACGGCCTTGTCGTGGTTGACGCCGTAGGTGTCGTCCTCGACCGCGCTGCCGTCGCGCCACACGAAGCCGTGGAAGGGGGCGACGGTGACGGCGGTGTCGGCGCCGTCGCGGGAGACCGCGGCGGCGACGCCGTCGATGTCCTCGCGGGTGATGAAGGGGCTCGTGCACTGCACCAGCAGCACCACGTCCGTCTTCCGGCCGCCCGCCGTCGTCTCGTAGGTGTGCAGGGCGTGCAGGACCGCGTCCTCGCTGGTGGCCGTGTCACCGGCTATGGCGGCGGGACGCTGCACGCAGTGCAGCCGGGGGTCCTCCCCCAGTGCCTCCGCCTCGGCCCTGGCCGCGGCGGCGATGGCCGGGTCGTCGGTGGTGACGACGACGTCCGTGACCTCGGGCGAGGCGAGGCAGGCGCGGACGGCGCGGGCGACGAGCGGCACGCCGCCGACCCGGGCGAGGTTCTTCGCGGGCACGCCCTTGGACCCGCCGCGGGCGGGGATCACGGCGAGCACGGTGGGGGGCGGGGTCATGGTTGCTCCTGAATCGGTGGTCACAGCTCGCCCATCCGCCGGATCACGGGGGCGACCCGCTGGACGCCGTGGCGGTAGGCGCCGCGCGCCGCGTTGCGTACGGTGTCGCGGACCGCGCCCCGGACCCGGCCCGTCTCCTTGGGCGTGACGGCTCCCGGGAGCGGGTGGCCGTCGGGGCCCAGGTGGTGGCGGGCGAGGATGCCGGGGAGGTATCCGGGCGCGGTGGCGGGCGTGTAGTAGGGGGCGAGGCGGGGAAGCGGCCCTGCGTCGAGCAGCGCGGCGACCCGGGCGCGGGCGGTGTCGTAGGCCGCCCCGTACGTCCCGTCGGCGGCGACTCCCTGGCCCGCGAGCCACTTCTCGTCGGGCTCGGGGCGGAAGCCGCCGTCGAGGTGGTCCCAGGACGTGATGAGTCCCGAGCCGATGAAGTGGTGGTTGCCGAGGGTCTCGCGTACGCCGAGGTCGGAGAGGATCGCGGTCGGGATCCGCCGGTGCAGGGACTCCAGTGCGGCGGTCGAGGACACCGTGACCAGCAGGTCCGTGCGGTCCAGGACCTCGCCCATGTGCCCGTACACGAGGCGGAGGTTGGGCGGGAGGCCGCCGGGGATCCGCTCCGCGAGCCGCTGGTAGGGCAGCTCCTCGATGTGCGTGGTGTGCTCGCCCGGCTTGGAGCGCAGCTTCAGCAGCACCTCGCGGCCCGGGTGCAGCCGGGCGTGCTCGACGAGCCGGCGCAGCAGGTACGTACGGTCGGCGCGGGACGCCGGTACGGAGGGCTGGGCGGCGAACACGACGGTGTCGCGGCCCTCCTGGGCCCGGTGCGGCTCGCCGCCGAGGAACGGCAGGGCCGCCTCGGTGACGGCCGAGGCGTCGGCGCCGACCCCTTCGTAGACCGCGCGGAAACGCTCGCCGTCGTGGCGGGAGTTGGCGAGGACGACGTCCGCGCCGTGGCGCAGCAGGAGCCCGTCGGCGAGCTTCTCGTAGACGACCCCGACATAGCCGGTGACGACGACGGGCCTGCGGGGCAGCTCCAGTACGGCCAGGCCGTGCAGCATCGCCTGGACGGCGCCGCCCACGAGGGCGAGGACGACGACGTCGTACGCCTCGTCGCGCACCGTGTGCAGGAACTCGACCGCGGTCACCTCGCGCACCCGGCCGGTGTCGACACCGACCTCGCCGACCTCGGCGAGCTGGCGGGGCGTCGGGGTGGCCCTTCCGCGCAGCAGCAGCCCGCTGATCTCGACGGGGCGTTCCGCCGCGCCGGTCTCCGGGTCCCCGGAGAGGCGGCGCGCGGTGAGCGCGCCCCATTTCCACCGGGTGTCTGAGTCGGCGAGCACGGCTATGCGGAGGGCCGCACGGCCGGCTGCTGGGGTGGCGGCCGGGGAGGCCGCGTCATCGGTACGAGGGGGCACGTCGTAAAAGCTAGGAAGCCATTTCGATCCGCGGCCCAACGCGGTGGCAACAGATGGTTAACAGCCGGTCGACGCTTGGGGATCAGGCGTACCGGAAGGGTGAATCGGCTCCGGAAACGGGTGGGTTCACTTTTCCGCCGCGCGCCGTTCACTTTCCGTACGGGCGGGTGTCGAAACGAATGCCGGGGCCGCCCCTAGCGTGATGCGGGTGGTCAAGCTCTCCGTCATCGTGCCGTTCTACAACGTCCAGGCATACGCGCCCGACACGCTCAGAAGCCTGCGGTCCAACACCCGCGAGGACTTCGAGTTCATCCTCGTCGACGACTGCTCGACCGACGGGACGCCGGATCTGCTGCGCCGGGCCCAGGACGAGATCGAGGGGGTGGTGGTCCGCAGACACGAGCGCAACGCCGGTCTGGCCACCGCCCGCAACACCGGTCTGGACGCGGCCCGCGGCGAGTACATCGCCTTCCTGGACGGCGACGACTGGCTGGCGCCCGGCCACTACGCCGCTCTGCTCGCCCGTACGGAGGCCCTGGGCTGCGCGTTCGTACGCACGGACCACGTCCAGGTCACCGGTACGGCGCGTACGGTGCGCCGTGTGCCGCACGGCCTCCGGGACGTGGTGAGCGACCCCCGGGACGCGATCCTGCCCGCCGGCCGGACGACGTCCGTGGACTACGCGTTCGCCTGGGCGGGCCTCTACCACCGCAGCCTGCTCGACCGGGGGCTGCTCCGTTTCACGGACGGACTGCGGACCGCCGAGGACCGGCCGTGGATCTGGCGGCTGCACCGGGAGGCGGAATCCTTCGCGGTCCTGGGAACGCTGAGCCATTTCTACCGGCGGGGTGTCGCCTCCTCCCTCACGCAGATCGGCGACGAACGCCAGCTGGATTTCATCCGGGCGTACGACCAGGTGATCGCGGATACGGCGGCGGACCGCGATGCGGAGATCCTTATGCCGAAAGCCGTACGGACCTATTGTGCGGTCATTTCCCACCACCTCGGTTCGCCGGAGAAATTCGAACCGTCCGTGGCCCGCACCTTGAAATCACTCGCGGCGGCGGCACTGAGAAACATGCCGAAGGCCGTGCTCGACGACGTCCTGGACTCCATGGACACCGAACGGGCGACCGTGCTGCGCAGGCTGCGCCGCCGGCCCGCCCTCACCGAGGGAGCGTCCGCCGCGTGACCGTCCAGATCCTCGCCGCCTCCGGCCTCCGCTCCGCGGCCGTGCTGGCCGCAGCCCTCGACTCGGGCCTCCTCGGGGACGCCGACCGCCGCATCCTGCTGCTCTGCGACACCTCGGCGGTGCCCGAGGCGTCGGTCCCGCTCCGGCAGGCACCCGGCTTCGGGCGGCTGACCGCCCGCTTCGACGAGGTGCTCTCGTGGAACGACGCCGTCCACCCGCTCCACCCGGCCGCCTGGACCCCCCGACCCGACGACGTGCCCCTGTGGGAACGGCATCTGCGGCGCGCCTGGGACCTCGGGGACGAGGAGGTCGAGCTGGTCCTGGAGTCCCCGGACGCCGCCCCCGCCCTGGCCGTCGCCCAGGTCCTCCCCGGTGGGCCGGTGACCGTGTACGCGGACGGCCTGACCGCCTACGGCCCGACCGGAGGGAAGATCCCGCCGCTGATCGGCACCCGCGTCCGGCAGCTCCTCCACCCGGACCTGCTCCCCGGGGTGACACCGCTCCTGCTCGGCGAGTTCGGCGCGGCACCCCGTCCGGTGCCCGGCCCGGCCCTGCTGAAGGTCCTCGGCGAACTGGCGCAGGACGCCCCGGAGTCCGGGGCCCCGGAGGGCGCCGCGCTGCTGCTGTTCTCCGGGCCCGGGACACTCCCCGCCACCGAGGAGGCGGAGCTGCGCCTGCGGATGGTCCGCGGCACGGCCGCCCTCGGCCACACCCACCTCGTGCTCCACGCCGATCCCGGTGGCCCCACGCCCGCCTCCCCGGCCCTGCGGGCCGAGGCCGCGCGCCTCGGGGTCGAGCTGACCGTGCCGGACCCGGGCGCGCCGGTCCTGGCCGAGGTCCTGTGCGAGCGGCTGCGCCCCGCGCTCGTCGTCGGCACCTGCTCGCCGGCCCTGCTGAGCGCGGCCGTGCACCACGGTCTGCCGGTCGCCAGGGCCGGGACCGGCACCCTCCTGGAGCACCTCACCCCGTACGAGCACCCGGCGAGGATCCCGGTCACGGTCGTCGACGCCCTGCTGCCCGACCTGGCCGAACCCGCTGCCGTGGCGGAACGGCCCGCGCCGACGGAGGCCTCGGTGGCCGAGGCGCTCGACGGTCTGCTGCCTGCGGTGGCCTTCGCCATGCAGCCGCGCGTCCGCCCGGATCTCCGCCCGGCCGCCGAGCGCTACCTCTCCACCCGTCTGAACGCCCGGACCTGGCGCTACTTCAAGCGCCGCCGCCTCGGCTCCCTCGCCCTCCCCGGCGTCGTACCCGCCCGTCTCGCCTTCGTACGCCGGAACGCCGCACTGCGCCGGCTCGCACGGCGCGCGCGGGCGCTGAAGCGGGGCTGAGCACCGGGGTTGAGCGCCGGGGTTGAGCGCCGGAGTTGAGCGCCGGAGTTGAGCCGGCGCTCAGCCCAGCAGCCGGGTCAGTCCCAGGCGGGCCCACAGCAGTGCCGCGCCGAAGGACAGGGCCGTCGTGGCAGCGGTGACGGCGAGGGCCAGGGCCGCCGCCACGGGAAGCGTCAGGTCGGCGTCGACCAGGGCGTCGGTGAGGACGCCCAGCACCAGTACGTGGATCATGTACGCGCCGAACGAGGCCCCCGCCAGCCGGGTCAGCGCCGGACGCAGCCGTTCCGGGACGCGCAGCCGGTGCAGGGAGAGCAGCACGCCGGCGCTGAAGAGGGCCACCAGGACGCTCGCGTACGGGATCGCGTAGTGCACCTCGTGCTGGTACGCGACGATCGCGGCCAGGAAGGCGCCGGCGGGCAGCAGCCACCACAGGCTCCGCCTCCCGAAGGTGCCTGCGGGCAGTGCGAGGAGCAGGGCCCCGAGGACGGCGTAGATCAGCTGGTACGGGCCGAAGCCCCAGCCGAAGCGCGGCAGTTCCAGGCCCGTGACCTCGGCCAGGTCGCCGGACAGGCTGGGCGCGGCGCCCAGGACGAGGAGTGCGACGCCCAGGCCCCAGGGGCGCTTGCCCGACCTCACCAGGGCGGCGAAGGCCAGCAGCATGATCACGGGGATGTAGGCGTAGAGGTACCAGAGGTGGTACGCCGGGCGGACCGAGGCGAACAGCGCGTCGAGCGTCAGTTCGCCGGCGGGCGCTTCGTTGGTGCCGCGCAGCCGGCCCCAGGCCACGTAGAGCAGCGTCCAGACGGCGAGCGGCACCAGGATGCGGACGATCCGCCGCCACAGCTGCCGGCCGTCCCGGACCGGGGCGCCGACGAGGACGACCCAGCCGGCGATCGCGAAGAACAGCGGTACGGCGAAGCGGCCGGCCGAGTCCGCGACCAGCCCCGCCCAGTAGGTGCCGGGACCTCGCGCGGCCTCGCGCCCCGCCGTGTTCACGAAGGCGGAGCCCGTGTGGCAGAGGATCACACCGACCGAGCAGAGCAGCCGGATCAGATCGATGTCGTACCGGTGTTCGCGGTGCGGGCGGGGTTCGGCGGCGGGCTCGGGGTGCTGCGCGGGGGCGGGCGGGCCGGCCTGGGAGACGGAGGAAGGCATGGTCATCGAAGGCTACGAACGGGCGGGTCCCGGGTGAACTCCGCTCGGGTGAACAGTCACTTCGTCCGGGTGTCGGGCAGGTGAAGGCCCCGTGCCGGCTCGGCGGTCCGGGGGCCGGGGACCTGCGGGGCGGGCGGCGCGGCAGGGGGATCGGTCAGCCCGAAGGTGTCCCGGAGTTCGGCGAGGTTGGCGCGGGTGACCGACCACAGGTGCTCCTGCCGGCCGTGCACATCGGCCACGGCCGCCCGGTGGTCGTCCAGCACGGCCGCCGCACGCTCGGCGAGCCGGGCGCCCAGGGACCGGTCGTGGACCGAGAGGCCCCAGTCGGGGCGGTCGATGTCGCTGAGGAAGTAGGCGAGTTTGGGGTGCGAGACCAGGCTGATGACCGGTGTGCCGCAGCCGAAGGGAATCATTCCCGCGTGCCCGCGCGCGCCGATGACCAGGCGCGTACGCCGGTAGAGCGCGCGGATGCGGTCGTTGGAGAAGAGGTACAGGGGCTCCACCGGGAGGGCGATGCCGTGCTCCCGGCGCAGGTCGTGGACGAACTTCTCGTCGGCCGGCATATGGGCCGCGTACCGGACCTCGGCGCGTTCGCCGATGGCGCGTACGGCGGCGGCCGTCTCGGCCAGGAAGTGGCCGTAGTCGTGGCCGAAGCGCAGCCCCGCGCGGTCGTAGGCGCAGTTGACCAGCACGGTGTCGTCCCGGTCCGCGCCGCCGCCCGGGCCGTCGTCCAGGCGGGGGTCGAGGTGGCGGGCCACGGTCGTGGGGCAGGGCTGGTAGCGCACCCGGTCCCGCAGCTCCTCGGGCAGGAGCTCCCTGACCCGGTCCACCGAACCCTGGTTGCGCAGGCCGAAGAAGGACGCCTTCGCGACCAGGGCGGTGAGGCTCGCCGCGAAGCGCTCACGGCGGTAGCGCTGGCCGTCGAAGACGTTGTAGCCGACCGCGAACACGGCGAGCGGGGCCGTGATCCGGGCCAGGACGCCGTCGGGGATGTTCCACTGCCAGCCGCTGTTGCCGTTGGGCGCGGTGTCCGGGAGGAAGAGCCCGCCACCGCCGACGACGATGCCGCGCCGGGCGTTCAGCTCCTCCAGGCCGGGCTCGTCGACCAGCCGGTGCACGTGCCGCTCGTGCCAGCGGGCGGGGCCGGTGTCGGGGCCGAAGCACATGCGTACGGCTTCGGGGAGCACCTTGTCGCCCGCGTTCTCGTGGCCGTCGGCGAACAGGGCGACATGGGCGAGCTGTTCGCCCGGGGTGCCGGTGGCGGGTGCCGCAGCGGGGCGCGTACGGGCGTACCAGGCATGGCAGTTGCCGTCGGTGGGGTCGGCGTCGAGCCCTTCGCGGGCGTACGCGTGCGCGTCCTCGGTCCGGCCCAGCAGCCAGGCGAGCCGGGCGAGCTGGCCGTAGGCGCGGGCGGCGAAGTCCGGTGACACGGTGGCCAGCTGGAGGTGGGCCTCGGCCTCCTCGTAGCGGGACAGCGCCATCAGGCTGATGCCCAGCGTCTCGTGGCAGCGCGGCAGGTCGGGCCGGTCCGCCACGGCGGCGGTCAGCAGGGCGACGGCCTCGTCGTGGCGGCCCTGCTGCCGGTGCACCTCCGCGACCCGGCGGACCAGGTCCACCGGCGCACGCCCCCCTTCGGGGAGCGGCAGGGCGCAGTGCAGGAGCAGTTCGGGGTGGAGGGTGCCCGGCAGGGCGCGGCAGGCGGCGCGGAACGCCTCGTCGTCCAGCTCGAACCGCTCGCGCGCCTCGCGCGCCGGGGTGCCGGCGGCGGCGTCATCGGCGAAGCGCAGGACGACGGTGCTCCCGGGGACGGGGGTGTCGTCGTGCGGTGGGCCGGCCGGGACGTCGTAACGGGAGCCGAGGGGTTCGAGGACGCCCGCCTCGGCCAGCGCGCGGTCCACCGCTTCCTCGCCCGCGGCCAGGGCGTCCCGTACGGCGTCCGTCACGTCCTGGTGCTGGATCACCAGCGGCCCGCCGTCCCGCACCGGCCGTACGCCGCCGGGGCCGGGCCGCACCACGGCGGCCACCCCGGTGCGCAGGGCCAGCAGCGGCTGGAGCGAGCCGAGGACGACCATGCCGGGGCCGAGTGCGATCACGGTGTCGTAGCCGGTCGTCCGGAAGATGTCGAGGCGGCTCCCGGCGGTACGGGGGACGAGGCGCGGGTGCAGCCGGCGGGCGGAGTCGAGCGCGGATTCGGGCAGCCCGGGGTGCAGGAGGAGGAAGTCCTCACAGACGGCCGGGTCCGCCAGCGCGAGGCTGCGCAGCAGGACCAGGAGACCGGGCATCCGGGCCTCGTCGGCCCAGGCGGCGAAGGCGATCCGCCGCTTGCCGGTGACGGCGCGCCGGTCGTCGGCGTCGGGTGCGGCTCCTTGGAGGGCGGTCGGCCCGGTCCGTCTGTCGTCGGCGTCGGGTGCGGCCCCCCGGAGGGCGGTCGGCCCGGTCCGTCTGTCGTCGGCGGGCTCGGCGGGGGTGTTCATCGGAGCGCGGTCCTCATCTCGGTCTCGTCCTGGTGGGTCGCACGGGCCGTGACCCACGCGTGCTCGCGCGGCGGCAGCTGCCCCGGCAGCCCGAAGCCGATGAGGTCGAGGCGGTCGGCCGCGTCCAGGAAGTCCAGGAGCCTGAGCAGGGTGAACGCGGTGCTGGTCCGCGGGCCCCAGCCGTCCTCGCCGAGCAGCGCCGGATCGTCCAGCGGGCGCCGCAGCGAGGCGTCGCCGATGTGCTCCTGGGCGCCGGCGACGAGGCGGGCGCGCAGCGAGCGGCGCCAGTGCGGCAGCGGGTCGCCGAAGACCAGCCGGGTGCCGGTCTTCCGGTGCCAGGCGGGGCCCGTCCAGGGGGTGTCGCCGCGCAGGGTGACCGCGTGCAGGTCGGTGCGCGGGGAGCCCGCCGGGAGGGTGTCACAGCGGACCACCAGGTCGTATCCGCCGATCAGCTTGCCGAGCGGGCTCCCGGGGGCGCGTTCCTCGTCGGTGACGCGGGCCGCTCCGGCGACCAGGCAGACCGAGCGGCCGGTGACGAGCCGACGCAGCCCGGTGACTCCGACCGGCTCCGCCCCGCCGAGCAGGGGGTCGGCCATCCTGTCCCGGTCCAGCAGCCGGCGGTGGGCGGCGTACAGCGTGACGAGCCGGCGTACGGCGGGGTCGGCCGTGCCGCCGGCCCCGGCGCTCCGAGCGCGGACGACCTCGGCGAAGACGGTACGGGCCTGTCCGGCCGGTGCGTCGTGCAGCGCCCGCAGCCGGGCGCCGTCCTCGCCGGGGAGCAGCCCGGCGGCCTCGTCCAGGCAGGCGCGGAGGTCCTTCAGGGTGGCCGTCCTGCGCGCGATCTCCTCGGCCGCCGCCGGGTTCTGCTGGAGCGCCAGGTGCTGTTCGTAGGCATGGACGGCCTCGGCGCGGCGGCCCAGCGCGTCCAGCGCGCCGCCGCGGAGCCGCCAGGCGCCCTTGGACCGGGGCCGCAGCCCGGTGGCCTCGACGGCGAGGTCCAGGGCGAGCCGGGTCTCCGCCTCCCCGCCGGTCTCCAGGGCCCGTTGCCCGGTGCGGAGCAGGGCGTCGAACGGGCCGTCCGTGCCGGTGGCGGTCGTGAGGTCCCCGATGGCCGAGACGAGCCGGGTCCGCCGGACGTCGTCCAGGGGACCGCTCGCCGCGAGACCCGCGAGGTAGTCGCCGCAGAGGCGCAGGGCGGCCGTGGGCGCCGGACGCGCCGTACCGCCCTGCCCGGTTCTCGCCCGCACCGCCCTGAGCAGCCCGGTGAAGGTCTGGCCCATGCTCGTTCCGCCGTTCTGTGATGTGGCCGGGCCGGGGCGCGCCCCGGTTCCGGGGTCAGAGGCCGAGACTGCTGCGGGTGCGCCGTACGGTGCGGCGCAGCCGGATCGCCGCTCCCCGGGGGCCGCCGCCGGGCAGGGTGAGCTTCTGCAGGCGGCGCCGTTTGAAGTAGTGCTGGGTGCTGCCGTCGAGGTGGTCCCGCAGCCAGTCCTCGGCCTCGGCGCGCAGGGCGGGGTGGAGTCCGGACTGCATGCAGTAGCCGACCGTACTGACCAGGGGCGCGAGGGTCTCGGGCGCCGCGGAGGGAAGGGCGGGCACGGGCCCGCCGTCCTGCGTGTCCAGGTCGGGCACGAGGTGGTCGACGATCGTCAGCGGGACGCGGTTGCTGTTCTCGTACGGGGTGATGCGGTCCAGGACGAGGCGGGTGCCGACCCGGGCGACCGGGATGCCGTAGTACACGGCGGCGGTGAACATCGCGGTCGAGAAGCAGCCGACGACCAGCGTGGGCGCGCACCGCTCGTAGAGGGTCTCGGCGAGCAGCGGGCCGTCCAGCGTGGTCAGCCGTACGCCCAGCTCGGCGGCCGCGTCGTCCAGCGCCCTGGAGTAGCGGGCCGGCGCCGTGGGGTGGGGCTTGAAGAGGACGGAGGTGTGGCCGGCCCGCGCCGCGCCGCGCAGCATCCGCAGGTGCAGGTCCTCCTCCTCCTCGGCCGTGAGGATGTTCAGCGCCGCGAGGTACTGGCCCAGGAGCACGGCCGTCGGCGCGGCGGCCTCGGCCTCCGCGAGCCTGCGGTCACCGGCCGCCGCCCCGGCGATCTCGCCGAGCACCTTGCGGAAGGCCTCGTCGGGGACGAGCTCGGGCTCGACGCCGGACTCGGCGAGGAGCAGCGGCCGCAGCCCCGGTACGAGGTCCAGGTGGAGCACCCGCTGGATGCGGCAGGCGATGGACCGCGGCACCTTGTTGCGGGTCGGGCCGTAGCTCATCAGGCCGTCCGCGTAGACGTGCACGGCGCTCTCGGAGAAGATCGCGGCCAGCGCGCGGGCCGGGTTGACCTGGATGGACTCGACGGCGAGGTCGACGGGCCCTTCGGGGTCGATGCCCCAGGCGAGCCGGAAGGCGCGCTGCCAGAGCTCGGTCTCCTCGGAGCGCGGGCCCCAGCCGCTGGGGTGGTGCGGGCTGATGGCGTCGTTCCAGTCGACGACGGAGTCGAAGCGGGCGGCGATGTCCCCGTAACCGCGCATCTCCTCCAGCCGGAGGGCGGTCTCGGGGATCGCGGCGTTGTTGGAGACCAGCAGGACACGGTGGCTGTCCTGCCCGGGTCCGAACCGGCCGGCGTCCAGCGCCGCCGCGAGCGTGGCCGCCCCGTACAGGGTCGACACCTGGAAGATCTGGGTGCGCGTGGGCATGGGTCAGGCGGCCTTCTGCTTGTCACGCAGGCGGTGGAGCAGAGTGCTGCGCCTGGTGTCCATCATCGTCAAGGTGTGGTCGAGGACCTGCTGCGGCATGCGGTGCAGCGCGGCCGCCGACTCCTGGCGCAGACGCCGGAGCGTCGCGGGTTCGTAGGCGTCCGCCTTCTCGTTGTGGAAGGCGATCATCGCGCAGTAGGTGCGGACCGCCTTGGGGAGGAAGAGCTCGGCGTCGGGGTCCTCGCGGATCTCGTCGAGCAGCGTGTCGTAGGCGGGGAAGAAGTCCAGCTGGCGGGAGTCCTTGATCTGGGTCAGGGACGTGGTGACACCGCGCCGGTAGAAGACGCCGTAGAGGTTCAGCGCCGCGCAGGTGCGGGCCCGCAGGTGCAGCTGCCAGATCCACAGCCGGTCCTCGGCGGTGCGCAGCCGGGTGGTGAAGCGGTGGCCGCCGTCCTCGAAGAGCCGCCGGTGGTAGACGCCGGCCCAGACGAACGGGTAGTCGACCATGGTCTCCCACTCGGGTGCCGCGATGCCCTCGCGCGGGTCCAGCACGGTCTCGCGGAGCCGGGCGGGCGCCCGGCGGACGACCCTGCTGGTCCCGGTGGCCTGGACGTGGTCGGTGCGGGCGAAGTCGCAGTCCAGCTCGGCGGCGGCGTGCAGCAGCCGGGCCAGATGGCCGGGGGCGTACCAGTCGTCGCCGTCGAGGAAGGTGACGAAGTCGCCCCGGGCGGCGTCGATGCCGCTGTTACGGGCCGCCGCGATGCCCACGTTCTTCTCGTGCCGGATGACCTCGGCGTGCGGGAGTCTGTCCGCCCAGCGGTCGACGACCGCCGGGGTGTCGTCCGTGGAGCAGTCGTCGACCAGCAGGAACTCGATGTCCGGGCCCGCGTTACGGGCAAGACTGCCCAGCGTCGTGTCGGCGTAGGCGCCGACATTGTGGAACGGAACGACAACGGACAGTTTCGGCACGCGGGCCCTCACCTTCGATCATGGTCCGCACACGCTAGTGACGCGGAGGGAGGGGAGGGTGTCGCCCGGCCCGACGAACGGTGAACTCTGGGCGTCGCGGGGGTGACCCGTGCCGGAGACCTCAGGTCACGCCGTACCGTGCCTCGATGCCCGCGACGACGATCCACAGGCCGTCCTCGAAGCGTTCGTCGTAGTGGGTGAAGATCTCGGCGCCGGCGGCCGCCGCGAGGGGGTAGCGCTCCAGACGCGCGGCCCGCTCCCCGATGTCGTACCCCTCCCGGCGCTCGTCCGGCATGGGCTGGACGCCCTGTTCCTCGGTGACGAAGCCCAGCGTGTACGCGTTGGCGGTGGTGCCGGCGCGGACGGCCTGCCGGAGCTCGAACCCGGCGCCGACCATCGTGCGGAGGTGGGCCTCCAGGCCGTCGGCGTGGTCGGTGCCGGTGAACCGCGCGCCGGTGTAGACCCGGGCGCCGTCGCGGTAGCGCAGCAGCGCGCGGCGCAGCACGCTCTGGTACGTGACCATCTGCTGCTGCCAGGTCTCGGGCGTCGGGCCGGGCAGGTCCTCCGACAGCATCCGGCGGTACATCACCGTGGCCATCTCGTCGAGCAGCGCCTGCTTGTCCTTGAAGTGCCAGTAGAGGGCGGGCGCCTTGACGTCCAGCTCCCTGGCGATGGCGCGCAGGGTCAGCCCGTCGAGGCCCACCTCCTTCAGCAGCTCCAGCGCGGCGTCCGCGACACGCGCCCGGTCGATCTTCGTCGTACCCACCTTGACAATTTAACAGCGTTAAGCGCACACTCCGAATCATGGAACTTAACGGCGTTAAGGAAACCTCGGTCCTGATCGTCGGCGCGGGCCCCTGCGGCCTCGCCCTGGCCTGCGACCTCGCCCGTCGCGGAGTGCCCGCGCTCGTCGTCGAGCAGGCCCCCTCGCTCTTCCCCGGCTCGCGCGGCAAGGGCATCCAGCCGCGCACCCGGGAGGTGTTCGACGACCTCGGGGTGGGCGGCGCGGTGCGGGAGCACGGCGGCCCCGCACCGGTGGGGATGACCTGGAAGGACGGCGAGCGCCAAGGCGCGTACGACCTGTTCCGGCGCGCGGCGCCCACCGAGGCCGAGCCGTACGGGGAGCCCTGGATGATGCCGCAGTGGCGCACCCAGGAGATCCTGCTCGCCCGTCTGCGCGAACTGGGCGGCGACGTCCGCTTCTCGGCGGCCCTCACGGGTCTCTCGCAGGACGCCGGCGGGGTCACCGCACGGCTCACCACCGGCGAGGTGCGCGCCTCCTACCTGGTCGCGGCGGACGGCGGGCGCTCCACGGTCCGGCGTGCGCTCGGGATCACGATGGAGGGCGAGACCGTGGACCCCTCGCCCACGCTGGTGGCCGACGTACGGATCGCGGGGACGGCCCTCGACCGGGACGACTGGCACATCTTCCTGGGCGAGGCCGGCATGCTCACGCTCTGCCCGCTGCCCGGCACCCCGGACTTCCAGCTGGTCGCCCAGTTCAAGGAGGGGGCACCCGACACCACACCGGAGGGCGTACGGGCCGTGGTCGCCGCCCGCACCCACCTGGGCGAGGACGACGTCACCGAGGTGCGCTGGTCGTCGGACTTCCGGCCGCGCGCCGCACTGGCCGGCCGGTTCCGCGACGGCCGGGTCCTCCTCGCGGGCGATGCCGCGCACATCCACTCCCCGGCCGGCGGCCAGGGGCTGAACACGAGCGTGCAGGACGCCTACAACCTGGGCTGGAAGCTCGGCCAGGTGCTGCTGCACGGCGCACCCGCCGCCCTGCTGGAGACGTACGAGCAGGAACGCCGCCCCGTAGCCGCCGAGATGCTGGGCCTCTCGACCCGCATCCACCGGGGCGAACAGGAACGCGGCACCGCGGCCCAGCAGTTGGGCCTCGGCTACCGCGAAGGCCCGCTGGCATCCGGCCGGGCCGGCCTCCTGGAGGCCGGAGACCGGGCCCCGGACGGCCCCGCGGGCGAGGCGGGCCGGCTCTTCGACGTCTTCCGGGGGCCGCACTTCACGCTGCTCGCGGTCGGTACGGACGCCCGGCTTCCCGCACACGACGGCGCCCTGCTGCGGACCTTCCGCACGGAGGCGGGCGGGGCGTACGGCAAGGGCCTGTTCCTGGTCCGGCCCGACGGCTACATCGGCTGGGCGGGCGAGGACACCACGGGGCTCGCGGAGTACGCACGACCCCTGGGCCTTGACCTCGACTTCGCTTGAGGTTTTACGGTCCAGGGCATGGACTACTCACATGACGACGCGGGACTGGCACGGCAGCCCATCGGCTACTGGAGCTGGGCGGCCTCCGACGCGACCGTGACCCACATCAGGGCCGCACTGGCCGAACACAACCTGACCCAGCCCCCCTGGTGGGTCCTCAACCAGCTCACCGAGGCGGACGAACAGGGCCGCCCGCGCGCCGAGGTGGTCGCGATGCTCCGCGGCTACCTGAACGTCGGCGACTCCCTGGAGCCCGAGATCGACGGCCTCATCGCCCGGGGCCTGGTCACCGAGGACCCCACCACCCGCCTGCGGATGACCCCCGAGGGACACGCGCTGCGCGCCGAGGCGGCGGAGCGGGTAGGCAGGGCGATCGCCGACATCCACACCGGAATCCCCGACGAGGAGTACGTCGCCGCGCTCAAGGTCCTCCAGCGCATGATCCACAACGTCGGCGGCACGGCCTGGCACCACTAGGGGAGCCGGGCTCCTCAGCTGAGCGACAGCTTCGCCGCGAACCCGAGGAACAGCACACCCGCCGCCGAAGTGGCCCCCGCCGAGAGCCGCTTGCGGCGGCGGAAGGCGGTGGCCAGGCGGGTGCCGCCGAATATGAGCGTCGAGAGGTAGAGGAAGCTGCCGATCTGGAGCAGCGTGCCCAGCAGCAGGAAGGAGAGCGCCGGGTAGGCGTACCCGGGGTCGACGAACTGCACGAAGAAGGAGATCAGGAACAGGATCGCCTTCGGGTTGAACAGGCTGACCACGAGCGCCCGCCGGTAGGGGTGTTCCGTCGCCGCCCCGGACGTCCCGCTCTCCTCCGACAGCTCGGCCACCCGCCGGTGCCGCTCACGCCACATCGACACGGCCGCCCGCATCATCCCGATCGCCAGCCAGGTCAGATAGCCCGCGCCCGCGTACTTGACGACGGCGAACAGCAGCGGCGTCGTCTGCAGCAGGGACGCGGCGCCCAGCGCCGACAGCGTCATCAGGACCGTGTCCCCGGTCCACACCCCGGCAGCGGCCACATAACCGGTGCGCACCCCGCGCCGGGCGGCGACGGAGAGCACGTACAGCGAGTTCGGACCGGGCAGCAGAATGATCAGCACCAGGCCGGCGAGATAGGTCGGGAGATCGGTGACACCTAGCATGAACGGAGTGTCGCACGCGGGTACGACACTCCGTCCAGGTGGTTCACATCGCGGAAGCCAGGACGCGGCGGCGGGACCTGCCGCTCAGAATGCGTCCGTCGGGACGTACGCGCCCCAGACCTCCCGCAGCGCGTCGCAGACCTCGCCCACCGTCGCCCGGGCCCGCAGCGCGTCCTTCATCGGGTAGAGCACGTTGGCCGTGCCCGCGTCGCTCTCCGCCGCCTTCTTCAGCTCCGCGAGCGCGGCGTCCACCGCCCCCTGGTCGCGTTCGGCGCGGAGCTTCGCCAGGCGGGCGGCCTGCTGCGCCTCGATCGCCGGGTCGACGCGGAGGGGCTCGTACGGCTCCTCCTCGTCCAGGCGGAAGCGGTTGACGCCGACGACGACCCGCTCACCGCTGTCCGTCTCCTGCGCGACGCGGTACGCGCTGCGCTCGATCTCGCCCTTCTGGAAGCCGCGTTCGATGGCCTCGACCGCACCGCCCATGTCCTCGACCTTGCGCATCAGCTCCAGGGCGGCCGCCTCGACGTCGTCGGTCATCTTCTCCACGACGTAACTGCCCGCGAAGGGGTCGACGGTGGCCGTCACGTCCGTCTCGTACGCCAGGACCTGCTGGGTGCGCAGTGCGAGGCGGGCCGACTTGTCCGTCGGCAGGGCGATGGCCTCGTCGAAGGAGTTGGTGTGCAGCGACTGCGTGCCGCCCAGGACCGCGCCCAGGCCCTGCACGGCCACCCGGACCAGGTTGACCTCGGGCTGCTGGGCGGTCAGCTGGACCCCGGCGGTCTGGGTGTGGAAGCGCAGCATCAGGGACTTGGGGTTCTTCGCCCCGAACTCCTCCCGCATCACCTTCGCCCAGATCCGGCGCGCGGCACGGAACTTGGCGACCTCCTCCAGGATCGTCGTACGGGCGACGAAGAAGAAGGAGAGCCGGGGCGCGAAGTCGTCCACGTCCATGCCGGCCGCGATGGCGGTACGGACGTACTCGATGCCGTCCGCGAGGGTGAACGCGATCTCCTGCGCGGGCGAGGCGCCGGCCTCCGCCATGTGGTAGCCGGAGATCGAGATGGTGTTCCACTTCGGGATCTCGGCCTTGCAGTACTTGAAGATGTCGGCGATCAGCCGGAGCGAGGGCTTGGGCGGGAAGATGTACGTGCCCCGGGCGATGTACTCCTTGAGCACGTCGTTCTGGATGGTGCCGGTCAGCCGGTCCGCCGGGACGCCCTGCTCCTCCGCGACCAGTTGGTAGAGGAGCAGGAGGAGCGCGGCGGGGGCGTTGATCGTCATCGAGGTGGAGACCTCGCCCAGCGGGATCCCGCCGAAGAGGACGCGCATGTCGTCGATCGAGTCGATCGCCACACCGACCTTGCCGACCTCACCGGAGGCGATGGGGGCGTCCGAGTCGTGGCCCATCTGGGTGGGCAGGTCGAAGGCGACGGAGAGACCGGCCGTGCCGTTGGCGATCAGCTGCTTGTAGCGGGCGTTGGACTCGGTGGCGGTGCCGAATCCCGCGTACTGCCGCATCGTCCAGGGCCGGCCCGTGTACATCGTCGGGTAGACACCGCGTGTGAAGGGATAGGCGCCCGGGTCGCCCAGCTTCTCCTCGGGCCGCCAGCCGTCGAGTGCCTCCGGCCCGTAGACCGGCTCGATGGGCAGTCCCGACTCGGACTCACGCGTCATCTGCTGTGCCTCCCGTTCAGCTACTTCATTCAAGCTACTTATCGGTAACAAGCGTCGCGACGGACTTTAGCGGCGAGCGCCACGGCCTGCGGGGGCCCTGCGCTGGGACCTTGCTCACAGCGCGCGTCCGGGCGCCCGGACACGTGTCTCCCATCATGCGCACGATTCGGCAACCGGGCAGGACGGGAATCCGTCCCATGAGATATCCGTACCGCGGGACGGGCCATGTGACAGGTCGTACGACGGGTCATGTGACGGGTCACGCGCGACCGGGCGGCGACGGGCGAGCCAGGGGGCCGATGATGGGACGCACACGGACGGGCAGACACGCGCGGGGCGTGCGCACGGCGGCAGCGGCAGCCGTCGGCGCACTCGCGCTGGCCATGCTGACGGCGGGCTGCAGGATCGAGGACGCGGGCGCCGCGGGGAGCACCGCTCCCCCGGCCGTGGCGACCGCCCGCCCCGCGGCGTCGGCCTCCGCCGACGACGGCAAACCGGGCGGCGGCACCCCGAGCCCCTCGGCCACCCCCTCACGGACCCCGAGCGCGAGCCCCTCCCCGGCGCCCCGCACCCTGATGTCCGTCGGCGACCGGAGCGGGAGGGTACGGGAGCTCCAGGCCCGGCTGCGCCAGATCGGCCACTTCGACCGCAGCCCCACCGGGTACTACGGCACCGCGACCGTCGCCTCCGTGCAGTCCTTCCAGGGCAAGCGGGGCCTGTCCCGCACCGGCAGGACCGACACCGTGACCTGGGAGCGGCTGCTCGCGATGACCAGGAAGCCGACGGCGAAGGAGCTCGATCCGCCGGCGCCCGCACCGGCGGTGGCGAAGCCCGACGCCCGCTGCCTCACGGGCCGGGTGCTCTGCATCAGCAAGAACAGCCGCACGCTGTCCTGGATGATCGACGGCAGGGTCGTCTCGTCGATGGACGTGCGGTTCGGCTCGCAGTACACCCCGACCCGCGAGGGCACCTTCGAGGTGTACTGGAAGTCCCGCCACCACGTGTCGACGCTCTACGACTCCCCGATGCCCTACGCGATGTTCTTCAGCGGCGGCCAGGCCGTGCACTACTCGTCCGACTTCGCGGCCCGCGGTTACAGCGGGGCCTCGCACGGCTGTGTGAACGTGCGGGACGAGGGGAAGATCGCGTCGCTCTTCGACCAGGTGCGGAACGGCGACAAGGTCGTCATTTACTGGTAGAGCGTTCAACCGAAAAAGGGGCGCGGGCGGGACCGGGGGAACGTGTCCCGCCCGCGCCGGATGCGCTGAGCCGAAGGTACGGGGGGAACCCCGGCTCGTTGCGCGGCCGATGACCAGTCGGCACTCACTACTGCGCCGGACGGTCGAAGAACGTTACAGCTGCCGCGTTCGCGCAGGTCAGCGCGTTACAGACGAGAGGCCGGAGGAGAGCCCGGACAACGATCCCGCCGAGGCGCCGGCCGTCGGCGACGGGGCACCGCCGTCCCGCGGGGCATCGTCCCGCGAGCCGGCGTCCCGCGTGCTCTCCGCGGACGGGTCACGGAAGACGATCGAGGGCAGGGAGCCCCCGCCACTCCCGCCGTCGGTCCCCTTGCCGTCGCCGTCGCCCTGGCCGTCCCCGTCGTCGCGGCCGTCACCGTCGTCCGCGCCCAGGAGGCGGTCGCAGAAGCGGTCCAGGTTGCGTTCCCCGTCGGCCAGTTCGAGGAGCCGTGCCTTCTCCTCCCGGCTCAGGGTGTCCTCGCGGTAGCCGCGGCACGCCTTGATCGACTTCTTGAGCACCTCGGCCCGGGACGACGACCCTCCGGGCACCTCGCGGCCGTCCGTGTCGTCCTGGGTGGAGCCGGTGCCGCTGTCCGGGCCGGTGTCCTCGCGGTCCGTCGCCCCTCCGCCGTCCTGCCCGGTCGGCCCCACGCCCCCGGCCGTCCCGCCCTCCGGGGTCTCCGTGGCCGACGGGGAGCTGGACGCGCCCGGCGAGGTGGAGGGCAGCGGCGAGGGGGGCTCACCGGCGTCGGGCAGTTCGGCGCCCAGTTCCTCGGGGGTCGCCGCCGCCGAGACGGACGCCGCAGGGGCCGGGGATCCGCCACCGCCGAACGGCGCCGGAAGCATGCCCGTACCGGCGACCGCCACCCCGCCGAGCGCGCACCCGGCGAGCGAGACGGCGAGGCCGTAGCGCAGCGGGCGGGTCCAGCGCGGGCGCCGCAGCGGTGCCGTGCGCGCCGCCCCGATCCGTACGGTGTGCAAGGCGTCCTGCTGCCTGGCGGCCCCGGCGGGGCCTGCCGCTCCGGCCCGCTTCCCGCCCCGGGACGCCTCACGGAAGGCGGCCAGCACGGCGGCCTCACCCGGAAGTTCGTCGCCGGAGGGACGCGGGACCCGCACCGCGCCCAGCGCGGCCTCCAGCCGGCGGGCCTCGGCCCTGGCGTGATCGTCGACGGCCTCGACGGGCTCGCCGCGGAGCAACATCTCCGCCGCGTCCGCGTCGAGCCACTCGTGCTGCTCGTCGGCCATCACATGTCCTTCTGCGTCCACGGACGCGAATGCGTCACACCGGCGGGCGCCACCGCGCCCTGACGGCCGGGGCGTTGTGCGGGCACGGCACCGAGCTCCGCGCCCGCCGCCGGAATCTCGTCCTCCGGGCCGGGATCGGCGCCGACCAGCTCAGCCAGCCGCTTCAGTCCGCGGTGCGCGGCGGTGCGCACCGCCCCCGGGCGCTTGCCCAGGGTCCGGGCCGCGCTCTTCGCGTCGAGACCGATCACCACGCGGAGCACGACCGCCTCGGCCTGGTCCTGGGGCAGCTGGGCGATGAGGGACATGGTGCGCCCGGTGGCCAGCGACTCCAGCGCCTCGCCGGCCGTGTCGGACTCGGCGGCCTCACCGGCCAGTTCGCTCTCGTCGCCGCCGATCGCGGGACGCCTGCCCCGCATCCGTATGTGATCGAGCGAGCGGTTGCGCGCTATCCGGGCCGCCCAGCCGCGGAACCGGTCGGCGTCCCCGCTGAACCGGTCGAGGTCACGCGCTATCTGCAGCCAGGACTCCGACGCCACGTCCTCGGCGTCCGGTTCACCGACCAGTGTCCGTATGTAGCCCAGCAGCCGCGGGTGCACGGCGCGGTACACAGTCCGGAAGGCGTCCTCGTCCCCGTCCTGTGCCGCGAGCACCGCGGCGGTCAGCTCCGCGTCGTCCCCCAGCACTCCCTCAACCCGCCCTGCTGATCTGAATCGTAGCTGGTCACCACTACTGCGCCACGCTGCGCGACTCAGCACGCTACGTGGTCGGACGGTGCCCCGTCCATGACTTGTACAACCCGCAACTGTCTCCTGACACAGTGCGGTGTGACAGAAAACGCACCGTTGACGCTGAGATGAGTACGGGGTCGCTCTGCGGCCCTGTGGAAGACGGCCGGGGCCTCTCCTGTGGGGGGTGGCGGCCCCGGTCGTCGTCCCCTCCCCCTCCTGACGTCATGTCAGGGTCACGCCGCCCGTTCTGCCACGGCCGCGGGCACGGCGGGACATCACCGCGCGCAGCACCCGCCGTCCCTCCGTCGACAGGTCCAGGGCACGTCGCAGACCGGTCGGGCCGCCCGCCCCTCCCGCGGTCTCGGCGAGGCCCTCCAGGATCTCGGCCTGGCGGCGGAGTTCGCCCGTGACGAGCGGACCGCCGCCCGCGGCCGCACCGGCCCGCCGGATCTCCGACGTCGGCGCCCCGTCACCGACGGGGACGTCCGACTCCCGGTGGATGTCCAGCGCGAGGAGCGAGCAGGCGTCCGCCCACGCGCGCAGCGGCCCGGCGGCGAAGTCCCTGGGCGCGGCGTCGAGCTGCGCACGGATGCGGGCCGCCGTGGCGTCCCTCGCGGCGGCAGCCTCCAGCGCCGTGTGCACGGCGCCGAGCCGGGCGGCCCAGTCCGCGCCGCTCTCGCAGCACGCCCAGAGCGGGCGCAGCGGCTCCGGGTCCTCCCCGGCTTCCGGAGGCGGAAGACAGCGGTCCAGACAGGCGACCCCGCTCGCCGCCAGACCACGCTCGTCGGCACGAGCGATCAGCTCCAGCAGACTCATCGACGCCTCCCCGATCGGTTCATCGGTCCCTCGCTCGTCGGGGAGCGCTGCGCTTCCCGTTACCGCGTACAGCGTCAGATGGCTGAAAAGCGTCACTCTTGCGACACAGGAGATCACAGCGGGACTCAGTCGGACAGGCTCTCGATGCCCAGACGGTCCAGGAAAGCGAAGAAAAGTTCCTCCGCGGACCACTCGGGCCGCTCGATCCGCAGCAGTTCGAGCAGGGGCCCTTCGAGGACTCCACGGCCGGATTCGGCCGCCCATCCGACGGCACGGGCGGCGGCGTCCTCGGGTGGCAGGAAGAGGTCCTCGACCGTCGCCCCGTCCCGGCCGAGGAGCGCGGCCATCGGCGCCCGGCCGAGGCAGGCGTACCAGGAACCGCTGTACGGCGCCGCCGCCTCGACCGCCACACACGCGCCGTCCATGACGAACCCGAGGAGCACCGGGGCCCGCGCGGCGTCGGCGAGCGCGGTCATGCTGCCGAGCGAGGGCTCGGTGGGGTGGGACCAGACCTGCCAGCCGTCCGCGCGGTACTCCCGCAGGGTCAGCAGGCCGCGCGCCTCCCGTAGGGCGGGATGGCCGATGAGCGGCTCACCGCTGCGGCCCACCAGATAGCAGCCCCAGAAACCCACGCCCTGCTCCCCCCGCGGTCCGGGCCTCCATTCTTCCCGCCCGGGACCACGGGGAAGCGCGAAAACGGGTCAACTCATACGGAAGCCGGGCCGGCCGGCGAGACGGAGGAGAGCGGTGCCGGGCCGAGGCTCGCGCGCTCGCCCTGCATCCGCGTCAGCTTGCGTACGAAGACGATCGCCAGGGCCGCCGCGACGATGTCGAGGGCGTCGGCGGCCATGACCAGGGTCACCGCCTCCCGGCCGGGGGCGAGCTCCTCCTGTTCGTACGCGTAGTACTTGGAAGCCACCCAGGTGAAGAGCGTCGACACGACCCACACCCCCCACCAGAGGTCGAGCGGCACCTTGGACACCGTGCGCCGGCCGTCGTCGGTGCCGGGCCGTGCGCTGGCCGTCCAGACACCGATGGCGATCCGGTGCGGCAGCCAGAAGTTGGCGACGGGGATGAACCAGGCGCCGATCGCCCAGCCCGGCCGCATGGGCTGGAGACCCGCGTCGAACACCTCGGCGTTGAGCCGCACCCGGTGGAACCAGATGATGAAGAGGACGACGGTCGCCAGCATCGCGGCGGTCTGCAGACCGCCGGCCACCCCGTAGAAGGCCTCGGCACGGTTCGCCGTGGCCAGGTCGTAGAACGACCCGCCGTCCGGACCGGGGTACACCCGCCGGAGGTTCGCCCCCGCCGCGAGGGCGATCACATCGGTCGCGACGACGGCGCAGAGCAGGGCGACCGTGGCCCTGCCGAGCCCGACGGGCGAGCGCAGACCGCTGAAGGAGCGGCCGGGCACCATCGGCCCGTACGGCGGCGCGGGGCTGACCGGCGCGCAGACGGCGCACTGTCCGTCGGCCGATGCCGCCGGTCTCGTGCCGCAGGTGGTGCAGAGCATGGAAGGACCCCCCAGGAATCAGTTCTCTCGAACGCATGAGCCGCGCGCCCCTCCCCAGGGCGCGCGGCACGGAGAACCGGGAGCCTACGCGGTGCGGATCAGCTGGTCTCGTCGGCGAGCTTCTGGAACTGCGCCCAGGTCAGCTTCGGCTCCCGTGGGTCCCACACCTTCTGGGAGAGCGCGTTGAGCGGCATCCGGATCCCCTCCGCCACCTGCGCCTGCGTCTGCGCGTTCGGGAAGTCGCCCCAGACCGCGAACCGGGCGCCCAGGATCTGCTTCGAATAGCGCTCCGCCACCGGCTCGGTGCCCCGCAGGACCAGGGGGGTCCACTGCTCGTAGATCCGCTCACCCGTCGGGTACGTGAAGTCGTTGGGCTCGCCGAGCACGTAGTAGAGGAACTCGTCGTTGAGGTTGATCACCTTGCGGCCCTCGGCGAGGTAGTCCTGGGGCGGCCGGGCACCGATCTCCTTGCCCGTCCAGTACTCCACCTCGATGCCCTTGTCACCGGCGACCGTCCCGCCGGTGAAGAAGCCGTCGTTCCACGCCTTGGGGATCTTCTTCGCCTTGGTGATGACGGCGGCGCGGTCGTTCAGCCAGCCCTCCGTGAGGTCCTGGACGGTGGCGTCGGCGCCGTACTTCTTACGGGCGGCCTCGGCCAGCTGGGGGTAGGAGGCCGCCGGGTCGCTCACGGTGAGCGCCTGGTACTCGTCCGCGCCGACGTGGAACCAGTTGCCGGGGAAGAGCTCCGCGTACTCCGTGAGCAGGTCGTCGACGATCTTCGCCGACTCCGCCTTCGAGATGTCGATGGCGCCCTGCCGCGCGACGCCCTGCGTGTTGCGCAGCTGCAGGTCGGGGTGGGCCTTGAGGACCGCGCCCAGGTGTCCGGGCGAGTCGATCTCGGCGACGATCGTGATGTGGAGGCTCTGCGCCAGCTTCACGATCCGGCGGACCTCGGCCTTGGTGAGGTGCTCCTCGGACACCACCTCGGGGTGGGTGTCGGACTCGATCCTGAAGGCCTGGTCGTCGGAGAAGTGGAGGCCGAGCTGGTTGAGCTTGAGGTCGGCCATCTGGCGCAGCCGGTCCTCGATCCAGTCCGCGGTGTAGTGCTTGCGCGCGATGTCGAGGTTGAGCCCGCGCTGCGGCCGGTCGGGGGTGTCGCGTACGACGCCCTCGGGCACGGTGTCGTCGGCGTTCAGCGACTGCTTGAGCGTGCGGGTCCCGTAGAAGACGCCGGCCTGGCCGGGGCCGCTGATGGTGACCCGGTTGTCCGCGGTCTTCAGGGTGTACGACTCCGGGTCGCCCTTGCCGGAGGCCGCGAGCGCCAGCTCGACGTCACCGGACCGGGCGGACTTCTCGCCCCGGTAGCCGATCTTCAGCTCCTTGGCGAGCAGCTTCGCCTCGTCGGCGAGCTCGGGGTCGGCCGCGACGACCGTGCTGTCCTTGGCGGGCTTCCAGCCGGGCCCGCGCGCGGCGGTGTGCTCCCGTACCGCCGGTATGGTCCGCGGCGCCGAGGAGAGCGGATAGCTCCGGGTGGGTGACGGCGAGGCCGACGTACGGGACGAGGCCGACGCGCCGTTCCCCGCACCGGGGCCGGAGCCCTCGGGCCAGACGACGACGGTGAGGGTCACTGCGGCGGCCACCGCGACAGCGGCGCCGGCCACCAGGGGTGCGCGTGAGGGCGACATCGGTCAGAAACCTCCGGATCGGGGGGAGAAACAGATTAAAGAAGGTCAAAGAAGATGAGAAAGGTGGGCATTTCCCCCACCGATTCGTCCATCAAGCGTTCCGAAACTCTCCCGTCCGGGTGAATTTCGCGCATCCTTCGGTTGCGCGTCGCCCGGCGTCGTTAGCGTGACAGCACATACGAAACAGTCCTCACTCCCACTCCGCGCAACCTCGTCGCTCTCCGGCCCCTCTCCAGGGTCACAGATGTCATTCATTCGAGGAGTCCCGCTGTCCAGGTCCAGCGAGTCCCACGCCGGCCTGCCGAAACCACCGCAGCAGGCCGGGTGGACGGCCGTTCCCGTCCAGGGCCGGGGCACCGCCCCGGCCCTTCGCGAGGCCCCGGTGGAGGCCCCCGTTCCGGAACCAGTGTGGGTGAGCCCGGGTCCCGGTGCCCACTCGAACGGGCTGGGCCGCTTCAACGCCTGGCCCCAGGACCTGGCCGAGACCGCCCTGCTGGAGTGCTGCGGAAGCCGCCGCTGGGCGCAGCGGATGGCGGCCCACCGCCCCTACCCGGACCTGGACACCCTGCTCGCCGCCTCCGACGAGGCGGGGTACGACCTGGCGCCCGCCGACCTCTCCGAGGCGCTCGCCGCCGAGAGCGCCCCCTGTCTGCACCACGACGCGCCCCGGGCGGCCCATCTGGCGCTGCGCGCCGCGCACGCCGCGTACGAGAGCCGGTTCGGCCACGCCTTCGTGATCTGCCTGGACGGCCTGCGGCCCTCCCAGCACGTCGACCAGGTGCTGGCCGCCATCCGCACCCGGCTGGCCCACGAGCCGGACGAGGAGCGCGCCCTGACCGCGGAGGAGATGCGGCGACTCGCCCGGGGCCGCATCGTCGAGCTGGTGACGGAGGCGGGCCTGGCGCCCGGCCCGTTCCCCCCGGTGGCATATGACCCCCGGTAGCCCGTCCGTGCCTGTTTGCCTGCCGCTTTGATCACACCAGAGGCCCCGCCGCCATGGAACCGACAAAGCGTCGCTACGATGGCCAGGGCCGGTGGACCGTACCCGGCCGGGTCAGACCGACAGTCAAGCCGGCCGGCCCCAATCCCCGCTCCCGGAGGGTTCTTCCGTGCCGGCTGGAACGCTGTACCGCGGCCGGGAAGGCATGTGGTCCTGGGTGGCTCATCGAGTCACCGGTGTCCTCATTTTCTTCTTCCTGTTCGTACACGTCCTGGACACCGCTCTCGTGCGTGTCTCCCCCGAGGCGTACGACGACGTCGTGGCCACCTACAAGACCCCGCTCGTCGCGCTGCTCGAGTACGGCCTGGTGGCCGCGATCCTCTTCCATGCGCTGAACGGTCTCCGCATCGTCGCCGTGGACTTCTGGTCCAAGGGCGCGCGCTATCAGAAGCAGATGCTCTGGACCGTCCTGGGTATCTGGATCGTGCTGATGGTCGGGGCCCTGTACCCCGTCCTCGGTCACGCCGTACGTGAAGTCTTCGGGAGCTGAGGCCGATGTCCACCGAGACACCTACTTCCGCGATCGGGGACGTCGAGGGCGTCAGCCCGTACGGCGTCGACAACCCGGCCCCGGTGATCGAGCCCCCGCGTCAGCGCACGGGCAAGACCCCCAAGGGTTCGCGCACCAATTTCGAGATGTACGCCTGGCTCTTCATGCGCCTGTCGGGCATCGTGCTGGTCGTCCTCGTCATCGGCCACCTGCTGATCCAGCTGGTGCTCGACGGCGGTGTGTCCAAGATCGGCTTCGCCTTCGTCGCGGGCCGCTGGGCCTCGCCGTTCTGGCAGGTCTGGGACCTGGCGATGCTGTGGCTGGCCATGCTGCACGGCGCCAACGGCCTCCGTACGGTCATCAACGACTACGCCGAACGGGACAACACCCGGTTCTGGCTGAAGATGCTCCTGTACACCGCCACGGTGTTCACCGTCCTGCTGGGCACGCTGGTGATCTTCACCTTCGACCCGAACATCCGCTAGGCGCCGGGACAGAGGGACCAGAGGAAAACCATGCAGATCCACAAGTACGACACCGTCATCGTCGGCGCCGGCGGAGCCGGCATGCGCGCGGCCATCGAGTCGACCAAGCGCAGCCGCACCGCCGTGCTGACGAAGCTCTACCCCACCCGCTCCCACACGGGCGCCGCGCAGGGCGGCATGGCCGCCGCGCTGGCCAACGTGGAGGAGGACAACTGGGAGTGGCACACCTTCGACACGATCAAGGGCGGCGACTACCTGGTCGACCAGGACGCCGCCGAGATCCTCGCGAAGGAGGCCATCGACGCCGTCCTCGACCTGGAGAAGATGGGCCTGCCGTTCGGCCGTACGCCCGAGGGCAAGATCGACCAGCGGCGCTTCGGCGGTCACTCCCGCAACCACGGTGAGGCCCCCGTCCGTCGCGCCTGCTACTCGGGCGACCGCACCGGCCACATGATCCTCCAGACGCTCTACCAGAACTGCGTCAAGGAGGGCGTGGAGTTCTTCAACGAGTTCTACGTCCTGGACCAGCTGGTCGTCGAGGTGGACGGCGTCAAGAAGTCCGCCGGCGTCGTCGCCTACGAGCTGGCCACCGGCGAGATCCACGTCTTCCAGGCGAAGTCGGTCATCTACGCCTCGGGCGGCACCGGCAAGTTCTTCAAGGTGACGTCGAACGCGCACACCCTGACCGGTGACGGCCAGGCCGCCTGCTACCGCCGGGGTCTGCCGCTGGAGGACATGGAGTTCTTCCAGTTCCACCCGACCGGCATCTGGCGCATGGGCATCCTGCTGACGGAGGGCGCCCGCGGTGAGGGCGGCATCCTCCGCAACAAGGACGGCGAGCGCTTCATGGAGAAGTACGCGCCGGTCATGAAGGACCTCGCGTCCCGTGACGTCGTGTCCCGCTCCATCTACACGGAGATCCGTGAGGGCCGCGGCTGCGGTCCCGAGGGCGACCACGTCTACCTCGACCTCACGCACCTCCCGCCGGAGCAGCTGGACGCGAAGCTCCCGGACATCACCGAGTTCGCGCGTACGTACCTCGGCATCGAGCCCTACACGGACCCGATCCCGATCCAGCCGACCGCGCACTACGCCATGGGCGGCATCCCGACCAACGTCGAGGGCGAGGTGCTGGCCGACAACACCACCGTCGTCCCGGGCCTGTACGCCGCCGGCGAGGTCGCCTGTGTCTCCGTGCACGGCGCCAACCGCCTCGGCACCAACTCGCTGCTCGACATCAACGTCTTCGGACGCCGCTCGGGCATCGCCGCCGCCGAGTACGCCGCGAAGAACGACTTCGTCGAGCTTCCCGAGGACCCGGCCCGGCTGGTCCAGGACCAGGTCGAGCGGCTGCGCAACTCCACGGGCACCGAGCGGGTCCACACGCTCCGCACGGAGCTGCAGGAGTGCATGGACGCCAACGTGATGGTGTTCCGCACCGAGCAGACGATCAAGACGGCGGTCGACAAGATCGCCGAGCTGCGGGCGCGCTACCTCGACGTGTCCATCCAGGACAAGGGCAAGCGGTTCAACACCGACCTGCTGGAGGCCGTCGAGCTGGGCAACCTGCTCGACCTGGCCGAGGTCATGGCGACCTCCGCGCTGGCCCGCAAGGAGTCCCGCGGCGGTCACTACCGCGAGGACTTCCCGAACCGCGACGACGTCAACTTCATGCGCCACACCATGGCGTACCGCGAGGTCGCGGACGACGGCACCGAGTCGATCCGGCTCGACTACAAGCCGGTCGTCACGACCCGCTACCAGCCGATGGAGCGTAAGTACTGATGGCAACCCCGACCCTGGACAAGACCGACAAGGCCGAGGCGGGCTTCGCCGACACCCCGTACATCACGGCCACGTTCCGGATCCGCCGCTTCAACCCCGAGATCTCCGACGAGGTCCAGTGGCAGGACTTCCAGCTCTCGATCGACCCGAAGGAGCGTGTGCTCGACGCCCTTCACAAGATCAAGTGGGAGCAGGACGGCACGCTGACGTTCCGGCGCTCCTGCGCACACGGCATCTGCGGCTCCGACGCGATGCGGATCAACGGCAAGAACAGGCTCGCCTGCAAGACGCTGATCAAGGACATCAACCCCGAGAAGCCGATCACGGTCGAGGCCATCAAGGGCCTCACGGTCCTCAAGGACCTCGTGGTCGACATGGACCCGTTCTTCCAGGCCTACCGCGATGTCATGCCGTTCCTCGTCACCAAGGGGAACGAGCCGACGCGTGAGCGTCTGCAGTCCCCCGAGGACCGCGAGCGCTTCGACGACACCACCAAGTGCATCCTGTGCGCCGCGTGCACGTCCTCGTGCCCGGTGTTCTGGAACGACGGCCAGTACTTCGGCCCGGCGGCGATCGTCAACGCGCACCGCTTCATCTTCGACTCGCGTGACGAGGCCGGGGAGCAGCGCCTGGAGATCCTCAACGACCGTGACGGTGTGTGGCGTTGCCGCACGACGTTCAACTGCACGGACGCCTGCCCGCGTGGCATCGAGGTCACCAAGGCGATCCAGGAAGTGAAGCGCGCGCTCATCACCCGCCGCTTCTGACCCACGCGTTCGCCCCGGAGGCCCCGTTCCCCGCACGGTCCGTGCGGGAAGCGGGGCCTCTTGGTGCGTCGGGCGGGCCGGGACGGTACGGTCGTGCGGAGCCGGTGACCGGCTCGCCTCTCCCGCCGCAGCACAGCGCGGGAGCAGATGGCTTGATGGAGAACGGGGAACGTCATGAGCGATCCGAATCCGTACGCGGACGACTCATACAAGTGGGGCCCGCCCCAGCCGCCGGGCAATCCGCCCACGATGCCGGACGGCCAGGGCTACGGCTATCCGGCGCCGGGCGCCACTCCGGCGTACGGCTATCCGCAGCCGCTGCCTGAGGGCGCCGCACAGCCCGGTCCCGGGTACGGCTACCCGGGCGGCCAGCCGACCGAGCCGGGCTTCAACCTGCCGGCCCAGCAGGGCGGTGGCGGGGTGCCGGTGCTCTCGCTCGGTGACATCACGGTGATGAACGACTCCATCGTGACCCCGTCGGGCACCCTGCCGCTCAAGGGCGCGGTGTGGACGGCGACCGACATGTCGCGCACGGAGGAGAAGATCCCGACCGTGGGCATCGTGCTGGCGATCGTCTTCGCGCTGTTCTGCCTGGTCGGTCTGCTCTTCCTCCTGATGAAGGAGAAGCGCACGACCGGCTTCGTGCAGATCACCGTCACCAGCGGCGGCCGGCACCACCAGACGATGATCCCGGCGACGGGGCCCGAGACCTTCCACTGGGTCATGTCGCAGGTGAACACCGCGCGTTCCATGAGCGCCTGAGCCCGGGCCGGCCGCTCCCCCTCGCCCGGTTAGCCTTGGGACCGTGGTGAAGCAAGAGAAGAACGTGGCGGACGCGGACGGCTCCGAGCCGGCCGGAGGCGACGGGGCGGCCGGGAAGTCCAAGGCGCCGAAGAGCGAGCAGACCCGCACCCTCATCCTGGAGACGGCGCTGCGGCTCTTCGAGGAACGCGGCTACGACCGTACGACGATGCGGGCGATCGCCCAGGAGGCGGGCGTCTCGGTCGGGAACGCGTACTACTACTTCTCGTCCAAGGAGCACCTGGTCCAGGGCTTCTACGACCGGATCGCCGCCGAGCACGAGACGGCGGTGCAGCCCGTGCTGGCCGGGGACGCGGATCTCGCCGTACGCATCAGGGGTGTGCTGCTGGGCTGGCTGGACGTGGCCGGTCCGTACCACCGCTTCGCCGCGCAGTTCTTCAAGAACGCCGCGGACCCGGACAGCCCGCTCTCCCCCTTCTCGGAGGACTCGGCCGCGGCCCGCGACGCGGTCATCTCGGTGCACGAGCGCTGTCTGTCGGGTTCCTCGGTCAAGGCGGACCCGGAACTGGCCGCACTGCTGCCGCAGTTGATGTGGCTGATGCAGATGGGCCTGGTGCTGTTCTGGGTCTACGACCGGTCCGAGGGCACGGAGCGCAGCCGCCGGCTCGTCGAGCGTACCGCGCCGATCGCCGCGCGGGCGATCGCGCTCTCCCGCTTCCGGGTGCTGCGACCGCTCGTGCGGCAGGTCCACGACGTGCTGGTGGAGTTCCTGCCGGGGGCGTCCTCGCGCGGGGCGCGGGACGTCAGATCCAGCTGAGTTCCCAGAGCCGCCAGATCCCGGTGCCGTCGGAGAGGTACTGGGACCCGGACACGGACTGCTTGCTGACGACGTAGTCCTTCTTCTGCCACAGCGGGACCAGCGGGACGTCCTGGCCGACGAGCTGCTGCAGCTCCTTGAAGTCGGCCGAGGTCCGGCCCCGGTCGCTGTACTGCTGCGTGGAGGCGATCAGCGCGTCCATCTTCGCGCTGGTGTAGCCGTTGTGGAGGGAGCTGTCACGGCCGACCAGCGGCTGGCTGAAGGTGTCGGGGTCCGGGTAGTCCGGGAGCCAGCCCACGGTGTACGCGTCGTACTCACCGGCCGCGTAGCCCTTCTGGAAGGCCTGCCACTCCACGGCCTTCTCGGTGACCTTGAAGAGTCCGTCCTTCTCCAGCTGGCGGACCAGCTCGGTGGACTCCTCCTTGTTGGCGTCGTCGTCGCGGTGGGCGAAGGTGATGTGCAGCGGAAGGTCCACCCCGGCCTCCTCCATCAGTGTCCTGGCCCGCTTCGGGTCAGGCTGCGGGTAGGAGTCGAAGAAGGGGGTGCTGTGCCCGATGTAGCCCTGCGGGATCAGCGAGTAGAGCGGTTCGACGGTGTTCCGGTAGACCTTGGTGACCAGCGGCCCGCGGTCGATGAGCCAGGCGACGGCCTGGCGGACCTTCTTGTCCGCGAGGGCCGAGTCGTCCCGGACGTTGAAGACGAGGTTGCGGATCTCGGCGCTGTCCGCCTCGGTGACGCGCTGATCGGAGGCGCTCGGGTCCAGCTCGGCGAGCTGCTCGGAGGGCAGCTGACGGTGCGTGACGTCGACGTCCCCGGCGGTCCAGGCCGCCTTGAGCGCCTCGGACCCCTCGAAGTAGCGGATGTCGACCGGGGCGCCGGTGCCCTTGATCGCGCCCTTGTACGCAGGGTTGGGCACCAGCTCGGCGCGGACACCGGACTCGAAGGACTTCAGGGTGTACGGGCCGGAGCCGTCGACCTGGTCGTCCGAGCGGAGCTTGTCCTTCGGGTACTGCGTGGGGTCGACGATGGACCCGGCGCCCGTGGCCAGCTTCTGCGGGAACGTCGCGTCCCGGGCCGAGAGGTTGAAGGTGATCGTGCGGCCCTCGGTCACGATGGTGTCGAGGCTGGGGAACAGCACCGAGGGGCCCGCGTCCGCCTTGATCTTCAGCATGCGGTCGAAGGAGTACTTGACGTCCGCGGCCGTGATCTTGCGGCCGTTGGAGAAGGTCAGGTCGTCCCGGAGCTTGCACTGGTACGTCTGGAGCTTCTGGCCGATGAAGCCGCAGTTCTCGGCCGCGTCCGGTTCCGGCACGACCGCCCCGGACTTGAACGTCATCAGGGACTGGTAGAGGTTGCTGTAGATCGCCCAGGAACCGGCGTCGTACGCACCGGCCGGGTCCAGCGAGGTGACCTCGTCGGACGTACCGACCGTGATCGGGGTCAGGTTCTCGTCGTCCGAGGGGAGCAACTGCCAGGCGCCGACGCCCGCGATGACCAATACCGCCAGAATTGCGAGAATCCGTAGACGGATGAACCGCATGTGCCGTGCTCCCTTGCCAACCCCACCCCGGCTCGCGTGCACAGAGAGGCACATCACCGCCGCATGTTCGACCTCACCTAATCACACGATATTCACATATGGAAGACCAGGTTGAACGTTCACAGGTTTCGGGTTCAGGCCTGCGGGGAAGCGAGCTCCACCACGGTGATGTCGGACGGGGCGCCGACCCGCACGGGCGGCCCCCAGGCGCCCGCTCCGCGCGAGACGTACAGCTGGGTGTCGCCGTAGCGTTCGTATCCGGCCACGGTCGGGTTGGCGAGCTCCGCCACCAGGTTCCCGGGCCAGAGCTGGCCCCCGTGGGTGTGGCCGGAGAGCTGGAGGCCCACGCCGTACTCGACGGCGTCGTCGATGACGACGGGCTGGTGCGCGAGCAGGACGGAGGCGCGGCCGCGGTCCCGGTCGCCGAGCGCGCGGGCGAAGTCCGGGCCCTGGCCCTCGCTCTCGCCCGCCACGTCGTTGACCCCGGCGAGGTCGAAGCCGGCGATCTCCACGCGGGCGTTCTCCAGCGGGTGCAGCCCCAGTTCGCGTACGTGGTCGACCCATTCGGCGGCGCCGGAGAAGTACTCGTGGTTGCCGGTGACGAAGTAGCTGCCGTGGCGGGCCTCCAGCCCGGCGAGCGGCTCCGCCGCGGGGCCGAGGTCGGCGACCGATCCGTCGACGAGGTCCCCGACGACGGCGACCAGGTCGGGGCTGGTGGCGTTGATCGCGTCGACGACGCGCCGGGTGTGGGCGCGGCCCAGGATGGGGCCGAGGTGGATGTCGCTGACCATGGCGATCCGGAAGCCGTGGGCGGAGCGCGGCAGCCCGGCGAGCCGGACGGTGATCCGCTTGGTGCGGGGGCCGCGCAGCACGCCGTAGGTGCCGAGGCCGACCGTGCCGAGGCCGGCCAGGGCCGCCGCGCCGCCGACGGCGCGGGCGACGAACAGCCGTCGCGAGGGGTCGGCGACGGGCGGGGCGGGGGCCTCGGTGTCCGGCGCGGGGTCCGTACGGGTGCTGTCGTCCGTCGCGGGGCCCGGTTCGGCCGCGGCGGGGACCTGGACGGGCGGGGCGCCGGCGGAGACGTCCACGGGCGGCGCCTGCCGTGCGGCGGCCCTGCGGGCGAGGAACCGGCTCAGGAGGGGCCTGACGGCCTCTCCCACCAGCAGCGCCAGGGTCAGATAGAGGAGGGCGGCCAGCCAGAGGTAGCCGGGCCAGGCGAGCACCTGCTGCACCGGGAAGGGCACCCCGGAGCGGCTGGAGACGAAGGCCCCGACGGTGAGCAGCGGCAGCACGAAGGCGGCGACGGTGCCCACGCGGCGCACGAGGCTGCCCTTCGCCGTCGTGTCACCGATCAGCCGGCGCCACACATACCGGTGCACCCCGGCCAGCAGCGCGAGAACCGCGACCGCCACCAGTACGAAGACCACGACCACGTACGCTCCCCCACTGAAACGATCATGTACGGACGGCCGCCCGCACCAGGGCCGTCATCTGCCTTCGCGACGCAAAGCCCTGACGCCACGGAACCCGATGACCCCCACAGCCGTCCCCAGAAGAAACGAGGTGACGGCCAGCAGGAGATGGACCCAGAAGTAGGCGGTCGGGTCTCCCGCGTCGTCGAACGCGAGCCCGCTGCCGTCCTTCCACAGATTCTTGACAAAGGTGACCCAGATGACCCAGCTCCACGCTCCGAAGACGAGCAGGAACCAGGAGACGGGGCGGCTGAGCTTCATGGGTTCAGTATCGCCGCCGCCCTCGCGCCCGATCGCCCGGGGTGGGCTGTCCCGGCGGTATGCACGGCGGGTCAGGCCATCCATATCCCCATCCTCAGCAAGGCCATGTACGTTTCCGACCGTGCCTGCTCTGAAAAAGACCGTAATGACGGTCCTCTCTGCCGCGTTGCTGTCCGTATCTGTCGTCAGTCCCGCAGGGGCAGCCGACAAGGACAAGACCGACGACAAACAGCCGAAGCCGAGCGGTCAGATGTCGACCGTGGGCGGCGCGCGGCTGGGCGAGGTGGGCACCCAGGTCGCCCTGGGCCCAGGCGCCCCGGTCCTGCCGAAGGAGCTCACCGCACGGTCGTGGATCGTCGCCGACGCGGAGAGCGGGGATGTGCTCGCGTCGCACAACGCTCACTGGCGGCTGCCGCCCGCGTCCACCCTGAAGATGCTCTTCGCCGACACGGTCCTGCCCGCGCTGCAGCCGAAGACCCTGACCCACCTGGTCACCGAGGACGAGCTCTCCGGCGTCGGCGAGGGAAGCAGCCTCGTGGGCGTCAAGGAGGACCACTCCTACACGGTCCACGACCTGTGGCTCGGGGTGTTCCTGCGCTCCGGCAACGACGCGGTGCACGTGCTCTCCGAGATGTACGGCGGTGTGCCGGCGACGGTCGCCGCGATGCAGCGGCACGCCGAGGAGCTCCAGGCCCTGGACACGACGGTCGTCTCGCCCGACGGCTACGACGCCCCGCGGCAGGTGTCCAGCGCGTACGACCTGACGCTGTTCGCCCGGAGCGGGATGCAGAAGGCGGACTTCCGGGAGTACGCCGCGACGGCGACGGCGGAGTTCCCCGGCGAGCAGAAGAAGGGCAAGAAGCGGGAGACCTTCGAGATCCAGAACACCAACCGGCTGATCACCGGCGACACCGGGGTGGATCCGTACAAGGGCATCGCGGGCGTCAAGAACGGCTACACCACACACGCGGGCAACACCTTCACGGGGATCGCCGAGCGCGACGGGAAGGTGCTGCTGGTGACCGTCATGAACCCGTCGTCCGAGGAGAGCCACGCCGTCTACAAGGAGGCCGCCCACCTGCTCGACTGGGGTTTCGCCTCCGACGGCAAGGTGACCCCGGTCGGCGAGCTCGTACCGCCGAGGTCCGCCGTGGCCGCCAAGGGCTCCGAGCCCGCGGCGGGTGCGGCCAAGGACGCGAAGAAGCAGCACGCGGCCGCGGCGGCCACGGCCGCCCCGGCGGGCTCCAGCGGGGTCTGGACCGCGCTGTCGGTCGTCGGCGGTGTGCTGGTGGTCCTGGCGGCCGGGGTCTTCCTGGTCAACCGGCGCTGGCCCCTGCCGGACCTGGCGCGTCGCCTCCCGCGCCGCTGACGCCGCCGCCGGCGTCCTTCCCGGCTCCTACCGCGGTGCTCCCGCCCTCGGCGTCGCCCTCGGCCTCGCCCTCGTCCTTGCTCGGCGTCGCCGTCCAGGCGGCGCAGACCAGCAGCAGCTTCGCGCTGAAGTTGATCCAGAGGAGGAGGGCGATCGGGACGCCGAACGCGCCGTACATGCTCTTCGACGCGACGTCCCGCATATAGCTGCCGAGCAGCAGCTTGAGGAGCTCGAAGCCGACCGCGCCGACCAGCCCGGCCACGATCACCCGGCGGCGCGGCGGCTCCACCCCGGGCAGCAGGGTCAGCATGTAGACCAGGATCAGGAAGTCCGCGCAGATGGCGACGGCCACGGCGGCCACCTGGAGCAGCACCCCGCCCACACCGTTCTCGGGGATGCCCAGGCGGTCGGCCGTCCAGCCGATGGCCGTGGACGCCACGGTGGAGACGGCGAGGGTCACGAGCGCCGCCCCGCCGAGGCCGAGCAGCAGACCGGCGTCCTTCAGCTTGCGGACGACGGGGTTCCCCTCGTCCACGTCGTCCTTCTCCCACACGGCGCGCAGACAGTCCCGCATCGAGCCGACCCAGCCGATGCCGGTGAAGAGCAGCAGCGCACCGGCGACGACACCCACCGTGCCCGCGTGGGCCACGAGGTTGTCGATGCCGAGCTGGTCGGAGATCCCCGGCACCTGCTCGGCGAGCTTGTCCTCGATCTTGTCGAGCTGCCGGGGCGAGAGCAGGGCGGCGCCGATGGCGGCACCGACGGCGATCAGCGGGAAGAGCGCCAGGAAGCTGAGAAAGGTGATCGCCGCGGCGAGCCTGGTCCAGTGGACCCGGTCCAGCGTCTCGTAGGAGCGCCAGGCGTGCGTCTCCATCAGCCGTGCGACGAGCGGCCCGATGACGGGAAGGTTTTTCAGCCAGTCCATCCCCTACGCGTACCCTTCCGGGCCCGGAAAACCGGGGTCCGGCGCGGCCTGGACAGGCAATCACCCATTTCGGTGAGTGCTGTAACAAATCCCTCAAATGGGTTTTCCCTGGCGATACGGTCTCGCACATGCCCGCGCCCTCGCCTCGCGCGGGAAGCCTGTCCGTCACCGCCTTGTCACCCCGCTAGGAGTTATCCCGTGAAGGACGCCTTCGGTGCCCCGCAGTCCCTGCTCGTCCTCGGTGGCACCTCGGAGATCGGCCTGGCCACCGCACGGCGCCTGATCGCCCGCCGCACCCGGACCGTCCGGCTGGCCGGACGCCCCTCCCCCGCCCTGGACCGCGCGGCGGCCGAGCTGCGGGAGCTGGGCGCCGACGTCCGTACCGTCGCCTTCGACGCGCTCGACTCCGCCTCCCACGAGGAGGTGCTCGGGAAGCTCTTCACCGAGGGCGACATCGACATGGTGCTGCTGGCCTTCGGGGTCCTGGGCGACCAGGCGCGGGACGAGGAGGAGCCGCTCTCCGCGGTCCGGGTGGCGCAGACCAACTACACGGGGGCGGTCTCCGCGGGCCTGGTGTGCGCCGGCGCGCTCCAGGCGCAGGGCCACGGGTCGCTGGTGGTGCTCTCCTCGGTGGCCGGCGAACGCGCCCGGCGGGCCGACTTCATCTACGGCTCCAGCAAGGCGGGCCTGGACGTCTTCGCGCAGGGGCTCGGCGACGCCCTGCAGGGGACCGGGGTGCACGTGATGGTCGTACGCCCCGGCTTCGTACGGTCGCGGATGACGGCGGGGCGTGAGGAGGCGCCGCTCGCCACGACCCCCGGGGCGGTCGCGGACGCGATCGTGGCGGGGCTGCGGCGGCGCTCGGAGACGGTGTGGGTGCCCGGGGCGCTGCGGGTGGTGATGTCGGCGCTGCGGCACCTGCCGCGTCCGCTGTTCCGGCGGCTGCCGGTGCGCTAGGGCGGTGTCAGGACCGGGCGGCCCTCAGGGGCGCAGGGACGGCAGGTCCATGGAGCTGCCGCCCTGGGCCGGCACGGCGGGCGCGCTGCCGCCGCCCCCGAACGGGAACTCGTTGATCTTGCGCCAGACGGCGTCCGCGCCCTGCTCGTACAGCGCGAAGGAACCGCAGGTCCAGGCCGCCTCGTACGAGGAGAGCTCCTCGTACGCGCGGTCCATGGCCTCCTCCGCGATGCCGTGCGCGACGGTCACATGCGGGTGGTACGGGAACTGCAGCTCGCGCACCAGGGGCCCGGAGGCCTCCCGGATCCGCTTCTGGAGCCAGGAGCAGGCCGAGGCGCCCTCGACGACCTGGACGAAGACGACGGGCGAGAGCGGGCGGAAGGTGCCCGTGCCCGACAGCCGCATCGGGAAGGGGCGGCCGGCCGTGGCGATCTGGGACAGGTGGGTCTCGATCGCCGGCAGGTCGGCCGCCTCGGCCTCGGTCGGCGGAAGAAGGGTGACGTGGGTGGGGATGCCGTACGCGGCAGGGTCCCCGAAGCTCGCGCGCCGCTCCTGGAGCAGGCTGCCGTAAGGCTCCGGGACCGCGATCGAAACGCCAAGCGTTACGGTCCCCACATCGTTCTCCTCAATCCTCGAAGGTCGTACGTCGGTCGTGCCGACGTCAGTGTGGCCCCTCCGGCCGTGGTCCCGCCAGGGTCCTTGGACTCAGTGCTTCGCAGGCAGAAGGCCCATCCGGTCGTAGGTCCGCGCCAGGGTCTCGGCGGCCACGGTCCTGGCCTTCTCGGCCCCCTTGGCCAGCAGGGCGTCCAGGGTCTCCGGGTCGTCCAGGTACTCCTGGGTCCGGGCCCGGAACGGGGTGACGAACTCCACCATGACCTCGGCGAGGTCGGTCTTGAGCGCGCCGTACCCCTTGCCCTCGTACTTCTGCTCGAGATCCGTGACGGCGGTGCCGGTGAGGGTGGAGTAGATGCCCAGGAGGTTGCTGATCCCGGGCTTCTTCTCGGCGTCGTAGCGGATCACGGTGTCCGTGTCGGTCACCGCGCTCCTGACCTTCTTGGCGGTGACCTTCGGGTCGTCGAGGAGGTTGATGAGGCCCTTCGGCGTGGACGCCGACTTGCTCATCTTGATCGCCGGGTCCTGGAGGTCGAAGATCTTCGCCGTCTCCTTGATGATGTACGGCGCCGGGATGGTGAACGTCTCGCCGAAGCGGCCGTTGAAACGCTCGGCGAGGTCCCGGGTCAGCTCGATGTGCTGGCGCTGGTCCTCGCCGACCGGGACCTGGTCGGCCTGGTACAGCAGAATGTCGGCGACCTGGAGGACCGGGTAGGTGAAGAGACCCACCGTCGCGCGGTCGGCACCCTGCTTGGCGGACTTGTCCTTGAACTGCGTCATGCGGGACGCCTCGCCGAAGCCGGTGAGGCAGTTCATGATCCAGCCGAGCTGGGCGTGTTCGGGCACATGGCTCTGGACGAAGAGCGTGCAGCGCTCCGGGTCGAGTCCGGCCGCCAGCAACTGCGCGGCGGCGAGCCGGGTGTTGGCGCGGAGCTCCTTCGGGTCCTGCGGCACGGTGATCGCGTGCAGGTCCACCACCATGTAGAACGCGTCGTGGGACTCCTGCAGCGCCACCCACTGGCGGACCGCACCGAGGTAGTTGCCGAGGTGGAACGAGCCTGCGGTGGGCTGGATTCCGGAGAGCACGCGGGGTCGATCAGAGGCCATGCACTCATTGTCTCAGGTGTCGAACCGATCTCCGGCAACCGGTGCGGGAAAGATGTGGGGACGCGGGGCGGGGCGCGCCGGGCGGGAAAGGTTTCCGTTCCCCGGATCCGACCGACGATAGACAGTGGGTACCACCCCCGCCCACGCCGCACGACGAACGGAGATCCCGTGTCGACCACGGACACCGCCATCGCCTCCGCCGAGGCGCACAGCGCGCACAATTACCACCCGTTGCCCGTCGTCGTCGCCACGGCGGACGGTGCCTGGATGACCGATGTCGAGGGGCGCCGTTACCTCGACATGCTCGCCGGTTACTCGGCGCTCAACTTCGGGCACGGCAACCGCCGCCTGATCGACGCGGCCAAGGCCCAGCTCGAACGTGTGACGCTGACCTCACGTGCCTTCCACCACGACCGGTTCGCGGAGTTCTGTACGCGGCTCGCCGAGCTCTGCGGCATGGAGATGGTCCTCCCCATGAACACCGGGGCGGAGGCCGTGGAGACGGCGGTGAAGACGGCCCGTAAGTGGGGCTACCGCGTCAAGGGCGTCCCGGACGGCATGGCGAAGATCATCGTGGCGGCCGACAACTTCCACGGCAGGACGACCACGATCGTCAGCTTCTCCACCGACCAGGAGGCACGGGCGGACTTCGGGCCGTACACACCGGGCTTCGAGATCGTGCCGTACGGCGACCTGACGGCGCTCGCCGAGGCGATGACGGAGAACACCGTCGCGGTGCTGATCGAGCCGATCCAGGGCGAGGCCGGGGTGCTCGTCCCTCCGCCGGGCTATCTCGCCGGGGTGCGGGAGATGACCCGCGAGCGGAACGTGCTGTTCATCGCGGACGAGGTCCAGTCGGGCCTGGGCCGTACGGGCCGGACCTTCGCCTGTGAGCACGAGGGCGTCGTGCCCGACATGTACGTGCTGGGCAAGGCGCTGGGCGGCGGTGTGGTGCCCGTCTCGGCCGTGGTGTCCTCGGCGGCGGTCCTCGGTGTGCACCGGCCGGGCGAGCACGGGTCCACGTTCGGCGGGAACCCGCTGGCCTGCGCGGTCGCCCTGGAGGTGATCGCGATGCTGCGCACCGGCGAGTTCCAGCAGCGCGCCGCCGAGCTGGGCGACCACCTCCACCACGAGCTGGGACTGCTGGCCGGGGGCGGCGCGGTGGAGGCCGTGCGGGGCCGGGGGCTGTGGGCGGGGGTCGACATCGCTCCGGCTCTGGGGACGGGCCGGGAGATCTCGGAGAAGCTGATGGACCGCGGGGTGCTGGTCAAGGACACGCACGGCTCCACGATCCGGATCGCCCCGCCGCTGGTGATCAGCAAGGAGGACCTGGACTGGGGCCTGGACCAGCTCCGGGGCGTGCTGGCCGGCTGAACCGGTCCGGCTCCGCGGCGCCCCGACCGGTGCGCCGCCCGGGGCTCAGAGGATGACGTGGGGCAGGAAGCGGGCGTACTCGTCCGTGATCAGCCCCGCCGATTCCCGGATGCCGAGCCCGGCGGACTCGTCCTCGACCACCCAGGCGCCGAGCACCACGCGGTTGCCGTCGAAGTCGGGCAGCGGCGCGAGCTCCTGGTAGCAGCAGGCCTCGTCGCGGCGTACCGGCGCGCTGCCGGGTCCGTGGACGGTGACCCCGGCGCCCTCACGGCCGAGCAGCGGCTTGGCGACGTAGCCCGCTCCGCCCGGCCCGGCCAGTCCTCGGGGGCCGTCCAGGTAGGCGGGGAGCAGGTTGGGGTGGTCCGGGTACAGCTCCCAGAGGACGGCCAGCAGGGCCTTGTTGGAGAGGAGCATCTTCCAGGCGGGTTCGATCCAGCAGGTGCTGCCGGTGCCCCCGCCGTTGTCGAGGGTGTCCAGGACGTGCGGGCCGAAGCGGTCGGTCGTCAGCCACTCCCACGGATAGAGCTTGAAGCAGCTGCGGATGAAGCGGAGCCGCTCGTCGACGAAGCGGCCGGACAGCCGGTCCCAGCCGATCCGCTCGACGGAGAGCGCCTCGGTGTCGATCCCGGCCTGCGCCGCGGTCTCCCGCAGATAGGCCACCGTCATCAGGTCCTCGCCCAGCTCGTCGCCGTCGGAGTGGGCGAAGTGCAGGGGGCCCGGCGGCAGCAGCGGGGCCTGCCGCTTCCACGCGTCGACGAGGCGCTCGTGCAGGGAGTTCCACTGGTCGGCGCCGGGGAAGCGGTCCTCCATCCAGAACCACTGGGGACTGGCGGCCTCCACCAGGGAGGTGGGGGTGTCGGCGTTGTACTCCAGCATCTTGGCGGGGCCGGTCCCGTCGTACCGCAGGTCGAACCTGCCGTACAGGGAGGGCAGTTCGGCACGGCGCCGCCAGGACTCGGCGACCAGGCGCGCCGTCCTGGGGTCGGTGATGCCGAGATCGGCGAAGCGGTCGTGGTCGACGATGTGCGCGGCGGCGGCCAGGCACATCGTGTGGAGCTCCTCCACGACCTCCTCCAGCGCCTCGACCTCGGGCAGCGAGAAGACGTAGTAGGCGCTCTCGTCCCAGTACGGGCGCAGGGAGCCGTCCGGGTAGCGGGTCAGGGGGTAGATCAGCCCCTGCTCCTCGACGGTCTGCTGCCAGCCGGGGCGCGGCTCGGTGGTGCGGCGCTCCATGAGGGTCTCAGCCGCCGCTGGAGTGGGAGGAGCCGAATCCGCCGCTCTCGACCGCGGACTTGTTGAAACTCCCGCCGGAGACACGGTTGTTGTGGCTGCTGCCGCCGTAGTAGTACGTGCCGCTGCCGGTGCTGTCCTTGCACTCGTAGTTCGGCAGGATCTCCTGGGTCACCGGGTCGACGCACCGCCGGTCCGGTTCCGAACCGCAGGCGGTGAGCGTCGCCGCGAGTACTCCCATGCCGCCGAGCACGACGGTGCCCGACCTCAGCTTGCGCCTGTCCATGTGCTGTTCTCCCCCGTCACCCGCGGGCCGGCGTCCCTCTGTGTGCCGCCCGCCCACCGTCCATTGCCAGTCAGATTAGATGTACGGCCGCTTCGGCCGAAACCCGGTGCTGCCGCTCCCTCCGGCGCCGCCGGTCTCCCCCGCCTACGGGAGCACCCGGCAGAGGGCGTCCAGCGCCCCCGCCCAGCCGCTCTCCGACGGTGTGCCGTAGCCGATGACCAGCCCCTCGCGGCCCGGTTCCGCGTCCTGGTGACGGAAGCGCGAGAGCCGCTCCAGCGCGAGCCCCTGCCAGGTGGCGGCCTGGACGACCGACTGCTCGGTCCCGTCCGGGAGTTCGAGCACGGCGTGCAGCCCGGCCGCGATGCCGCTCACCCGGAAGTCCGGTGCCCGTTCGGCGAGCGCGTCGACGAGCTGGTCGCGGCGGCGCCGGTAGCGCAGCCTCATCGCCCGTACGTGCCGGTCGTACGCCCCCGAGACGATGAACTCCGCGAGCGTCAGCTGGTCCGGGACGCCGGACATCCAGTCGAAGCCGCCCTTCGCCTCGCAGACCTCCTCCACCAGGTCCTCGGGCAGCACCATCCAGGCCAGCCGCAGCCCGGGCGCCAGGGACTTGCTGGCCGTCCCCAGGTAGACGACCCGCTCGGGGTCGAGGCCCTGGAGCGCGCCCACCGGCTGACGGTCGTAGCGGAACTCGCCGTCGTAGTCGTCCTCCAGGATCAGACCGCCCGAGGACCGCGCCCAGTCGACCGCGGCGGCCCGCCGGTCGGGGTGCAGCGGGACGCCGGTGGGGAACTGGTGGGCGGGGGTCAGCAGCACCGCGCCCGCACCCGGTGTCCCCGCCAGCGCCCCGGTCCCCGCCCCGAGCGCGTCGACCGGGATGCACGGGGTGCGCAGGCCCGCGTCGGCCAGGAGGTTCCAGTGGATGTCCAGCCCGTACGACTCGACGGCCACCCCCCGCACCCGGTGACGCCGCAGCACCTTCCCCATCAGCGTGAGCCCGTGGACGAACCCGGAGCAGATCACGATGCGCTCCGGGTCCGCGTACACCCCGCGCGCCCGTGCCAGGTAGTCCGCCAGCGCGCTCCGCAGCTCGATCCGGCCGCGCGGATCGTCGTATCCGAAGGCCGCGTCGGGGGCGGCGGTGAGGCCGCGCCTGGCGGCCCTGAGCCATTCGGCGCGGGGGAAGGAGGAGAGGTCGGGCGAGCCCGGCATCAGGTTGTGGACGGGTCGCCGGCGCACCTGCCGGCCACGGGCGCCCCGGGCGGCCGGCCCCGGCGCGCTGGCCCGCTGCGCGACCCGGGTCCCCGAACCCTGCCGTGCGGTGAGCCAGCCCTCGGCCACGAGCTCGGCATAGGCGTCGGCGACGGTGTTACGGGCGATCCCGAGGTCCACGGCGAGCGTCCGGGAGGAGGGCAGGCGGGTGCCGGGCGTCAGCCGCCCGGTGCGCACCGCCTCCCGCAGCGCCTCCATCAGCCCGCTGCGCAGGCCCGCGCCGACCGGTTCGATGTGCAGGTCGGCACCGAAAGCGGCCCAGGAATCTGTCATGGAAATGGACCATACCGCTGCGCCATCCCACCGATAGCGTCGAACCCATGACCACGCACACACACGACCACACGACCACCGGGAACGCCCCTGAGCACCCCGCCCGGCTCCAGTGGGCCCAGCTCGCCCCCGACGTCTACAAGGCCATGGTCCGGCTGGACGCCGCGGCCCGTAAGGGCGTCGACCCGACTCTGCTCGAACTGGTGAAGATCCGCGCCTCGCAGATCAACCACTGCGCCTTCTGCCTGGACATGCACTCCAAGGACGCCCTCGCGGCGGGCGAGTCCGTGGAGCGGATCGTCCAGCTCAGCGCCTGGGAGGAGTCGCAGCACTTCTACACGGAGAAGGAGCTGGCGGCGATCCGGCTCACGGAGGCGGTGACGGTCCTGACGGACGGCTTCGTGCCGGACGAGGTCTACGCCGAGGCCGAGAAGCACTTCGAGGAGGCCGAACTGGCCCAGCTGATCGCCGCGATCACGGTGATCAACGCCTGGAACCGGTTCGGCGTGACCGCCAGGCTGACCCCGGGGCACTACACGCCCGGCGACATCAAGCACTGAGCCGCCGCACCGGGGCGCCGGGGGCCCCTCTCGTCGAGCGGGGGCCCCGCCCCGTCGCCCCGCCCCCACGCCTCTTCCTCCGGGAGCCCCGATGAACGACCCCGCGTCCGTCTTCCGCGCCCTGCACCACGGCCGCCCTCCGGGCGACCCGCTGGTCCTGCCCGGCCCCTGGGACGCCGCGAGTGCCCGGGTGTTCGAGGAGGCCGGCTTCCCCGCCCTGGCCACCCCGAGCGCGGGCGTCGCCGCCTCCCTCGGATACGCCGACGGGCACACGCCCGCCGGGGAGATGTTCGCGGCGGTGGCCCGGATCTCCGGGGCGGTCTCCGTTCCCGTGTCGGCGGACGTCGAGGCCGGCTACGGCCTGGCTCCGGGCGAGCTCGTCGACCGCCTCCTGGAGGCCGGAGCGGTCGGCTGCAATCTGGAGGACTCGACGGACGGCGTCCTCGTCGACCCGCACCGGCAGGCCGACCGGCTCGCCGAGGTGCGCGCCGCCGCGGGCGGGCGCCTCTTCGTCAACGCCCGCATCGACACGTACATCCACGGGGACCCGGACGCCGTTGACGTCGCCGCGGACACGGTGGCCCGGGCCCTGCTCTACGCCGAGGCCGGTGCCGACTGCGTCTATCCGATCATGGCCCCGCCGGACACCCTGCCCGGCCTGGCCGCCGCGGTACCGGTCCCGGTCAACGCGGTCGGCGCCCCCGACGGCCCCTCCGCCGTCCGCCGGCTCGGTGAGCTGGGCGCGGCCCGGATCACCTTCGGCCCGCAGCTCCAGCGCAGGGCCGCCGACGCCGTGCGGGACCTCGCGGAACGGCTGCTCGGCCGCTGAGCACACGGACGAGGGCGCCCCCGGCAGCAGCTGCTGCCGGGGGCGCCC
>NZ_JAERUC010000190.1 GCF_016745505.1 Streptomyces silvae | reverse complement strand
GCTTCTTCAGGTGATGGGAGACCGTCGGCTGGGAGACGCCCACGTCGGAGATGTCGCAGACGCACGCCTCGCCGCCCTCGTGCGACGCGACAGCGGAAAAGAGGCGCAGGCGGACCGGGTCACCGAGCGCCTTGAACATCTTCGCCGTCCGCTCGGCCTCCTCCGCACTCAAAGGCCGTTCGGTCAGCGGCGGGCAGCACGGCACGACAGCCTGCTCCAGCACGGGCAACGACCTGAGATTCGACATACGCCTATGTTGACACACATCGAATCAGCGGGCGAGGGGTGGCAGCCCACGCCCCTGCGAGCCGGCCGGGCCGGGGGCGGGGCGGGGGGCATCTTGCCCCTGACCCGCCCCCAGCCTCGCGGGCCGGCGGCTCAAAGGCCGGCGGCGGCCGGTGCCTTGCGGATGTGGGCGGCTAGGGGAGGAATGACGTATGCGGCGTCGCGGCCCACACCGCGCAGAGTGTTGGAGGCGAAGGACCGCTGGAATTCCAGGCCCAGGTAGACCAGGCCGGGATGGGTCAGGGACAGTCCGCCGCGGTGCAGCGGCATGCCGTCGGCGTCCAGGGCGCCGAGCGGCTTGAGATAGTCCAGGCTGGACCGGTATCCGGTGGCCAGCAGCACGGTGTCGGTCTTCTCGCGGCTGCCATCGCCCCAAACGACCGCGTCGCCTTCGAGGGCGGTGAACATCGCGCGCCTGGCCAGGTGACCGCTCTCCAGGGCCTTCCGGTAGCGACCGCCGTCCAGGACGAGGGTGCCACCGATGTAGTGGATCAGCCAGGCCGGCGGCAGCTGGTCGAACCCGGTGGACGTCAGCCAGTGGTGCACATCCCGGCCCTCCCGTATCTGTGCGAGGAACTGCACGGGGTTGCGGCTGGCGAGCGTCACGTCAGCCACTTCCGCGAGTTCGTAGCCGACCTGGACAGCGGTATTGCCGCCCCCCACGACAATGACCCTCTTGCCCGCATACGGTGCGGGGCGGCGGTAGTCGGCGGCGTGCACCACCTCACCGGTGAAGCCCTCCTGGCCAGGCAGGGCGGGCAGCAGTGGATTACCGAAAGCGCCCGTGGCCGCGACGATTCCGGCCGCCTCCACCCTCCGGCCGTCGGCGATTGTCACGCTGAACCCGCCCCCGTCGTGCTCAACGCTGACGACGCGGGTACGCGTACGGACTTCGACATCCAGGCGGTCCGCGTAGCGGCTCAGGTAATCAACCACGTCATCCCGGTGGGGATAGCGGTCTCCGTCCCCGCCGAATGGCAGGCCCGGCAGGGCGCTGAACCGCGCCGGGGAAAACAGCGTGAGGCTGTCGTAATACCGCGGCCACGAACCGGTCGCACGGTCCGAGGCTTCCAGAACGACCGGCCGGAGCCCCTCCCCCACCAGAGCTTCGGCAGCAGCAAGGCCGGACTGCCCGCCGCCGATCACCACAACATCGAATTGCTCCATCACGCACTCACACCAGTCTGAGTTCGACGAATGTCTATGTTGACGTCTATCAATACAGGTGCCATGCTGGCCGTGCAAGCCATCGACGGACGTCGAAACAATCTGGGGAGTCACCGTGAACGCGCCCACCACCGCCCTGCCCACCGTGGTGATCGGAGCTGGCCCCGCCGGCTTGGCTGCCGCCGCCCACCTCACCGGGCACGGTATGGAAACCCTGGTCCTGGAGGCCGGCCCCACAGCGGGCAGCGCGGTGCGCGAGTGGGGGCACGTGCGGCTGTTCTCGACGTGGTCCGAAGTTGTGGACCCGGCCGCCGAGAAGCTCCTGTCCCCCACTGGCTGGACTGCGCCCGACGGCGACACCTACCCCTCCGGCGCGGACTGGGCGGAGAAGTACCTCCAGCCGCTCGCCGACCTCCTCGGCGACAAGGTCCGCTACGGCACCACCGTCACCGGCGTCTCCCGCCTCGGCCGCGACCGCATCGTCGACGCCGACCGTGAGCAGCAGCCCTTCACCGTGCGCATCAAGAGCGCGGACGGCACCGAGGAGCGGATTCTCGCCCGAGCCGTGATCGACGCCTCCGGCACCTGGTCCACCCCCAGCCCTATCGGCGCCGACGGACTTCCCGCCCTCGGCGAGCACGCTGCCTCGGCGCGGATCTCCTACCGCATCCCCGACCTCAAGGACCCCGCCGTCCGCGCCCGGTACGCCGGGAAGCGCACCGCCGTCATCGGCTCCGGTGCCTCCGCCTTCACCTCTCTCGCCACGCTCGCCGACATCGCGAAGGACGAACCCGGCACCCACTCCGTCTGGATCCTGCGACGTGGGATCAGCGGCTCCACATTCGGCGGCGGCAGCGCAGACCAGCTCCCCGCCCGTGGCGCCCTGGGCCTGGCGGCGAAGGCCGCTGTCGACAACGGGTATGCCGATGCAGTCACCGGTTTCCGCACCGAAGTCATCGAGCGCAGTGACGACGAGCGCCTGACCCTGGTGGCTGAGGACGGGCGCCGCCTCGACCCGGTGGACGAAGTCATCGTCCTGACCGGGCTGCGCCCCGACCTGTCGTTCCTGTCCGAGCTCCGCCTTGGTCTGGACGAGCGCCTTCAGGCACCGGTGGAGCTCGCCCCGCTGATCGATCCCAACCAGCACTCCTGCGGCACCGTCTATCCCCACGGCCACCGCGAACTGTCCCACCCCGAGCAGGGCCTCTACCTCGTCGGCATGAAGTCCTACGGCCGCGCCCCCAC
>NZ_JAERUC010000189.1 GCF_016745505.1 Streptomyces silvae | reverse complement strand
GGGGCGGGTAGGGGACAAGCCCCGCGCAGCGGCCCGCCCCACCCCGCCGCACCCCGCCCCACCCCACCGCCCAGGAACCACGAAGGGCCCGGCCCCCCGAAGGAGACCGGACCCACCCGCGACGTACAGCAGTACTGCGATTACTTCAGCTTCGTACCCGACGACCGCAGATTCGCACAGGCCTCGGTCACCCGCACAGCCATCCCCGCCTCAGCCGACTTCCCCCAGCTACGCGGGTCGTAGACCTTCTTGTTGCCGACCTCGCCGTCGACCTTCAGCACGCCGTCGTAGTTGCGGAACATGTGGTCCACGATCGGGCGGGTGAAGGCGTACTGCGTGTCGGTGTCGAGGTTCATCTTCACGACGCCGTTCTCCAGCGCGGTGGCGATCTCCTCGGCCGTGGAGCCCGACCCGCCGTGGAAGACGAAGTCGAACGGCTGGCTGCCGGCCGGCTTGCCGTACTTGGCGGCGACACCCTGCTGGAGGTCCTTGAGGAGCTCCGGGCGCAGGACGACGTTGCCCGGCTTGTAGACGCCGTGGACGTTGCCGAAGGACGCTGCCAGCAGGTAGCGGCCCTTCTCGCCCAGGCCGAGCGCCTCGGCCGTACGCAGCGCGTCGTCGACGGTCGTGTACAGCTCGTCGTTGATCTCGTGCGTGACGCCGTCCTCCTCGCCACCGGTCGGGGTGATCTCGACCTCAAGGATGATCTTGGCGGCGGCAGCCTTGGCCAGCAGCTCCTCGCCGATGGCCAGGTTGTCGGCGAGGGTCTCGGCCGAGCCGTCCCACATGTGCGACTGGAACAGCGGGTTCAGCCCCTTGGCGACGCGCTCCGCGGAGACGTCGAGCAGCGGACGTACGTAACCGTCCAGCTTGTCCTTGGGGCAGTGGTCGGTGTGCAGCGCGACCGTGATGTCGTACTTGGCGGCGACGATGTGCGCGAACTCGGCGAGGGCTACGGCGCCCGTCACCATGTCCTTGTTGTACTGGCCGCCCAGGAATTCGGCACCACCGGTGGAGATCTGGACGATGCCGTCGCTCTCCGCCTCCGCGAAGCCGCGCAGTGCAGCGTGCAGGGTCTGGGTCGACGTCACATTGATGGCCGGGTAGGCGAACTTGCCTGCCTTCGCCCGGTCGAGCATCTCGGCGTAGACCTCGGGGGTTGCGATGGGCATCTGTCCGCTCCTTGGGATGTGCGGGTGTGCGGTGCTTGGTCCCTGACCTGGGGGCGACGTCATCGTCGCCCTTATCTTCCCAGACTCTCGCTCCGGGTCCACGCTGCCCGTCGAGAAGGCGCTGCCCGTTTCACGTGAAACAGGCAGCGCCTCGATGAAGCAGCAGGTCAGGCCAGGTTCAGCCCAGGTCGAGGTCCGCCACGGTGTAGGCATGGACGTACGGCAGACCGGCCTCGGCGATCGCCGGAGCGGCACCGCGCTCCACGATCACGGCGACGGCCACGACCTCACCGCCGGCCTCGCGCACCGCCTCGACCGCGGTCAGCGGCGAACCACCGGTCGTCGAGGTGTCCTCGACGACGAGGCAGCGCCGGCCCTTGACGTCCGTGCCCTCGATACGGCGCTGCATCCCGTGCGCCTTCTGGGCCTTACGGACGACGAACGCGTCCAGGCTCTTCCCGCGCGCCGCCGAGGCGTGCAGCATCGACGTGGCCACCGGGTCGGCGCCCAGCGTCAGACCGCCGACGCAGTCGTAGTCCAGCTCGGCGGTGGCGTCCAGCATCACCTGACCGACCTGGGGCGCGGCCTTGCCGTCCAGCGTGATCCGGCGCAGGTCGATGTACCAGTCGGCTTCCAGACCCGAGGAGAGGGTCACCTTGCCGTGTACCACGGCCTTGTCCTTGATCTGCTGGAGCAGCTCAGCGCGTACGTCAGTCATGTCAATGAGGGTAAAGGCTGCCGCCCACGGTCAGAGCCGCGCCCAGCTCCAGGTCGAGGTGATCTCCAGCGGCTCGATCGGGGTGACCAGCCGGGGGGTCGTGTTGAGTCCGTTCGGCGGCCCGGACTGCGGCTCCACGCAGACCGCCTCGGCCTGCTCGTCGTAGATCACCACCCACTCGTCCCGGCTCCTGACCGTCAGCTCCAGCTGCTCGGGCCAGGTGAGCTTCACGTCGACACCGTCGGGCATCCCGAAGCAGTCGTCCCACGGGCCGGGCCGGGGGTCGATCCTCCGGCCGGTCGGCAGGTGGTTGTCGCCGCGCTCCTCCTGCCAGGCCGCGTCGAAGGCGATCCGCGCGTCCTGACCGCCGAGGTTCCGGAGGAACCAGGGATGCCACCCGGCCTGCGCCGGGAACGAGTCCCCGTACGTCTCGATGCCGAGGCTGAGCGTCAGCGAGTCCTCGGTCAGCTCGAAGGACTGCGTCACCCGGCCCTCGTACGGCCAGGGTTCGGCCAGGTCGTAGAAGAAGGCCGCCTCGGAATCGCTCTGCCTGGCCGGCGACCAGGAGGTGTCACGGCCGGTGCCGTGGATGGCGTGCGGCGGGGAGTTCAGCGGCAGCTGGTGCGGCTCGCCGCCGTTGCGGAACAGGCCGTTCTCGGTGCGGCCGCACCACGGCACCATGGGGAAGCAGCCGTACCGCTCGCCCTGGCGCAGCAGTTCGGTGCCCCCGATCCGCAGGCTGCTGATCCGGCAGCCGTGGACGGGGTCAACGGTCAATTCGACGTCGCCGGCGGTCAGCCTGGCGTTCTTCACAACTCTGCTCACCCCCCGACACTACTGGCGCGGGGCGGCTCCCTACGGCCTCCGGCGCCGCAGCGCCCTGCCCACCACCACCGCCGAGGCGATCGCGAGGGCGGCTGCCGGCGCCGCCCAGCGCAGCGTGATGCCCGCGGCGCCCGCCTCGGGTGAGGGCACGGGGGCGTACCGGCCGCGCGGCGGGGCGTGGTCGACCTCCTCCGTACTGCGGCCGATCATGGTGCGGCGGGCGTGCGCGGCCTCGGCGGGCGGCTCGTCCGGCACGGTGAACTCCAGCTCCGCGGACGGGTCGAGCGACGGCGGCGGCACGGGCGCGTCGAACACGGACTCCTTCTCCGCGGCCGACGGCTCCCCGGCCCCCTCGGGGGGCTCACCGAACTCCGCAGCGGGCACCCCGGACTCCCCCTCGGAAGCCTCCGAATCCCCGGACGCCTCCGGAGCCCCGGACACCTCCGAAGCAGTCCCGGGCGCCTCGGACGACTCGGACGACTCGGACGGCTCGGACGACTCCGGCGGATCCGGCGCCTCGGAAGCATCCGGCGCCCCCGCGTCCCCGTCCCGCGCGGCCAGCGTCTCCGTCACCAGCTGCTGCGTGAAGCGGTCGAGCAACCGCTCCGCCGCCGTGAGCGCCGCGGCCGCGTCCAGGTCGACGATGCGCCCGTCACCGCTCACCGTGCCGGTGAACGCGATCGTGGTCCCGCCGTCCGTCTCCGTGAGGCCCACGGTCAGGGCCAGCTTCGCCGAGCCGGTGCCCCGGGCCTCCACGCCCTCCCCGGTCACGGAGAAGGTGCCGCCCCCGGAGCTGCCCCCGGCGCCCCCGGAGTCGCCCCCGTCCGAGGGCCGCAGCGTCAGCGCCCCGCGGTACGTGATCGTGTGGCCGTCGGCCCGGAATTTCAGCCGGCCCGCCAGCGGCCCCGCCGACGCGTCGGCGTCCTGCTGGAGTCCCGGCACACAGCGCGCGACGCGGGCGGGATCACGCAGCGTCCGCCGCAGGGCCGGAACCGGAACCGGAACGAACACCTCATGCTCCATACCGACCGAGCCTACTCAGCCCCGGCCGTCCCGTCAGCGCTTCCACCCCGTACGCCCCGTGCACCCCCCGGACCGCACCGCCCCGCCGGGCTCACGGCTCCTCCCAGTACCGCGGGTGGACCAGGGTCGAGGGCAGCGCCCCCGGCTGCCGTATCCGCTCGGCCGCGCGGAGGCCGGCCTGGAGCTCCCGCTCCCCCAGCGTCCGCAGGGCGGGCGCGCCCGGGTCCATGCCCAGCGGGCCCACCTCCTGCCGGGCGGCCAGCACGAATCCCCAGTCCTGCGGCGCCTCCGCCCTGCCGGCCGCGGCCCGGTCCGGGCCCGCCGCGAATCCGGTGACGCGCCCGTCGACCCGGTACGGCCGGGTCGCGAGGCCGCCCGCCCGCACCGACGCCTCCACCGTCCAGAACGTCGCCGGTCTGCTGCTCGGCGGCCCCGCGTGCACCACCAGCCGGCCGCCCGGCTCCAGCGCCCTGGCGACCAGACCGTAGAACTCGGCGGCGTAGAGCTTCGTGCTCGCCGTGATGCCGGGGTCGGGGAGGTCCGAGATCACCACGTCGAAGCGCTCACGCGTGGCCCGCAGCCGGAGGAAGGCGTCCCCGGCGACCGCCGTCAGCCGCGGGTCGTCGTACGCGTGCCCGTTCAGCCGGGAGAGCGCCGGGTCCGTACGGGCCAACCGGGTGACGGCCGGATCGAGCTCGACCACCTCGACGGAGGTGACATCGGGATAGCGCAGCACCTCACGGGCGGCCAGCCCGTCGCCGCCGCCCAGGATCAGCACCCGCCGGTGGGCCCCCTTCATCGCGGGGTGCACCAGCGCCTCGTGGTAGCGGTGCTCGTCCCGGGAGCTGACCCGGAGCCTGCCGTCCAGATAGAGGTCGAGCCCGTCGCGCCCGGAGCCCGTGAGGACGACCTCCTGCACCTCGGTCTGCATCGCGACCCGCACCTCGTCCCCGTACACCGCGCGCCGCGCCGCCCGCTCGAAGTCGTCGACGAGGACGGAGGCCGTGGCCAGCAGGGCGATCACCACGCAGTTGACCAGGATCAGCAGCCGGCGCGACCGCCGGCCCAGATCGCGCCGGAACACCCACAGCACCAGCGCACCGCCCGCCACCGCGTTGACCGCGCCGGTGAACAGCGCCCCCGTCAGCTGGCCCATCATCGGCAGCAGCAGGAACGGGAAGGCGAGCCCCCCGACCAGCGCGCCCACGTAGTCGGCGGCGAAGAGGTCCGCGACCGCCCCGCCCGCGTCCTGCCGGTCGACCCGCTGGATCAGCGTCATCAGCAGGGGGATCTCCGCGCCGATCAGGATCCCGATGGTGAGCGAGAAGCCGACCAGGACGGGACGCGACTCCCCGATCCAGGCGAAGGAGGCGTACAGGACGAGCGCCGACATCCCGCCGACGAGCGCGAGCGCCGCCTCGATCAGCCCGAATCCCACGGCGGCGCGGCCGCGTAAACGTTTCGCGAGCAGCGAGCCGATGCCCATCGCGAACACCATCACGGAGAGCACGACCGAGGCCTGTGTGACCGAGTCACCGATCAGGTACGAGGCCAGCGCGACCAGCTCCAGCTCGTACACCAGACCGCACGCGGCGCAGACGAAGACCGCGGCCAGCACCAGGAACCGGCCCGTCCTCGGCCGTACGGGAATCCGCGCCGCGCCCCCTCGCAGCGGCATCTGCTGGTCGATCATGAAACGAACGCTACGTGACGGGAAGGTCGCCGCTTGTCACCCACACGGGTGTAAGTGGCGTGCGCCGGACGTGCGCCGGGCTCGCGGCCCATCCGCCCCGGGCGGGCCCGCGCACGCCCCTCACGACACCCCGGCCGGCACCCGTGCCCCCACCCGGGACCGGGTGACCACCAGCTGGCCCTCCTGCGGGTACGCGTGCCAGGTCCGCCAGTGCACCTGGCCCTCCGTCCGCTGCGCGAGCATCGCGGTGAAGGCGTAGGGGCTGCCGGGAAACGTCCCCGCCAGCCCGTGCGGATGGTCGGCCACCAGCGCGAGGAGTTCCTGCGCGCGCCCCGCGAACGAGCCCTCGGAGAGCGTCTCGACGCGCGCCGCGAACTCGTAGTCCCAGTCGCCCAGGCTCTCGGCGACACCCAGCGGCAGCGGCGTACTGCTGCCCGGGAGACAGGCGACGGTCTCGGAGCACGTACGGCGCTCCTCCTCCAGCAGGACCTGATGGGAGGCGCCGAGCAGTCTCAACTGCACCTTTGCGCCCGCTAGTCGGAGGTCGAGCACGGCGAGGGCCGGCAGCGGCTCCCGCCCGAGCGTCCATGCCAGATCGGCGGCTCGGGTATCGGAATAGGCGGTCTGGAGGGTCGTGAGCATGGATCGGCTCCGCAAAACGCACAGGGACACATGGACAGGAGGCACCCCCGTGCGGCGCACGTGGGGGGAGGGGAGCCCGATCCGGCCCAACTGGGGTCCGCCCAACTGGGTTCCGGGGGCTGAATGTTCTCTACATCGATGCAATCACGAAGTACGTCGCGCTCACAGCGCTTTTACCCAACTTGCCGTGGTTTCCATCCCTCAGGGGGCAGGACGGTTCATCTGTTCCCGGAACGCCCAACCAAAAGGTGTCCGGAGGGAGTTCACCCCCTCCGGACACCTCGGCCCCATCAGCCCCACCCCCGTGCGGGACGGTCGGACCCGTCTCAGCTGCTTCCGCCGCAGCCCCCGCCACCGCCGCCGCCACCGCAGCTGCTGCCACCCCCGCAGGAGTGGCCGCCGCCACCGCAGGAATGCCCGCCGGAGTGGCCACCGCTGTCGCCGGCCCACCAGCTGCCGCCGTCCGAGCCGCTTCCCCCGCCGCTGTGGCCGCCACGGCGTCCGGCCCGGCCCGACGCCCTCCTACGGCTGCCCGACCCCGTGGCGAGGGCACCGATCCCCACCACCACGATCGCCAGGAACACGATGAAGACGAACAACTCCATCGACCTCACATCCTTCTGTCCCCCGAAGCGAGGTCCCCGCTTCTCGACTGACCGTTGGATTCCCAAGCCCCCACCGAGCCAAAGCGGACTTGAGCAACTCCAGAGCTTCGGCACAGGATGGCGCCATGACACAGGGACGACCGCTGCTCAACCGCCGCCTGACCGAGTTCGGCACGACGATCTTCGCGGAGATGTCGGCGCTGGCCGTACAGACAGGATCGATCAACCTCGGCCAGGGCTTCCCCGACACCGACGGCCCCGAGGAGATCCGCGAGGCCGCGGTCCGTGCCCTGCGCGCCGGGCACGGCAACCAGTACCCACCGGGCCCGGGTGTCCCCGAGCTGCGCTCCGCGGTCGCCGAGCACCAGCTGCGGCGCTACGGGCTGGAGTACGACCCCGACGCGGAGGTCCTGGTCACCACGGGCGCCACGGAGGCCATCGCCGCCTCCCTGCTGGCCCTCCTGGAGCCCGGCGACGAGGTCATCGCCCTGGAGCCGTACTACGACTCGTACGCCGCCTGCATCGCCATGGCCGGCGGGACCCGCGTCCCCGTCACGCTCCGGCCCCACGAGGGCGCCTACCGGCTCGACCTCGACGAGCTGCGCGCTGCGGTCACGCCCCGCACCCGGCTGATCCTGCTCAACACCCCGCACAACCCGACCGGCACCGTCCTGACCCGCGACGAGCTGGCCGCCGTCGCCGAGCTCGCCTGCGAGCGGGACCTCCTGGTGATCACCGACGAGGTCTACGAGCACCTGGTCTTCGAGGGCGAGCACATCCCCCTGGCGTCGTTCCCCGGCATGCGGGAGCGCACGGTCAGCATCAGCAGCGCGGGCAAGACGTTCTCGCTGACGGGCTGGAAGATCGGCTGGATCACTGCGAGCCCCGACCTGGTCACCGCGGTCCGCTCCGCCAAGCAGTTCCTGACGTACGTGTCCGGCGGCCCGTTCCAGTACGCCGTCGCCGAGGCGCTGCGGCTGCCCGACAGCTACTTCGACGAGCTGCGGGCGGACCTGCGGGCCAAGCGCGACCTACTTGCCGGGGGCCTCGCCGAGGCGGGCTTCGGGGTCTACAGGCCGGCCGGCACGTACTTCGTCACCACCGACATCCGTCCGCTCGGCGCCGGGGACGACGGCTTCGCCTTCTGCCGGGCGCTCCCGGAACGCTGCGGGGTCGTCGCCGTGCCGAACGCGGTCTTCTACGACCACCGCGAGCAGGGCGCGCCCTTCGTGCGCTTCGCGTTCTGCAAGCGCACGGACGTACTCACCGAGGCGGTCACCCGGCTCAAGGGCCTCCGGGCGTCCTGACCCCGCACACGACGACGGAGGCCCGGGAGGGCGCCGGCCGTACCGGCCACGCCCCGTCCCGGGCCTCCGTCCCCGCTGTGTACGCGCCGGATCAGGCCTCCGGGGCCTGCTCCGTGCCCGCGTCGCCCTCGGCCGTCTTCGTGTCGGCCTCCAGGCCCAGACGCTCCACGAGCCACTTGTCGAACTCGATCGAGGCCCGCACCCAGCTGACCGTCGAGGAGACGAAGTGCTCCAGGCTGACGCCGGTGCCGATGAGCATCTGCGCCTCACCGACGAGCCGCACGGAGCCCGCGGCGCCCTCCTCGCCCTCGTGGGCGTGCGTGTAGACCTTGGGCCACAGGGTGCGGCGGTTCCAGTCGTCGATCGCGTCGAGCAGGACGGGCCGCTGGTCCAGGGCGTGGGGGCGGTCGTAGAAGGTCCGGACCGAGAAGACCTGCTGCTCCTCCTCGCCGCGGAACATGAAGTACGTCCGGAAGTCTTCCCACGGCGCGGCGAGGTCGCCCTCGTCGTCGACGACGAACTTCAGCTCCATCTGCTCGAGAAGCTGCTTGACGAGGTCCTGGTCGGGGACCACGGGGCCCTCGGGACCTGACGCCTGCGGTTCGGGCTGGCCCCCGAAGTTGGGGATCGAGGACGGGTCGATAGACATCGCTGGGTACTCCTGTGGATCGCACGTGGTTTCCTGGCTCCGACCCTAGCCGCGATCGCGGCCGGTAGTCCTATGCGCTCAGGGGAATCGTCCCCGCGCTCGTTCCCCTGGCCCGCGACCAGGAAACCGCGACCAGGACGGCGCAGAGGGTGCCGACGAGTCCCGCCCCTCCGATCGTCTGCGCCGAGGACCCGGACAGCTCCGCCGCCAGGCCGCCCGACGCGACGCCGATCCCCTGCATGGCGGTCAGCCCCGACCGGGCCAGCCCCAGGGCCTGACCGCGCTGATCGGCCGGGGTGAGCAGCACGAAGGTCGCCCCCGCGGTGATCTGGTACGCCGAGCAGATGCCCGACACCAGCAGCACCAGCAGGGCCACCCCGACCCCGGGGCCCGCCCAGTAGACGACCAGCGGGAGGTTCGCACCCACCGCCAGCGGTCCGAGCAGCCGGCGGCGGCGCTCCGCGTCGAAGCCCGCGCGCCCCAGGAATGCGGCGCCCAGGACCATCCCGGCGGGGTGCGCGGCGAGCAGCAGACCCACCGAGGCGGCGCTCCCGCCGGCCTCCTCCGCGAAGGGCGCGGCCAGTCCCTCGGGCAGCACGATGAACCCCGCCAGCCAGCCGAGCGCGACCAGCGACCGCAGCCGGGGGTCCGACCAGATGAGCGCCGCGGCCTTGCCGACCTGGGTGTGCATCCGCTTCGGCCGGGCGTCGGCCCCCCGGTCCACCGGGCGCGCCTTCACCCCGAGCCTGATGAGGACGGCGGAGATGAGGAACGTCACCGCGTTCAGCCCCAGCGAGACATGGCTGCCCAGCCATACGACGAGGACCCCGCCCGCGGCGAAGCCGACCAGCTGTCCGGACTGGTGGGTGATCAGCATGACCCGCTGACCCCGCTCGTACAGGCGCTCCCCCAGGACCGCGGGCATCAGGGCGCCCTGCGACGCCCCGAAGGGCGCCTCGGCGAGCTGTGCCAGCACCAGGATCCCGGCGAGCAGCGGGAGGGGCGTGCCGGGCAGGGCCATGAGCCCGACGAGGACGGCGCGCACCAGGTCGCAGCTGATCATGACCGTACGACGGGGGAAGCGGTCGGCGAGACCGGAGAGGAGGACGCCGGACAGCAGGGCGGGCAGGCTCGTCAACGCGTAGGTCGCGGCGGTCCACCCGGCCGACTCGGTGCGTTCGAACACCAGAAGTGACAGCGCGACCCGCGCCAGCTGGTCACCCAGCACCGACTGAGCAAAAGCCGCCCACAGCGTACGAAATTCGCTCAGTCGAATGAGGCTGTCACTTTTGTGATCCTGCGGCTCCGCACTCTGCTCACCGGGTATCCGTTCCGTCATGCGCGTACCTTACCGGTTTCGCAATTCGGAACAGCCACCCCCGCCGCAATGGGAAAGGGGCCCGGAGTGTCCTGATATTGCGCGGAACACGATCACGCGCACTGCCGTCCGGTCAGCTCCGTCCAAGGGCACCGATATGTATCGCCCCGGTACAAAAAGTGAGGCCCGGGCCGTATCGCATCTGCCATTCAGCCATGGAATGGAAATTTTCGGCTCGATTTCGTGGGCGGTTCCGCCGACGATGCGTGCCGGATGCACACATCAATGCGGACGGAGCCGCACACACGTGTGTCCCCGGCCCGGGACACGAGGTCCTCGGGCCGGGGACACAGGTCGCCCGCTGCCGTTCTACAGGGTCTTCGCCGGGGCGGCGGTGCCCACGATCAGTCCGTCGCCGGCCCGGTCCACCCGGACCGTGTCGCCGTCCTTGACCTCGCCCGCGAGGATCTCCTTCGCGAGCCGGTCGCCGATCGCGGTCTGGATGAGCCGGCGCAGCGGCCGGGCGCCGTACGCCGGGTCGTTGCCCTCCTCGGCCAGCCAGGCCAGGGCGTCCGGGGTGACGTCGAGGTGGATCCGGCGGTCGGCCAGCCGGCCGGCGAGCCGGGCCACCTGGAGCCCCGCGATGTGCGCCAGCTCGTCGCCGGACAGCGCGGAGAAGACGACCAGGTCGTCCAGCCGGTTCAGGAACTCCGGCTTGAACGAGGCCCGTACGACCTCCAGGACCCGCTCCTTCTTGGCCTCGGGCTCGATCAGGGGGTCGACCAGGAACTGGCTGCCCAGGTTGGACGTGAGGATCAGGATGGTGTTGCGGAAGTCCACCGTCCGGCCCTGCCCGTCGGTGAGCCGGCCGTCGTCGAGGACCTGGAGCAGGATGTCGAAGACCTCGGGGTGGGCCTTCTCGACCTCGTCCAGCAGGACGACGCTGTACGGGCGCCTGCGCACCGCCTCGGTGAGCTGGCCGCCCTCCTCGTAGCCGACGTAGCCGGGAGGGGCGCCGACGAGCCGCGCGACGCTGTGCTTCTCGCTGTACTCGCTCATGTCGATGCGGATCATGGCCCGCTCGTCGTCGAACAGGAAGTCCGCGAGCGCCTTGGCCAGCTCCGTCTTGCCGACCCCGGTCGGGCCGAGGAAGAGGAACGAGCCGGTGGGCCGGTCGGGGTCGGCGATCCCGGCGCGGGTGCGGCGTACGGCGTCGGACACGGAGCGCACGGCCTCGCCCTGGCCGATCAGCCGCCTGCCCAGCTCGGACTCCATCCGCAGCAGCTTCTGGGTCTCGCCCTCCAGGAGACGGCCGGCCGGGATGCCGGTCCAGGCGCCGACGACGTCGGCGATGTCGTCCGGGCCGACCTCCTCCTTGACCATCGTGTCCTTGTCCTGGGCGGCCTCCTGCTCGGCCTCGTCCGCCTCGGCCAGCTCCCGCTCCAGGCCGGGGATCTCCCCGTACAGCAGCTTGGAGGCGGTGTCGAAGTCGCCGTCGCGCTGGGCGCGCTCGGCCTGGCCGCGCAGCTCGTCGAGGCGCTCCTTGAGCTCACCGACGCGGTTCAGGCCCTGCTTCTCCTTCTCCCAGCGGGCGGTGAGGCCGCGCAGCTCCTCCTCCTTGTCGGCGAGGTCGCGGCGGATCTTCTCCAGGCGCTGCTTGGAGCCCTCGTCGCTCTCGTTCTTGAGTGCCAGCTCCTCCATGTGCAGCCGGTCGACGGACCGCTGGAGTTCGTCGATCTCCAGGGGGGAGGAGTCGATCTCCATGCGGAGCCGGGAGGCCGCCTCGTCGACGAGGTCGATCGCCTTGTCGGGGAGGAACCTGGAGGTGATGTAGCGGTCGGAGAGCGTCGCGGCGGCCACCAGCGAGGAGTCCGCGATCTGGACCTTGTGGTGGGCCTCGTAGCGGCCCTTGAGGCCACGCAGGATCGCGATGGTGTCCTCGACGGACGGCTCGGCGACCAGGACCTGCTGGAAGCGGCGCTCCAGGGCGGGGTCCTTCTCGATGCGCTCGCGGTACTCGTCCAGCGTGGTGGCGCCGACCATGCGGAGCTCACCGCGGGCGAGCATCGGCTTGAGCATGTTGCCCGCGTCCATCGCCGAGTCGCCGCCGGCGCCCGCGCCGACGACGGTGTGCAGCTCGTCGATGAAGGTGATGATCTGCCCGTCGCTCTCCTTGATCTCGGAGAGGACGGTCTTGAGGCGTTCCTCGAACTCACCGCGGTACTTGGCACCCGCGACCATCGCCCCGAGGTCCAGGGAGACGAGCCGCTTGTTCCGCAGGGACTCGGGGACGTCGCCCTTGACGATGCGCTGGGCGAGGCCCTCGACGACGGCCGTCTTGCCGACGCCGGGCTCACCGATGAGCACGGGGTTGTTCTTCGTACGGCGCGACAGCACCTGCACGACACGGCGGATCTCCTGGTCACGGCCGATGACCGGGTCGAGCTTGCCCTCGCGGGCGGCGGCCGTGAAGTCGGTGCCGAACTTCTCCAGCGCCTTGTACTGGCCCTCGGGGTCGGGAGTGGTCACCCGGCGCCCTCCCCTGCTCTTCTCGAATGCGTCCAGCAGCTTCTTCGCACTGGCTCCCTGCCCGTCGAGGATCTCACCGGCACGGCCGCCCTTCGCCGCCACGGCGATCAGCAGGTGCTCGGTGGAGAGGTAGTCGTCGCCGAGCTCCTTGGCCCGCTGGTCGGCGTCGGCGAGGACGGCGAGCAGGTCGCGGCTCGGCTGCGGCGGAGCGACGGTCGACCCGGTCACGCTGGGCAGCGAGCCCAGGAGCCGTTCGGTCTCCTCCCGCACCGCCACCTGATCGGCCTCGACGGCCGCGAGCAGGTCGGTGATGTTCGCGTTGTCCTCGCCCGCGAGCAGCGCAAGCAGCAGATGCCCGGGGGTCAGATCGGGGTGACCGTCCTTGACGGCCCTGCTGGTGGCCGCGTTGAGGGCGTCCCGGCTCTTGTTGGTCAGCTCGGCGTCCACGGGCGCTGTCTCCTCCTCGTGCTGGTACGTCACTACGTCACGGAACTATGACTCGAACAACGGGTACAAAGTTGAGTCTATTCCACTCAAGGCAGAAACGGCGCCTTCCCGGGGCGGCTCGTACCCCCTCTCTCTAGGCTGACCCCATGCCTGACGTACGCAACCCCGGCACCGGGTACCTCGCCTTCTGGCGGGAGCGCCATGTGTGCACCCTGACCACGCTCCGCCCGGACGGCACCCCGCACGTGGTGCCCGTGGGCGTGACGTACGACCCGGAGACACGGCTCGCCCGCGTCATCACCGGCAGGAACACCAGGAAGGCCGCACACGTCCTGGCGGCGGGGCCCGAGGGCGCGCGGGTCGCGGTCTGCCAGATGGAGGGGCGCCGCTGGGCGACCCTGGAGGGCCGGGCGGTGGTCCGTACGGAGGCCGCCGAGGTCGAGGACGCGGTACGCCGCTACGCGGAGCGGTACGAGCGCACTCCGCGGCACAACCCGGAGCGGATCGTCATCGAGATCGCCGTCGACAGGGCGCTCGGAAACGCTTAGAGAACCGGCAGCGCAGAGAATTCCGGAAGCACCGGAATGACGGAATGCATTCCGGGCAGCACAACGGCGCCATCGTGTTCAGGTCACGATGGCGCCGCTGTGTGGGGGAAGTGCCGGAACGATCTGGAACGACGGGGGAATCGTTCAGGCACTGCGGGGGGTGGCGGAAATGGCTTCTTGTTCGAACAGCTCGTGGTCGCGCTGGTCGAGATTTACGAAAATCATGCCGTACCTCACGGCACAGCGAACCGGTTGCGGCGCTCCGCGAGGCCGGCGGAGACAGCGATAGGCGCGGATGTCGTCATCCGTTTCCATCACGACCAGAATCGGCTCTCCGAACAGGGTGACCATCAACGAATCGCCCTGGCGGGTAAGTGCCGTGAGCAGATCGATGAAATGCCACCCTGAGCGATAGGCCGTGGCCATCTCCCGCCGGAAGGTGCGGTCGTCCGGTGGGGTGGTCATGCGGCGATGCGGGCCGGGGCGGACCAGCCGATGTCGCTCGGGGCGATCCAGCCGATGTCACCCTGGCTGACGGCAGGAGCGACCCAGCCGATGTCCCCCTGGGCGACCGCGGGAGCGACCCAACCGATGTCACCCTGGGCGACCGCAGGAGCAGCCCAGCCGATGTCACCCTGGCTGACCGCGGGAGCGACCCAGCCGATGTCCCCCGGCACCGCTGCCTGCGTGCTCCAGCCGATGTCGCCCGGCGCAGCAGCCGCCTCGCTGCTCCAGCCGATGTCGCCCGCGCTCGACAGCCCCAAACCCATGGCCGCGACGAACGAGGCGGCAAGCGCCGAGCGAAGCATTCGCTTGTTCATAGTCGGCTTCGTCCTCACTTGTGGATTCTTCTCCCCCGCACTGAAGACGATGTCTCACCTGGGCACTCGAACACCACCGCGTCGATGCATCATGTTCCTGCAAGTTCAGGAACCTGGGGGGTGGAGATATGGCCGCAAGTACCACAAAACCGACACATCCTCACGGGATTGCCGAACTATGTGATGACGGAGCACGCCTTTACGCCATAGCGCTGCGCACCGGCCGCATAGCCCGCGCCGATGTGGAAGCGGCGCCCTGCCTGATCGAGTTCGCACTCCTGCATCCCGATCCCGACGCCGCGGACTGGCTCCGCCCCGTCGCACCGTCGGCGGCTCTGGCGCAACACCTTCATCCCATAGAACGGGAGATCCAGGAACGCCGCCGGCATTCCCTGGCGCTGGCCGAATGCTTCGAGCCCTTCATGGACATCAGCGCCCAGGGCCCTTCGACCAACCACGCGATCACCGTGCTGGAGGGCGTCAACCGGATCAACGCGTCCCTGGACCTGGCGACCGCGGAGTGCCGCTCCGAGGTCCTCACCGTCCAGCCCGGCGGCGGGAGGCCCGAGGACATCCTCAGCAGGTCGCTGGAGCGCGGTCTGTCCGTCGTGGACCGCGGCATCCGGATCCGCACCCTCTACCAGCACACCGCGCGCCACAGCCAGAGCACGCTGGCCTACGCGGAGCGCATGGCCGGCGACCACGTGGAGATACGCACCCTCGAAGAGCTCATCGAACGTCTGATCGTCTTCGATCGAACCGTCGCCTTCATTCCCGCCCAGGACGACCGCATGGTCGCTCTGGAACTGCGCCACCCCGGCCTGGTCGAGTACCTGGCGAAGGTCTTCGAGCAGCTCTGGACCAGGGCCGCCCCGCTGCTCGAGGAGATCAAGTACGAGCCCACTCCCGACGGGATCAGCGGGGTCCAGCGCTCCATCGCCCAACTCCTCGTCGAAGGACACGTGGACGACTCCATCGCCCGCCGTCTCGGCATGAACGTCCGCACCTGCCGGGCGCACGTCGCCAAGCTGTCGGCCACCCTGGGAAGCACCAGCCGTGCCCAACTCGGCTATCTGATCTCGCGTTCAGGGATCCTGGACCAGGACTCCTGACGTACGGGCTCCGAGGCCGGGCGAGTTCCCCTCTCGCCCGACAGGTCCACACTCCCCCGGCGGCCGGGCTTCCGCCACCATCATGTTCATGCAATGCACGAAGTGAGGGGTCATCACATGGCGGCCGATGAGGCGAAACCGGCGCATCCGCACGGGAACCGAGAGCTCTGCTCCCCGGGCATCAGCCTCTACAAGGAGGCGTTGCGCGCCGGACGCATCGCGCGCAGCGACCTCGCGGCCGCCCCCTGCCTCCTCGAGATGGCTCTCGTCCACCCCGACCCCGACGACCGCGCATGGCTCCGCCCGGTCCCGGCGTCCGCCGCGCTGGCTCATCTGCTGCAGCCCATCACCCGGGAGATAGACGAGCGGATACGGCTGACCACCGCGCTCTCCGGGACGCTGGCGCCCTTGGCGACGATCACCAACGAGGACCCCAACCTCGCCATCACCGTGCTCGAAGGGCGGCCGCTGATCATCTCGGCCCTCCAGGAGGCCTCCGCGCGCGCCACCGAGGAGGTGCTGACCGCGCAGCCGGGCGGCAACCGGCTGGAACACCACATCCAGCAGGCCATAGGCAACGGCAGGGCGGCGATCGCCGGAGGCGCCAGCCTCAGACACCTCTACCAGCACCCCGTCCGCTACAGCCCGCGCGTCCGGGAGTACCTGGCCCGGATGCCGGGTGACCGCCTCCAGGTGCGCACCATCGAGCAGACCGTCGACCGGCTCATCATCTTCGACCGCACCGTGGCCTACGCGCAGGCCGCGCCCCGCGAGGACGTGGCGCTGGAGATCCGGCACCCGGCCCTGGTCCGTTACCTCACCCGGGTCTACGAGGTCCTCTGGGCGCAGGCGACGCCCTACAGCGAACAGCTCCCGGCCCCCGCCCCGGGAGCCCCCGTGACCGCCGTCCAGCAGAGCATCGCGCGCCTCCTCCTGGAGGGACGTGTGGACGACGAGGTGGCCCGCGAGCTGGGCATCAGCGTCCGTACGTGCCGCTCCCACATCTCCAAGCTCATGCAGACGGTCGACGCGCACAGCCGCACCCAGCTGGGGGCTCGCCTCGTACGGTCCGGGATCGTGGAGCCGGACGGCACACCGCCGAACCGGACGCACGCCCGCCGCCCGGTCTCCTGACCGGCACCCCCGGCCGCGCCCGGCGGGCGGGCCCGTATGCAGCCTCCGACATCGCATGGGACGTCGCGCCGGGCACCGAGACCCACCCCGGGGTCTGACGGCAGGAGGCGGCGTGGACAACCGACTGGTCGCCGGGGTCGAGGAGACGCTGTGGGCCGGGACCGTGCGCCCCGGCGACGTCCTGCACATCCCGCGCGGCTACTGGCACAGGGCAGGCCGTGACGGCCGCGGTTCCGGACACAGCCTGCACATGACGTTCGGATTCACGACGAGGACCGGGGCGTCCTGGCTGTCGTGGCTCGCCGACCGGTCCCGGGAGCAGGAGCTGTTCCGTCACGACCTCGCTCCCACGCCCGGCTCGGAGCAGCACCGCCGGCTCGTCTAGGCGGCCGTGGAACTCGTGGGTTCCGCACCCCCGCCGACTTCCTGGCAGCGCGTGAGCACGCGGTCGCCCCGTCCCGGCACGCGCCACGAGGCGCATCCTCTGGCCGAGATCCTGATGCGCCACGCATGGTGCGCGCCCTGACGCCCGGACTGGCCTCCGGCTGCTCGGGCCTCGTGGCCGAGGTGACCGAGTGGCCGCCTTGGAGCCCGACGCACAAGGCGCCTGACGCACGGAAGGGCAGGATCCGCGCGGGATCCTGCCCTTCCGTGTGCCCGAAGCCTTACGGGGCCGGCTTCGGCCCCGAGCCCGGTCCTGGGCTCAGCCCACGGCTCAGTCCTTCGGCCTCTTCGGCCGCCAGACCACCAGCGCGCTGGTCTGCTGCACATCCTGGTACGGCACGAGGTCACGCCGGTAGGAGGCGTGCACCTGCGCCTCGCGCTGCTGCATGGCCACCGCCGCGCCGTCCACCGCCGCCGAGAGCTCGGCGACGCGCTGCTGGAGCGCGGCGACCTGGTTCTCCAGCTCGATGATGCGCTTGATGCCCGCGAGGTTGATGCCCTCGTCCTGCGACAGCTGCTGCACGGTGCGCAGCAGCTCGATGTCACGGGCCGAGTAGCGCCGCCCGCGCCCCGCCGTACGGTCGGGCGAGACCAGGCCGAGGCGGTCGTACTGGCGCAGTGTCTGCGGGTGCAGGCCCGAGAGCTGGGCCGCGATCGAGATCACGTAGACCGGTGATTCATCGGTCAGCTGGTACGGATTGCGTCGACGGCCGTCCATCTCAAGCTCCCTTCGCAGCCTGGAACAGCTCCGCCCGCGGGTCCTCCCCCGCGGTCGACTTCCGGTAGGCCTCCAGCGCGTCCTGGGCGTCCGTGCCGAGGTCCTTGGGCACCGACACCTCGACGGTGACCAGAAGGTCGCCCCGGGTGCCGTCCTTGCGTACGGCGCCCTTGCCCCGGGCCCGCATCGTACGTCCGTTGGGCGTACCGGCCGGGAGCTTCAGGGTGACCGGGGGCCCGCCGAGCGTGGGCACCTTCACCTCGCCGCCGAGCGCCGCCTCCGGGAAGGTGACGGGCACGGTGACCGTGAGGTTGTCGCCCTTGCGGCCGAAGACCGGGTGGGCGTCGACGTGGACGACGACGTAGAGGTCGCCGGCCGGGCCGCCGCGCTCGCCCGGGCTGCCCTTGCCGCGCAGCCGGATCCGCTGGCCGTCCAGCACCCCCGCGGGGATCCTGACCTGCATCGTGCGGGCCGACTTCGCCCGGCCGCTGCCCTTGCAGACGTCGCAGGGGTCCTGGGCGATGAGGCCCCGGCCCTTGCAGTCCACGCAGGGATCGGTGAGCGAGAACCCGCCGCCCGTGCCGCGCGAGACCTGGCCCGTCCCGACACAGGTCGGACAGACCCTCGGGGTGCCGTTCTTGTCGCCGGTGCCCGAACACGCCTTGCAGGGCGCCTGGCTGGACATCCGCAGCGGGACCGTGGCCCCGTCGACCGCCTCGGTGAAGCTGAGCGTCACCTCGGACTCGATGTCCTGGCCGCGCCTCGGCTGGACCCGTGTGCCCGCGCCACCGCGGTTGAACAGTCCGCCGAAGACATCGCCCAGACCGCCGCCGCCTCCGCCGAAGCCGCCCGCGCCGGCACCCTGGCCACCGCCCGGGGCGCCCCCGAAGAGGTCGCCCAGGTCGAAGTTGAAGTTGCCGCCCGCGCCGCCGGGACCCGCCCGGAAGCCTCCGTTGCCGAAGAGGGCGCGCGCCTCGTCGTACTCCTTGCGCTTCTTGGGGTCACCGAGGACGTCGTTCGCCTCGGAGATCTCCTTGAAGCGCTCCTCGGCCTTGGTGTCGCCCTTGTTGGCGTCCGGGTGGTACTCGCGGGCGAGCTTCCGGTACGCCTTCTTGACCTCGGCGTCGGTGGCGTCCTTGGGGACGCCGAGAACCTTGTAGTAGTCCTTCTCGACGAAGTCCTTCGTGCTCATCGACGTCCCTCCTTCCGGACGATAGGCCGTGCGGCCGGCCCCGTGGCCGGCCGCACGCCCCGTCGGTGTTCACCGCTGTGGTCGGACGGAATGTCAGACCTCTTCGGTGCCACCGCTCTCCTCGTCGTCTGCCTTCTCTTCCTTCGCCGCCGCGGGCGTGGCACCCGGCTGCGGCTCGGCCACGGCCACCCGCGCGGGGCGGATGGTGCGCTCCCCGATGCGGTACCCAGGCTGCAGGATCGCCACGCAGGTCGTCTCGGTGACGTCCGGCGCGTACGAGTGCATCAGGGCCTCGTGGATCGTCGGGTCGAAGGGCTCGCCCTCCTTGCCGAACTGCTGGAGTCCCAGCTTCGCGACGACCGTCTCCAGGGATTCGGCCACCGACTTGAAGCCGCCGACGAGCTCGCCGTGCTCCCGTGCCCGGCCGACGTCGTCGAGGACGGGCAGGAGCTCGCTCAGCAGACCCGCTGCCGCGACCTCCTTGACCTGCACCCGGTCCCGCTCGACGCGGCGACGGTAGTTCTGGTACTCGGCCTGGAGCCGCTGGAGGTCGGCCGTCCGCTCGTTGAGCGCGGTACGGACCTGGTCCAGCTGGGCCGTCAGGGCCGCTGTCTGCTGTACGTCCCCGGCCGGGGCCGCCGCCTCCTCCTCGGAGGGAGCGGCTGCCTTCGGCTCGGCGTCGTCGGAGTTGGCGCCGGAGGGGACGTCAGGCTTCTCGTCGAAGCCCGGGGTCTCCTCGGTCACGCCGCACCGCCCTTCGTGTCCTTCTCGTCGTCCACGATCTCGGCGTCGACGACATCGTCGTCGGCCTTGGCCTGACCGTCGCCCGGAGCCTCGTCGGCACCCGGAGCAGCGCCCTCGGCCTGGGTGTTGGCGTACATCGCCTGGCCCAGCTTCTGGGAGACGGCGGCGACCTTCTCGGTGGCCGTACGGATCTCGGCGGTGTCCTCGCCCTTGAGCTTCTCCTTCAGCTCGGTGAGCGCGGTTTCCACCTCCGTCTTCACGTCACCGGGGACCTTGTCCTCGTTGTCCTTGAGGAACTTCTCCGTCTGGTAGACGAGCTGCTCGCCCTGGTTGCGCGACTCGGCGGCCTCACGACGACGGTGGTCCTCGTCGGCGTACTGCTCGGCCTCTTCACGCATCCGGTTGACCTCGTCCTTCGGCAGCGAGGAGCCACCGGTGACGGTCATCTTCTGCTCCTTGCCGGTGCCGAGGTCCTTGGCAGCGACGTGCATGATGCCGTTGGCGTCGATGTCGAAGGCGACCTCGATCTGCGGCACGCCACGCGGGGCCGGCGGCAGACCGGTGAGCTCGAACATCCCGAGCTTCTTGTTGTACGCCGCGATCTCGCGCTCGCCCTGGTAGACCTGGATCTGCACGGACGGCTGGTTGTCCTCGGCCGTCGTGAAGATCTCGGAACGCTTGGTCGGGATCGTGGTGTTGCGCTCGATGAGCTTCGTCATGATCCCTCCCTTGGTCTCGATACCCAGGGACAGCGGGGTCACGTCGAGGAGCAGGACGTCCTTGACCTCGCCCTTGAGGACACCGGCCTGGAGCGAGGCGCCGATGGCGACGACCTCGTCCGGGTTCACACCCTTGTTGGCGTCCTGGCCGCCCGTGAGCTCCTTGACGAGCTCGGCGACGGCCGGCATACGGGTCGAGCCACCGACGAGAACGACGTGGTCGATCTCGGAGAGCTGGATGCCCGCGTCCTTGATGACGTTGTGGAACGGGTTCTTGCAGCGGTCCAGGAGGTCCGCGGTCAGCTGCTGGAACTGCGAGCGCGTGAGCTTCTCGTCCAGGTGCAGCGGGCCCTCGGCGGACGCCGTGATGTAGGGCAGGTTGATCGTGGTCTCGGTCGAGGACGAGAGCTCGATCTTCGCCTTCTCCGCGGCCTCGCGGAGACGCTGGAGAGCCATCTTGTCCTTGGACAGGTCCACGCCGTGCCCGTTGGCGAACTGCTTCACCAGGTAGTCGACGACCCGCTGGTCCCAGTCGTCACCACCGAGGTGGTTGTCACCGTTGGTGGCCTTCACCTCGACGACGCCGTCACCGATCTCCAGGAGGGACACGTCGAAGGTGCCGCCACCGAGGTCGAAGACGAGGATCGTCTGGTCGTCCTTGTCGAGGCCGTACGCCAGGGCGGCGGCGGTCGGCTCGTTGACGATGCGCAGGACGTTCAGGCCCGCGATCTCGCCGGCCTCCTTGGTCGCCTGGCGCTCCGAGTCGTTGAAGTACGCCGGGACGGTGATCACCGCGTCGGTGACCTTCTCGCCCAGGTAGGACTCGGCGTCGCGCTTCAGCTTCTGCAGGATGAAGGCGCTCATCTGCTGCGGGTTGAAGTTCTTGCCGTCGAGCTCGATCTTCCAGTCAGTGCCCATGTGGCGCTTGACCGAACGGATCGTCCTGTCGACGTTGGTGACCGCCTGACGCTTGGCGACCTCGCCGACCAGAACCTCGCCGTTCTTCGCGAAGGCGACGACGGACGGCGTGGTCCTGGCGCCTTCGGCGTTGGTGATGACGGTGGGCTCGCCGCCTTCGAGAACGCTGACGACGGAGTTAGTCGTGCCCAGGTCGATGCCGACCGCACGTGCCATTTCAATTCCTCCAACTGACTACTTGAGTGGATCTGACTCAAGGATGCATGACACTCACCCCGGAGTCAAAGGACCTGAGCCACTTACGCTCAACTTATGTGCTCGCTACCGTGCTGAGCAGGGATTTTCCGCATTCGGGTGCCGACAGAAGCCGAAAGAAGTCCGCCAGGGCCGCCCGGATCCGCGACATCCGGGTGAGCGGCACGTCACACACACCCCACCCACCATCGCACCGTGGGATCGTTCTGTCACAAAATGCATCGAGACGGTCATACCGTCCCGTCATCGACTCCGGGCAGGTGCCATGCGGAACGCGAAGCAGACTGCGGTACGAAGGAGACGGCGGCCCGCCCCGGCGGCCGGGGCACCGAGGCCCGCCACCGGCCCCTTCCCCGGGATCGCCCGCGCAACCATGACGGCCGGACGTGTCACCGGGGCACTGACCTCCATCACCGCCAGGCGGATCACCGGACCCCTGTCGGCCATGACGGCCAAACGGGCCCTGGACCTGGCACTCGGCTCGGCGCTGCTGCTCCTGACCGCCCCCGCACTCGCCCTCGCCGCACTGGCTCTCGCCCTCCGGCCGTCCCGCACCCCTGGGCGCGTACTGAAGCGCGAGATCCGGGTCGGCCTCGGCGGCCACCCCTTCGAGCTCCGCTCACTGCGCACCCGGAGACTCCGGCTCGACCTGCTGTCCCGGCTGCCCCACGTCGTACGGGGAGAGCTCTCCCTGGTCGGCCCGCCGCCCCTCACCCCGGGGGAGGCCGCCCTCCTGCGAGCCGCCGCCGGGCACTGGCGCGAGAGCGTCCGGCCGGGCCTGACCGGCCTGGCCCAGGTGCGCGCCCGCTCGGGGATGCCCTGGGACGAACCCGCCCTCCTCGACGCCCACTACGCAGAGCATCATGGGACAGGGCTCGACCTGGCGATCCTGGCGCAATCCGTACGCATCCCCCTGTACGCGGCGCTCCGCGGACTACGACGCCCGGGGAAGGCTCACCTGAGCGACACAGATCACCGCTTGCCCGGCTACAGCGTGGCGGAATAAGTGGATAGTGTCAGCACAGACTGATTAAGTTACTGCTTAGTAATCACTTGTACGCGCTGGATCCCACCCTCGCAGGCCCGAGGAGCCCCCAAATGCAACTCGCCGCGATCATCGTGTCGCTGGTTCTGATCGTGGTCGGCGTGGCGCTTTTCGCCCGCGCCCTCCTGCAGATCTACACCTTCATGCGGCTCGGCCAGAACGTGCCCGCGGGCACCCGCACCGATGAGCCCGTACAGCGCACCGTCACCGTGGCCAAGGAGTTCCTCGGCCACACCCGGATGAACCGCTGGGGCATCGTCGGTGTCGCGCACTGGTTCGTGGCCGTGGGCTTCTTCTCGCTGCTGCTGACGATCGTCAACGCCGTCGGCCAGCTGTTCCAGGCCGACTGGCTGCTGCCGATCGTCGGCGAGTGGGCGCCGTACAACGTCTTCGTCGAGTTCATCGGCACGATGACGGTGCTCGGCATCGCGGTCCTGATCGTGATCCGCCAGCTCAGCAGGCCGGACAAGCCGGGCCGCAAGTCCCGCTTCGCGGGCTCCAACTTCGGCCAGGCGTACTTCGTCGAGGCCGTCATCCTCATCGTCGGCGTCTGCATCTTCATGCTCCACGCCCTCGAAGGCGCCCAGCACCACGTCAACAGTTACGAGGCGTCGTTCTTCATCTCGTACCCGGTGGTCTCCTGGCTCGAGGGCATGGACGTCTCCACGCTCCAGAACCTCACCTACTTCTTCGCCGGCCTGAAGATCGCGACCTCCTTCATCTGGATGATCACGGTCGCCCTGAAGACCGACATGGGTGTCGCCTGGCACCGCTTCCTCGCCTTCCCGAACATCTGGTTCAAGCGGAACGCCGACGGCGCGGTCTCGCTCGGCGCCCTGCTGCCGATGACCTCGGGCGGCAAGGAGATCGACTGGGAGGACCCGGGCGAGGACGACACCTTCGGCGTCTCCCAGGTCGAGCAGTTCTCCTGGAAGGGCATCCTCGACTTCTCCACGTGCACCGAGTGCGGCCGCTGCCAGTCGCAGTGCCCCGCCTGGAACACGGGCAAGCCGCTCTCCCCGAAGCTCCTGATCATGTCCCTGCGCGACCACGCGCACGCCAAGGCGCCGTACCTGCTGGCCGGCGGCGGCAAGGACATGGAGGGCAACGAGAAGGCCACCGAGGAGCAGCTCAAGGACGTCCCCGCGGCCGCCCTCGCGGAGGCCGAGCGCCCGCTGATCGGGACGCTCGAGGAGAACGGCGTCATCGACCCGGACGTGCTCTGGTCGTGCACCACCTGCGGTGCGTGCGTGGAGCAGTGCCCGGTCGACATCGAGCACATCGACCACATCGTCGACATGCGCCGCTACCAGGTGATGATCGAGTCCGCGTTCCCGTCCGAGGCGGGCACGATGCTCAAGAACCTGGAGAAGAAGGGCAACCCCTGGGGGCTGGCCAAGAAGCAGCGCGTCGAGTGGACCAAGGAGGTCGACTTCGAGGTCCCGATCGTCGGCAAGGACGTCGAGGACCTCAGCGAGATCGACTACCTCTACTGGGTCGGCTGCGCCGGTGCCCTGGAGGACCGCGCCAAGAAGACCACCAAGGCCTTCGCCGAGCTTCTCCACATCGCGGGCGTCAAGTTCGCGATCATGGGCGGCGACGAGAAGTGCACGGGTGACTCCGCCCGACGCCTGGGCAACGAGCCGCTCTTCCAGCAGCTCGGCCAGGAGAACGTCGCGATGCTGAACATGGCGTTCGGCGAGGACGACGAGGACGACTCGACCAAGAAGGCCAAGGCCTCGAAGAAGATCGTCGCGACCTGCCCGCACTGCTTCAACACGATCGCCAACGAGTACCCGCAGCTCGGCGGCGAGTACGAGGTCATCCACCACACCCAGCTGCTCCAGCACCTGGTGGACGAGGGCAAGCTCGTGCCGGTCACCCCGGTCGAGGGCCTGATCACGTACCACGACCCCTGCTACCTGGGCCGTCACAACAAGATCTACACGCCCCCGCGCGAGATCATCGCCAAGGTCCCGGGTCTGCGGAACGAGGAGATGCACCGCCACAAGGAGCGCGGCTTCTGCTGCGGCGCCGGTGGTGCCCGGATGTGGATGGAGGAGCGGATCGGCAAGCGCATCAACAACGAGCGCGTCGACGAAGCCCTCTCCCTCAACCCGGACATCGTCTCCACCGCCTGCCCGTTCTGCCTCGTCATGCTGACCGACTCGGTCAACGGCAAGAAGAACGACGGCAAGGCGAAGGAGTCGGTGCAGGTCGTCGACGTGTCCCAGCTGCTCCTCGAATCGGTGAAGACGCCCGCCGACCCGTCGGGTGACGCGGAGGACGCCGACCAGCCGGAACCGGCGCCCGTCCAGTAACCGTCTCCCACCACGGAAGCGGCCGGACCTGCCTCGGGGGCAGGACCGGCCGCTCCGTCGTGTCAGGGGGTGCTGACGGCCCGCCGTGCCACAGGAGCCCCAGGAGGGGCCCCCGGTGCTCCCGCAGGCCCCCCAGGGTTCCCCTAGGGGATGTCACAGCTAGGCCGCAATGGGCCCCCTGTTCCCCCGGCCCTCACACCGCACCCACACGGACCAGGTACGTTCGATGTGTGGCTGGATTCAGGATCGGACGCGGCCGGGACAACCGCACACCGCAGCAACACCCGCAGCAGCAACAGCCGTACGGCACGCAGGCCTCACCGCCGCCGCCGTACGGCGGGCAGTCGTGGCCCCCGGCAGGAGGCAGCGGCGCACCGTACGGAGGAGGCCCCCAGGGCGCCCCGTACGGCGGCGGGCACGGCGGCAACGGACACGGGGGTGGGAACGGGCACGCAGGCGGGCACGGCGAACCGGAGTACTTCGGCGACCCGTACCACCAGCCGTCGCAACAGGACCCCTATGCCAACGCCCCGGGGCACACCCAGGCGTTCAGCATCGACGAGGACCCGTACGGCGCCGGCAACACCTACCAGGCCGGCCAGGCCCCCGCGCACCCCTCGGGGCCGCGGCTGCACTGGAAGCAGCTGCTGAGCGGCATCGTGATGCGGCCGGGGCCGACGTTCTGGCAGATGCGCGACTACCCCGTCTGGGGCACCGCGATCGTCGTCACGTTCGTGTACGGCCTGCTCGCGCTCTTCGGCTTCGACCAGGCACGCGACGAGGCGATCCACGCGGAGGTCTCCACGGCCGCCCCGTACGTGATCTTCACCGGCGTCGGCTTCGTCATCGGCGGACTGGTCCTCGGCGCGGTCACGCACACCCTGGCCCGCCAGCTCGGCGGCACGGGCTCCTGGCAGCCGACCGTGGGCCTGTCGATGCTGATCATGTCCATCACGGATGCACCCCGCCTGGTCTTCGCCCTGTTCCTGGGCGGCGAGAACTCCCTGGTCCAGATCCTCGGCTGGGTCACCTGGCTGGCCGCCGGGGCGCTGTTCACCTCGATGGTGAGCAAGTCGCACGACCTGCCGTGGCCGAAGGCGCTGGGCGCCTCCGCGATCCAGCTGATCGCGCTGCTCTCGATCATCAAGCTCGGCACGATCTGATCCGGCATACGGAAGGGCCCCGGTGCACTCACCGCACCGGGGCCCTTCCTCTGTCTCATGCCCTGCGTCTCGCGTGCGTGCGCGTCCTAGGAGTCGAGAACCTGGCCCTCACGGCGCACGACGGGCTTCTCCACGCTCCACGGGAAGTTGATCCACTGATCGGTCTTCTTCCACACGTACTCGCATTTCACGAGCGACTGCGGCTTCTCGTAGATGACCGCGCTGCGCACCTCGGCCACATGATCGATGCAGAAGTCACGGACCAGCTTCAGCGTCTTTCCCGTATCGGCGACGTCGTCCGCGATGAGCACCTTCTTCTGCGTGAAGTCGATGGCATTGGGGACGGGCGCCAGCATGACGGGCATTTCCAGGGTGGTGCCGACCCCGGTGTAGAACTCCACGTTGACCAGGTGGATGTTCTTGCAGTCCAGGGCGTACGCCAGACCGCCCGCGACGAAGACCCCGCCCCGCGCGATGCTCAGCACGACATCCGGCTCGTAGCCGTCGTCGGCCACCGCCTGCGCCAGCTCCCGTACGGCGTGCCCGAAGGCCTCGTACGTCAGATTCTCCCGCACTTCACCAGCCATGCCGTATCACACCTGTGTCCGATGGAAATTCATGAAAGAACGCGAGGCGGTCGGCCCTCGCTGGCCCTGATAACGCGATCCGTAGCGCTCGGATCCGTACGGGAATTCCGAGGACGACGTCAGCCGGAACATACACAGCTGCCCGATCTTCATTCCCGGCCAGAGCTTGATCGGCAGCGTCGCCAGATTCGACAGCTCAAGGGTCACATGGCCCGAGAACCCGGGGTCGATGAACCCGGCCGTCGAATGCGTCACCAGCCCGAGCCGGCCCAGCGAGCTCTTCCCCTCCAGCCGCGACGCCAGGTCGTCGGGGAGCGAGATGACCTCGTACGTCGACGCCAGGACGAACTCTCCGGGGTGCAGGATGAACGCCTCGTCGCCGTCCGGCTCGACCTGACGGGTCAGGTCCACCTGCTCGACGGCGGGATCGATATGCGGATAGCGGTGGTTCTCGAACACCCGGAAGTAGCGGTCCAGCCGCACATCGATGCTCGAGGGCTGCACCATCGAAGCGTCGAACGGGTCAATGCGAACCCGCCCGGCGTCGATCTCGGCCCGGAGGTCCTTATCTGAGAGAAGCACGCACCGAGGATACGCAGAACGCGCAGGCCGACCCCAACCGGACCGGCCCACGCGACTGCCTCACACCTCTAGCGCTCCTCGAACGCCACAGGAACGGCCTGCCTCAACCGCGCACAACGCGGACAGCGGATGAGCCGCCCGGGACCGATCCGCTCGGACCCGAGCTGCTGCATCGGGAACGAAGAGGCGGCAAAAACGTGCCCTTCGGCACAGCGGACGACGGTGCGCTCCATCGACTCCATCAAGTCCCTTCCCCAACCAGCCTTGGACGAGACCGCCACATTAGGGGATGAACGGGACGCCACTCCAGGCGGCACTCCGCCCACCCACGCTACGCCCTCAACTCCCCGCGCCCTCACCCGCATCCACCCCCCGGAACGACACACAGACCCCACGGCGAAAGCACCGGGGGTCTGCGATGGGGTACAGTGTGGGACGATGCACAGCCGATCATCGGCGCGCTTCGCGGGTGTAGTTTAATGGTAGAACATGAGCTTCCCAAGCTCAGAGCGCGAGTTCGATTCTCGTCACCCGC
>NZ_JAERUC010000188.1 GCF_016745505.1 Streptomyces silvae | reverse complement strand
CGAAGTCGGCCGCACCCTGCGGGGTGAGGAAGCCGGCCACCGCGATCAGCGAGCCGAAGAGGTACAGCCAGTACGCGAACATGTTCAGCCGCGGGAACGCCACGTCGGGCGCGCCGATCTGCAGCGGCATGATCCAGTTCGCGAACCCGGCGAACAGCGGCGTCGCGAACATCAGCAGCATGATCGTGCCGTGCATCGTGAACGCCTGGTTGAACTGCTCGTTCGACATGATCTGCGTACCCGGACGGGCCAGCTCGGCGCGCATGAAGAGCGCCAGGAGGCCACCGATGCAGAAGAAGGCGAACGATGTGACCAGGTACATCGTGCCGATCGTCTTGTGGTCGGTGGTGGTCAGCCACTTGACGACGACACTCCCCGGCTGCTTGCGCCGCACCGGCAGCTCGTCCTCGAACGAGTCATCTGCTGCCGCGGCACCCTGGGATTCGTTGAGGATGCTCACAGTTTGTTCGTCTCCGCATTCCTGGCCGGGTCCGTCTGCTCGATGCCTGCCGGCACGTAGCCCGTCTGACCCTTCTCCGCCAGCTCCTTGAGGTGCTGCTGGTAACGCTCGGGAGAGACGATCTTGACGTTGAAGAGCATCCGGGAGTGGTCGACGCCGCAGAGCTCGGCGCACTTACCCATGTAGGTGCCCTCCTTCTTCGGCGTGACCTCGAAGGAGTTGGTGTGGCCCGGAATGACGTCCTGCTTCATGAGGAACGGCACCACCCAGAAGGAGTGGATGACGTCACGCGAAGTCAGGATGAAACGGACCTTCTCGCCCTTCGGCAGCCACAGGGTCGGACCCGGGTTGCCGTTCTGCGGGTTACGCGTACCGGGGATGCCCACGTCGTAGACGCCGTTGGCGTTCGCGGGGAAGTCCTTCCGGAACTTGTCGGGGATGGCGTCGAGCTCCTTGGGGACCTCGTTGCCGGTGGAGGGCTCGCCCTCCACGTTCTCGATGTAGTTGAAGCCCCAGCTCCACTGGTAGCCGACCACGTTGATCGTGTGGGCCGGCTTCGGGCTGAGCTCGAGGAGCTTCGACTCATCGCGCGCGGTGAAGTAGAAGAACACCGAGACGATGATGAGGGGGACCACTGTGTACAGCGCCTCGATAGGCATGTTGTACCTGGTCTGCTGAGGTACCTCCACCTTGGTCCTGCTTCGCCGGTGGAAGATGACGCTCCAGATGATCAGCCCCCAGACAAGGACGCCCGTGGCGAGCGCTGCCGCCCACGAGCCCTGCCAGAGGGAGAGGATCCGAGGGGCCTCTTCCGTTACCGGGGTGGGCATTCCGAGGCGGGGGAAATCCTCCCAGTTGTATGAACAACCGGAGGCCGTCGCCAGGACCAGGCCCGCAGTCAGCACCTGCGGCAGCTTCCGCCGCATCGGGCGCCGCGACGAGCGGTCGGAGCCGTTGGGACTCACGTAGCGCCTTCCCGAGAGTCTCGCCCGCACGGTCGGCGCGGCCGTCTCACTTGGTCGGTCGCCGGCCCTGACGCGGGCAGGGGTTTGGATGTTTATGCGGACCAAACCCTACTGGACGCTATTTGGGGCCGCGCGGGGAGGGTGCCCAACGCGCCGCACGACACCCCGAAGGGATGGAATGCGAGCCTCCGGCCGCCATCTGACGCCCCCTCTCCCCACCGCGGCCACGGCCGGCCGCCCCCTCGCGCGGCGCCGCGGGCTAGCGTGACGGCGTGCCCTACTTCGACGCGGCTTCCTCCGCCCCCCTGCATCCCGTCGCCCGCCAGGCGCTGCAAGCCTCCCTGGACGAGGGCTGGGCCGATCCCGCCCGTCTCTACCGCGAGGGGCGGCGGGCCGCGCTGCTGCTGGACGCGGCCAGGGAGACGGCGGCCGAGGCCGTCGGCTGCCGTCCCGACGAGCTCGTCTTCACCTCGTCCGGCACGCGCGCGGTGCACTCGGGGATCGCCGGCGTGCTGTCCGGGCGTCGGCGTGTCGGCAGCCATCTGGTGCTCTCCGCCGTCGAGCACTCCTCGGTGTTCCACTCCGCCGCGGCCCTCGAAGCGGCCGGGGGGTCGTTCACCGAGGTGCCGGTGGACCGGACCGGGGCGGTGGACCCCTCGGCGTACGACCGGGCCCTTCGTACGGACACGGCGCTGGCCTGCCTCCAGTCCGCCAACCACGAGGTGGGGACGGAGCAGCCGGTGGTGGAGACCGCCGGGATCTGCGCCGAGGCGGGCGTGCCGCTGCTGGTGGACGCCGCGCAGTCGCTGGGCTGGGGGCCCGTGCCCGGCCGCTGGTCTCTGCTGACCGCCAGCGCCCACAAGTGGGGCGGGCCGGCCGGGGTCGGGCTGCTGGCCGTGCGCAAGGGCGTACGGTTCGCGCCCCAAGGGCCCGTGGACGAGCGGGAGTCGGGGCGGGCCGCCGGTTTCGAGAACATCCCGGCGATCGTGGCGGCCGCGGCCTCGCTGCGGGCGGTGCGCGCGGAGGCCGAGGCGGAGGCAGAGCGGCTGCGGGCCCTGGTGAACCGGATCCGGACGGCGGTACCGGAGCTGGTGCCCGATGTGGAGGTGGTCGGCGATCCGGTGCGGCGGCTGCCGCATCTGGTCACCTTCTCCTGTCTCTATGTCGACGGGGAGACCGTGCTCCATGAGCTGGACCGGGCCGGTTTCTCCGTTTCGTCCGGATCGTCCTGCACGAGCAGCACCCTGACGCCGAGCCATGTCCTGAAGGCGATGGGGGTCCTCACGGAGGGGAACATCCGCGTGTCACTTCCGGCCCGGACGACGGAGGAGGAGGTCGGCCGCTTCCTCGACGTCCTGCCGGGGGTGGTCGCCGAGGTGCGGGAGAGGCTCGGTGCGCCGGCCTCGCCGGCCCCCTCCGCGGAGCCGCGGGCCTCGCTGGTGGTCGACGCGCTGGGCAGGCGATGCCCGATCCCTGTGATCGAACTCGCAAAGGTGATCGGAGAGGTACCCGTGGGCGGCACGGTGACGGTGCTCTCCGACGACGAGGCCGCCCGCCTGGACATTCCGGCCTGGTGCACGATGCGCGAACAGGAGTACGTGGGCGAGGAGCCGGCGGACCGCGGTTCGGCCTATGTGGTCCGCCGACTCCTGTGAGCCCGTGGCGCGTGCGCCCGGTCGGCTAGGAGAGGTGCTTACGGACCTCGGAGGCCGCCTCGTCCCCGTAGGCCTTGGTGAAGCGGTCCATGAAGTGGGTGCGGCGCAGGGTGTACTCCTGGGTGCCGACGGTCTCGATGACCAGGGTCGCGAGCATGCAGCCGACCTGGGCGGCACGCTCCAGGCTCACGCCCCAGGCGAGGCCGGAGAGGAAGCCGGCCCGGAAGGCGTCGCCGACGCCGGTGGGGTCCGCCTTGCGCTCCTCCTCGGCGCAGCCGACCTCGACGGGGTCCTCGCCGGCCCGCTCGATGCGGACGCCGCGGGCGCCGAGGGTGGTGACGCGGTGGCCGACCTTGGAGAGGATCTCCTCGTCGCTCCAGCCGGTCTTGGCCTCGATGAGCCCCTTCTCGTACTCGTTGGAGAAGAGGTACGTCGCTCCGTCGAGGAGGATGCGGATCTCCTCTCCGTCCATGCGGGCGATCTGCTGCGAGAAGTCCGCGGCGAACGGGATGCCCCGCGAGCGGCACTCCTCGGTGTGGCGGAGCATCGCCTCGGGGTCGTCGGCGCCGATCGAGACGAGGTCGAGCCCGCCGACGCGGTCGGCGACGCTCTTGAGCTCGATCAGCCGGGCCTCGCTCATGGCGCCCGTGTAGAAGGAGCCGATCTGGTTGTGGTCGGCGTCGGTCGTGCAGACGAAGCGCGCCGTGTGCAGCACCTCGGAGACCCGGACGGAGCCGGTGTCGACGCCGTGCCGGTCGAGCCAGGCGCGGTAGTCGTCGAAGTCGGCGCCGACGGCACCCACGAGGATCGGCTGCGTGCCGAGCACGCCCATGCCGAAGGCGATGTTGGCCCCGACCCCGCCGCGGCGCACGTCGAGGTTGTCGACGAGGAAGGAGAGCGAGACCGTGTGCAGCTGATCCGCGACCAGCTGGTCGGCGAATCGGCCGGGGAAGGTCATGAGGTGGTCTGTGGCGATGGAGCCGGTGACTGCGATGCGCACGGGGAGGCTGCTCCTGCGGAAGGCGAAGGGAACGCGTGAGCGCGCCCTCCGGGACGGCGTGACAGTTCACGCTACCCGGTGGCACCACCATGCCTGAAGGGGCAAAACTACCCGATAGTAGGTCTTTCTACCTGGGCTCTCCCGTGCATACGGTGCGTACATGTCGAACACGATCGTTCCGCGTGAGTCCGTTCCGCGTGAGTCCGAGATGAGCCTGGCCGAGCTGCGCGGTGACTGCGCGCGGATGGCGCCGCACTGGGCCGTACCCGCGAAGACCGCCGCGAAGCCGGTGGAGCCCTCCCGCATCCACGGGGTGAGGGTGCCGCCGTCCTCGGCCCGCCTGGTCGACTCCATGTCCGACTACGGGGACTGAGCGGGGCCGCCCCGAAGGCTCGGAGCCGCTCCCCCACGCGTACGGGGGAACCGCCCGCTCCCCTGGCCCGTCCCACCGGTGTCCCCGGCCCGGGGACGGATGATGCGCCAGTGACGGCCAGGCAGCCGAAGGAGCGATCCGGTGAGCACCGAGCGACCCGAGAATGACGTGACCGGCCCCCGGCGGCGGCGGTCGCCGCTCGCCGTGGCCTCGGTGGCGGCGGCCGTGCTGCTGACCGGGGGCGGGGCCGCGTACTGGGCCTCCACCGCGTCGGGCGACGGCGGTACGGACGCGGGCCGGGCGGCGGCCGGGGACAGCACCCCTCCGCTGCTGGCGCTGGACCGTGCGGACAGCCCGTCGGCTCCCCCGGGCATCGCGCCGGGTGAGCCCGACCCGCATGGCGGCGGGACCGTCTACCGCGCCTCGGGCGAGCTGCCCGACGGCCCGGACGAGGCCCCCGTCCACCGCGCGACGGGCACGGTCACCTCGGCCGAGGTGGCACGCCTCGCGAAGGCCCTCGGACTGGCGGGGACACCGCGCGCCGACGGCACGGCCTGGAAGGTGGGCAGCGATGGCGACGGCTCCGGCCCGTTCCTGAGGGTGACCAAGCAGGCGCCCGGGACCTGGACGTTCGCCCGGTACGCCGCCGGGGGCTCCGACGCGTGCGAATCGCCCAAGACCTGCGCGAAGCAGGACCGGACCCCCGCGTCCGGCTCCCCCGTGAGCGAGAAGGCCGCCGAGGCCGCGGCGGCGCCGGTGCTGAAGGCCGTGGGGCAGGACGGTGCCGCGCTCGACGCGGATCAGCTCATGGGTTCCGTACGGGTGGTCAACGCCGACCCCGTGGTGGGCGGGCTGCCGACCTACGGGTGGTCGACCGGGATCCAGGTGGGCGCCGGGGGCGAGATCGTCGGCGGCAGCGGGCATCTGAAGGGCCTGGAGAAGGGCGACAGCTATCCGGTGACCGGCGCGGACGACGCGCTGAAGCAGCTGAACGCGGAGAGCCGGCGGGCCGCGAGGTCCGGCGCCGGCGACTGCGCGACCCCGGAGCCGCTGGAGGGAGACCCGAGCGCACCGAAGGGCGACTGCGGCAGGACCCCGCCGGCCACCACGATGACGGTCGACGGGGCACGGTTCGGGCTCGCGGCGCAGTACGCGGACGGTGAGCAGATCCTCGTACCCTCGTGGCTCTTCTCCGTGGAGCCCACCGAGGGCGGCCCGGGCAGCACGGTCGTCCAGGTCGCGGTGGACCCGGACCATCTGGCACCGGAGAACACCTCGCCGGCCCCGGAGCCCACCAAGGACCCGCAGGGCAAGGGCCCGCGCCCCCTCTCCTACAGCGCGGACGGCCGGACCCTGGAGGTCACGTTCTGGGGCGGCGTGTGCAGCACCTACGCGGCCCGTGCCACGGAGGACGGCTCGACGGTGCGGATCACGGTCACCGAGTCGAAGCCGGATCCCGGGAAGGCCTGCATCATGATCGCCAAGGAGCTGACCCGGACGGTGACGCTGGACGAGCCGCTGGACGGCCGGAAGGTGGTCGACGCGGGGACGGGCGAGCCGGTGCCGCGCGGCTGAGATCCGCCCGCACAACGACAGCGGCGGCGTTCCCGGATTCCGGGAGCGCCGCCGCTGTCGTACGACTCAGGGTTCAGCTGAAGGAGTCACCGCAGGCGCAGGAGCCCGTGGCGTTCGGGTTGTCGATCGTGAAGCCCTGCTTCTCGATGGTGTCCACGAAGTCGACGGAGGCGCCGCCCAGGTACGGGGCGCTCATCCGGTCCGTGACGACCTTGACGCCGCCGAAGTCCTTCACGACGTCCCCGTCGAGCGAGCGCTCGTCGAAGAAGAGCTGGTACCGCAGGCCCGAGCAGCCTCCGGGCTGCACGGCGACGCGCAGAGCGAGGTCGTCACGGCCCTCCTGCTCGAGCAGGGTCCTGACCTTGTCTGCGGCGGCGTCGGACAGGAGGATGCCGTCGCTCACGGTGGTGGTCTCGTCCGATACGGACATCTGCTTCTCTCCCGGGTTGTACGGACTGCTTGCCGACGGTCCAACCATCGGGGCCGCGGATTCATTCCGGGCCAGGCGCGTGTCTGTTCCCTTCATGCTCGCACACCGCATGCGCGGGGGGATGCGTCACATCGACGCTATGGACATCGTCAAGCTGACACGAAGCGGTTATGATAGATAACGTCAATTAGACGAAAAGGCGTTCCGCAGAAAAGAAAGGGTGCGTGTCGTGACCACCGCCCAGCCCCTGGATGTCCAGCCCACGCCCCTCGCCCTTCTGCTGCTCGGCCGCGAGGCCGACCCGCGGAGCGAGCGCGGGGTCGAATGCCCCGGCGACCTGCCCTCCCCGTCCGACCCGGACCTGGTGGAGCGGGCGCGCGCCGCCAAGGAGAAGCTCGGGGACAAGGTCTTCGTGCTCGGGCACCACTACCAGCGCGACGAGGTCATCCAGTTCGCGGACGTCACCGGCGACTCGTTCAAGCTGGCCCGGGACGCGGCGGCGCGCCCCGGGGCCGAGTACATCGTCTTCTGCGGTGTGCACTTCATGGCCGAGTCGGCGGACATCCTGACGGGTGACGACCAGAAGGTCGTCCTGCCGGACCTGGCCGCGGGCTGCTCGATGGCCGACATGGCCACCGCGGAGCAGGTCGCCGAGTGCTGGGACGTGCTGACGGAGGCGGGCGTGGCCGACCAGGTCGTGCCGGTCTCGTACATGAACTCCTCCGCCGACATCAAGGCCTTCACCGGCCGGCACGGCGGCACGATCTGCACCTCGTCCAACGCGAAGCGGGCGCTGGAGTGGGCGTTCGAGCAGGGGGAGAAGGTGCTCTTCCTGCCGGACCAGCACCTGGGCCGGAACACGGCCGTACGGGACATGGGGATGACCCTGGAGGACTGCGTCCTCTACAACCCGCACAAGCCGAACGGCGGCCTCACCACCGAGCAGCTGCGTGACGCGAAGATGATCCTGTGGCGCGGGCACTGCTCGGTCCACGGCCGCTTCTCGGTCGAGTCGGTCGAGGACGTACGGGCGCGGATCCCCGGGGTCAACGTGCTGGTGCACCCGGAGTGCAAGCACGAGGTCGTGGCGGCCGCGGACCACGTCGGCTCGACGGAGTACATCATCAAGGCCCTGGAGGCGGCCCCGGCCGGCTCCAAGTGGGCGATCGGCACGGAGCTGAATCTGGTGCGCCGGCTGGCGAACCGTTTCGCCGCCGAGGACAAGGAGATCGTCTTCCTCGACAAGACGGTCTGCTTCTGCTCGACCATGAACCGGATCGACCTGCCGCACCTGGTGTGGACGCTGGAGTCGCTGGCCGAGGGGAACCTGGTCAACCGGATCCAGGTCGACCCCGAGACGGAGAAGTTCGCCAAGCTCGCGCTGGAGCGGATGCTGGCGCTGCCGTAGGGCCCCCGAAGGACCTGAGGGTGCGGGAAAGGCCCCCGATGCCGTTGTGCGGCGTCGGGGGCCTTCCTGTGTCACTCGGGCGGCGGGGTCAGGCCTTCGCGGGCTCAGGCTCCTCGGAGGCGGTCTCCTCCGCCGTCCCGGGGGCCGCCGTGCCGGACTTCGCCTCGCGCCTGGCCGCCTTCTTCTTCGCGCGGCGCTCCTTGCGGAGTTCGACCATCGCGTAGAGCGTCGGCACCAGGAGCAGGGTCAGCAGCGTGGAGGTGATCAGACCGCCGATCACCACGACCGCCAGCGGCTGGGAGATGAAGCCGCCTTCACCCGTGACGCCGAGCGCCATCGGGAGCAGGGCGAAGATCGTCGCCAGTGCCGTCATCAGGATCGGGCGCAGACGGTGGCGGCCGCCCTCGACGACCGCCTCGACGACGCCCATGCCCTGCGACCTGTACTGGTTGATCAGGTCGATCAGCACGATCGCGTTGGTCACCACGATGCCGATCAGCATCAGCATGCCGATCATCGCCGGGACGCCCATCGGGGTGCCGGTGACGACCAGGAGGCCGATGGCGCCGGTCGCCGCGAAGGGGATGGAGACCAGCAGGATCAGCGGCTGGACGAGCGACCGGAAGGTGGCCACCAGCAGCATGAAGACGATCGCGATGGCCGCCAGCATGGCCAGGCCCAGCTTCATGAAGGCGTCGTTCTGGTCCGCGGAGACACCGCCGATGGTCGCGGTGGCGCCCTCCGGGAGGTCCAGGGCGTCGATCTTCGTCTGGAGCGAGGTGCTGACCGCGCCCGTGTTGTCACCGGTCGGCTTGGCGGTGATGGTCGCGGCGCGCTGGCCGTCGATCCGGGTCATCGAGACCGGGCCGGGGACCAGCTCGACGTCGGCGATCTCGCCGAGCTCGACCGGTCCGAGCTTGAGGGCCTTCAGCTCGGCCATCGTGGTGGCCGGGCGGGACGACTTCACGACGACGTCACGCTCGGTGTCGTCCATGATCGCCTTGCCGGACGGGGTGCCCCGCACCGCACCCGCGACGGCCGCTCCGAGCGTGGTCTGGTTGAACCCCGCGTCGGCCGCCTTGTCGTTGGCCTTCACCGAGATGCGCGGGACGCTCTGCGCCAGGTCGCTCTGGACGTCGGTGACGTCCTTCAGCTTCGCGACCTCTCCCCGGACGGCTTCGGAGGCCTTCTTCAGCACGTCCGCGTCGGCGGCCTTGACCACGACGCTGAGGTCCTGGCTGCCGAAGCCGTCGCCCGCGGCGATCGTGGTGTCGCCGATGCCGTCGAGCTTGCCCAGGGCCTCGTCGATGCGGTCCTGGGTGGCGTCGAAGTCCGCCGAGTCCTTGAGGGTGACCTGGTACGAGGCCTGGTTGGCGCCCGTACCGCCGCCGAAGGCCGCCATGAAGCCGGAGGAGCCGACGGTGACCTGGTAGTCCTCGACGCCCTTGTCGGCGGCGAGGACCTTCTCGACCTTCCGCGCGGCCTCGTCGGCCGACTCCAGGCTGGTGCCGGGGGTCAGCTCCTGCTTGATGGAGAGGACTTCCTGCTCGCCCTGGTCGAAGAAGTTCGTCTTCAGGAGGGGGGCCATGCCGAAGGTGCCGAACAGGACCGCGAAGGCGATGACGATGCTGGTGACGCGGCGCCGGGTGGCGAAGCGCAGCACCGGGACGTAGATCCGCTGGAGCCGGCTGGCCGCCTCCTTCTCCTCGGCCTCGCGGCGCGCCTCGTCCGGGTCGGCGGCGGTGCCCTTGGGGGCCCGCAGGAACCAGAACGAGAGGACCGGGACCACGGTCAGCGAGACCAGCAGTGAGGCCAGCAGGGCCGCCGTGACGGTGAGGGAGAACGAACCGAAGAGCTGGCCGACCATGCCTCCGACCAGACCGATCGGCAGGAAGACCGCGACGGTGGTGAGCGTGGAGGAGGTGACCGCTCCGGCCACCTCCTTGACCGCGGTGATGATCGCCGACCGGCGCTCCTCGCCGTAGCCGAGGTGCCGCTTGATGTTCTCCAGGACCACGATCGAGTCGTCGACGACGCGGCCGATCGCGATGGTGAGCGCGCCGAGCGTCAGCATGTTCAGCGACAGGTCGCGGGTCCAGAGCACGATCAGCGCGAGGACCACGGAGAGCGGGATGGAGACCGCGGTGACCAGCGTCGAGCGGATCGACGCGAGGAAGACCAGGATCACGACGACCGCGAAGAGCAGGCCGAGCGCGCCCTCGGTGGTCAGACCGGAGATCGCCTTGGAGACGGCGGGCCCCTGGTCGGAGACGACGGTCAGCTCGGCGCCCGCGCCGAGGTCCTTGCGCAGGTCCGGGAGCTTGTCCTGGACCGCGTCCGAGATGCCGACGGCGCTGCCGTCCTTGTCCATCGTCGCCATGACGGCGAGGCTCGGCTTGCCGTTCGTACGGGTCAGGGAGACCGCGGTGGCGGGCTCCTGCTTCACCGTCGCGACGTCACCGACGCGGACCGGCTTCCCGGCCTTGCCCGTCGCCGGGTCCGACGCGGAGACCTTGAGGTCCTCGATCTGCTTCAGCGAGGTGAAGGAGCCGCCCACCTGGATGGTGCGGCTCTTGCCCGCCTCGGAGAAGGAGCCGGCCGGGACGGTGGCGCCGCCGGCCTGGAGGGCCTGGGAGAGGGAGCCGGCGTTCATGCCCGCCGCGGCGAGCTTCCTGTCGTCGGGGACGACGGAGACCTGGAGGTCCTGGACCCCGTCGACGGCGACCTGGCCGACGCCGTCGATGTCCTCCAGTGCCGGGACGACCGTGCGGTCCAGCTGGTCGGCGAGCGCCTGCTGGTCCTTGTCCGAGGTGACGGCGAGGACGACGGTCGGGATGTCGTCGGTGGAACCGGCGACGACCTGCGGGTCCACGTCGTCGGGAAGCTGGATGCGGGCGCGGTTGACCGCCTGCTGGATGTCGGCGACGAGCTGCTTGGTGCCCTCGTCACCGAAGTCGAAGGTCGCCATGATGACGGCGTTGCCCTCGCTGGCGGTCGAGGTGATGCCCTCGACGCCGTCGACGGCCTTGATGGCGTTCTCGAGGGGCTCGACGACCTGCTTCTCGACCACATCGGGGGACGCACCCTGGTAGGGCGCCAGCACCGACACCATCGGCAGTTCGATGGTGGGCAGCAGCTGCTGCTTGAGCTGCGGGATCGCGATCGCTCCGAAAACGAGCGCGACGATCGAGATCAGCCCGATCAGGGCCCTCTGCGCGAGGCTGAATCTGGACAGCCAGGACATGGGTGGGTCTCTCTTCTGTGGCGTACGCGGCAGGTGGGCGGCTGGGGCCGTGCCCGCTCCGGCGGACACAGCGGGGACACAGCCCGCCCGTCTATACGATCGCCGGTTCCCCGCGCGAAAACGTCGGCCCCCGGGTTGCTTTCTCGGCCCGCGCATACCGCAGCTGGAGTAGCGCGGCCTCCACCCGTCACTCCACCCTGGGGCGGACCAGACCCGATTCGTAGGCAATGACGACCAATTGCGCCCTGTCGCGCGCCCCCAGCTTCGCCATGGCCCGGTTGACATGGGTCTTCACGGTGAGCGGGCTGACGACGAGCCTTTCGGCGATCTGGTCGTTGGAGTGCCCGCCCGCGACCTGGACGAGCACCTCGCGCTCCCGCCCGGTGAGCGCGGCGAGGCGCTCGGCGTACTCCGTGCCGCCCGGGTCCTCCCCCGCGCTGCCGCCCTGGGCCAGGAAGCTGGCGATGAGGCCCTTGGTCGCGACCGGGGAGAGCAGCGCCTCACCGGCCGCCGCGACCCGGATCGCGTTGAGCAGCTCGTCCGGCTCCGCGCCCTTGCCCAGGAAGCCGGACGCGCCGGCGCGCAGGGACCGCACCACGTACTCGTCCACCTCGAAGGTGGTCAGCATGACGATCCGTACGCCCGCGAGGTCCGGGTCCGCGCTGATCATCCGGGTGGCCGCCAGACCGTCGGTGCCCGGCATCCGGATGTCCATCAGCACGACGTCGGCGCGGGTCGAACGGGCCAGCGCGACGGCTTCCGCGCCGTCGGCGGCCTCACCGACGACCTGCATGTCGGGTTCGGAGTCGACCAGCACCCGGAAGGCGCTGCGCAGCAGTGCCTGGTCGTCGGCGAGCAGCACCTTGATGGGCGTCATGCGCATCCCCCCGTGATCCCCGCCGTGCCCGGCCTGTCCGGTTCGTGCGTGCGGGACGTGACGGGCAGGATCGCATGCACCCGGAACCCGCCTCCGTAACGGGGCCCGGCCGTGAGGGTCCCGCCCAGCGCGGTGACGCGCTCGCGCATGCCGAGGAGCCCGTGCCGTCCGCCGTCGGCCGGTGCGGGGACCGGGCCCGCCCCCCTGCCGTTGTCGAGCACGGTGATCTCGGCGGTGCCCCCGACCCGTACGACGCTCACCTCGGCCTTCGCGCCGGCGCCCGCGTGCTTGCGTACGTTGGTCAGCGCCTCCTGGATGATCCGGTAGGCCGCGAGGTCGACCGCCGCGGGCAGCGGGCTGTCCGGGTCGGTGCAGGCGACCTCGACGGGGAGCCCGGCGTTGCGGAAGGTGCCGACCAGGGTGTCGAGGACGGCGAGGCCCGGGGCGGGTTCCGTGGGGGCCTCCGGGTCGCCGGTCTGACGGAGCAGCCCGACCGTGGTGCGCAGCTCGTTCAGGGCGGAACGGCTGGCTTCCCGTACGTGGGCGAGCGCCTCCTTCGCCTGGTCGGGCCGCTTGTCCATGACGTGGGCCGCGACGCCGGCCTGGACGTTGACCAGGGCGATGTGGTGGGCGACGACGTCGTGCAGGTCCCGGGCGATCCGCAGCCGCTCCTCGGCGACCCGGCGGCGGGCCTCCTCCTCGCGGGTGCGTTCGGCGCGTTCGGCCCGCTCCCTGATCGCGTCGATGAACGCGCGCCTGCTGCGTACGGCGTCGCCGGCGGCACCGGCCAGGCCGGTCCAGGCGAGGACGCCGAGGTTCTCCTGGCTGTACCAGGGCGTCGCGCCGACGACCATCGCGGCCACGGTGAGCACCACCATGGTCAGCAGGCCCACCCGCCAGGTGGTGGGGCGGTCGGTGCTGGCCGCGACGGTGAACAGGGCGATGACCACGCTCATCACCACGGGCGCGGGCGGATCCATCAGGAGGAACTCGACGGCGGACAGCAGTCCGGTCACCGCGAGCACCGTCCTGGGCCGCCGCCGGCGCAGGACGAGCGCCGCGGCGCCGAGCAGCATCAGCAGCACGCTGGCCGCTCCGGGCGTCCGGGCTCCGAAGACCGGCCCGTGTCCCGGGTTCGGCTCGGCGAACGACGCGCAGATCATGCAGGCGAGCACGGCCGCGGCGAGGCCACCGTCGAAGGCGAGGGGATGGCCGCGCAGCCAGCGGCGGGCGCGCACGAGCCCGGTTCCGAGGGTGGTCACGTCGCACCACGGTACGGCGTGCGCCCGGCGGCGGGGTCCGGACGGCCGGCCCGGACGGTGCGGGGGCAGTGGCCACAGCACGCTGCCCCGCGCCGGACGGACCGGGCGGGGCAGCGTGGGAGTGCGGAGCGGGCAGCCCCGGTCAGCCGGGGATCAGCCCGTCGTCGCGGAGCATGGAGCGCACCTCTTCGAGGGTGGCGTCGGGTGCCGGAAGGATCAGTTCGGACGGCTCCAGGGAGTCGTCGGGGAGCGGCGAGCCGAGCTCGCGCACCTTGTCCAGAAGAGCGTGGAGCGTGGTGCGGAAGCCGGGTCCGTCACCGCTCTCCATCTCCGCGAGGAGTACGTCGTCGAGCTTGTTCAGCTCGGCGACATGACTGTCGGCCAGTACGACCTGGCCCTCCCCCATGATCCGTACGATCATGACGCCGCCCTCACTGCTTGTCGAACTTGTGCGGGGACTGCTGCGCCTGCGGTGCCGCGTCCCCGGCGCCGCCCTCGATGGCCTGCTGCTGCCCGGCGGAACCGCCGGCCAGCTCGGCCTTCATGCGCTGCAGTTCCAGTTCTACATCCGTACCACCGGAGATCCGGTCCAGCTCGGCGGCGATGTCGTCCTTCGCCGTGCCGGACGGGTCGTCGAGGGCACCGGAGGCCAGCAGCTCGTCGATGGCTCCCGCACGTGCCTGGAGCTGCTGCGTCTTGTCCTCGGCCCGCTGGATCGCCAGGCCGACGTCGCCCATCTCCTCGGAGATGCCGGAGAAGGCCTCACCGATCCGGGTCTGGGCCTGGGCGGCGGTGTAGGTGGCCTTGATGGTCTCCTTCTTCGTCCGGAAGGCGTCGACCTTGGCCTGCAGACGCTGGGCCGCGAGAGTGAGCTTCTCCTCCTCACCCTGCAGCGTCTGGTGCTGCGTCTCCAGGTCCGTGACCTGCTGCTGGAGGGCGGCGCGCCTGGACAGCGCCTCACGGGCCAGGTCCTCGCGGCCGAGCGCGAGCGCCTTGCGGCCCTGGTCCTCCAGCTTGGACGACTGGCCCTGCAGCTGGTTCAGCTGCAGCTCCAGCCGCTTGCGCGACGTCGCCACATCGGCGACACCGCGGCGCACCTTCTGAAGCAGTTCGAGCTGCTTCTGATACGAGTAATCGAGGGTCTCGCGCGGATCCTCGGCCCGGTCAAGGGCCTTGTTTGCCTTCGCGCGGAAGATCATTCCCATACGCTTCATGACACCGCTCATGGGCTTCGCGCGCCCCCTTCTGACGGACTGAGCTCCAGCACTCCAACAGAACCCACAGTACGGGCCCTGTCTCCATTACCGCACTGTTCGAGCACGGATGTGCTCCTCCGCAAGGACGACTGCCGCCGAAGACCACTCCCGCCCAGGGAGTAGACGACCATCAGGGATGACGTCGGCAACGTCCGTTCTGCCCCTGTCGGGACACTTTTCAGGACGCAGGCCGTTGCCGGATCGTTCCCGCCCGGTCCCCGGGAGTCGCGGCCGACCCCGTACCCTTGGGTTTTGTGTTCCGTAGCCGTTCCAAGGAAGAGAAGGCCCCCACCGGCAAGGTGACGGCGGACCTCTCCAAGCAGCCCCGCGACCCCCAGGCTCCGAAGGGTCGCCCCACCCCCAAGCGCAGCGATGCCCAGACGCAGCGCCGACGTGCCTCCAGCGGTGCGCCGACCGACCGCAAGGAGGCCGCGAAGCGCCAGCGTGAAGCACGCCGGGCCGACATGGCCCGGCAGCGGGAGGCTCTCGCGTCCGGTGACGAGCGCTATCTGCCGGTGCGTGACAAGGGGCCCGTGCGCCGCTTCGTCCGTGACTTCGTGGACTCGCGCTTCTGCATCGCGGAGTACTTCCTGCCGCTCGCAGTGATCATCCTGATCCTCAGCGTGATCCAGGTGCAGAACATCCAGAACATCTCGCTGCTGCTCTGGCTCGGCGTGATCGTGCTGATCGTCGTCGACTCCATCGGCCTCGGGTTCCGTCTGAAGAAGCAGCTGGCCCAGCGCTTCCCGGACACCCCGAAGCGCGGCGCGGTGGCCTACGGCCTGATGCGTACGCTCCAGATGCGCCGGCTGCGCCTGCCCAAGCCCCAGGTCAAGCGCGGAGAGCGGCCCTGAGCACGGAGACCTCCGGCTTCACGGGGGTGTCCACCCAGTGGCTGGGCGGGCTCGGCGGACTGCGCAACACGGTCCGCCAGGAGCTCGTGGCCCGGCAGCTCGACGAGCAGATAGCCGCCCGCTACCCCGTGGGGCAGCGGCTGCGGGTGCTCGACGTCGGCATGGGCCAGGGCACGCAGGCGCTGCGCCTGGCGCGGGCCGGGCACTCCGTGACGGGCCTGGAGTCCGACGGCGAGATGCTGAAGTCGGCCCGGGAGTCCCTGGCGGGCGAGCCCGAGGGCATCCGGGAGCGGGTGCGGCTCATCGAGGGCGACGGCCGTGACACCGGGGTTCACTTCCTGCCGGGCAGCTTCGACGTGGTGCTCTGCCACGGCGTGCTGATGTACGTCCCCGAGCCCGATCCGATGCTGGCCGGCCTGGCCCGGATGCTGGCACCGGGCGGGCTGCTCTCCCTGCTCGTGCGGAACGCGGACGCGCTGGCGATGCGCCCGGGGACGGCCGGCGACTTCGGTGCGGCGCTCGCGGCGTTCGACACGGACACGTACACGAACCGGCTCGGTCTCGACGTCCGGGCCGACCGGCTCGAGGTGCTGCGGGCCACCCTCGCGGGGATCGCCGCCCCGCTGCACGCCTGGTACGGCGTGCGGGTCTTCACGGACAACGTGAGCAACGAGGCGGAGCTGCCCGGCCCCGAGGAGCTGGCCCGGGTCTTCGCGGCCGAGGACCGCGCGGGGCGGACCGATCCGTACCGCGGGGTGGCGGCGCTGCTGCACCTGTGCGGCGTACGCGGCTGACGGCTCCGCCCGGTGTCGGCGCGCGCCGGACGCCTGCGCACGCCTCGTCCCGCCCCGCGCCGGACGCCTCCGCACGCCTGGCCGACCCGGCGTCGTACATCTGAGGCCGTCGTACACCTGAGGCCGTCGTACGCCTGATCGGCCCAGCAGCGCAGGCCGTGGGTGCCGGGCCCTGGCGATACTCCGGGCATGGACGCAACCCCTTCCCGCAGCCGGGTACGCCGCTCGCTCACGCCCCTGGCCGCCGGCGCCGCCGTGATCGCCCTGGCGGGCGGCTGCGCGGGGCCGGGTCCCGCCCCGTCCGCCGCACCGGCCCAGCAGGCGGCGGTGACCCGGTCCGCGGGTGACCTGGAGGACCAGTACCAGAGCGTCATCAGGGACGTGCTGCCCTCCGTCGTGCAGATCGGCGCCGGCGACGCGCTGGGCTCGGGCATCGTCTACGACGACAAGGGCCACATCGTCACGAACGCCCACGTCGTGGGCAGCGAGAAGACCTTCGACGTCAGCGTCGCCACCGGCGAGAAGGTTCTCAAGGCGTCCCTGGTCTCCTCCTATCCGGAACAGGACCTGGCCGTCGTCAAGCTCGACGACATCCCCGACGGGCTGCGGGCCGCGAAGTTCGGCGACACCGAGAAGGTCGAGGTCGGGCAGATCGTCCTGGCGATGGGCTCACCGCTCGGCCTGTCCAGCAGCGTCACCCAGGGCATCGTCTCGGCCGTCGGGCGGACCGTCAGCGAGGGCAGCTCGGGCGGCGGCACCGGGGCGACGCTCGCCGACATGGTGCAGACGTCGGCGGCCATCAACCCGGGCAACAGCGGCGGCGCCCTGGTGAACCTCGACAGCGAGGTCATCGGCATCCCGACCCTCGCGGCGACCGACTCGGAGCAGGGCGGCAGCGCCGCTCCCGGGATCGGGTTCGCGATCCCCGTGTCGATGGTGCGGACGGTCGCCGACCAGATCATCGAGTCGGGCAAGGTCACCGACTCGGGGCGGGCGGCCCTGGACATCACGGGCCGCACCGTCGTCGACGACGACTACCGGCCCGCCGGGGTCGCGATCGTCAGCGTCGAGGGCGACGGGGCCGCGAAGAAGGCCGGTCTGCGCGTCGGGGACGTCATCACCCGGCTCGGCGACGCCCGCGTCACGACGATCACCTCGCTCTCGGAGGCCCTGGCCGGTGAGAAGCCGGGCCAGAAGGTCGAGGTGAGGTACACACGGGGGGACTCGACCAGGACGGCCGAGGTCACCCTGGGCGAGATCTGAGGACCGGCCGGGTGAAGGGGCGTATCGCGCGGGCCCGCCCGGACACCGGGGTCCGGGCGGGCCCGCGGGCCTCAGCCGGCCTGGAGGCTCATCGGGCCGTAGATCTTCGTCCCGTCCTCGAAGAGCGTCACCTGGTCCGCGCCGCCTTCGAGGAGCTCCTTCCAGAACTCACCGATCCAGGACTCCGCGTCGCCCTGAGTGGTGAACTCCTCCGGCTGCAGCGCCGGCTCCGTCTCCGTACCGTCGGACTTCTCGAACCGCCACGTCCACGCCATGTCCGCCTCCTGGGTCACGTTGCTCCCCGAAGACTAGTGGGTGTCCCGGGCGCGCAGGTGGTTCACGGACACGGGAGGATCGGCACGTGGAACTGACACTGCTCGGCACCGGAGCCCCCGACGGGCTGCCGCGGCCCGACTGCCCCTGCGCCGTCTGCGCGTCCTCCCGCGGTACCGGCGCTCGTGCCGCGACCGCGCTGCTCGTGGACGACGCACTGCTGCTGGACCTCACCCCGGGCGCCGTGTTCGCCGCCGCCCGCGCGGGTCACTCGCTCTCCGGGGTACGGCAGGTGCTGCTGACCCACCCTCATGACGGGCCCGCCGTGGAGCTGCCCGCCTCGCTCCCGCCGGCGGGGCGGGTCCCGGACGGCCAGGAGCTGACGCTGATCAGCGGGCACCGGATCCGGGCCCTGGCGATGGACGCCCCGGGCACCGGTTACGAGGTGACGGCGCCGGAGGGCGAGCGGCTGCTCTATCTGCCGCCCGGGGCCTCCCCCGCCGGTCTGGCCGACCCGGTGGCGGAGCCGTACGACATGGTCGTGTGCGACGTGACCGGGCGGCCGGACGCCGTGGCCCGGCTGCGGGCGGCCGGGGCCGTCGCGCCCACCACCGAGGTGATCGCCGTCCATCTGGACCACGACGCGCCGCCCGGCGCGGAGTTGGACCGCCGGCTGGCGGCCGGCGGGGCGCGGGCCGTGCCGGACGGGACGACGCTCCCGGTGGGCGCGTACCACGCCACCCCCGAGGTGCCCCGGCGCACGCTGGTCACCGGCGGGGCCAGGTCCGGGAAGTCGGTGGAGGCCGAACAGCGCCTGGAGACCTTCCCCGAGGTGGTGTACGTCGCGACGGGCGGCCGGCGCCAGGGGGACGCGGAGTGGGAGGCCCGGATCGGGCTGCACCGGGAGCGCCGGCCCGCCGCGTGGCGCACCGAGGAGACCTGCGAGCTGGTGGGTCTGCTGGAGCAGGACGGCCCGCCGCTGCTGATCGACTGTCTGTCGCTGTGGCTGACGGACGCGATGGACCGGGTCGGCGCCTGGGACGACGACCGGTGGGCCGACGGCGGCGAGGAGAAGCTGCGCGGACGGGTCGCCGAGCTGGTCCGCGCGGTGCGCGGGACCCGGCGTACGGTCGTCGCCGTGACCAACGAGGCCGGCTCCGGCGTCGTCCCGGCGACGGCGTCCGGGCGTCGCTTCCGCGACGAACTGGGCCGGCTGAACGCCGCGTTCGCGGCCGAGTGCGAGCAGGTGCTGCTGGTGGTGGCGGGGCGGGCCCTGGTGCTGCGGGGCTGAGCGGGGCGGGTGCGCGCCAGGGGTGCGGGAGCGGGTGCCGGGTACTGTTCCGCCCAGGAGCCCCCCGGCGGGTTCCCGCCCACCCTGTGACGACCCCGCGAGGCAGACCCCCGTGAATCTGGACGACTTCTCCGACCTGATCGAGCGCCCCGACGGGGGCGTACGGCGCGATGCCGAGGAACGCCGGGAGCGGCTCGCTGTTCCCGTCGGCGCCCTCGGCCGCCTCGACGAGCTGGGGGAATGGCTGTCGGCCGCCCAGCAGTCGGTGCCCGTCAAGGCGGTCGAGCGGCCACGCGTCGTGCTGTTCGCCGGGGATCACGGGGTGGCCGAGCTTGAGGTCTCCGGCCGGGCCGCGGGCACCGCCCACGAGCTGGTCCGCGCGGTGCTGGACGGCGCGAGCCCCGTGGCCGTGCTGGCCCGGCGCTTCTCCGTGCCCGTACGGATCGTGGACGCCGGCCTGGACTGCGATCCGGAGCTGCTGCCGGAGGCCGTCGTACGCGACCGGGTGCGGCGCGGCAGCGGCCGGATCGACGTGGAGGACGCGTTGACGGCCGAGGAGGCCGAGCAGGCCGTACGGCTCGGGATGCGCATCGCCGACGAGGAGGCCGACTCCGGCACGGACCTGGTGGTGCTGGGTGACCTGAGTGTCGGCGGTACGACGGCGGCCTCGACGCTGATCGCCGCCCTCTGCGGTACGGACGCCTCGGTGGTGACCGGGCGCGGCGGTGCGGGCATCGACGACCTGGCCTGGATGCGCAAGTGCGCCGCGATCCGGGACGCGCTGCGGCGGGCCCGGCCCGTCCTCGGTGACCAGCTGGAGCTGCTGGCGGCCGTGGGCGGCGCGGATCTGGCGGCCATGACGGGATTCCTGCTGCAGAGCGCGGTGCGCCGGATGCCCGTGGTGCTGGACGGGGTGGTCTCGGCGGCCTGTGCGCTGGTGGCCCAGCGGGCGGCCTTCCGGGCCCCGGACTGGTGGCTGGCGGGACAGCTCAGCGGGGAGCCGGCCCAGCTGAAGGCGCTGGACCGGATGGCGCTGACCCCGCTGCTGGACCACGGGGTGACGGTGGGCGAGGGAAGCGGGGCGCTGCTGGCGCTGCCGCTGGTGCAGGCCGCGGCGGCGCTGGCGGCGGAGCTGCCCGAGCGCGCCCCGGAGGAAGCGGGAACCGGAGCGGAAACGGAAGCCGAGGCGGAGGCCGGGGACGAAGCGAAGCCGTCCGAGGACACGGCGGCCGCGGACACGAACGCCTGAGCCCTGCGCCGCCCCTCGCGGCCGGCCGGTGGCGGGGCCTCAGGTTCCGCCACCGGGGCGGGGGCCCGGCAGCGCGGTCCTGTCCGGGGCCCCGCCGATCAGGTCCTGGAACCGGCGGCGCGGGCCGGCCCAGCGCACATCGTGGTGATACGCCCTCAGCACCGCGCGGGCGCGGGCCCGGTGGCGCCGGCGGTAGAAGCGCTTCGCCCACGGGGAGGCGGGCCGGGCCAGCCGGAGCGCGGCGATCAGCGCGATGACCGGGATGAGGGTGCCGATCACCGCCATCCGGGCCTTGCCCTTGAACAGGGCGATCAGCACGAAGCCGAAGTTGACGACGTAGGTCAGCACGACGCCCAGCCGGTTCTGCTGCTGATCATCGCTCAGTTCGTTCACACCGAGCGGCGAGAACCCGGCGAGCACGAGCAGGACGAGCGAGGCGGTGAGGACGACCATCTCCACGCTCTGGCGGCCCTCCTCGGTCCAGTACACGTCGTCGAGGTGCAGGATGAGGGCGAACTCGTCGAGGACCAGGCCGGCGCCCACCGCGAAGACGACCGCGAAGACCCCGGCGGCCGCGCCCCGTTGACCGCTCGCGACCGCGCCGAAGCCCCCGACCACCGAGAGCACGACCCCGGGCACGACGTGGTGGACGTGCACCCCGCCGGGCGTGAAGTTGCGGAACGGTCCCTTCCCGGCCCTGATCATCCGGGTGATCACCCGGGTGATCGCGAAGGTCAGCACGAACGCGCTCAGGGCGAGCAGCAGCGGGAGTTTGCCCGGCTCGACGATGTTCTGCTGGAACCAGTGACCCATTCCACCTCCACCCTGAGACCCGCCTCTGCGGCATTTTGGGCCACTCTGCCCGATCTGGTGTGCCGCCGCACCGGCTAGCCTGCGCGCGGTGACCTCCCTGAACAGCCACGGCCCGCGATTCGCCTTCGGCACCCTGACCGCGCTCCCCGTCCGCGTCTCCCGCTGGGACCGCGCCACCGCCCGTGCCGGCATGCTGTGCGCCCCGCTCGCCGGGCTCGCCGTGGGGCTGCTCGCGGCCGTCCCCGGGGTGCTGCTCCTCTGGGGCGGGGCGGGGCCCCTGGTCGCGGCGGTCGCCTCGGCCGCGCTCCCCGCCGCGCTGACCCGGGGGCTGCATCTGGACGGGCTCGCGGACACCGCCGACGGGCTCGGCAGCGCCAAGCCGGCCGAGGACGCGCTGCGGATCATGAAGCAGTCGGACATCGGCCCGTTCGGTGTGATCACCCTGCTGTTCGTGCTGCTGGCCCAGGTCGCGGCGCTCTTCGAGCTGTACGGGCGGGGCTGGGCGGACGGCGCGCTGGGCACGGTCGCCGCCGCCGTCATCGCCCGCCTCGCACTCACGCTGGCCTCGCGCCGGGGCGTGCCGCCCGCCCGGCCTGAGGGGCTCGGTGCGGCGGTGGCGGGCACCGTCCCGCCGCTGGGTGCCGCGGCCGTGGCCGGTGCGGTCCTCGTGTGCTGCGCGGCGGCCGGCGCGCTGGTCGGCGGGTACGGAGGCGCCCTCCAGCACGCCCTCGCCGCCCTGGCCGGTCCCGGTGCGGCCCAGGTGATGCTGCGTCACTGCGTGCGGCGCTTCGGCGGGGTGACCGGCGATGTGTTCGGCGCGCTGGAGGAGACGGCCGCGACGGCGGCGCTGCTGGCACTGTCCCTGGGCTGACGGGACACCTCCGGTCCGCTCCCCCGCCCCGGACGGCCCCGCCCCCGTGAGCCGGGAGCGGGGGCGCGCGTAGGCTCGTTCCCGGCACATTGCGGGGGCGTCATACGATGCGCCGGGCACGGTCGGCCACCCCTCGACCAGCACAGACCGGTACACAACTCAACGGAAGCGAGATTTCACCACCGTGACTGCTCTCACTCTCAGCACCTCAGGTGCGGCGACGCTGCGCGCCGACGCACTCGTCGTCGGTGTCGCCAAGGGCACAGGGGCCAAGTCCGGCCTGGTCGTCGCGCCGGGCGCCGAGGCCGTGGACAAGGCGTTCGACGGGAAGCTCGCCGCCGTCCTGGAGACCCTGGGCGCCTCCGGTGCCGAGGGCGAAGTGACCAAGCTCCCCGCCCCGTCCGGCCTCAAGGTCCCGGTCGTCATCGCGGTCGGGCTGGGTCAGGTCCCGGCGAAGGACGAGGCGTACGACGCCGAGGCACTGCGCCGGGCCGCGGGCAGCGCCGCGCGTGCGCTGAAGGGCTCGAAGAAGGCCGGCTTCGCGCTGCCGACGGAGTCCGCCGAGGACGCCGGAGCCGTCGCGGAGGGCGCCCTGCTGGGTGCGTACGCCTTCACCGCCTACCAGGGCGGCGAGGACAAGCTCGCCCCCAAGGGCGCCAAGAGCCCGGCGAAGCTCCCGCTCGGTGAGGTCGCCCTGCTCGGCACCAAGCCGCGGGACAAGGCCTTCAAGGCCGCCGCCGAGCGCGCCGTCGCGGTCGCCGAGGAGATCAACCGGGCCCGCGACCTGATCAACACCCCGCCGAACGACCTGTACCCCGAGTCCTTCGCCGCCGTGGCCACCGCCGCCGGCAAGGAGCACGGCATCAAGGTGCAGGTCCTGGACGAGAAGGCGCTCGTCAAGGGCGGCTACGGCGGTCTGCTCGGCGTCGGCCAGGGCTCCACGCACGGCCCGCGCCTGGTCAAGCTGGCCTACACCCACCCCAAGGCGGAGAAGACGCTCGCCCTGGTCGGCAAGGGCATCACCTACGACTCGGGCGGCATCTCGCTGAAGCCGGCCGGCCACAACGAGACGATGAAGTGCGACATGAGCGGCGCCGCCGCCGTGTTCGCCGCCGTCGTCGCGGCCTCCCGCCTCGGCCTCCAGGTCAACGTCACCGGCTGGCTGGCGCTCGCCGAGAACATGCCGTCGGGCAACGCCACCCGCCCGGGTGACGTGCTGCACATGTACAGCGGCAAGACCGTCGAGGTCCTCAACACCGACGCCGAGGGCCGGCTCGTCCTCGCCGACGCGCTGACCCGCGCGTCGGAGGAGAAGCCGGACGCGATCGTCGACGTGGCGACCCTGACCGGCGCGATGGTGCTGGCGCTCGGCAACCGCACCTTCGGTGTGATGGCCAACGACGACGCCTTCCGTACGTCGATCCACGAGATCGCCGAGGAGGTCGGCGAGGCCTCCTGGCCGATGCCGCTCCCCGCCGACCTGCGCAAGGGCATGGACTCCCCGACCGCCGACATCGCCAACATGGGCGAGCGGATGGGCGGCGGCCTGGTGGCCGGCCTGTTCCTGAAGGAGTTCGTCGGCGAGGGCATCGCCTGGGCGCACCTGGACATCGCGGGCCCCGCCTTCCACGAGGGCGCGCCGTACGGCTACACGCCCAAGGGCGGCACCGGATCCTCGGTCCGCACCCTGGTGCGGCTGGCGGAGCGCACCGCCGCCGGCGACCTCGGCTGAGTCCGGAGCCGGCGTCCGCGCGTGGACCCCGCGCGCGAGGTTCGCTTGCGGCGCAGACGGCCCCGGGCATACGTCCGGGGCCGTCGGTGTTCCTCACGAGGGATCCCACCGGCATATTTCCGGAAATCTGTACGTATCGGTAACCATCCGGCCGGGATCTTCGTCCGGCTCGGAGCAGGGGCCCGCGTCCCGTCCGGACTCAACAAGTGCGAAGATGGGTTCTCGGCAGGACAGGGCCCCCACCACAGGGCCGAATAACGCAAGCGGCCGAACACCAGCCGACCGGCCGGTCACACCCCAGCGACGGGGCCCGGCGTACGGCGCACATGCATGGAGGACGTGACGTGGCGAACGACGCCAGCACCGTTTTCGACCTAGTGATCCTCGGCGGTGGCAGTGGCGGTTACGCCGCGGCCCTGCGCGGAGCTCAGCTGGGCCTGGACGTCGCACTGATCGAGAAGGGCAAGGTCGGCGGCACCTGCCTGCACAACGGCTGCATCCCCACGAAGGCGCTGCTGCACGCCGGCGAGATCGCCGACCAGGCCCGCGAGGCCGAGCAGTTCGGCGTGAAGGCCACCTTCGAGGGCATCGACATGGAGGCCGTCCACAAGTACAAGGACGACGTGATCTCGGGCCTGTACAAGGGTCTGCAGGGTCTCATCGCCTCGCGCAAGGTGCACTACATCGAGGGTGAGGGCCGGCTCTCGTCGCCCACCTCGGTGGATGTCAACGGCCAGCGCATCCAGGGCCGCCACGTGCTGCTCGCGACCGGTTCCGTACCGAAGTCGCTGCCGGGCCTGGAGATCGACGGCAACCGCATCATCTCCTCGGACCACGCGCTGAAGCTGGACCGGGTGCCGAAGTCGGCGATCGTCCTGGGCGGCGGCGTCATCGGCGTCGAGTTCGCCTCGGCGTGGAAGTCCTTCGGCAGCGACATCACCATCGTCGAGGGTCTGAAGCACCTGGTCCCGGTCGAGGACGAGAACAGCTCCAAGCTTCTTGAGCGCGCGTTCCGCAAGCGCGGCATCAAGTTCAACCTCGGCACCTTCTTCGACAAGGCCGAGTACACGCAGGACGGCGTGAAGGTCACCCTCGCGGACGGCAAGACCTTCGAGGCGGAGGTGCTGCTGGTCGCGATCGGCCGCGGCCCGGTCTCGCAGGGTCTGGGCTACGAGGAGGCCGGTGTCGCGCTCGACCGCGGCTACGTCCTGGTCGACGAGTACATGCAGACCAACGTCCCGACGATCTCGGCCGTCGGCGACCTGGTCCCGACCCTCCAGCTCGCCCACGTCGGCTTCGCCGAGGGCATCCTGGTGGCGGAGCGGCTCGCCGGACTCAAGACCGTGCCGGTCGACTACGACGGCGTGCCGAAGGTGACGTACTGCCACCCCGAGGTCGCCTCCGTCGGCATCACCGAGGCCAAGGCCAAGGAGATCTACGGTGCGGACAAGGTCGTCGCCCTCAAGTACAACCTGGCGGGCAACGGCAAGAGCAAGATCCTGAAGACCGCGGGCGAGATCAAGCTCGTCCAGGTCAAGGACGGTGCCGTGGTCGGCGTCCACATGGTCGGTGACCGTATGGGCGAGCAGGTCGGCGAAGCCCAGCTGATCTACAACTGGGAGGCGCTGCCGGCCGAGGTCGCGCAGCTCATCCACGCCCACCCGACGCAGAACGAGGCGATGGGCGAGGCGCACCTGGCCCTGGCCGGCAAGCCTCTCCACTCCCACGACTGATCCAGTCCCGGGGACGACCGACCACTTCACACTTTGTAAGGAGCAACTGAAACCATGTCGGTTTCCGTAACCCTTCCGGCGCTCGGCGAGAGCGTCACCGAGGGCACCGTCACCCGCTGGCTGAAGG
>NZ_JAERUC010000187.1 GCF_016745505.1 Streptomyces silvae | reverse complement strand
CCCGGATGCCCCGGCGTCCCCGGATGCCCCGGCGTCCCCGAGTGCCTCGGCGAGCAGGGCGTCGAAGCGGGCGAGCCCCGCCTCCCTGCTCAGGTGCTGTGCGACGTACCGCGGACCGTGCGCCCCCAGCGCGTCCGCCGCCGGCGGATCGGCGGCCAGCCGGCGTACGGCGGCGAGGAGCGCGGCCGGGTCCTCGGGCGCCACCAGGACACCGGCTCCCGAGCGGCGCACCTCGTCGGCCGTACCGCCCTCGTCGGCCACCGAGGCGACGACGGGGCGCCCCGAGACGAAGTACGAGGTGAGCTTGGACGGCACGCTCATGTCGAGCACGGAGGCCCGCTGGGTCACCGCGAGGACATCGGCGGCGGCCAGCACATCGGTGAAGTCGTCCGCGCCCGCAGGCGGGAGGAAGTCGAGGTTGGGCAGGCCCGCGGCCCGCTCGCGCAGTCCGTCGCGCTGGTTCCCGTCGCCCATCAGGACGACCCGGATGTCCGGGGCCAGCCGCGCCAGGCCGACCAGGACGTCGAGCCCCTGCTTGAGGCCCATGTTCCCCGAGTGCAGCAGTACGGGCGTGTCCCCGGTCCAGCCCAGGCGCGCCCGGGTGGCGGCACGGTCCGCCGAAGGGGCGTGCACATGCGTCCAGTTGGGGACGACCCTGATCCGCCCGGGGTCCACCCCGAGGGCGGTCACGCCCTCCCTGAAGCTCTCGTGGATGACGCCGACGAGGGCCGCACCGCGCAGCGCGTAACGCTCGGCCTTCGCGGCGACCTCCGCCGCCCTGCCTCCCCCGCGGATGCCGCTCTGCGCGGCTGCGGCGCCCATCAGGTCCTGGACGACGGGTATGTGGGGCACCCGCAGACGGCGCGCCAGCCGGGCGGCGAGCACACCGCCCGCGAGGCTCGGCATCTGGGAGACCACCGCGTCGAAGCGGCCGGGTGGCGGTGCGAGCATCCCGTGGAGGAGCACGGACGCCTCGAACGCCCCGCGTCTGAGGGCGGTCTGACGGGGCGGAACGTAGTGGCGGCGGCGGTGCACCCGCACCCCCTCGCGGTTCTCCTCCCTCCGCCAGGCACCCCGGTACCGCTCGTCCACGCGCCAGGCGGGGTAGTGCGGCATACCGGCCAGCACCTCGGTCGTGGCCCCGGACGCCGCCCAGTGCTCGGCGAGCTGCGTGGCGTACGGGCCGATGCCCGTCAGCTCGGGGGCGTAGTTGGTGGAGACCACGAGAAGTCTGCGGTTTTTGAACGGTCTCAGATGCTCAGCAGCGGACAACGGATGATCGCCTTCCCCCCGGAACAGCCCTTCCTCCGAGCTTATCCGTTCACGGGATGCACAAGTGTTCTTCACAGTAAGGTCGTTGAACCAGTTCCACCGTGGGGGGAGAGAACGGATGGTGCAGCACAGAGTCGGTTACGCGCCGGGGGTGTACGACCTGTTCCACGTCGGCCACCTCAACATCCTGCGGCACGCCCGCAGCCAGTGCGACTACCTGGTGGCCGGAGTCGTCTCCGACGAGATGGCGGAGCTGGCCAAGGGCCACAGACCGGTGATCCCGCTGCCCGAGCGGCTGGAGATCGTGCGCAGTGTGCGCCATGTGGACGCGGCGTTCGTGGAGACCGTCCCGGACAAGGTCGAGACCTGGCAGCAGGTCCGCTTCGACGTCATCTTCAAGGGCGACGACTGGCGCGGTACGGAGAAGGGCGAGCGTCTGGAGCGCGACTTCGCCGAGGTCGGGGTGGAGGTCGTCTACTTCCCGTACACGGTGCACACGTCCAGCACCCAGCTGCGCCGCGCACTGGACGTGCTCGTCAGCCGGCCCGGAGCGCTTTCAGCTCCCTGAACCACTTGACCAGGAACGCCACCAGGAACAGCGCGTGCACGGCCGCGAGGACGGCGTACCCGGCCCGGAACGCGCCGGGTACGCCGAGCAGCAGGAAGACCAGGCAGAAGACCCCGTAGTCCGCGGGCAGCAGCGCCACGGCCCGGATCCGGGACACCGGGGCACCGGCGGCCGCGGGTGCCGGTGCGGTGCCGACCGCGGCCCTGCCGAGCTGTTCCCGCAGCAGTCCCGCGCAGAAGGTGAGCACGGCGGTGAAGAGGAAGCCGAGCGGCAGCAGGAGCCAGCCCTCACCGGGCAGGGAGCCGGAGCGGTGGAACGCGATCAGTACGGCGCTGTGGACGAGGATCATCTTCGCGCAGTCCACGACATGGTCGAGCCACTCGCCGTCCGGCCCGCCCCGCCCGGTCAGACGGGCGAGCTGACCGTCGGCCGAGTCGAAGGCGAAGCCCACGGCCAGCCCCGCGTAGACGAGGATCCCGAGCCACCAGGACGGTTCCACGAGCGCCACGGCCGCGATGGCGGTGAAGGTGAACGCCGCACTGATCAAAGTGACTTGATTGGGCGTCAGGTGCGCCCGGAAAGCGCCGGCGGCGAGCAGCCGCCCGGCCGGGCGGTTCACGTACCGCGAATAGAGCGAGACACCCTTGGACGACTTCTGTGCGCCGCGCAATTCGCGCAGCACCGTACCCGTGCTTCCCATACGCCCCCCAGCGCCCGGTGATTGCCGCCGCATCATCGCAGAAAACGTGTGCGAGGCGTGGGGATACCGGGAGGCCGGGCGTCTATCCCTGGTCGCGCTCGGGACCGGTGCCGGGCTCCGGTTCGGTGCCGGGTTCGGTCTCCGGCTCCGGCTCGGTCAGCTGCGCGTCCAGGTCGTCGAACAGGAGCTCTCCACGCTCGATCTGCCCCGTCCGGTACGCCGACCGCGCCACCAGGTGCGCGGCCACCGGTCCTGTCATCAGCTGGAAGAAGCCGATGAGGGCCAGCGTCGCCAGGTCCATCCCGCTGTGCAGCCGCAGCCCGACCCCGGCCAGCACGAGCAACAGGCCGAGGGTCTGCGGCTTGGTCGCCGCATGGCTGCGGGAGAGGACGTCGGGCAGCTTGACCATGCCGACGACGCCGAGGAGCGAGATCGCCGCTCCGAGGAACACGAGCACCGCCCCGGCCGTGTCCGCGACCTGCGACCAGACGTTCACCGCTGCCCCTCCTTCCCGCCGGCCCTGCGGCGTGACAGCGGTTTGTCGCGTACGGCGATGAAGCGGGCGATGCCCACCGAGCCGGTGAAGCCGAGGAACGCGAGCACCAGCATGATCGGGAAGTAGAACGAGTCACGGGCGAACGCGGACTTGGCGCCCAGGCCCGCGATGACCACCGCGGCGAAGACGTCGAGGGCGATAGCCCGGTCGAGCATGGAGGGCCCCCGGCTGATCCGGAACAGCAGCAGCGCGCCCGCCACGACGACGAACACGACGGCGCAGGTCATCAGCACACGGTCGAAGGTCTCGGGGCCGCTCATGAGGTCTCCTCCCCGGTGTCCGAGCCGCTGTCCGAGCCGGAGCCGGGGTCCGAGCCGGAGCCGCTGTCCGATCCGGAGACCGGCGGCGGGGGCTCGGACACCCGCTCGATCTCGTCGGAGGTGCCGAAGGCCCGGACCGTCAGCTCCTCCAGCTTCCAGACGGAGCGCCGGGCTGTCTCCAGCCCGGCCGGGTCGTCCGCGTCCAGCACATGCAGGAAGAGCGTGGCTGTGGCCCTGCGCACCTCGACGACGGAGCCGCCCGGCGTGTTCGACACGGAGACGGCGGTCGCGGCGAGCATCAGGTCGCTGCGGCACCGCAGCGGTACGCCGATGACGGCGGGCCGGTGCGGGCGGCCGGCGAAGATCTGCCGGGTCACCTTCACCCCCGAGGTGTACATGTCGTAGAGCAGATAGGCGGCGAGCCGGATGATGCCCCAGGGGTGCAGACGGAGCCCCAGGTCGACCTGGGGCAGCGGGAACGCCAGACAGACGGCCACCGCGACGACCGCGCCGGTGACGACGTTGGCCCAGGTCAGGGTGGACCAGAGCAGGACCCAGATCAGGGTGAGCCAGGCGATCAGCGGAAGGTCGAGCACCCGGCGCCGGCGGCCGGCGAACTCGATGCTGAACGGGGGCAGATCGGGGTTGTGGTACGACAGGGTGATCAGGCGCCTCACCGGCCGAGCACCTCCTCCACATAGGGACTGCGCGCGATGAGTTCGGCCGCCGAGCGGTCGGTGAAGGCGGCCAGCGGACCGGCCAGGACGGTGAAGGCGAGGCCGAGCAGGACGGCCCCGGCGGTGGCCGCCGTCATGGCCCTCGGCGGGCGGATCGTGGTGGTGACGGCCCGTCCCTGGAGGGTGGCAGCCAGGGTCTGGCCGGCCGGCACGGGACCGATCCCCTCGTCGCCGGTGCCGGGGATGCGGTCCGGCCCGGTGTCGGGATCGTCGTCGTCGCTGTCGTCGGCGGCCTCCAGGACGGTGCCGTAGGCGGCCTGGCCCGGAGGCTCGGTGCGCCAGAAGGCCAGGTTCCAGATCTTGGCCATCACGTACAGGGTGAGCAGGCTCGTCACGGTGGCGCCCGCGACGAGGATCCAGGCCCAGACACTGCCGTCCGACACCCCGGCGCGCATCAGTCCGAGCTTCCCGATGAATCCGGAGAACGGCGGGATCCCGGCGAAGTTCATCGCCGGGACGAAGAAGAGGGCCGCCAGGAGCGGAGCGGAGCGGGCCATTCCGCCGAGGCGGGTGAGTTCGTTGGTGCCGCCCCGGCGTTCGATGAGTCCCGCCACGAGGAAGAGCGAGGTCTGGACGGTGATGTGGTGGGCGACGTAGAAGATCGCGCCCCCGTACGCCTCGCGGGTGGCGAGGCCGATCCCGAAGACCATGTAACCGATGTGGCTGATCAGGGTGAAGGAGAACAGCCGCTTGAGGTCGGTCTGGGCGACCGCCCCGAGGATGCCCACGATCATCGAGGCCAGGGCGAGGGCCATCAGCAGGTCGCCGAGCCGGTTGCCGGGGAAGAGCAGGGTCTCGGTCCGCAGCATGCAGTAGATGCCGACCTTCGTCAGCAGGCCCGCGAAGACGGCGGTGACGGGCGCGGGCGCCGTCGGGTAGGAGTCGGGCAGCCAGGCGGCGAGGGGGAAGACGGCGGCCTTGATGGCGAAGACGGTGAGCAGCATGGCCTGGACGAGGGTCTGCACACCGAGGGGGAGTTCGGGCAGCCGGACGGCGAGCTGGGCCAGGTTGGCGGTGCCGGTGGCGGCGTACGTCATGGCGATGGCCGTGAGGAACAGCATCGAGGAGAACAGCGAGATGATCACGTACGTGGAGCCGGCCCGGATCCGGGGGCCGGTGCCGCCGAGCGTGAGCAGGACGAAGCTGGCGACCAGCATGATCTCGAAGCCGACGTAGAGGTTGACGAGGTCGCCCGCGATGAACGTGAGGGAGACCCCGGCTACCAGGATGAGATAGGCGGGGTGGAAGACGGCGACCGGCGTCTCCTTGTCCCGGTCCGCCATGCCCTGGCCGAGCGAGTAGACCAGGACGGCGAGGGTGACCGCCGAGGAGACGGTCAGCATCAGCCCGGCCAGCCGGTCGGCGACCAGGGTGATGCCGAGCGGCGGGGCGAAGTCGCCGAGGTGGACCGAGAGGGGGCCCTGGCGGTCGGCGGCGACCATCAGCACCACGGAGAGCCCGAGGACGGCGGTGAGGACGGCGACGCTGATGAAGCGCTGGAAGCGCGCGAGCCTCGTACCGAAGGCGAGGCTCACGCCGGTGGCGCAGAGGGGCAGCAGGACCGGCAGCGGGACGAGTTGGTTCATCCGGTGGCTCCTCGGTCGTCGTCCTTGTCGTTCACGTAGTCCTCCGGGTCGGCTCCCAGCACGTCGTTCCACAGGTCTCCGCCGGCGTCCCTGCCGCGCGCCTGGAGGGCGCGGTCGGCGCGGAGGCGGGCGCGCAGCCGGCGGTGTTCCTGGCGGTAGTGGGCGCGTTCCTCCCGTGTGGGTCTGGGCCCCGCCCGGTACTCCTCCCGGAGCTCGGCCCGCTCCCCCAGCACCTCGGCGCGCAGGAAGATGCGCCGGTCCTCCAGGTCGTCGTGGACCTCGTCCGTGCCGGTCAGCTGGTAGCTGCGGTAGGCCATGGCGAGGAGGAAGGCCGTGGTCGCAAGGGTGATGACGATCGCGGTGAGGGCGATGGCCTGGGGCAGCGGGTCGGTGACCCGGCGCAGCGGCACACCGTAGAGCAGGGGTGCGGCGCCCGCCGAGCCGGTCGACGAGAGGACCAGCAGGTTGATGCCGTTGCTGGCGATCACCGCGCCGAGCAGGATCCGGGTGAGGGGCCGGGTGAGCATGAGGATGCCGCCGACCGCGCAGAGGACGACCGCTGTGGCGAGGAGTGAGGCGCTCATGATCATTGCTGGGGCTCCCCCTTCCCGGTGTCCGCCGCGGGGGTCAGTGCGCCCGCCGCCCGTTCGATCTGCCGGTCGACCTTGGCGCCCAGCGCCCGCACGATGTCGAGGACCACGCCGAGCACCAGCAGATAGACACCGAAGTCGAAGAGGACCGAGGTGCTCAGGTGGAAGTCGCCGAACAGGGGCAGATGGCCGTGGTAGGTCCAGGCGTGCAGCACGGTTCCCTCGGCGAGGCCGCCCAGGGCGACCCCGGTGGACACGAAGAGTCCGAGTCCGGTGAAGAGTCCGGGCTGGAGCGGCGCGGCCTCCGCGAGTTCGAATCTGCCGCCCGCCAGATAGCGGGTGATGAGCCCGAGCCCCGCGACGAGTCCCGCGACGAAGCCGCCGCCCGGCATGTTCTCGGCGCAGAACAGCAGGTACAGGGAGAGCACCAGGATGGGGTGGAAGAGCAGCCGGGCCACCACCTCGAAGACGATGGACCGGTGTTCGGGCGCGAGGGTGGAGCCGGCCGCCAGCCAGCTGCGTTCGGGCGCGGTGTCGTCGCCCTGCGGCAGACCGGTCAGCCGCCGTCCGGAGAGCGCCCAGGCGGTCTCCCCCTGGAGTTCCTCCCTGCTCATCGTCGCCTCGCCGCGGCGGTGCAGATAGATGAGGCTGGTCACGCCGATCGCCGCAGCGGCGAGGACGGCGGACTCCCCCATCGTGTCCCAGGCCCGCAGGTCGACCAGGATGGTGGCGACCACGTCCTTGAGTCCGTGGTGTTCGACCTCCCTCACCATGGCCGCGCCCGCGGGCTCGGCGACCCGTGCGGCGCCCGCCACCCAGACGGCCGTGCCGACGGTCGCCGCCGCGCCCAGGGCCACCGGGATCCGCAGCGCCCGCCGCCAGGTGCCGATCGACTCCTCGAAGCGCACCGGCAGCCGGCGCAGGACCAGGACGAACACGATCATCGAGACGGTCTCGACGCAGAACTGGGTGAGCGCCAGGTCGGGCGCGCCCTGGACGACGAAGAGGAGCGCGGCGCCGTAACCGGTCAGTCCGGCCAGCACGACGGCCTTCATGCGGCGGCTGACGGTCAGGCAGGAGAGGGCGGCCGCACAGGTCAGCACGGCCACCGCGCCCTGGAGCGGGGCGTCCCACACCCGGGGGGCGACCGCCCCCTCCCAGGGCTGGTCCGTGACCAGGACCGCGAGCTGGCCGGAGAGCATCACCATCAGGGTGATCGCCAGGTAGCCGGAGAGGGAGCCGCGCTGGACGAAGCCGGTGACCTGGAGGGCGACCCGTTCCAGGCCGAGGAGGATGTGCCCGAAGACGCTGTCGGCGGTCGGCCAGGCGACGCGCCGGGAGATCCGGGTGACCGTCGTACGTCCCGCGAAGAGCACGGCGCCGCCCGCCCAGCTGACGGCGGAGAGCAGCAGGGCCGTCCCGAAGCCGTGCCAGAGCGCGAGGTGGTACGGGTGCGCGGGAGCGGGGAAGGTGTCGGCGTACGCGGCGAACAGCCGGTCCGTCCATCCGACGCCGGGGCCGAGCACCAGCCCGGCGACGGCGAGGACGGCGGGCGGGGCCAGGAGCGCGGCGCCGACGTGGTGGGCGGGGGTGTCGGCGACACCGGGCTTACGGGCGAAGGCCCCCCAGACGAAGCGCAGGGTGTACGCGACGGTCAGCACCGAGCCGGCCACGGCGACGGCCAGCAGCCAGCGGTCGACGGTGTCCCCGTGCTGCAACGCGTCGAAGGCGGCCTCCTTGGCGGCGAATCCGAGGAGGGGCGGCAGGGCGGCCATGGAGGCGGCGGCGAGCACCGCGGCCCCGCAGACGTACGGCATGGTGCGGGCGAGGCCGGAGAGCTTGCGCAGGTCGCGGGTGCCGGTGGCGTGGTCCACGATGCCGATGACGAGGAACAGCGCCGCCTTGAACAGGGCGTGACCGAGGATCAGCGCGGCGGCGGCGAGCGCGGCGTTGCGGTTGCCCGCCCCGGCGAGCACGGTGAGGAAGCCGAGCTGGCTGACGGTCCCGTAGGCGAGGACGAGCTTGAGGTCGTGCAGGCGCAGGGCACGCCAGCCGCCCAGGAGCATCGTCGCCCCGCCGAGCACCAGGACGACGGGCCGCCAGACGGGGACGTCGGCGAAGGCGGGGGCGAGCCGGGCCACCAGGTAGACACCGGCCTTGACCATGGCCGCGGCGTGCAGGTAGGCGCTGACGGGGGTGGGCGCGGCCATCGCGTTCGGCAGCCAGAGGCTGAACGGCCAGATCGCCGACTTGGACAGGGCCCCGCACAGCACGAGGACGACGGCCACGGACACGGCGAGGGTCGCCTCGGGCGGGTCGGCGACGATCTCGGAGATCCGGTAGGTGCCCGCCGCCTCGCCGAGGATCAGGAAGCCGACCAGCATGGCCAGGCCGCCCAGTGTGGTGACCGTCAGTGCCTGGAGGGCGGAGCGGCGGTTCTGCTTGCGTTCGCTGGTGTGGCCGATCAGCAGGTACGAGAAGACGGTGGTCAGTTCCCAGAACACGTACAGGGTGATGAGGTCGTCCGCGAGGACGAGGCCGAGCATCGCGCCGGCGAAGGCCAGCAGGTTCCCTGCGAAGGGCGCCAGTTGGGGGGAGCGGTCGGTGAAGTAGGACGCGCAGTACAGCAGGACGAGGGCGCCCACCCCGGCCGCGAGCAGCACCATCAGCTCGGCGAGCGCGTCCAGGCGCAGGGCGAGCGACACGTCGTACGTACCGATCCACTCCCACGACCAGGTGACCGCCCGGCCCGCTTCGGTGCCGCCCCATTCGGTGGCCGCCCACACCGTGGTGGCGGCGGGGGGCAGTGCGAGCACGACGAAGGCGTACCTGCCGAGCCGTCGCACGAGCGGCGGCGCGCATGCCGCCAGCGCGAAGTGGCAGAGGATGAGTGCGATCACGACGGGTGGTCCGGAACAAAGGGCACCGAATACAGATATATCCCCTGGCCCCGTTCACCCGTCCGGCGCGCCGCGCGGCGTCCGGCCCGCTGCTTACGGTCGGCGTCGGTGGTGGTCGGTCCTCGTCCCGCTGTGCTCACAGGACGGCGTCTGCCCTGTTCGCCCACCGTCACACGGCATGACGTGGGCTTCTTCCGCCGCACCCGGCCCGGATCGCGTGTCCGGCCGGAGCACCCGGTCGGCATCCAGGGGCAGATGCAGCGGCACGTCGGGGACTTCGTCGGGCATCCCGTGGACCCGGCCGGCGAGGCGCAGATGGCCGGGCGGTCCGTCACGGACCGTGAGGCCGTCGCCGTCGGGTGACCGGTTCACGGTGTGCGGAGAGGGTCCAACGGTCATGGCCCTCACCTCCCGGGGTGCCGCCGAACGTCTGTGCCGCACCTTCAGCCTCACTCCGGAGCGCATGCGCCGCTACCTGGGCACGGCAGGCATCTCCGACACTTCGACGGAGAGACGTGAACAGAGCGTGCGCATGCCGTGTTGCACATGTGAGGCCACTTTTTCTTCTCTTTTGCACTGTGGCTAATATCCATGTGTCCAAGTTCTCAACGTATTTGACCAGTCACCGGCTGGCATCATCGTCAAGGAGCATCCCCTGCGCACGCGCGCGTCACGGCGGACCGACTCGGCACCCATGTCGTTGCGGACGGCCCTTCTCGTCCTGGCGATCGTCCCCGGAGTCGCACTGGCAGCCCTGTGGGCCGTGACCAGTGGTCAGACATTCCTGGACTTCCAACGCCAGGCAGCCCAGGGACTCTTGGCCGAGAAGGCAGGCCAACCGTCCAACATCGTGTACTACAACCTGCAGGAGGAGCGCCGGCTCAGCGCGGAGGCGCTGGCCCGCCCCGACGCCTCCCGTACGGCGCTGAAGCAGCAGCGCACGCGCACCGACGAGGCGGTCACGACCTTCGAGACCCTCTCGGACGTGAGCGCGGACGACGCGCCCGACGAGGTCCTGGACGCCGTCGGCAGGGCCCGGGCGGCCATCAACCAGCTGCCCGCCCAGCGCACCCTGGTCGACGAGGGCGACAGCGGCCGGCAGGCGGTCGTCTACGGCTACTACACCGACCTGATCGCCGTGGACCTGGAGCTGTTCTCGGCCCTCAGCCATGTGGACAACGGCGAGGTGACCACCCTGGGCCAGCCCCTCGTGGACCTCTTCTGGGCCAAGGAGATGATCTCCCGCTCGGACGCGATCCTGGCCCGCGCCTGGCCCTCGGGCAAGCTCACGGCCGAGGACCTCCAGGAGCTCAGGGGCGCCGTCTCCGGCCAGTCGTTCCAGGCCGACACCAAGGTGCTCCCGTACCTCCCGGACGACGAACGGACCAGGTGGCAGGCGCTGACGGAGAGCTCCGCCTGGAAGGCCAAGACGGAGGTGGAGGCGCAGATCCTGCGTCCCGCGCCTGCCGACCGGTCCGGTCTCGTCGAGCTGGAGGCCGACGAGAAGACCTGGCGCAAGGCCATGGACGGGGTGACCCCGCAGCTGGTCGAGCTGCTGGAGAAGCGCACCGACGCGGTGATGGTGACCGGCAAGGACACGGTCATGTCCCTGCTCCTCAAGATGGTCCTCACCTCGGTGATCGGTCTGCTCGCGGTCGTCGCGGTCGTCTGGACCACCTGGCGTCTCACCCGTAACCTCCGCCGGCGCATCTCCGGGCTCCAGGAGCGGGCCGAGGAGCTGGAGAAGGCCCTGCCGGACGTCGTCGAACGGCTGGCCCAGGGCGAGAAGATCGATGTCGAGGCCGAGGCCCGCGCGATCGACGAGCCCGGTGAGGGCGGCGACGAGCTGACCCGGCTGGGCGGCGCGCTCAACCAGGCCCGCACCAGCGCCCTCCAGGCCGCCGTCCGGCAGGCGGACCAGCACCGCGGCTTCGAGCGGCTGCTCCAGCGCATCGCGCGCCGTACCCAGCAGCTGATCGGCCAGCAGCTCAAGAAGCTGGACGAGCTGGAGCGCAGGCACGAGGACCCCGAGGTGCTCGACGGCCTCTTCGACCTCGACCATCTGACGGCACGTCTGCGCCGGTACGAGGAGAACCTCGTGATCCTCGCGGGCGGCTCGCCGCACCGGCGCTGGCGCAAGCCCGTACCGCTGCTGGACGTCATGCGTTCCGCCCAGGGCGAGGTGCAGGACTACCGCCGCGTGGTGCTGGATCTCGACGGTGCCCCGTGGCTGGCCGAGCGGGCCGTCGGCCCGGTCTCCCATGTCCTGGCGGAGCTGATCGAGAACGCGCTGACCTTCTCCCGGCCGCCGAGCCCCGTCGAGGTCCGCGCGGCGAAGGTGAGCCGGGGCCTGGCCATCGAGGTCGAGGACCGCGGCCTGGGCATGGACGAGGACCAGCTCGGCGAGGCCAACGAACTGATGAGCCGTCCGCCCCGGATGGACGTGCTGGCCCACGCGGAGGACATCCGCCTCGGCCTCTACGTGATCTCGCGCCTCGCCGACCAGCACGGGCTGCGGGTGGAGTTCCGCCCCTCCGCCTTCGGTGGCACCCGCGTGGTCGTCCTGGTCCCCGACGAGCTGACCGTCCCCGAACCGGGCTCCGGCCCCGTCGGTGTGCCTCAGGCCGCCGCCGCGCCCCCGGTGACGGAGACGGCGGTCCCGCCCAGGGCTCCGGGCGCGCTGCCGACCCGGGTGCAGGGCCGGGCCATGGCCGGCGTCACGGCCCTGACCGACCGCACCGCCAGGCCGCGGCCCGCCGGGGAGGACACGCACGCCCCCGAGCAGCCGTACGCCGGATCCGGGGACCCGTTCCCGGTGCCGGGACAGCCCTTCCCGGCCGAGGGGCAGCCCTACGCCCCGTACGCCGGAGCGGACCAGCCGTACACCACCGGCGACCCCGCGTACCAGGACCCCGGACAGCCGTACGCCGACGAGCCGTACGCCGAGGGCTCGTACCCCGAGTCCGGGCGGACGCCGTACGCCGAGGCCGACGACGGCCCGTACGCAGGCGCGGACCAGCCCTACCCGGGCCAGGAACAGCCGTACATGACGGCCGCCGGCCAGTACCCCGTGCCCGGTCACGCGTACGCGGATCCCGCCGACGACCCGTATCCGGCGGCCGAACCGTCCTACCCGCAGCACCGTCCGGCGGGCGAGGGCAGCGCCGCCCCGCACACCTACGGTGCACCCGCCGGCCTCCCTGAGCCCCCGGCCCTTCCGGCCCAGGCTCCTCCCGCCGCCGGGGCGGAGCTGCCCACGGACGGGGAGCCCCCGCTCCCCCGCCGTGTCCGCCAGGCCAGCCTGGTGGACGAGCTCCGGGTGGACCCGGCCGCCCGGACGGCCACGCCCAGGCCCCCGAGCTGGGACGAGAACCCGTTGCTCCGCCCCGTCCCCCGGCGGGCCGGTGCCGCCATCGGGGCATTCCAGCGGCGCTCGCGCGCGGCACGTGCGGCGGAGGAGCCGCCGGGCCCCGCCCCCGCCGCACCCTCCCCTACGAGAGAAGAACGGTCATGACACGCACAACGGCCACCCTCCAGGATCTGGACTGGCTGCTCGACGGTCTGGTGGACTCGGTCGCCGAGACACTGAACGCCGTGCTGCTGTCCGACGACGGACTGGTGGTGAGCCACTCCCGGAGCATCGAGCGCGCCGACGCCGAGCGCCTCGCCGCGATATGCACGGGCCAGCAGAGCCTCGCCCGCGGGGTCGGCCAGCTGTTCGACGGCGGTTCGGTCCATCAGGTGATCGTCGAGCTCGCCGACCTCTGGCTCTTCATCATCGCCGCCGGCCAGGGCACCCACCTCGCGGTCGTCGCCTCCCAGGAGGTGGACGCCGAGGTGATGTCGCTGGCGATGCACAACCTGGTGCAGCAGGTCGGCCAGAAGCTCACCGCACCGGTCCGCGGCGACTTCGACGCCTTCGGCACCGGGGACGGGCAGCGGGTGTGACCTCCTACCGCTACGAGGAGGAGGACGAGCAGGAGACCGAGGACGGCGCGCACACCATGGTGCGCCCCTACACGATCACCCGTGGCCGGACCGCCCCCGAACGGGACGACTTCAGCCTCATCACCGTGCTCACCACCGCCGAGCAGGCGGTGGACGAGCACGGTGTGCCCCTGCGGGTGGGCCGGCTCCAGCCGGAGCACCGCATGATCCTGGACCGCTGCCGCCGGCCGGCGGCGGTCGCCGAGGTCGCCGCCGGCCTCGATCTGCCGGTCTCGGTGACCAAGATCCTGCTGGCCGATCTGGTCGCCCAGGACCTGCTGCTGGCCCGCGCCCCGCTGACGGTGGCGCGGGCGTCCGGCGGCGCCGACATGGGCCTGCTCGCCGCCGTACGAGACGGACTCCGGAGACTCTGAACCGATATGACAACCAGTCCGACGGCGCCTTCCGCCGTCAAGATCCTCATAGCCGGTGGCTTCGGCGTCGGAAAGACCACCCTGGTGGGCGCCGTGAGCGAGGTGGCGCCGCTGCGCACCGAGGAGTACCTCACCCAGGCGAGCGTCGGCGTCGACAGCCTCACCGGGGTCGGCCGGAAGAACACCACCACCGTGGCGCTGGACTTCGGCCGCATCACGGTCAGCCCGGAGCTGGTGGTGTACCTCTTCGGCACGCCGGGCCAGGAACGCTTCTGGTTCATGTGGAACGACCTGGTCAACGGCGCGCTCGGCGGCGTCGTGATCGCCGATACCCGCCGGCTCGAGACGAGTTTCGCCTCGATCGACTTCTTCGAGAGCAGGGACATCCCGTTCGTGGTGGCGATCAACTGCTTCCACGGGCACAACACCCGGACCACCGAGGAGATCCGGGCCGCCCTGGACCTGGATCCCCATGTCCCGCTGCTGGTCGGTGACGTCCGGGAGCGGACCTTCGGCCGCGATGTGCTGCTCGCCCTGGTCGACCACCTGATGAGCCTGCCCGCGGCCGTCGGCTGACCGGCGCCCACCTCTTCGACCTCTTCTCCTCCCTTCCCCTCCCTTTCCCGCCTGGAGAGATCCGATATGACAACACCCCTGCGTGTACTGGTCCATGGTGGCGGCATCGGCGGGCTCACCCTCGCCGTGGCACTCGCCCGGAGCGGGCACACCGCCGAGGTCGTCGAACTCCGTGACGAGCTGGACGCGCTCGGCGTCGGCATCATCCAGCCGTCGAACGCCCTGCACGTGATGCGTGAGATCGGCGTCCTCGACGCGTGCGTGGCGGCCGGCTTCCCGTGGGAGGTGCTGACCATCTGCGACCCGGCCGGCACCACGCTCGCCAAGATCCCGCAGACCCGCATGGACGGCGCCCCCGCGAGCAGCGGCATACCGCGCCCCGCCCTGGCGAAGGTGCTGGGCGACGCCACGGCCGCCGCGGGCGTCCCGATCCGCTTCGGTACGACGATCAGCGAGCTGAGCGACGACGGCTCCGGTGTCGAGGTGACCCTGTCCGACGGCTCCTCGGCCCGCTGGGACCTCGTCGTCGGCTTCGACGGCATCGGCTCCCCGCTGCGCAGCCGGCTGTACGGCGACCGCTTCACCCCCGAGTACACCGGCTTCGCCAACTGGCGTGTCACCGTGCCCCGTCTGCCCGAGATCCAGGGCGTCGTGGTGAGCGCCGGCCGTACGTCGACGAAGGCCCTGCTCACCCCGATCACGGACGAGCTGATGTACCTGGCCGCCGTGACGGCCGAGGAGCCGGACTTCCGCCCGGACCCGGCGCGGGCGCACGAGCAGCTCGGTGAGCGTCTCGCCGCGTTCGGCGGGCCCGTCGCGGAGGCGCTGGCCACGGTCACCACGGCGGAGGGCGTCGTCTACTCGCGCATCTCGCAGGTCACGGTGGACGCCCCCTGGCACGTGGGCCGGGTCGTCATCGCCGGTGACGCCGCGCACGCGAGCACCCCGAACCTCGCGCAGGGCGCGGCGATGGCGGTGGAGGACGCGCTGGTGCTGGCCCGGTCCCTGGACGCGGAGGACGACGTCACGGCGGCGCTCGCCGCGTGGGAGGACCGTCGCCGTCCCCGCGCGATGTTCGTGCAGAACCTCTCGCGCGCACTCCTGAAGGAGGAGACGGGCAGCGCGACGACGCCCGAGGAGGACGAGCTCCTGAAGGTCGGGATGCCGGGCGCCGCCCATGTCCTGGTCAAGCCGTACTGACCGGCGGGCAGCAGGCGTTGCGGGGGCGGTGCGGCCTGCCGCACCGCCCCCGGTGCCTTCTCAGTCCAGCACGGCGATGCCGTCGATCTCGACCCTCGCCTGCTCGTCCCAGAGCCTGACCGCCCCGATGACGGCCATCGCCGGGTACTCACGCCCCGCCAGCCGCCGCCAGATCTCGCCCAGTTCGGGTACGTGGGCGCGGTAGTCGGCCACATCGGTGGCGTACACGGTGACCCTGGCCAGGGCGGACGGGGCCCCGCCCGCCGCGCGCAGGGCGGTGAGCAGATTGCCCAGGGCCGTCTCGAACTGCTCCGGCAGGGTGGCCCCGACGACCTTCCCGTCGCCGTCCAGCGCCGTCTGGCCGGCGAGGAAGACCAGCCGGCCTCCGGTGGCGGTGACGGCGTGCGAGAAGCCGGTGGGCGGGGCGAGTTCGGCGGGGTTGATCCGGGTGATCGGATTCATGCGGGGGTCTCCTGGATTGCGTACAACTCCTTGGCGATGATGGTGCGCTGTACCTCGGTGGCGCCCTCGTAGATCCGGGGCGCGCGGACCTCCCGGTAGAGGTGTTCGAGCAGATGGCCGCGGCGCAGGGCGCGGGCGCCGTGCAGCTGGACGGCCGCGTCGACGACGTACTGCGCGGTCTCGGTGGCGTACAGCTTGGCCATGGCGGCGCGCCGGGGCACGCCCGGCTCCCCCGCGTCGTGGGCGGCGGCGGCCGCGTAGACCAGGAGGCGGGCGGCCTCGGTGCGGGTGGCCATCTCGGCGACCTGGTGCGAGACCGCCTGGAGGTCCTTGAGCGGGGCCCCGAAGGCGGTGCGGTCGGCGGTGTGCTCCAGGGTCGCGTCGAGCGCGGCACGGGCCATGCCCACGGCGAACGCTCCGACGCTGGGCCGGAAGAGGTTCAGGGTGTCCATGGCGACCCGGAACCCCCGGCCTGGCTCACCGAGCACGTCGTCGGCGCTCACCGGTACGCCGTCGAAGTCCAGCGCGCCGATGGGGTGCGGGGAGAGCATCTCCAGGGGCGTCCCGGTGAGCCCGGGGCGGTCGGCGGGGACGAGGAACGCGGTGACGCCACGGGCTCCGGCGCCCTCGCCCGTCCGGGCGAAGACGGTGTAGAAGTCGGCCTCGGGGGCGTTGGAGATCCAGCACTTCTCGCCGGTGAGCCGCCAGCCGCCGTCCGGGGCGGGCCGTGCGGCGAGGGCGAGCGCCGCCGCGTCGGATCCGGCGCCCGGCTCGCTGAGCGCGAAGGCGGCGACGGCGCGGCCCGCGCTGACCTCGGGGAGCCACCGTGCGCGCTGGGCCTCGGTGCCGGCCAGGCGGACCGGGCCGGATCCGAGGCCCTGGAGGGCGAGTGCGGTCTCCGCCTCGGTGCAGCCGCGCGCCAGCGACTCGCGCATCAGGCAGAGGTCGAGCGCGCCCGAGCCGAGGAGCCGCTCCAGGAGCCCCAGCCCGCCGAGGGCGGCGACGAGCGGGCGGTTGACATGGCCGGGCTCACCCTTCTCCGCGAGGGGGCGCAGCTCATCGCGGGCGAGGGTGTACAGCTCGTCGCACCAGGCGGTTCGACCGGGATCGAGGGAGAATGCCGTCATACCGGCGCCTCTCTTGTCACGACTTATCGCGGACCGTTGACTACCGTCACCCAAACGATACGCTCCAAGAGCGACCAGGGTCTTCGTTTGGATCAGGCCGGATCAGCCGGATCAGGGAGCGATGCTTCATGAAGCCGTCAGGTACCGCGAGCGCGCACACGGACACCTTCGCGCGCGACCACCTCCCGCCCGCCGAGGACTGGCCGGAGCTGGTCTTCGACCTTCCCGAACTGGCCTACCCGGACCGGCTGAACTGCGGGTACGAGCTGCTCGACCGCACCGCCGCCCGCTTCGGCCCCGGCCGACCCGCCTTCCGGACCGCCGACGGCGGAATCTGGAGCTACGGGGAGCTGCGGGACCGGGTGGACCGGATCGCCCAGGTGCTGACACACGATCTGGGCGTCGTTCCCGGCAACCGGGTGCTGCTGCGCGGACCCACCACACCCTGGCTCGCGGCCTGCTGGCTCGCCGTGATGAAGGCCGGTGCGGTCGCGGTGACGGTGCTGGCCCAGCAGCGGGCGTCGGAGCTCGCCACCATCTGCTCCCTCGCGCGCGTCGGCCACGCCCTGTGCGACGCCCGGTCGGTCGACGACCTGGCCGCGGCACAGGTACCCGGGCTGCGCGTCACGGCGTACGGGGGTGACGCGCCGGACGACCTGACGGCGCTCGCGGCGGGCCGGCCGGGGCCCTGCAGGGCGGTGGACACCGCCGCCGACGACATCGCGCTCATCGCCTTCACCTCCGGCACCACCGGGCGGCCCAAGGGCTGTATGCACACCCACCGCGATGTGCTGGCCGTCGCCGACACGTTCGCCCGGCACGTCCTTCGGCCCGGCCCCGACGACGTGTTCACCGGCAGCCCGCCGCTCGGCTTCACCTTCGGGCTCGGCGGGCTGGTCATCTTCCCGCTGCGGTCCGGCGCCTCGGCCCTGCTGCTCGAACAGGCGGGCCCCAAACAGCTGCTGCCGGCGCTCGCCGCCCACCGGGTCTCGGTGCTGTTCACCGCGCCGACCGCGTACCGCGTGATGCTCGACGCGCTCGACGGCCACGACCTGTCCGCGCTGCGCCGCTGCGTCTCGGCCGGGGAGAACCTCCCCGCCGCGACCTGGCGGGCCTGGTACGAGCGGACGGGGCTGCGCATCATCAACGGCATCGGGGCGACCGAGCTGCTGCACATCTTCATCTCCGCCGCCGACGGGGCGATCCGCCCCGGCACCACCGGTGTTCCCGTGCCCGGCTGGCAGGCGCGTGTGGTGGACGAGGACGGCGAGGAGCTGCCCGACGGCGAGCCCGGCCTGCTGGCCGTACGCGGACCGGTCGGCTGCCGGTATCTCGCCGACGAGCGCCAGCGGGTGTACGTACGCCACGGCTGGAACATCACCGGCGACACCTATGTCCGCGAGCCCGACGGCTACTTCCGCTACGTCGCCCGCGCCGACGACATGATCATCTCCGCCGGGTACAACATCGCGGGCCCCGAGGTCGAGGAGGCGCTCCTGCGCCATCCCGACGTCGCCGAGGCGGCGGTGGTGGGGCGCGTGGACGAGCTGCGCGGCCAGATCGTCGCGGCGTACGTCGTGCCGCGCGAGGGTGCGGTGCTGTCGGACGACGAGCTGCGGGCGCACATGAAGGCCGAGCTGGCACCGCACAAGTGCCCGCGCGCCTTCGTGTTCCTGCCCGAACTCCCCAGGACCGCCACGGGAAAGCTCCAGCGCTTCCTGCTGCGGGACGGCGCCCCTCTAGAGTGATCGCGTGGCCGAGCACACTCCGCGTTCCCTGATCGTCAGCCTCTACGGCGCCTACGGCCGTCGCCCCGGCAACGCGCCGCTGGCCGTGTCCGAGCTGATCCGGCTCCTGCACGCGGTCGGTGTCGACGCCCCGTCGGTGCGCTCGTCCGTCTCCCGCCTCAAGCGCCGCGGGCTGCTCACCCCGGCCCGTACGGCGGACGGGGCGGCCGGATACGCCTTGTCGGAGGACGCCCGCCAGCTGCTGGACGACGGCGACCGTCGGATCTACCGGGGTACGGCGCCGCTGCCGGGGGACGGCTGGGTGCTCGCCGTCTTCTCCGTACCGGAGGCCGAACGCCACAAGCGCCATCTGCTGCGCTCCCGCCTCGGCAGGCTCGGCTTCGGCACGGCGGCGCCCGGGGTGTGGATCGCGCCCGCCGGACTGTACGAGGAGACGCGGCACACGCTGGAGCGCCTCGGACTCGCCCCGTACGTCGATCTGTTCCGCGGGGAGCACCTCGGCTTCGCCGCGACCGAGGAGGCCGTGGCGCGCTGGTGGGACCTGGACGCGATCGCCGGGCTGCACCGGGAGTTCCTGGAACAGCAGGAGCCGGTGCTGCGGTCCTGGGAGGCGCGCGCCGGCGAGGGCGCACCGGATCCGGAGCAGGCCTACCGGGACTACCTCCGCGCGCTGGACTCCTGGCGGCAGCTCCCGTACGCGGATCCCGGACTGCCCGGGGAACTGCTGCCGAAGGACTGGCCGGGCGGGCGCTCGGCGGAGGTGTTCGGGCTGCTGCACGGCCGGCTGCGGGACGCGGGCGCCCGGTTCGTGCGGGACAGCGCCTGATTCCTCCCCCGTAAATCGGGTGCCCCGGGGCCGGGCGAACCGCCAGGATGAAGCATGACCTGGACCTTCACCGACGATGTCGGCCGCTTCCTGGACGCGGCCGGGGCGTCCCTGGCCGCCCGGCCCGCGGAGAACACCCTGCTGCTGACGGTCACCGCCACCCTGCGGGAGAGCGGTCCGCACGCCTACGGCACGGAGCCGCCGGTGCTGGGCTGGTGGCGCGGGGCGGACGGCGAGGTGGCCGGCGCGCTGGTGCGGACACCGCCCTTCGTGCCGATCCTGGGCACGGTGGATCCGGAGGCGCTCGGACCGCTGACGGAGGCGCTGGCGCTGCCCGGGGTCAACGCGGACCGGGACACCGCCCGTGCCCTGGCCGCCCGTTGGCCGCGCCACCGGGTCGACGAGGAGCACCGGCTGTACCGGCTGGGCACGTTGGTGCCGCCCTCCCCCGCGCCTGCGGGTGCGCCCCGGACCGCGACCGCCGCCGACCGGACTCTGCTCGTCGAGTGGATCCGGGCCTTCGGCGAGCAGACGGGCCAGTCGGGCGACCGCGCGGAACGGATCGTGGACGAGCGCACCGCGCACGGCGGGCTGACGCTCTGGGAGACGGGCGGGGTTCCGGTGTCGCTGGCGGGCGTGTCGCGCAGGGTCGCCGGGACGGTCCGGGTGGCGAACGTCTACACGCCTCCGGAACACCGGGGCCGGGGGTACGCGGCGGCGGTGACGGCGGAGGTCAGCCGGGTGGCGCTGGAGGACGGCGCCCGGGAGGTGCTGCTCTTCACCGACCTCGCGAACCCGACGAGCAACGGTGTGTACCGGCGCATCGGTTACGAGGCCGTCTCCGACCGTCTGCTGATCACCGCGGAGCCGGAATGAGGCGGACGCGGCCGGCCGGCGCGGTCAGTCGAGCGTGAGCCGGGGCTTGGGGCCGTCGGTGCGGCCCGTCGGCGGGGTGCGGCTGCCCGCGCGGTACGGGAGCGGCCAGGAGACGCCCGGCCCCGTGTAGCCCTGCTCGGCCGCCGCGTGCAGGGTCCAGTGCGGGTCGTACAGATGGGGGCGGGCCAGGGCGCAGAGGTCGGCCCGGCCGGCGAGCAGCAGGGAGTTGACGTCGTCCCAGGAGGAGATGGCGCCCACCGCGATGACGGGCACGTCCAGGGCGTTGCGGATCCGGTCGGCGTACGGGGTCTGGTAGGAGCGGCCGTACTCGGGGCGCTCCTCCGGGACGACCTGGCCGGTGGAGACGTCGATGGCGTCCGCGCCGTGGGCGGCGAAGGCGCGGGCGGCAGCAACGGCGTCCTCGTCGCTCGTACCGCCCTGTGCCCAGTCCGTGGCGGAGATCCGGACCGTCATGGGCCTGTCCTCCGGCCACACGGCGCGGACCGCGTCGAAGACCTCCAGGGGGAAACGGAGGCGGTTCTCCAGGGAGCCGCCGTAGGCGTCGGTGCGCAGGTTGGTGAGCGGGGAGAGGAAGCCGGAGAGCAGATAGCCGTGGGCGCAGTGCAGTTCGAGGAGGTCGAATCCGCAACGGGCGGCCCGCCGGGCGGCCTCGGCGAACCGGTCCCTGACCGTGTCCATCCCCGCGCGGTCCAGCTCCTGCGGGATCTGGCTGACGCCGTGCGCGTACGGCAGGGGTGAGGCGGCGCTGACCGGCCAGTTGCCGTACTCCAGCGGCTGGTCGATGCCCTCCCACATCAGCCGGGTGGAGCCCTTGCGGCCGGAGTGGCCCAGCTGGACGCCGATCGCGGTGCCGGGGGCGGAGTCGTGGACGAAGCGCGTGATCCGGGTCCAGGCCTCGGCCTGTTCATCGGTCCAGAGGCCGGCGCAGCCGGGCGTGATGCGGCCCTCGGGGCTCACGCAGACCATCTCGGTCATGACGAGGCCGGCGCCGCCGAGCGCACGGGCGCCGAGGTGGACGAGGTGGAAGTCCCCGGGCAGTCCGTCGGCGGCGGAGTACATGTCCATGGGGGAGACGACGACGCGGTTACGGAGTTCGAGGCCGCGCAGCCGCAGCGGGGTGAACATCGGCGGGGTGCCTGGCGGGCAGCCGAACTCCTCCTCGACGGCCTCCGTGAAGCCCGGGTCGCGCAGCCGCAGGTTGTCGTGGGTGACGCGGCGGCTGCGGGTCAGGAGGTTGAAGGCGAACCGCAGGGGCGGCTGGTCGACGTACTGCGGGAGTTCCTCGAACCAGCGCAGGCTGGCCGCGGCGGCGCGCTGGGTGGAGAGCACGACGGGCCGGCGCTCGGCCTCGTACGCGGCGAGGGCGGTGGGCAGGTCGGGCTGTTCCTCGACGCAGGCGGCCAGGGCGAGGGCGTCCTCGACGGCGAGCTTGGTGCCGGAGCCGATGGAGAAGTGGGCGGTGTGGGCGGCGTCGCCGATGAGGACCGTGTTGCCGTGCGACCAGTGCGCGTTGGTGACGGTGGCGAAGGTGAGCCAGGACGACTTGTTGGAGCGCAGCGGCCTCCCGCCGAGCGCTTCGGCGAAGACCTTGGCGCAGAGTTCGGCCGACCGGGCGGTGTCGCAGGTGTCGAGGCCGGCGGCGCGCCAGACCTCCTCGCGCATCTCGACGATGACGGTGGAGGCGCCGGATTCACGCGGCGGCCCGAAGGGCCTCGTCGAGGGGTGGTGGTCGGGCGACGGGCGGGCAAAAGGATAGGCGTGCAGCTGCATCACGCCGTACTCGGTCTCGGCGATCTCGAAGCGGAAGGCGTCGAACGCGAAGTCGGCGGCGAGCCAGATGTAGCGGTTGCGGTGGTGGGTGACCGTGGGGCGGAAGTGGCGGGCGTGGGCCTCGCGGGTGGCGCTGTGCACCCCGTCGGCGGCGATGACGAGGTCGTGGTGGGCGGCGAGCTCGGCGGCGGGCGGCGCCTCGGTCCGGAAACGGAGCCGTACGCCGAGGGAGGCGCACCGCTCGTGCAGGATCCGCAGCAGCGTACGGCGGCCCAGTGCGGCGAAACCGTGGCCGTCCGAGGTCCGGGTGCCGCCCCGGTGCACGACGTCGATGGTGTCCCAGCGGACGAACGCGTCGCTGAGCGCGCGGTACACGACGGGGTCGGCGTGCTCGATGCCGCCGAGGGTCTCGTCGGAGAGGACCACCCCGAAGCCGAAGGTGTCGTCGGGGGCGTTGCGCTCCCATACGGTGATCTCGCGGCCGGGGTCCAGCCGCTTCAGGAGGGCGGCGGCGTAGAGCCCGCCGGGTCCGCCGCCGATGACCGCGATGCGTCCCGTGCCGGAGGTGGGCATCGCGCTACCTGCCCCGCCACTTCGGCGGCCGCTTCTCGGTGAAGGCGGCGTGGAACTCGGCGTAGTCCTCGCCGTTCATCAGGAGGGCCTGGGTGGCGGCGTCCATCTCCACCGAGGCGGCGAGCGGCATGTCGAGCTCGGCGGTGAGCAGCGCCTTCGTCTGGGCGAGGGCGAGGGCGGGCCCGTCGGCGAGTCTCCTGGCCAGGGCGGCGGCGCGGGTGTCGGCCTCCCCCTCGCCGGTCAGCTCGCTGATCAGCCCGATGCGCTCGGCCTCGGGGGCGCGGACGGGTTCGCCGAGCATGAGGATCCGGGTGGCGTGGCCGAGGCCGACGACGCGGGGCAGGAGGTAGGCGGCGCCCATGTCGCCGCCGGACAGGCCGACGGCGGTGAAGAGGAACGCGAAGCGCGCGGACGGGGCGGCGATCCGGAAGTCGGCGGCCAGGGCGAGGACCGCTCCGGCTCCGGCGGCCACCCCGTGGACGGCGGCGATGACCGGGAAGGGGCACTCGCGCAGGGCCCGGACGACCTGTCCCGTCATCCGGTTGAAGTCGAGGAGCTGCGCGGTGTCCATGGCGAGGGTGGCGCCGATGATCTCGTCGACGTCACCGCCCGAGCAGAATCCGCGACCCTCCCCGGCGAGCACGAGGGCCCGCACGGAGCGTTCGCGGGAGAGCTCGGCGAGCAGGTCGCGCAGGTCGGCGTAGGCGCCGAAGGTGAGGGCGTTGAGCTTCTCGGGGCGGGCGAGTGTCACGGTCGCCACACCGTCGTCCGTCGTCAGGCGCAGATGCTTCCAGCGCTCCGTGCGTGGGGCGGAGCCGGTGAACGGGCTCATGGAAGGGTCCCCTCCAGCCGTCGGGCCGATGCTGATGCGCTTCGAAGTTATCACTCATCCGTGACTTCCGTCAGGAGTGCGCGATAGCGCGCCGGCTGTGGCGAAGGTCCCCTTTGCGCCGGTCGACCGCCTCTATGTCTGCGGCGTCGCGCTTCGTATGGTTGAACGCAGGAAGTCCTGGTACAGACCCCGTACCCTCCGGTGGCGGAGGACGCCGTCCCGGAACCAGCAGCCCCGGAACGGAGGTCCCTCTCCGGATGTCCCGCTCCCGAACGGAAACTCCCGCCTTGCCGCCCGACGTCCCCGCGCCGCCCCCGCCGCCCTCCTGGCGCATCGCCCTGCCGCACTCCACGGCCGCCGTACCGATCGCCCGCGCCCTGATCCGTACGGCGCTGGCGGACCTCGACGCGCCCGCGGACAGCGACACCGCCGAGCTGCTGACCGCCGAGCTGGTCGCCAACGCCGTGGAGCACACCGACGGCTCGGGGCCCATCGAGCTGGTGGTCGAGCTCCTGGCGTCCGGCTGCCAGGTGGAGGTCCACGACCACGACCCGGGGCCGCCGGGGAACCTGTCCCGTCTGCTGCCCGGCAGCACGCCGGACCCGTGGCAGGAGCACGGCCGGGGGCTGCTCCTGATCCGCGCCCTCAGCTCCGCCTGCGGTCACCGCCCCACCGAGCACGGCAAGGCGGTCTGGTTCACCCTTCCGCGAAGCCCGCGGCCGCCCGGTCCCGCGGCTCCCCGGGGCTGACGAGCCGGGAGCGGCTACGGCCGTACGCCGCGTACACGAGGGCGCCCACCGCGAGGAAGACCACGAACTGCACCCAGGTCGTCCAGCCCGTCCCGTACATCAGGTACAGGCAGAAGCCGACGCCCAGGACGGGGCTGACGGGGTAGAGCGGCACCCGGAAGGAGCGCTTCAGCTCCGGGTTGCGACGGCGCAGCGCGATGACGGCGACATTGACGACCGCCATGGTCGCGAGCGTGCCGATGGTGGTCAGGTTCACGACGACGTCGAGGGACGAGAACGCGGCGGGGACCGCGAAGACGAACGCCACGATCCAGGTGTTGGCGACCGGCGTGTGGGTCTTCGGCGACACCCGCTCGAAGACCCGGGGGATCAGCCCGTCGCGGGACATCGACATCAGGATCCGGGTCTGGCCGTACATCACCGCGAGGACGACGGAGGCGATGGCGACGACCGCGCCGAAGGCGATGATCCCGCCGCCGACGCTCGATCCGGTGACCTGGTCGACGACCAGCGAGAGCGCGGCCGGCTTGTCGCCCACGGCGTCCGCGCCCAGCGCGCCGATGGCCCCGAGGGCGACCGCGCAGTAGAGCAGTGTGACCACGCCGATGCAGATCATGATCGCGATCGGGATGTTCCGGCGGGGGTTCCTGACCTCTTCCCCGGCGGTGGTGATGGCGTCGAAGCCGATGTACGAGAAGAACGCCACCGAGGCGCCGGCGGTGATCCCGGCCATGCCGTGGGAGGCGAACGGCGAGAGGTGCCCGTCCTCGAACGCGGTGAAGGCGATCGCGCAGAAGGCGATGAGGATGCCGATCTTCAGCACCGCCATCGCCGCGGTGGCGCCCGCGCTCTCCCGGATGCCGCGCACCAGCAGGGTCGCCGCCATCATGACCACGACGACCGCCGGCAGGTTGACCACGCCGCCGTCGCCGGGGCCGGAGGAGAGCGCTTCGGGAAGGTTCCAGCCGATGAGGCTGTCCAGCAGCTCGTTGACGTACTGGCTCCATCCGACCGCGACGGCGGAGACCGAGACGCCGTACTCCAGCAGCAGGCACCAGCCGACGAGGAACGCGACCCGCTCGCCGAGCGTGGCGTACGCGAAGGAGTAGGAGCTGCCGGAGACCGGGATGGCGCCGCCGAGCTCGGCGAAGGAGAAGGCGGTGAAGATGCAGGTGACGGCGGCGAGGAGGAAGGAGATCACCACGGCGGGGCCCGCCTCGGCGACGCTGTCGGACAGTCCGACGAAGATCCCGGTGCCGACGATCGCCCCGACACCGAAGCACACGAGCTGGAACAGCCCCATCGTGCGGCGCAGGCCGTGCCCTTCCAGGTCGGCTCCGGACTCGGCGAGCAGCAGCTCGGGGCTCTTGACGCGCGCCCCCGTCCTGCGCGAGGGACTGGGTGGGGTGGGGGAAGCGGGACTCATGGGGGGACGGTCTCTTCTCTGGTGGTGCGGGGGACGGAGCCGTGGGGGGCTCGCACCTGGCCGTGCGCTCCGGGCCGGACGCTTCGAAGGCCTCGTACTCCGGGCCGGGCACATGAAAAGGGGCTCGGGCGTGCGAGCCCGAACCCCACCAAGTGGCACCATCGTAGCCACTTGCACGCATGTTCACCCAATCGGGTGCATGTTCATGCGGGCCGCGCGCCGCCTGCCAGCGTCGCGACCAGCACCGCCTTGATCGTGTGCATCCGGTTCTCGGCCTCGTCGAAGACGACCGAGTGCGAGGACTCGAAGACCTCGTCGGTGACCTCCAGCTCGGTCAGCCCGTGCCGCTCGTTCACCTCCCTGGCGACCTTCGTACCGAGGTCGTGGTAGGCGGGGAGGCAGTGCATGAACTTCACGTCGGCGTTGCCCGTGGCGCGCAGGACGTCCATGGTCACGGAGTACGGCGCGAGGGCGGCGATCCGCTCGTCCCAGACCTCCTTGGGCTCACCCATGGAGACCCAGACGTCGGTGACGACGAAGTCGGCGCCGCGGACCCCCTCGGTCACGTCCTCGGTGAGGGTGATGCGGGCGCCGCTGGTCTCCGCGAGCTCGTGGGCGCGGTCCACGATCTCCTGCACCGGCCAGTAGGCGGCGGGCGCGACGATCCGGACGTCCATGCCGAGCAGGGCTCCGGTGATCAGGTAGGAGTTGCCCATGTTGAAGCGGGCGTCGCCCAGGTAGGCGAAGGCGATCTCCTCCAGGGGCTTCGCGCTGTGCTCGGTCATCGTGAGGACGTCGGCGAGCATCTGCGTGGGGTGCCAGTCGTCGGTGAGCCCGTTGAAGACGGGCACCCCGCCGTGCGCCGCCAGCTCCTCGACGGCCTCCTGGCTGTCGCCCCGGTACTCGATGCCGTCGAACATCCGGCCGAGCACCCGGGCGGTGTCCTTGACGGACTCCTTGTGGCCCATCTGCGAACCGGACGGATCCAGGTACGTCGTGGACGCCCCCTGGTCGGCGGCGGCCACCTCGAAGGCGCAGCGGGTGCGCGTGGAGGTCTTCTCGAAGATCAGCGCGATGTTCCTGCCGCGCAGCCGCTGCACCTCGGCGCCCGCCTTCTTGGCGGCCTTGAGCTCGGCGGACAGGGCGATCAGGCCGCGGAACTCCTCGGCCGTGAAGTCCAGCTCCTTGAGGAAATGGCGGCCTGTGAGGTCTATGGCCATGGTGACTGCTCCTGGGTCGGGCTGAGGGCGTGCGGATGCTTCACCTGGAAGTCTATACGAGAGACCGTATTGCTATACAGGAGCCGCCGGGTCCCGCCTCACACGGGGTCGCGCACCACCGGGCAGCTCATGCAGCGGGGCCCTCCCCGGCCCCGGCCCAGCTCACTGCCCCGGATCTCGATGACCTCGATGCCCTCCTTGCGCAGAAACGTGTTGGTGGTGGCGTTGCGCTCGTACGCGACGACGACGCCGGGCTCCACGGCCAGCACGTTGCAGCCGTCGTCCCACTGCTCCCGCTCGGCGGCGTGCACGTCCTGGGTGGCGGTGAGCACCCGGATCGCATCCAGGCCGAGCGCGGCGGCGATGGCCCGGTGCATGTGCTCGGGCGGGTGGTCGGTGACCTTCAGCTCACGCGGGCCGAGGCCGGGCTCGATCGTGTAGGAGCGCAGCATGCCGAGTCCGGCGTACTTGGTGAACGTGTCGCCGTCGACCATCGTCATCACCGTGTCCAGGTGCATGAACGCCCGGCGCTTGGGCATGTCCAGCGCCACGATCGTCCGGGCCGACCCGGCGTCGAAGAGCCCTCTGGCCAGCATCTCCACGGCCTGGGGGGTGGTGCGTTCACTCATCCCGATCAGGACGGCGCCCTGGCCGATGACGAGGACATCGCCGCCCTCGATGGTGGACGGGTAGTCGTCCTGGCCCTCCGACCAGTGGTGGAAGACGCCCGCCTCGGGCCCGGTGAAGAGGGGGTGGTGCCGGTAGATCGCCTCGAAGTGCACGGTCTCGCGCTGTCTGGCCGGCCAGCGCATGGCGTTGATGGAGACCCCGTCGTAGATCCAGGCGGAGGTGTCGCGGGTGAAGATGTGGTTGGGCAGCGGGCTGAGCAGGAAGTCGTCCAGATCCATCACGTGGAAGCGGACGGACGTCGGCTCGTTGTGCCGTTCCAGGAACTCCCGCTTCGTCATCCCGCCGACCAGGGCCTCGGCCAGCTCGGCGGCGGGCAGCTCCTCGAAGGCCGCGCGCAGATGCTCGGTGGCGAGCGGGCCGTACTCCTTCTCGGCGAAGACCCGGTCGAGGACGAGCCGCCTCGCCACCGGGATGTCGAGGGACTCCCGCAGCAGCTCACCGAAGAAGTGCACCTCCACGCCCCGGTCCCGCAGCACGTCGGCGAAGCCGTCGTGCTCCTCCCTGGCGCGCCGCACCCACAGCACGTCGTCGAAGAGCAGCGCGTCCTTGTTGCTGGGGGTGAGACGCTTCAGCTCCAGATCGGGGCGGTGCAGGATGACGCGGCGCAGCCGCCCGGCCTCGGAATCGACATGGAATCCCATGCCCTCATCCTCACCGCGCGGAGCGCCGTTCACCCTGCGAACCGCCACCCGATTCCGGACGGGCTCCCCGGGGCCCCGGCCGCGGGCCGACGTCCTACAGCCGCGGGTCGACGGGCTCGGACTCCAGGGCCAGCACCGCGAAGACCGCCTCGTGGATCCGCCACAGCGGCTCCCCCTCGGCCAGCCGGTCGAGCGCCTCCAGACCGAGGGCGTACTCCCGCAGGGCCAGCGACCGCTTGTGGCCGAGGAAGCGGGAGCGCAGCCGCTCCAGATTCTCCGGCCGCGTGTACTCGGGGCCGTAGATGATCCGCAGGTACTCGCGGCCGCGCACCTTGATGCCCGGCTGGACGAGCCTGTCCTTCGCGTCCCGGACGAGGGCGCCGAGCGGCTTGACCACCATGCCCTCGCCGCCACGGCCGGTCATCTCCAGCCACCAGTCGATGCCGGAGCGCACGGAGGCCTCGTCCCCCGTGTCGACGACGAGGCGCCGGGTGACCTGGAGCAGACCGGTCGGGTCGTGCTCGACGAGCCGGTCCAGCCACGCCAGCTGCTCGTCGTGCGGCACGGAGGCGAGTGAGCGGCCCTGCACCGCGAGGATCTGGAACGGTGCGAGCCGGACCCCGTCGAGCCCTTCGGTGCTCCAGCAGTAGCGGCGGTACGCCTCGGTGAAGGCGGCGGCGTCCGCGGCGCGCTCCCGCTGGCGGCGGGCCGGGCCGTCGACGTCGACGCCGCGGGCGGCTGCCGCGGCCAGGGCCTCGCCGGCCACCGGCAGGGCCGCGCCCGCGGCGGCGCCCACCGCGGCGTACTGCGAGCGGAGCAGCCCTGCCGCCTTGAGGGACCAGGGCATCAGCTCGGCGTCCAGCACCACCCAGTCGGTGTTCCACTCCTCCCAGAGCCCGGCGGCGGTGACGGCGGTGCGCAGCCGCCCGAGGACGACCTCGGTGAGCGCCGTGTCGTCCAGGAACGGGCGGCCGGTGCGGGTGTACAGCGCGCCGGTGGGACCTCCCCCGGCGCCCGAGGCGTCCGAGGGGTCCCCCGTGCCGAAGCGCTCGCGGGCGGTCTCGGCGTCGCGGCAGACCAGCGCCACGGCGCGCGACCCCATGTGCTTCTCCTCGCAGACGACCTTGGTGACACCGTCCGCGCGGTACTGCGCGAACGCCTCGGCCGGGTGCTCCAGGAAGCCCTCCTCACGGGAGGTAGCGGTCGGGGCCATGGTCGGCGGGAGGTACGTCAGCAGCCTGGGGTCCACGGCGAAGCGGCTCATGACCTCGAGCGCTGCCGCCGCGTTCTCCTCGCGGACCGCGACCCGGCCCATGTGCCGGGTCTCCACGACGCGCCGGCCCTGCACGTCGGCGAGGTCGAGCGGCCGGCCCTCCCGGCCCCCGGGGGCCTCGGTGGTCAGCGGCTTCACCGGCTCGTACCAGACACGCTCGGCCGGTACGTCGACGATCTCCCGCTCCGGCCAGCGCAGTGCGGTCATCTTCCCGCCGAAGACCGCCCCGGTGTCCAGGCAGAGCGTGTTGTTCACCCAGGAGGCGGTCGGCACCGGGGTGTGGCCGTAGACCACGGCGGCGCTGCCCCGGTAGTCCTCGGCCCACGGGTAGCGCACGGGCAGACCGAACTCGTCCGTCTCGCCCGTCGTCTCCCCGTACAGCGCGTGCGAGCGCACCCGCCCCGACGTACGCCCGTGGTACTTCTCGGGCAGCCCCGCGTGGCAGACGACCAGCTTGCCTCCGTCCAGGACGTAGTGGCTGACCAGCCCGTCGATGAACTGCGCGACCTGCTCGCGGAACTCGGGGTGCTCGACGTCCTCCCGCTCCAGCTGCTCGACCGTCTCGGCCAGCCCGTGACTGTGCTGGACCTTACGGCCCTTGAGATAACGGCCCAGCTTGTTCTCGTGGTTGCCCGGCACGCACAGCGCGTCACCCGACGCCACCATCGACATCACGCGGCGCAGCACACCCGGGCTGTCGGGGCCCCGGTCGACGAGGTCGCCCACGAACACGGCGGTACGCCCCTCGGGGTGCGTGCCGTCCTTGTATCCCAGCTTGCCGAGCAGGGTGTCCAGCTCGGAGCTGCAGCCGTGGATGTCGCCGATGATGTCGAAGGGGCCGGTGAGGTGCCGGAGGTCGTTGTAGCGGCGCTCCAGGACGACTTCGGCGGTGTCGGCCTCCTCCTCGGTGCGCAGGACGTGCACCTTGCGGAAGCCCTCGCGCTCCAGGCCGCGCAGCGAGCGGCGCAGCTCACGGCGGTGGCGCTGCACGACGTGGCGGGGCATGCCCGCACGGTCGGGGCGGCCGGCGTTGCGGGCCTGGCAGACCTCCTCGGGCAGGTCGAGCACGATGGCGATGGGCAGCACGTCGTGCTGCCGGGCCAGCTGGACGAGCTGCTTACGGGCCTCCGGCTGCACGTTGGTCGCGTCGACGACGGTGAGCCGCCCGGCGGCGAGGCGCTTGCCCGCGATGTAGTGGAGCACGTCGAAGGCGTCGCGGCTGGCGCTCTGGTCGTTCTCGTCGTCGGCGACGAGGCCCCGGCAGAAGTCGGAGGAGACGATCTCGGTCGGCTTGAAGTGCTTACGGGCGAAGGTGGACTTGCCGGAACCGGTGGCGCCGACGAGGACGACGAGGGACAGGTCGGTCACCGGCAGCGTGCGAGAGGTACGGGTCATGCGGCCTTCGCCTCCTTCGTCGTCTCCTGGGCCGTGGTCATCGTGAACACGGCCATCTGTGTGGGCGGCCCCACCTCGGGGTCCTCCGGGCCCACGGGCACGAACTCCACCGTGTAGCCGTGGCGTGCGGCCACCTGCCCCGACCAGTCCCGGAACTCCTCCCGGGTCCACTCGAAGCGGTGGTCGCTGTGGCGCACATGTCCGGCGGGGAGCGTCTCCCAGCGGACGTTGTACTCGACGTTGGGCGTCGTCACCAGCACGGTCCGCGGCCGGGCGGAGCCGAACACCGCGTACTCCAGGGCGGGGAGCCTCGGCAGGTCCAGGTGCTCGACGACCTCGCTCAGCACGGCGGCGTCGTACCCCTTGAGCTGTTTGTCGGTGTAGGTGAGGGCGCCCTGGCGGAGGGTGATCCGCCCGGCCTGCCGCTCGCCCATGCGGTCCAGCTTCAGCCGGCGCGCGGCGACGGTCAGGGCGCGCATCGACACGTCGACCCCGACGATCTCCGTGAAGCGCACGTCCTTGAGCAGCGCCTGCACCAACTGGCCCTGACCGCAGCCCAGGTCGAGCACCCGGGCGGCCCCGGCGGCGCGCAGCGCCTCCAGGATCGCCTCGCGGCGCCGCTCGGCCAGCGGCACCGGCTTCTCCTCCGTGTCGGTGGTCTCGTCGACCGCGTTGTCTACGCTCTCCACCTCCAGGTCGTCCGACTCCGCCAGCCGCACCAGCTCGAGCCGCTCCATCGCCTGCCGCGTGAGCCCCCAGCGCCGGGAGAGATAGCGGCTGGTGATCAGCTTCTGCTCGGGGTGTCCGGCCAGCCAGCCCTCCCCGGCCCGGAGCAGCTTGTCCACCTCGTCGGGTGCGACCCAGTAGTGCTTGGCGTCGTCGAGCACCGGAAGGAGCACGTACAGCTGGCGCAGCGCGTCCGCGAGCCGCAACTCCCCCTCCAGCACCAGTCGTACGTAGCGCGAGTCGCCCCACTCCGGGAACTGCTCGTCCAGCGGTACGGCCACGGCGTCCACCCGTGTCCAGCCGAGCGGCGCGAAGAGCTTGTGCACCAGCTCGGCACCGCCGCGTGCGGGCAGCGCGGGCACCTCGATCCGCAACGGCAGCGGCTCCCCGGCCCGTTCGGGCATCGCCCGGCACACGCCGTTCAGCGCGGACTTGAACACCGTCGTCATCGCGACCGAGAGCAGCGACGACGCCGCGTACGGCCGGTCGTTGACGTACTGCGCGAGTGCCGCGTCGGGTGCTCCGCCCCGGCCCTTGCCCTTGCCGCGCCTCACCAGCGCCACCGGATCCACCTCGAGCAGCAGGGCGGCCGTGCAGCGCTCGGCGGACGCCTCGGGGTAGAAGACCTGGGCGGTCCCGTGCGAGGTGGAGAACGTCTGCGCCTTGTCGGGATGCTTGTGCAGCAGATAACCGAGATCGGTGGCGGGACGCTCAGGGGTGCCGGTCGTGCTGATAGTCAGGAACACGTGTCCGAGTATGGTCCGGTGGCCGGTCTCCCACCAGGCAATTTCACACCTCCGACGACGCCAGTCGGCCCGCCAGCGCCGCGATGTCGGACGGTCCGACGCGGCAGCACCCGCCGACCAGCCGGGCCCCCGCCCGCTGCCACTCCCGCACCCTCCCCGCTTCGAACGTCCCCTTCCCGGTCCAGCCCCGGCCGCCGGCGTCCCACTCCTCCCCGCTGTTCGGGTAGACGACCACCGGCTTGCCCGTGGCCGCCGCCGTCTCAACCGCGCGGCCGGCGTCGGCGGGGTTGCAGCAGTTGACCCCCACGGCCACCACCTGGTCCACACCGGAGACGAGCGCGAACGCCTCCTCCAGCGGCTGCCCGGCCCTGGTCCGGTCCCCGTCCACGCTGTACGAGAGCCAGACCGGCACCCCGAGCCCCTCGACCGCCCGCAGCAGGGCCTCGGCCTCGTCGATGTCGGGCACCGTCTCCAGCGCCATCACATCGGGGCCCGCCCCGGCCAGCGCCTCCGCCCGGGGCCGGTGGAAGCGCTCCAGCTCCCGGACGGTGAGCCCGTACCGGCCGCGGTACTCACTGCCGTCCGCGAGCATCGCCCCGTACGGTCCGACGGACGCGGCGACCCAGAGCTCCCGCCCCGTCTCCGCCCCCGCCCTGCGCGCCGACTCCACGCTGGCGGCCATCAGCTCCGCCGCCCGGGCCCGCCCGATCCCACGCCGCGCGAACCCTTCGAACGTCGCCTGGTAGCTGGCGGTGATGAGCACCTGCGCACCCGCCCGTGCGTAGGCCGCGTGGGCGGCCTCGATCTGCTGGGGCGCGTCGCTCAGCAGCCGGGCCGACCACAGGGCGTCGGACAGATCGCAGCCCTGCGCCTCCAACTGGTTGGAGAGGCCGCCGTCCAGCAGCACCGTCCCCTCGGCGAGCGCGTCGCCGAGCGTACGGCGGGGTGTGGAGTCCGGTGTCCGGGCGGAGTGCACAACTGCTCCTCGCTGTCGGCCGGTTCCTGTCGGTCCGGCGGTGTATGAGGGTCCCGCCCCTCGGCGGGCCGGGACCCTCCCGTCAGCCGCCGGCCGTCAGCCCAGCTGCGACTGGACCTGCGACGAGATCAGCTCCAGGTGGTCCAGGTCGTGCAGGTCCAGAACCTGGAGGTAGATCCGCGAGGAGCCGACGGCGGCGTACCGGCCGATCTTCTCGACCACCTCGTCGGGCGAGCCCGCCAGCCCGTTCGCCTTGAGCTCCTCGACGTCCCTTCCGATGACCGCCGCACGCCGGGCCACCTCCGCGTCGTTCTTCCCGACGCACACCACCAGGGCGTTGGAGTACACCAGGTCGTCGGGGGCCCGCCCGGCCGCCACGGCCGCGTCCTTGACCCTGCCGAACTGCTTCTCGGTGTCCTCGAGGGACGCGAAGGGAATGTTGAACTCGTCCGCGTACCGCGCGGCCAGCCGCGGGGTGCGGACCGCGCCGTGGCCACCGACCAGGACCGGCACCTTCGCCTGGGCGGGCTTCGGGAGGGCCGGCGAGTCGGTGAGCTGGTAGTACGTGCCGTCGTAGCTGAACGTCTTGCCGGTCTCGGTCTCCCACAGGCCGGTGATGATCGCCAGCTGCTCCTCCAGCCGGCCGAACTTCTCCTTGGGGAACGGGATGCCGTACGCCTTGTGCTCCTCCTCGAACCAGCCCGCGCCCAGGCCCAGCTCGACCCGGCCACCGGACATCTGGTCGACCTGGGCGACCTGGATGGCCAGCACGCCGGGAAGCCGGAAGGTGCCCGCGGTCATCAGCGTCCCGAGACGGATCCGCTTGGTCTCACGGGCCAGCCCGGCCAGGGTGATCCAGGCGTCGGTCGGGCCGGGCAGACCGTCCCCGGACCCCATGCGCAGATAGTGGTCCGACCGGTAGAAGGCATCGAAGCCGAGGTCCTCGGTGGCCTTGGCGACGGTGAGCAGGGTGTCGTAGCTCGCCCCTTGCTGGGGCTCGGTGAAGATTCGAAGATCCATGCCTCCATCCTGCACCTTCGAAACGGCTGCGCCCCCTCACTTCCGTCTTCCCCCGTGCCGGGCGCCCCGGGCACCCCGGCTCACTGCTGGCCCGCGACGAAGCCGGCCGGCCCGTGGATCACCCCGAAGGGTCCGTCGCGCTCCCGGGCCGCCTCCTGTTCGTGCTCCTGCTCGGCGAGCCGCCTCAGCATGCCCTGGACCCGGTCCACGGACTCGTCGACGGCGTCTATCGCCTCGATGCACTGCCAGTAGAGCCCCTCCTCCTCCGTGCCGCAGGCCACCCCCACCAGCGCGATGCCCGCCTCACCGAGGAGCAGCGCGAGAGCGGCCAGCGCCCTCGGCACGTGATCCACCTCGGTGAGCTGCGACGCCCGCACCGATCCCGCCGGGACCAACGGGTGGTCGAGCACCGCGCTGCCCAGGGCGCAGGTCTCGCTGAGCCCGCGCGCCTCCGTGCGTAACTCCGCCGGTCCCGACCTCGCCAGCTGTCCGCCGACCGCCCGGGCGAGTGCCTGCGCCTGCCAGGCCTCCGCCATGACGGCCGGCACCCCCCGGCTCCCCGCCAGCGCGCTCCGGCCCGCCGCGATCAACCGCTCCGCCTCCATGCCACTCCCCCGTCGCCGAGACCATCCGCGCACCCCGTACGGAAGAACAGACCGTCCGAGATCGCCCGTACAGAAGAACCCGCTCACCTCTTCATTACCCACAGTGAGGGTCACGGCACACGAAAGCCAGAGGAAATCGGAAATCTGTGGACAGGAAGTCGATTGTGGATAAGTCGATCACTCCGAAGAGTGACGCTCGGTCACCTCCACGCCGCCCGGCACCGGAAAACGCGCCTCGTTACGGTCGATCTTGGCCGCCAGCGCCGCCAGGGCGTCGATGCCCAGCACCTCGCAGAACTGCAGCAGATAGGCCAGGACATCCGCGACCTCGTCCTCCACACGGAACGCCGTACCGGGGTCCTCCATCACCTCCGCCGCCTGCTCGGGCGTCAGCCACTGGAAGATCTCCAGGAGTTCGGAGGCCTCCACGCTCAGCGCGGCGCTGAGATTCTTGGGGGTGTGGTACGGCCCCCAGGCCCGGGCCGCCGCGAAGTCGGCCAGTCGGCGCTGCAGTTGTGCTACATCAAGTTCCGTCACCGGCCCAGGTCTACCACTGTCGCTCCGGGCACCCTCCGGGCGGCTGCCGCGGCCGCCTCACCGACCGTCCCGAGCAGGCGCATGTGCCCGTCCGCGCAGATCGACGCGGCCAGGGCCAGCAGCTCCGCGGTCTGCCGCGCGTCCAGGCACCGGTCGAGGCCGTCGGCCACCACGGTGAGGGCCTGCATCGCCGACGGCACCTCCGCCGCCGGGTCCACCACCAGGACGTGGGGGCCCGTCAGCAGCACCAGCGCGTGGGCGAGATAGCGGAGTTCGCCGTCGCCGAGGCGGTCGAGCGGTGTGCTGCGCCCCGGGCCCCGCACGGCCAGGGCCCGCACGGTCCCGTCCTCCAGGCGCGCGGCGGTCAGCCCCGTCACCTCCCCCGCACACCCGGCGTCCGCGCAGGCGACCAGCCGCGCGTGCCGGTGCGCGCACTGGCCCTGGGTGCGGTGCAGCACGTCGGCGAGGTTGTCGCAGCACGAGGTCAGCCGCCCCTCCCCGGCCGGCACCGGCGCGCGCATCAGCCGCGGCTGGGGATCGCAGACGAAGGCCGACCTCAGGGCCACCACCACCTGCTCGGCGGCGGCCAGCACCCTGAGCTGCCCGTCCGTCGTCCCCGCGACCCGCAGCGGGAGCAGCGCCGTGCCCAGCCGGTCGTCGGGAAGGGGCGCGCGTGTCACGGGGACCGTCCCCGCCGTGTACCAGGCCGCCTGGACGAAGGAGCGCCCCGGATCCCGCAGCGCCGTGCTCAGCAGGACCTCCCCGCCGTCCGTCAGCCGCTCGCCGACGACGCGCAGCGTGGGCTCGGCCTGCACGGCGAGGTCCAGCCTCACCGGGCCGGCCGGGCCCTCCACCGTGCAGCCGAGCCTGAAGCCGCGCCGCCCCTGCCCGTCGGCGCCGACCGCTTCGGGCACCCAGGCCGCCGGGTCGGGGAAGACGTCCTCCAGCGGATCACCGGCGGCCAGCCGGGCGAGCGCCTCGTAGCCGCGCAGGGCCGCCGACTTCCCGCTGCCGCTGTCCCCGGCGAGCAGGGTGAACGGCCCGAGCGGGATGACGGTGCGGCGGTGCGAGGCGAAGGCGTCGAGCCGGAGTTCGCTGACGAAAGGGCGGGCGGGGCGGGCGGGGCGGCCCTCGCCGGACGGCGCGGAGGCCGTCGTCCCCGTGGAGATCACAGTCATGAGCGGACCGTACGCACGCCCGTGAGCGGCGAACCGTTCCGCCCGCACCACCTTCCTACGATTGAGGTACGCCCGCCGCGGTGACCCCCTCGACCTCCATGCCGACCGGCGCGAGCAGGAAGACATTGCGGTCCACCCGGTGCATCCCGCTGCCGAGCCCGAACACCACACCGCTGCTGAAGTCCAGGATGCGCTTGGCCACGTCGTTCTCGGCGCCGGTCAGGTCCAGCAGGACCGGGATCTGGGCCACCAGGTACTCGGCCACCTCGCGCGCGTCCGCGAACACCTGGACCCGGAGGACGACAAGCCGCCGCTGCTCCGCCGACTCCTGCTGTTCCGGGACCGTCCGGTGGTCGACCCGGGAGGGCCATTCGTTACGGCCCCTCAGGGGTACGACCTGGGCGAGCCCTTCCCACTGTTCGTCGGTGGCGTCGTACCTGTCGTACCTGTCGTACCTGCTCACAGAACCACCCCGTCCGTATGCCGGTTGGCTGTGCGCCGGCTGCGCTCGCTGTTCATCGGGCAATTCTCTCGTCCCTCACCCGTTCGGCGTACCACCGACACGGTTCGGAGCAGGATCGGAGACGTCCGGGCCGCTCGTGGCGCCGGGTTCGGGGAGCGTGTCGAGCGGGGTGAAACGGACCGGGAGGTGGGCCGGGGCGCGGTGGAAGGGGCCCGGCCGCCAGACGAGCGCGCCGGGTTCGACCGCAAGTTCCAGGTCGCAGAGCTGACTGGTGAGCTGTTCGATCGCCGTCATCGCCATCAGCAGGGCGGGCTGCTTGGCGGGGCAGCGGTGCGGCCCCGCCGACCAGGCCAGGTGGGCACCGTCGCCCGAGCGCCCCGCGGGGTCCGAACCGGTGGGCGGTGACTGGGTGTTGGCGGCGGCGAAGGAGACCAGCACCAGCTGCCCGGCACGCAACGGCACCCCGTGGAACTCGGTGTCGTGGCGCGGGAAGTGCGCGCCCATGTTGGCGATCGGCGGGTCGCGCCAGAGCACGTCGTCGACCGCCTCGCGCGCGGTCATGGCGCCGCCGTGCAGGGAGCCGCCGTACCCGGTGTCGCTGAGCATGCGCAGCAGCGCGTTGCCGATCAGATTGGTCGTGGGTTCGTGGCCCGAACTCATGATCAGCGTGATCTGCCGCACGGCCTCGTTGTCGTCGAGACCGGCCGGGTGCTCCAGCAGGTACGTGGTGAGATCGCGTCCGGGGCGGCGCCTGCGTGCGGCGACGAGATCGGTGACGACCCCGACGAGATCGTCGTACGCCGCCGGCGCGCCCTCGGCGGAGTCCATCATCCCGGCGGTGCCACGGACCACCCGCTCGGTGTCCCGGGGGTCCACGCCGAAGGAGGCGGTGAAGACGTGCAGGGGGAGCCCGCGGGCGTACTGGGCGATGAGGTCACCGGTGCCGGTCGCCGAGAACGCGGCGATGAGCCGCTGCGCGACCTTGGCGACCTCCGCGCGCAGCAGGTGGGGTTCGATCAGGGCGAGGGTGTCGTTGACGGCCCCGCGGTAGCGGGCGTGGACGGCTCCGTCGGTGAAGAGCGCGGTGGGGCGGTGGCCGAGGACAGGCAGGACCGGCGAGTCGGCGGGTACGCCCGCCTGCCAGGCACGCGGGTCCTTGGTGAAGGTCTCGGTGTCCCGCAGCAGGTCGACGGCCGCGTGGTAGTCGGTGACCAGCAGCGCGTCGACGTCCGGCGCGATGCGCACCCTGGCCAGCGGTCCCTGCTCGCGCAGTCTGCGGTAGTGGCCGTGCGGATCGGCGGCGAAGCCGGCCCCGTACAGCGCGAGGGGTTCGAGGAGCGAGGGGCCGGTGCCGGGTGAAGCGCCGGTCGCGGGAGGGGTCATGACGATTCCTGGGGCGCGGGCAGGCAGGTCAGGGCGTGCTCGGCGAGGGCGATCAGGGCGTCGATGCTGCCCCGGCGCTCGCGGGCGTCGCACTGCACCAGCGGGGTGCGGGGGTCGAGGTCGAGGTGCTTGCGCAGGACCTCGTCCGCGTGGGCGGGGGCGTCGGGGAAGCGGTTCACGGCGACGGCGTACGGGAGTCCCTGCTCCTCCACCATGTCCATGACGGCGAAGGAGTCCTCGAGCCGGCGGGTGTCGACGATGACGAGGGCGCCGAGCGCGCCGCGTGCGATGTCCTCCCACAGGGGGAAGAAGCGCTCCTGGCCCGGTGTGCCGAACATGTAGAGCACCAGGTCGTCCTGGACGGTCAGCCGGCCGAAGTCCACGGCGACCGTGGTCGTGGTCTTCTCCGGAAGCCCGGCGGTGTCGTCGAGTCCCGTGCTGGACTGCGTCATCGCCTCTTCCGTGTGCAGGGTCGGAATCTCCGACAGCGTACGGATCAGGGTCGTCTTGCCCACGCCGAAGGGACCCGTGACGACGAGTTTCATCAGGGTCTCGGCGGCGCTCGGCAGATAGCCGATGCCGCCCCGGTCAGTGGAGGGAACGGAGTCCAACGAGCAGCCTCTCGACGAGCGACCGGTCGATCTCACCGGCGCTGGGGATCGGTGGTCGAGCGTGCAGATGTCCTGCGGCCACGAGGTCCGTGGCGAGGAAGACCGTGGCGCTGACCGGCAGTTCCAGATGGGCGGCGCACTCGACGACGGTGAGCGCTCCCGGCTCCAGGAGCTCGCACAGCCTGCGCTGCTCCGAACCGGTCTCCGGCCCCAGGGCCGAGTCCGTACGGAGGAGCACGGCGAGCCGGTCGAGCGCGGGACCGGTGGGTGCGGAGCGGCCACCGGTGACCAGGTAGGCGGGTATCAGGCGGCGGCCCGGGCCGGGGGTCATGGCCGGGTGGCAGCGTCCGGTTGGCGGGTGGGGGCGTGCATGGCCCTGGTCAGCGCGGTGACCTGCACCTGCATCTGGTACGCGATGTTCCCCAGGTGTGCGTCGGGGGCCGCGAACAGGGCCAGGGTGGTGTTCCGCCCGGCCGGTACGACGACGGCGAAGCCCAGGTCGGACTCCACGACCGTCTGGGCCAGGCGCGGCGACTCGGCCTCGGTGAAGGCGGTGGTGAAGGCGCGGGCGGCGGCGTGCAGGGTGGCCGTCATCGCGGCGACGCGCTCGGCGGACGCACGGTCCAGGCCGGGCGAGGCGCCCTCGACGAGTCCGTCGCCGGTGGCGACGACGGCGTGCTGCACTCCGGGCAGCTCCAGCAGGGGGGTCAGCACCCAGGCGAGATCACCGGCGGTGGGGGTGGTGCTCACGTCTCGTCGTCTCCTTGATCGTCCGATGGGGATTCCTGGGGTGCCTGCGGCGGGGTGGCGGGCGCGTTCCGGCCGCTGAGTGTGCCTTGCTGGAGTGCGGCCCAGGCGGCTCCGGCCCGCTCGGGCGTACGGAGTCCGGGCTCCTCCTCGGCCGTCCGCCGCCGGTCGGCCGGTGCCTCGGGGGAGGCCGCCCGGCGGGACCGGCGTCGCCGGGTGGGCAGCCCTGCCGGCGGCGCCGCTTCCCCGGAGGCGGAGTCCGAGGCGCCCGCGGTCCCGGCCGGTCCGGGTACGGCGGGTTCCACGGCTTCGGGCGCGGGTGCAGCGGGTTCCACGGCTTCGGGCGCGGGTGCGGCGGGTTCCACGGCGGCCCCGGGGGCCGCGTCGGCCGCCTCGGTGGGCAGCGCCCGTACGGGCTTCGGCGCGAGCACGGACAGGGTGCGGTCGTCGTCGATCACGGTCAGCAGATGCGCCGGGATGCGCAGCATCGCGCGCATCCCCCCGTACGGCGAGGACTCGATGTGGCAGCTGAAGCCGTACCGCGCGATGAGCCGTCCCACCACGGCGAAGCCGGTCTGCGGCGGGTCGCCCAGTTCGGTGAGCAGCACCTCGGAGGGGCCCGCCAGCAGCGTACGGGCCCGCTCCAGCGCGTCGTCGTCCATGCCGATCCCGGCGTCGTCGACGAGGATCAGGGCGCCGCGCCCCGCGGTCTGCTGGACCGTCACCGGCACCTCGGTGTCCGGGTGCGAGTACGCCGTCGCGTTGGCCAGCAGCTCGGCGAGCGCGATCGCGAGGGGTTCGGCGGCGCGGGCGACCAGCGCGAGCCGTTCCTGGCGCAGATGGTTGGCGACCTTGATCCGCTCGTAGCCGGGGACCCGGGACTGGGCGCCGAGCACGACCTCGACGAGGGAGGAGTTCTGCCGGGCGAGTCCGGGCCAGGCGTCGCAGAGCACGGCCGTGGCCTGGGTGCGGCGGAGCGCCAGCTCGTTACGGAAGTCGAGCTGCAGGATCCGCGGGTCGTCGTACTCGTGCTGGAGTTCGTGCAGCAGGTGCTGGGACTGGTTGAGCAGCGACTGGATCTTGGCGGAGGTGCCGCGCATGGCCGACCGGGCCGCCGCGTCGACGCGTCCGCGCTCCTCCAGGACCGCCGTGCGCGCGGCCTGTACGGCCTCGGTCAGCAGCCGTGCGGCGTCGCCCTCGATACCGGAGGCCTCGCGGAGGCCGGGGACGGGAGCGGACCGGTGGGAGAGGGCGGTGGCCGCGGCGGGTATCCGCTTCCGGGCCAGCTGGCGGATCTCCTCGGTGAGGGCGAGGGTGCGGGCCTCGGCCGCCTTGGCCTGACGCTCCGTGAGCTCGACGCGCGCCGAGGCGCCGTAGGCCTCGCGTCGCGCCTGGTAGGTGCGTGTCGCCGACCATATCGCCACGGCGACGGCGATCAGTGCCACGATCCATGCCACCACGGCTTCACCGCGTCTCTGTTGTCGGGGACGGTCGACAGCCCGCGCGGCACCGGCCGGCGGTCACGCGGTGCCTCCGGCCGAGGCCGCCTCGGTCGCGTGGGCGACGGCGGCCACGTCCGCCATCACCTCGAGGACGCCGGGCAGTCCGGAGCCGTCCAGGTGGCGGTACTCGCTTCCGATGGTCACCACGAGCCGCTCGGACAGGCCTAGCTCCGGGTAGCGGCCCTCCGCGATCACCCGGCGGGCCGCCTCGACCGAGGGGACCCCCGCCGCGTGGAGGGCGTGCGCGCGTTCCCGTACGTACGCGAGATAGGCCATGTGTTCCCGCACCCCGGCGGGGTCGAGCACCGGGCCGTGTCCCGGGACGATCACCTCGGCGCCGGTGGCCAGGACGCGTTCGCAGGCGTCGATCACGTTGCTGAGGGGTCCCGCCCAGTGCACCGGGTGGTCGCCGGGCTGCTGCGGGGTGGAGGAGAAGATGACGTCCCCGCTGAACACCGTGCGCTGCGTGGGCAGATACACGATGAGGTCGCCCGTCGTGTGCGCGGGCGGCAGGGAGGAGATCTGGACGGCGTACTCCCCCAGGGTCAGTTCGAGTTCCCCGGTGAAGTACGTCGTCGGCCGCACCGTTTCGGTGTCCGACCAGTCGAAGACTCCGAAATGGCGGCCGAGGTACGCGCCGAGGGGAGTGGAGGGATCACTTCCGGCCACCAGTGCGTGCTGCTGCTGCGGGGTGGGGTCGTAGTGGAGGTGCTCCCGGGCCTCGCGGGTGGCGATGATCTCCGCGTCGGGCAGCACCCCGGCGCCCCAGAAGTGGTCCCCGTTGGCGTGGGTGACGATCACACGGTCGATGCCGGCCCCGTCGGGCAGCCGCTTCTGGCTCTCCACCAGGAACTGCCCGGCGAGGATCGTGTCGTACGGGGTGTCGATCCACAGCGCGCCGCGCGGCGACACGAGCAGGCCGCAGTTGGCCAGTCCCCAGCCGCGCTTCGGCGGCAGCCAGGCATGCAGCCCCCTGCCGAGGTCGACGATGTCCCCACCCGTGATCGACATGCGCTGATTATGCCGACCACGGTCCGGTCGTGCGTTCGAACTCGGCCAATATGCGCTCCTGGTGACTTGAAATCACCCCTTGCGCGGGCTGCCTGTCGTCGGCCGGTGACCGTGCGGGGTTGCCGCGGAGGGGAACCACGGGGGATTTTCCGCCTGATGTACGGGATATCGGTTGCCGAGTCCGCACGGCGCGACGGATACCCACACAGGTGCGGGGGAACCGGATCGAGTCGACTACCCACCGAGCATGGCCGAAAACCGATGCCGCATGAATGACGGGCGCGTTAACACTTTGCTTGTTCTTGCTCGATTGACCCCGCTAACATGCAGAATTGAACAAGAAGGCGTCGGTTCCATCCCCCGCGCCTCACCGGACACGAGCAGCAGCGGAAGCGGAGTGCGGACATGTCGCATGTCGAGACAGAGACAGCCGGGCAGCCCGAGTGCTGGCGCCGCGCCGCAGAGGTGGCCGTCGACCGGAGTGCGGCCCTGCCCGCCGCCGGTGAGCGCGTCGCCGTCGTCGGCTGCGGCACGTCGTACTACATGGCCCAGGCCTACGCCTCGCTCCGCGAGGAGTCCGGCCAGGGCGAGTCGGACGCGTACGCCGCCTCGGAGTTCCCCTTCGGGCGCTCCTACGACCGGGTCGTCGCGCTGACCCGGTCGGGCACGACGACGGAGGTCCTCGCACTGCTGTCCCGGCTGCGGGGCACCACCCGGACCGTCGCCGTGACCGCCGACCCGGAGACCCCGGTGAGGGAGGCGGCCGACGACCTGGTCGTCCTGGACTTCGCCGACGAACGGTCCGTGGTCCAGACGAGGTTCGCGACCACCGCCCTGACCCTGTTCCGCGCCCATCTCGGGCTGCACACCGAGGACGTCGTACGGGACGCGGAGACCGCCCTGGCGGAACCGCTGCCCGAAGGGCTGCTGGACTGCACCCAGTTCAGCTTCCTGGGGCGCGGCTGGACGGTCGGGCTCGCCAACGAGGCGGCGCTGAAGATGAAGGAGGCGTCCCTCTCCTGGACCGAGTCGTATCCGGCGATGGAGTACCGCCACGGCCCCATCAGCATCGCCACGGCCGGGACGGCGACCTGGATGTTCGGCGCCGCTCCGGAGGGGCTGCGGGAGCAGGTGCTGGCGACCGGGGCGCGCTGGGTGGAGAGCGGACTGGACCCGCTGGCCGATCTGGTGCGGGTGCAGCGGCTGGCGATCGCCCGGGCGGCGGCCCGGGGGCTGGACCCGGACCGGCCGCGCCATCTGACGCGGTCGGTGGTGCTCGGTACGGCTGCCGGGGCCTGAGGCCTCACGGCATGCCGCGCACCGGGCCGGCGGACGGCCCGGTGCGCGGCTGCGGCCGTGGGGTCAGGCCTCTTCGAAGTGGGCGTCCAGCGCCTCGTCGAGCTCGGCCGTCCATGTCTTGAGGTCTCCGCGGGACCCGGCCTCGACCTCGGCGTTGAACCACCGGCGGCTGGACAGGTGGACGGTCACGGTGAACCGGCGGCCGAAGCGGCCGGTCTTGACCTCGACCGCGCCGATCTCGGCCCAGTCGAACTCGGCCTCCTGGTCGTCGAGCCGGAAGCGGACACCTTCGGCGTCCACCCGGATGGACCCGCGCCGGTCGCTGACCTCGAAGACGGGACCGTCCTCGGCGCCCGCGCCCTCGCGGGCGGCTTCGGGGGCGGCCTCGCCGGCCGGGACAGCGTCCTCGGGGGCCTCGTCGTCGGCCGGGACCGCGTCCTCGGGCTCCTCGGCCGTCTCCGGGGCGAGCACGTCCGCGGCATCGACCTCCGGGGCCTCGTCGGCCTGCCCGGCCTTCCGGGACGCCGCCTTCTCCGCTTCCGCTTCCGCCTCCGTCCGCGCGGGGGCAGGGGCCGTCAGGCCGGGGATGTACGCCGGGTCTGTCCCCGCGGCGAACTCGGGCTTGGTGTTCGAATCTATGCGCTGCTCCACGGCGGGCAGTATGGACGACGAACCTGTACGAGACCAGTCAACCGGGTTCCGCCCGGCCTGTCGGCGGGCGTGACGGCGTGGCGGGAAGCCCCGGGCGCGCGGGAGGCGGTGAGCACGGCTCCGGGAGCGCCACTCCGTACGACCGCAGGGCGCCGTGAAAACGGACGACGGGTGGTGCGGGTTCCGCCGAACCCGCACCACCCGTCACTGCTGTGCCTCTGTCACACGCCCGTGCGTCAGTGGTCCCGTCTCCGCGAGGACTCAGTAGGCCCCGAAGACGTTGTCGATGGAGCCGTACTTGTCAGCCGCGTAGTTGCACGCGGCCGTGATGTTGGCGACCGGGTCGTAGCTGTCCATCGACGTACCGGGCACGTGGTAGGCCTGGAAGGTCGGGTCGATGACCTGCAGGAGGCCCTTCGACGGGACGCCGTTGATCGCGTTGATGTCCCAGTTGTTGATGGCCTGGGGGTTGCCCGCGGACTCGCGGATGATGTTGCGGTGGATGCCCTCGTAGCTGCCGGGGATGCCGTGCTCGGCCATGACGGCGAGCGACTCCTTGATCCAGCCGTCGAGGTCGTTCGTGTACGCGACCGGCTCGGCGGCAGGAGCGGCTTCGGCGGCGGGCGCGCCCTCCGCGGCGAGGGAGGTGCTCGTGCGCTCCGAGCGGTCGGCGCGGTCGGCGCTCTGCTCGGCGCGGTCGGAGGACTTGGACTCGGCCTTGTCCGCGGACTTGTTCTCGGCCTTGCCGCCGAGGGTCAGCTTGAGACCGGGGTGAATCAGGTCGGGGTTTCCGCCGACGGCCTTCTCGTTGGCCTCGTACAGGGCCTTCCAGCCACCGTTCACGGAATGCTCCCGAGCGATCTTCGCAAGGGTGTCACCCACGACCACGGAATACGAGCCGGACTTGGACTTCTGCGCGGCAATTCCCTTGCCGGTCGCGGCAGTCGAGGTCGCGGCCTTTTCGACGGCGACCGGCTGGGCCGGGGCCGCGAAGGCACTGGTCGCGCCGATCACGGGGAGGGCCAGGGCGGCTCCACCCGTGGTCACGGCGATGATGCCGCGAGTCAGCGAACTGGTCCTGAAACGACGGTGCTTACCATTTTCGGGCATGCTGAATTCCTCTCCGTCGCCTGCGAAGTGAGCTGTCGGGTTCGGGCTGGAGATGCCCGGCCGCATGCGAATGCGACTTCACCCCGAGCCGCTCCGGAAACCGGATCGGCGCTTACTTGGGTCCCCCGCTCCTGCCGTACGAGAAGTGGTCGGTCGGGTAACCGGACGGCGGCAGGATTCGGCGTTCCGCCCGGAGTGATGGTGACCGTAGGCGAGAAATAGGGAAAGGAACAAGCCTGGTTCGTTGATCACAATTCATTTGCAAGATCAATTCTCGTGAATTCATGTAATCCACCCCACATCGCATCCGTCACATCTCTTGGCACAGAAGGGAACCGACTGCCGCACCCGGGCGTCGGGGGCGCATAAGGTGACGCTGGTCACTGAGTCCGATTCAGGCGATTTGCTCCCGCGCGAAGGCCTCAGGTCACACGAAATGGCCTTTTATGGATTACGGGATTAATTTAAGAAAACCACCGCAAACCGGGCATACGACTCACAGTTGATGCCGTCGGGCATACCGGGAGCGTCCGCGTGGAACCGATTCGCCTATGACTGAAAGCCCCCACCCCGCAGCGCCCCGGATCACCGTCCTGCCCGTTCAGCCCGGGGATCCGCCCTTCCGCATCGTGGAGATCGACGGAGAGGTGATCGGAAGCGCGACCGACATGACGGATGTCCTCATCGCCGCCTCCGCGGCCGGAATTCGGATCCATGACCTCGACGACCCGGCGGTCGTCCGCTGGGTGGGCGGCGGCAAGCTCACCTGGAAGCCGCGCTGAGCGGGCTCCGCGGGCAGTCGACACGCCACCGGCGCCCGCCCTGCCCGGATACCGCGTCGGAGATTCCCACTCTCGTCAAGGCCTGCAAATGCAAGGAATTACACGAATAAAGCTTGCAGATGCGGGAGAATCCCCTAGCATGTCACGCATGCAGACCTACACCATCGGGCAGGCCGCGCGCCTCCTCGGCGTCAGCCCGGACACCGCACGACGCTGGGCGGACGCCGGCCGGGTGGCGACCCATCGGGACGAGAGCGGGCGCCGCCTCATCGACGGCCGTGATCTGGCGGCGTTCTCGATCGAGGTCGGCCAGAGCGGCGGCGGCGACGAGGAGGCCTCCTACACCTCGGCCCGCAACGCCTTCCCGGGCATCGTCACGGCCGTGAAGCTCGGTGACGTGGCGGCCCAGGTCGAGATCCAGGCCGGCCCGCACCGCCTCGTCTCGCTGCTGACCCGGGAAGCCGTGGAGGAGCTGGGGCTGGAGGTCGGCATCCAGGCCACGGCCCGGGTGAAGTCGACCAGCGTGCACATCGACCGAGCCTGACGCGGCACCCGCCGCCGGGGACCTTCGTACGGCTGTCGGGAAAGGCGGCCGGGGCCGTCGTACGGCTGTCGTGGAAGCGGCCGGGGATGTCCGGCTCCCCCGTACGGGCGCCCCGTGCACACGGGCGACCCGTCCAGGGGTGTCACTCCATCAGGCCGGCGGCGAGGGTCGCCCCCAGTTCCCAGCACGCCTCGGTGTCGGCCTTGCCCGGCTCACCCGTGACGGTCACGGCGTCGGCCGCGCGTCGCCATCCGAGGCCCGTCGTGATCGCCTCGATGCCCCGTACGGCGCCGGTGACGTCGTTGCCGCCGTGCACGTAGTAGCCGAAGGGCCGCCCCTTCGTGGCGTCCAGGCACGGGTAGTAGACCTGGTCGAAGAAGTGCTTCAGGGCGCCGGACATGTATCCCAGGTTCGCCGGGGTGCCGAGCAGGAAGCCGTCGGCCTCCAGCACGTCGGACGCCGTGGCGGAGAGGGCTGCCCGCCGCACGACCCGTACGCCTTCGATGTCCTCCGTCGTCGCGCCGGAGACCACCGCTTCGAACAGTGCCTGGCAGTTGGGCGACGGGGTGTGATGCACGATCAGCAGAGTGGCCACGCCACCGAACCTACCCTTTGACCGGGCCCCCGCCCTGCTGGGGGGGGACCCGGTCCGAGGGAAGCGGCGGGCCCGGATCCGTGGGCACGGGCGCCGCCTCAGCCGGCGGCGCGGAAGCCGCGCAGGCGGAGGCTGTTGCCGACGACGAAGACCGACGAGAAGGCCATGGCCGCCCCCGCGATCATGGGGTTGAGCAGGCCGGCTGCCGCGAGCGGCAGGGCGGCCACGTTGTAGGCGAAGGCCCAGAAGAGGTTCGACCGGATCGTGCCCAGCGTCCGGCGGGAGAGCCGGATCGCGTCGGCGGCCACCCTCAGGTCCCCCCGTACGAGCGTCAGGTCGCCGGCCTCGATCGCGGCGTCCGTGCCCGTCCCCATGGACAGGCCCAGGTCGGCCTGGGCGAGCGCCGCGGCGTCGTTGACCCCGTCGCCGACCATCGCGACGGTGCGCCCTTCCGCCTGGAGCTTGCGGACGACCTCGGCCTTGTCCTGCGGCATGACCTCGGCGATGACCTGGTCGATGCCGACCTCGGCCGCGACGGACTCGGCGACCGCCTTGTTGTCGCCGGTCAGCAGGACGGGCGTCAGTCCGAGGGCGCGCAGCCGCCGGACCGCATCGGCGCTGGTGTCCTTGACCGCGTCGGCGACCTCCAGGACCGCGCGCGCCTCGCCGTCCCAGGCGACCGCGATCACGGTGCGCCCGTTCCTCTCGGCCAGGTCCTTCGCCTCCCCGAGCTCCTCGGGGAGTCCGATGGCCCACTCGGCCAGCAGCTTCTCGCGGCCGACGAGCACCGCGTGGCCCTCGACCACGCCCTGGACACCGAGCCCGGGGACGTTGGCGAAGTCCTCGGGCGTGGGCAGCGCGCCCACCCTCGCGGCGGCCCCCTCGGCGACGGCCCGGGCGATCGGGTGTTCGGACGAGTGCTCCAACGCACCGGCCAGGCGCAGCACTTCGGCCTCGTCCGTGGTCCCGGCGGCGTGGACCTTCAGCAGGGTCATCCGGCCCGTGGTGACGGTGCCCGTCTTGTCGAGGAGGATCGTGTCGGCCCTGCGGGTGTTCTCCAGGACCTCAGGACCCTTGATCAGGATGCCGAGCTGGGCACCGCGTCCCGTGCCGACCAGCAGGGCGGTGGGCGTCGCCAGCCCCAGGGCGCAGGGGCAGGCGATGATCAGCACGGCGACGGCGGCGGTGAAGGCCGCGGTGAGCCCGGCGCCCGAACCGAGCCAGAAGCCGAGGGTGGCGAGCGCCAGCCCGATGACGACCGGCACGAACACCGCGGAGATCCTGTCGGCCAGGCGCTGCGCGGCGGCCTTGCCGCTCTGGGCCTCCTCCACGAGCGTGGCCATCCGGGCCAGCTGGGTGTCGGAGCCGACCCTGGTCGCCTCGACGACCAGGCGGCCGCCCGCGTTGAGGGTCGCCCCGGTGACGGGGTCACCGGCGGAGACCTCGACGGGAACCGACTCACCGCTGAGCATCGACACGTCGACGGCGGAGGAGCCCTCGACCACGGTCCCGTCCGTGGCGATCTTCTCGCCGGGGCGGACCAGGAAGCGGTCGCCCACCCGGAGGGCGGAGGTGGGCAGGGTGACCTCACGGCCCTCGCGCACCACGGTGACCTCCTTGGCCCCCAGCTCCATGAGCGCCTTGAGGGCCGCGCCCGCCTTGCGCTTGGAGCGGGCCTCGAAGTACCGGCCGGCCAGGATGAAGGCCGTGACTCCGGCGGCGGCCTCCAGATAGATGTTCCCCGCCCCGTCGCCCCGGCTGATCGTGAACTCGAAGGGGTGCGTCATGCCCGGCATCCCGGCCGTCCCGAAGAACAGCGCCCACAGCGACCACAGGA
>NZ_JAERUC010000186.1 GCF_016745505.1 Streptomyces silvae | reverse complement strand
GAAGGATCATGCTCACGTGCCATGCAATTTCCTTACTCATGTCTGGGTTCGGTGTCGCGTCACGGCCCGGCGCCCACGGCACCCACGCAGCGCTCCGGCCAGTGGCCGGTGCCCGCAGGTGCCGTCGAGCGCCCGCGCACGACATCGTCCAACCGGGCGAGTACGGCTCGATCCACGTCGGGATCGGGCTTGGTCGCCGTGGCAGGACCGGTCAGTTCACGCAAATAGATCTGTACAGCCGGGCCGTCGCGACGGACGTCCAGCACGCGGAAGAGGGTTCCCGGAGCGAACACCACCTCGTCGGGCCCACGGCCGTGGTCGGACAATTGCCGTACACGACGGCCCGCCACCGACCAGATGACGTAGCTCCCGCCCGGCGGCGTCGCCGTCCGGGCGGAATCGAGCGGTGTGGTGCTGAGCAGGGCCGCATCGCGCAGCAGTGTGCCGGGGCGGGGAAGAGCCGGGGCGCCGGAGCCCTCGGCGGTGGGATCACTGCCCATGCCGCGCAGTACCGCGCCCCGGTAGGACGGCAGCCGGTTCAGCGCCGAGGCCACGCAGGCGCCGTACGGCAGCATGTCGGGCTCGTACTCGCGCAGGGCCCGGGTCACGGCGCCATGGCTCAACGGGCCCTCGGAAATGTGCAGATACATCCGCAGCGCGATCAGATCGGCGCGGGCCGCCTCCTGCTCCTTGCCGCGCAGGGCGGGCATCCGGGCGAGGGAGCGGGCGACGGCCGCGCCGTGCCTGTCCCACATGCCGTCCGCGAGCGCGCGGAAGGCGGTCCGCTCCACTTCGCTGCTGCGGTGTCCGAGGTCGAACGGGACGGGCGGCAAGGGAGCTTGGGGCACGTCAACGGCATCGCTTGCGTCGGCGGCATCGCCTGTGCCGGCGGCATCGCTTGCATCTGCGGCATCGCCTGTATCGGCGGCATCGCTTGCATCTGCGGCGCTACTTGCGTCGGCGGCTGAGCCCGGGGCTGCCTCACGGGTGTCCGGGGTGTCGGGCGTCGCGATGGTCTGCGGCGCGTCCGGAGCAGGCGGGGCGCCGGGACTCTCCGCCGCCCCGCCTGCTCCGTCGGCTTCGCCTGCTCCGTCGTCGGCCGTCCCCGTACCGCCCGGCTCCGCCAGTGCAGCCGGTACGTCGGGCTTCACGTCCCGTGACGCCGTGGCCCCCGGTGACGTGGGGATGGCGGGCGCGGGATCCGCGGGCGCGCCGGACGCCACGCGCACCGGCTTCGGCGGGGACACGATATCGGGCTCCGGCCGGGGCACGACGTCGGGGCTCCCGGGTGCCTCGGTCTCGCCCAGGCGGGGGCCGCCTGCGGGCCCGGCGGCCGGGTCTCGCGTGGCGGGCGGTCCTGAACCGTCCGCCGAGGCGGGGCACCCTTCGGCCGCGGGACCATCGGAACGGTCGCCGCTCACGGAAGCATCGGCGCGCGTGGGGTCGTCGGCTCGTTCCGGACCACCGGTCCCCGCCGGGACGTCGTCCGTTCCGGCGCCCTCGGCCGTTCTCATGCCCTCGGCCGGGTCCCCGCCGTCGGGCCGTACGGGCGGCCCCTCTGCCGCCGCAGGACCGCCGGCCGCGTCGGGAGCACCGGCACGCACGAAATCAGCCGCACGCCCTGGCACCGCAGCAGGCGCTCCGGACGCGCCGGAAGCGCCGGACGCGCCGGACGTCCAAGGGCCGTCGGGCTCTTCGGCCGCGCCCGAGCCGGGGGGCCGTCCGGGCGTCCCGGCGCGTGCCGGGGCGCTGGCGTCCGCCGCTGTCTCCAGGCCCATGGCTTCTCGCAGCTGCCGGGCGCGCTCGGCCCGTGCACCACCTTCCGCCGGCCGGCCGGGTCCGGCGGTTCGGTCCGGCTGCGCCGGCTGGGACGGCCGCGGCAGCCGCAGAGGCAGGCTCGGCCGCCCGGGCTGCGCAGAGTGTCCTTGCTGTCCCGGTCGTGACGGCCCCGGCTGCGCGGGTCGGCCCGGCAGTCTCGGTTGCGCGGACTGTGTCCGCGGTCCCGGCACCGACTCCGGCCGCCCTGTGGCGGCGGCACCGGTACCCGCCGAAGCGGCGGGCGGGGGCGGAACCGAGGCCGCCGTCCGGGCGGGCGGACCCGGGGGCCGGGCCTGGGCCTGGGCCGTCGGCCTGGCCCGGGCCGGAGCCGGCGCGGGGGCGGCGTAGCGGAGGGTGCGCAGGCCGTGTTGGGCCGCCAGTCGTCGCAGGCCGTGGCCGCCGTCGTGGGACACGCCGTGCACATGGAGCGTCGCGCGCTCGCGCAGGGCCGGTGTGAGGGCTCCCAGCAGGCTCGACAGGGCCGGCAGCAGCGACGCGTCCATGAGCTCGCCCGGCATGCCCAGCTCGATCACGGGGCCCTTCGCGTCCACCTGACGTGCCGTGGGGGACAGCCGGGGGCCGCCGCGCGGCCCGACCCAGAGGCCCGCCCTGGTCACCGTGACCTGCCAGCCGTCCGTCAGCCCGATCACACCCTCCTCCGGGCGCGTGGGCCCCGCCAGCGGGGGTGTCCAGCGCAGCAGTTGGGGCGGCCGGGCGTGGCCGTCCTCGTCCGGCGGCCGGCACACGACGGCGTCCACGAACGGCAGCCACTTCGGCGTTCCGTCCGGCGCGGCCAGGACCGACCGTACGGAGTACGACCCCAGCGGACCGGCCGCCGCCACGAGCGGCAGCCCGGTCATCACCTCGACGTCGGTGTCCAGCCGGTCGCACACCGCCTGCGCCAGCCGCAGCACGTCATACCCGCCGCCGGGCGCGAGCCGTACGCCGGACCTGACCTCCTCCGGCAGGGCCGCCAGCACCTCGGCGACCTCCTCGGCCGAGACGTCCTCGCCGTAGGGCACACCGATCACGACGGCCGGGCGCCGGGGGTCGACCGGCACGGCGTGGTAGAGGTCGCCGGGCTGGGTCGCGGTGGCGCCTGCGGGGCGTACCAGCAGCCCGGCCGGGATCTGTTCCACCACGCTCCCGCCGGACGTGTCCGACGGGACGTGGCGCAGCGCGGGCTGCCAGGACGGCTCCGGACTGCGCGGGCCCAGCGGTTCGGGGTCCGCGCCGGGGGCGAACCGCCACCAGCCGCCCGCCGGCGGTTTCCCGTCGGCGGAGGGGGCGGGAGGGACGAAGAGCGAGCCGCCGGGTACGACGAGGGGCGCCCCGTCCGGGGCCTTGACCTCGACCCCCCAGGCATCGGCGATCCGGCGGGCGGTGGCGGGCCGGTCCTTGACGTCCTGCCCGGCGCCGGGCATGACCAGCCGTACGGTGTCGGCGCCCGACTCGCTGAGCGAGTCCAGCAGTTCGCTCAGCCTCGGCCAGAAGGCGGGGGTCTCCATCCCGTCGGCGCCCGCGATGACGGTCACGGTGCCGTCGTCCGTGCGCATGCCCCGGGCCAGGTCGGCGACGTCGGCGGGGGTGAGCGCGTTGTCCGAGGGAGTCCGGAGCAGCAGCAGGCCGTCGTGGTCCTCGACCAGGAGCCCTTCCGCCGCTGTGCCGTCCGGCCGGTCGTCGGCGGGCCGGACGGCGGCAGGCCTGCGCCCGGCCGGGGCCGACGTCCGCTCGGCGCGGCGGCGTGCGAAGGGACCACCCCAGCGTGTCACTGCCGGGCCCCCCTGCCGGCCGGGGACTCCGCCGCCGACGGGACGGACCTGTCGTCGTACTCACTCACCGGCGGGCACTCCAGAAGCCGAAGACACGGTCCATCCTTTCGAACTCACCCTGCTCAGTTAACAATCCGATGGTGCGGACCACTGAGTCGGGGTCCCTTCCATGAGGTGCCGGGGGTGCGGAACACAACGGGGTGACACGGCGGGCCGTGGTCCGGCCCGAGGAACACGGGAGACACTATTACTACGTTGTAGACGCTGCCCGCCGCCGCCTCGTTCCCTCTCTCGGCCGGCAAACGGAATCGCAGGTCGCGCGAGACCGGCATCCACCGCGGATCGGGAGGCGGCCCGGGACGACGGCCCGAGAATACCGTTCAAGCGTCAACCGTACACATCGTCTTCCCATTGGGTGGCCCGCGCGGACCCGTCGCCCGGTGCGGACCGCCCGCGGATCAGCTGTCCTCCGCCGCCCCGCGCCCCTCCCGGTCCTCGGTGGCTTCCGGGCCGGTACCGGAACCCTCCACCGCCCCCTCGGGCCCCGGGAGTTGTCCGGCGGTCATGAAGCCGGGCCGGCCGTCGGCCGGTCCGGTCCCCCAGAAATCCGCGTCGCTTTCGGGGGCGCCGCCGGCCGGTGCGGGGTCGGACGGCCAGGCGCCGGAGTCCTCCAGCGCCGCGTACCTCTCCAGCTCGGCCTTGCCCGCCCGCAGCGCGTCCGCCGTGACGAGTTGGCCCACCGGGGCGGAGGAGCTGAGGAAGAGCACCTCCTTCCCTTCCGGCAGCCGGTCCAGGAGATCGGGTACGAACATCACCTCGTGCGGGGGCAGTTTGTCCTGCTCCAGTTCCGGTGAGGTCGAGAAGACGGGGACGGCCTCGGTCCCGTCCTCCGCGTCGGTCACCGCCAGGCCGCCGTCGCCGTCGACGCATACGGCCACCTCGGCGTCGGCGAGCATCAGGGCGAACAGGTCCTGCGAGGCGTACCCGGTGGCGACGAGTTGCACGGCGGCGTCCACGGGGCCGACCGGCGGCGCCCAGCCGTGCGCGTCGGGTGAGGGGCGGTACTCGGCGTTCGCCTCCCACTCGACGATCTCCCCGTGCTCGTCGCTGCGCCAGCGGCCGAGGCTCGCCCAGGAGGGCGGGGGCTCGCCCTCGTCACCGCTCCAGTGCCGGTCGATCACGGACAGCCAGTGGTCGGGCGCCACCTTGGCGGCCTTGACGTAGTCCTCGGGCGGCTCCCGGAAGCCGGGCCGGCCCTTCAGTACGGCGGACGGGCCGCCCTGTGCGACGGAAGGGGCCGGCCCCCCGCCTGCCGGCCCGGCCTCGGCAGTGGTCTCGGGCTCGTGGTCCGGAGTACCGGAAGGGCTCGTCATGGGGGGCAACTCCATCGGTGTGCGCTGTCGGATCGGTGGGGTGAGGGGTGCGGTGCGGCCGGGATCAGTCGCCGGTGCCCGGGGCGACGGCCGCCTCCGGGCCGGTCCGGGCGCCGGCGGGCATCGCGGTGGCCGGACGCGTCGGCAGGTCCGCGCCACCTGCCGCCGGGGAGGCCGACGCCTCTCCGGCCACCTCCTCGGTTCCCGCCTCCGCCGCGCTCCGGGCCGCCGCCTCGACCGCCTGGCGCAGGGCGTCGGTCTCCACGGCCATGCCGACCGGTCCGGAGGGGTTGAGGTAGAGCACATGGCCCTCCGGTATCCGGTCCACCACCTCGTGCACCGGCGCCAGTTCGTAGCCGAAGCGCCCGGCCGCGTGCAGGTACGTGGGCGAGGTGAAGACCGGCACCACCGCCGCCCCGTCGGGCGAGGTGGCCGACAGCGGGCCGCCACCGGGGGCGAGCAGGACGGCGACCTCCGCCACGGCCAGCGTCCGGGAGACCGCTTCACCGGGGCCGTAACCCGTGGCGGCGAGCTGGACCGCCTCGTCGACCGGGTCGGTCGGAGCGGGCCAGCCGAGCGCCTGGGGCGAGGGGCGGTACTCCTCGTTGGGGCTCCACTCCTCGATCTCGCCGTCCTGACCGGACCGCCACCGGCCCACCACCGCCCAGTCGGGCGGTTCGCCCTCCCCCGGCCACGCGGGGTCGACCATGCCCAGCCAGTGGTCGGGAGCGAGCCGGGCGGCTTCCGCGATCTCCTCGGGGACCGGTGGCGCGGTGTCGTCGGCGGCCCCGGCCCCGGCGGTGTTGTCGTTCATGAGCTCCTCGCTGGCTGGGGTGTTATGCACGGTAGTCGTTCAGTATGAAGCGGAGTCTGTCGGCCAGGGAGCCGGCCGGGGTCAGGTTCCGGGCCCGGAACCACGCGTCGACCAGGCGCTCCAGACGGTCAGTGGTCAGAACACCGCCGTCGGGGCCGGGCAGGGCGTCGGGGGCCGACGGTCCCAGTGCCGCCAGGACGTCCAGGGCGTCGTCCAGGACGTCCCGGTGCTCCGCCGACCAGTCGGCCACCGCCGGATCGGCCGGGTCGGCCGGACCTGTCGGCCCCTCACCTGCGGGCAGGACGGCCGCGTCCAGCACGTGCTCGTCGGGGAACCTGCCGTCGACGGCCACGTGTTGCCGCAGCTCCGCCTCGGTCAAGGGGGCGAGACGGTGGTAACGGCCCCAGTTGTCCACGTAGTCGAGGTCGGCCGGCTCCGGGGCGCCGTCCCGCCTCAGGCGGTCGAGGACCAGTTGGCTGCCCCGCATGATCTCGTCCAGGGTGTGGTGCCCCGCCTGCAGCATCTCGGCCATCAGCGCGATCCGCACCAGGCCCAGGTCGACGACCAGGCCCCATTCCTCACGCATCTTCACCGCCTGCGCCATCAGCCGGTGGGACGATCCGGAGGTGCCGGCCCGGACCAGGGCGCCCTTCGTCTCCGCCGCGGACTGCGGAAGGCTGCTCATGGCGATGTCGTAGCGGTGCATCCCCGGGACCCACGGGATGCGGTCGTCCGGCATCAGGGCCCGCTCGGCCTCGCTCAGCGGGGGCGACAGGTCCTCGGGGCGCAGCGGTGCCCGGAGCACCTCTTCGGCCCGGGCCGTCAACGTCTGCTCCTCGGGCGTCCTGTCCGGCCGTCCGCTCAGCTCCTGGTAGGCCGTCATCGTCTGCGACGGCGGCCGGGAGGACCGGTACTCCGCGGTGATCACGTCGGGGTTCGGGTCGGGGCTGCCGAGCAGGTCGGAGATCAGTCCCCCGTTCCCGTCCGCCGACTGGGCGCCGATCCACAGCATGCCCATGCGTTCGCGCAGGTTGCCCGACTCCGCCACGGCCCGGAGCCGGTCACGGCCGGTGCCCACCGCGCCGTCGACGGCCGGGTCGTCCGAGCCGAGTTCCGCCCAGCGGCCCGCCGCCACGGCCCGGACCCAGAGCTCCGCCGTCATCACGCCCAGCTGGGCGTTCGCCGCTTCGTGGCCACCGAGATACCGGCCCAGCCGCTCCTCGAAGCGCGCCGCCTCCGCCGTGTAGCGGATGCGGGCCCGGATCCACTCCGGGGCCTGCACGGCCGCCGCCGGGCGCAGCACGGACACCGGGGCCGAGGACAAGGCGTCCACCACCCGGTCGAGCCGTGCCCCGCTCTCGGCGGTGGTGTCGCCCGGTCCGTCGGGGAGTCCGGCGAGGTGGCGGTCCCCGTCGCGGACCAGCAGGGCGGGCGGCGCGCCGCCGGTGCGCTCCCCGTGGAAGGCCGGCTCGCCGTCCGGCCCCGCCACGGCCACGCTCACCCCGAGCCCGCGGACCACCGCCGCCACGAGCGGTCCCATCGGCACGGCCGTGCCTTCGGCCCCGTAGGAGGCGTCCGTCATCAGCACCCGCAGACGCTGTGCGGGGCTCAGCGGGATCCGCGAGGCCGGGAGCTTGTCGCCGAGGAGCATGCCCTCCGTGCGCAGGGAGATGTCGAGGGCCGCCCCGATCCGGTCCAGGAGGCTCAGCGGGAGGCTCTGGTTCCCGTCGAGCGATGGCACCTCCGTCTCGGACACGTCGTCGTCGGTGATGCGGCCGTCCAGCCAGGTGCGGAAGTCGTCGGCCGTCTCGATGCCCGCCTCCCGGAGCGCGTCGGCCGCCACGTGACGGAGGGCGAACAGCAGGGTGGCGACGGTCCGGTCGCCCTCTCCGGGCGACTCGTGGAGGGCGAAGACGGTGCCGTCGAGTTCGGCGGCGTACGGTCCGGTGCGCCGGTAGCCGTCAGGGGGTGCGGGGGCGTCGGCCTCCGCGGTGGTGGCCTCGTCGTCGGTGAGTTCCACGATCCGCGGCGACGTCCCGTCCTCGGCGTTGTGATAGGCCGGGTGCGGGTGGGCGGGCGCCTCCAGGAACTCGTAGTCGGCGAAGTCCAGCCCCGTTTCGGGCTCCGTCACGATGTCGCGGCCGACGATGCTCACCGCCATGCCCGGTGGGTAGAGCACCTCCTCCTCGCCGACCCATGCCGAGAACGGCGCGACGGGCCGAGCGGTGGAGTTCGCCACGTACCCCCGCATCGCGTGCCGGTCCTGGGCGTCGCCCATCTCCCTGAGGTCGCCCCGTGTGTACTTCTCCGCCGTCTCCCGGCTCTCGGTGGTGCTGCGGAACCGCGGCATGTACAGCGTGTTCGCGGTGACGAGCGGCCCGTCCTGGGGGACCGCGTTCAGGTGCCCCGGGAGCCAGCCGCCCCAGTACACCGGCCCGTTGACCGGCGGCAGGATCTCCAGCGCCTCGACCGCCATGTCGACGTGCATGGCCAGGTCGTCGTACAGCTTGTCGGCGATCCGGTTCACCCGGCGGCGGATGTCCTGGACGTCCGGCCCGGTCGCCTCCGGACCCAGGTCCTGCAGATCGGCGGTCGCGTCGCTCAGGTCCTCGTCGTCGGTCAGCAGTTCCGGCAGGCCCTGGCCGTTGTTCACGGCGTCCTCCTGCGCGTACTGCCACACCTTCTGCCTGATCATCCAGCGGCCGACGGCCTCGCCGAAGCGGCCCGCGGTGACATAGGTCTTGAAGAGCTGGTGGTCCTGGCTGGTGTAGAGGAACAGCGCGGTCAGGTGGCCGGGGGCCAGGGCGCGCAGGGACGCCCGGCCCTGCTCCCCGAACCGCTCGAGCCACCGGGCGGCCACCTCGGAGCGTCGCACCAGTTCCTCCGCGACGGGCGTCCCGGTCAGCGCACCGCTCAGGGCCTGGGCGATGTCCCCCGGTACGGCGACGTCGTACCGGGAGACGAAGCGCGTCCTGCTGTCGTAGACGTGGTGGTGCGGCAGCGCCGGGCCGACACCGAAGGCACTCCCCGCCACCTGGTGAAGCCGGGCACCGTCGCGGGTGAGCGCGACGCGTTCCGCCTCGGTGCCCACGCCGGCCATGTGGGAGGCGCGCAGCACCTCGTGCAGGGACTGGGTGTCGGTCAGGATCGACCAGGCCAGCAGCGCCTTGCGGAAGGCCATCAGCTCGGGCCCGCTCGCCCCGATCGCCCGGTATGCCTGCAGCAGCCACAGGGCCGGTCCGACCACCCCGCCGACGTAGCGGAATCCACGCGGGTCGTGCGCGGTCCGGTACGCCCCCTGCCGGGGGCCCGGCGGCCGGGGCGCCCACGGTGAGCGGAGCCAGCCGGGCACGGTGTGCTGCAGGGTGACCTGCCCCGCGTCGCCGTACGCCGCGTGGCCGAACGCCTGGATCAGGTGGGGTACGGACGGCCCGGCCGCCAGGAATCGGCGCACCGCGTCCGGCTCCCCGAGCCACTGCCGCGCCTCCGGCCCCTGGAAGAAGGCACCGTCCGCCGCGAGCGCGCCGTGCCGCTGCGCCAGGACGTGGTGGAGCCGGGTGAGGGCGCGCACAGCACCCTGGGCGGCCTCGGGGTCGGCGGCCAGCTTCTGCGCCAGGCCCAGCTCGAAGCGGTAGCTGAAGTTCCGCCACTCCCGGTCCCGGTAGAGCCCGGCGAATCGCACGCTCTCGGGCGATCCGGCGGCACGCCATCCGGGCACGGACCAGGGCGCGCCGGTGGACGCGCCCGGCTCCCCGGTGGGGGCCGAGGGCAGAGGGAGGCCGAGGTCCGTGCCGGTCCGGGAGCGCGGGGTGACGCGCAGCATCGTCGTGGGGCTGCCGTCGTCGGCCTCCAGAAGGTGGATGTCCGCCGTCGGCTGCCCGTCCTCGTCCCGGCCGGGGGTGATCGCGGTGCGGCCGGTGTTGAGGTACACGTCCAGGCCGGTGAGCTCGGCGATCCCCTCGGCCCGTCGAACGGCGCGCCGCAGGCTGTCGGCCCCGGGGGCGGTGCCGGTGGGCACGCCGGTGCCGGTGGCGATGTCGCACGAGAGGACGGTGATGGTGGTGAAGCCCGCCGCGGCCAGGTCCTGGCCGAGCAGGCGCCCCACCATCGCGCCGTCCGCACCGACGGGCATGTCGTTCCCACCGGCGACAGCATAGCCGTCCGCCCCTCCGTGGGACGTCCAGAAGAACGTGCCGGACGCTGCCGTGGCGGGCAGGGGACGCCTACGGGCCACGCGTTCCCGGGCCGGGCCGCGACTCCACTCGGTGTAGTGGGTGGCCTCGTGCAGGCGACCGTAGAAGGGCTCGCGCAGCGCCCAGTCGCGCCGGGTGAAGGATGCCTTGCCGACCGTCCTGCCGTTCTCGCGGATCTCCTGGACGACGATCCCTTCCGGGGCCGGCGCGGTCTCGTGACCCGCCCACGGGGCGTTCCAGTGATCACGCCGCGGGTACGCGCCGGCCCGCCCGCCGAAGACGCCGTCGTCACCGAGGTCGGAGCCGGCGTCGGAGTACTCGGCGGCGTCGGACGCGTCGGGGTCGGCGGGACCGAGGTCGAACAGGTCGTCCACCGACTCCTCGAACGCGGCGGGGGCGTACGGAAGCGGGTCGGCCTGCGTCGTCCCGGCGAGGCCGTCGGGCAGCGCGGTCTCCTCCTCGGCCAGCTCGTGCAGCATCGGAGGCCGCCTGTGGGTCTCGACGAGCCGTCGGCCGACGACGTGGAACCTCATGCCCGGCGGGTACAGCGCCTCCCCTTCCGAGAGGTGCTTGAGGAAGGGCGTGCCGTCGCGTGCCGTCGAGTTCCTGACCTCGACCAGCTTGCGGTGCGAACCGGCGGGGACCGCCTTGTCGCCCAGGGCGAATTCGGTGGCCTCCTCGACCTTCAGCGAGGTGCTGCGGAAGAACGCCACGTCGATGGTCCCGGCACCGTACATGGGGCCGTCCACGGCGGGCCGGTCGATGGGTCCGGGCGCTCCCCGCTCGCCCCACCAGGCGGTCCGCCCGACGGACGGCAGGATCTCCAGCGCCTCGACGGCCATGTCGATGTGCAGCTTCAGCTCGTCGTGGAGCCGGTCGGCCATCATGTCCGCGCGGCGCCTCAGCCGGGCCAGCTCCGGGCCCGGCGTGTCCAGGTCGGGCAGGTCGGACAGGTCCTCGTACACATCGGCGAAGTCGGGTTGGCCGACCAGGGTGAGCGGCGGCATGTCCAGCTCCTCCTCGCGCGCCGACTCCAGGAGGTAGCGCCAGGTGTGGAAGCGCACCAGGTGACGGCTGAGGCCCCGGCCGAGCCGCTCGCCGTTGAGCACGGCCTTCATCAGCCGGTAGTCGTACGAGCTGTAGAGGTACAGGGCCGTGATGTGGGCCGGGGTGAGTCGGCTGAGCGCCTCGGCGCCCCGGTCGCCGTACCGCTCCAGCCATTCGGCCATGACCTGGAGCCTGCGGGACGGCCGGGGCGGCAGTGCGCCGTCGAGCGCCGCCCCGGCCATCGTGACGAGGGCGTCCGGTACGTCCATCGTCCCGGTGAGCTCGAACGGGAAGGTCATGCGCTCCTGGTAGAAGGCCTGGTGCGGCGGGGTCAGGGCCGCGGGTGCGCCGCCGTCGTCGTCGAGCGGGAGCAGACCGCTCTCCGTGAACCGGCGCACCGTCCAGGTGTGCAGCGCGGCACCGTCACGGGTGGCGGCGGCCCGCTCGTCCTCGGCGCCCATGCCGATCAGGTGGGAGGCGCGCAGCACCTCGTGCAGCGACTGCAGGTCGTACGGGATCGTCCAGGCGGCCACGGCCGCACGGAATTCCGGCAGCAGGGCCGCCGGCAGGTCGAGCGCGGCGAACATCCGCAGCAGGCGCAGCGCGGGGCCGTGCTCACCGCCCACCCGGCGGAAGCCTCGGCTGTCGTGCACGGCGCGGTAGGCGCTGTCCACCGCGGACCGCGCGCCGCCCTCGGCGAGGGCCTCCTCGACCGGGCGGGGCAGCCCCGGGCCGGCGTAGGCGGCGTACACGAGAGCCCGCATCAGCCCGTCCAGCGCTTCCGGTCCGGGCGGCTCGTCGAGCAGCCGTTCCAGCTCGCCGACCGGGTCCTCGGGCACCGCGTCCGGGGGGAAGAACGCACGCGCAGCCCGCTCGTCGCCGTTGCGCTCGGCGAGCTGCTCGTACACCCCGCGCACCGCCAGCCCGGCCGACTCGGCGAGTTCGGGGACGTCGCTCAGCGCCTCGGCGAGGGAGTCCTCCCAGTCGACGCTCGCCTGCCGCCATGCCCGCTCCCGGTAGAAGCCCGTGAAGCGCGGTGTGTCCGGGGCACCGGCCGGCCGCCAGGACGACACCGCCCAGGTCGCTCCCCCGGCCGCGTCGGCGGCCTCGGTCTGCTCCGTGGTGGCGTCCCGCGTACCGCCCGTGACGTTGAACCGGGCGGGGGCCGGATAGCCGAACGCGGTACGCCTGCCGGCCGCCGTGGCCGGGGCGGGTACGCGGGGACCCGTCCAGCCGTCCGGATACTCCGTCACCCATCCCGTGGGCTGCCCGTCGGCGTCCTCCAGCAGGTGCGGCAGTCCGTCGGACACCGCCGCGCGCCCCACCGGCAGATGCGTCGGCAGCCGCGACCCGTTCGCGATCCGCCTGGCCCGTGCCCGGGCCTCGGCCTCGCTCCGCGGCACGTCGCCGGGCCCGCACGCGAGCACCGTCACGCTGCGGAAGCCACGGTCCGAGGCCGACCGCAGCAGCCGCCCGGCGTACGAACCGTCGTCCCGCCGCACGGCCCCGTCCTCGGTGACCAGCGCGAGCCCTCGGGCGCCGCCGTGCGACGCGAAGAAGAACGTCCCGTCGGCCGTGCCCCCGCCCGGCAGCGTCCGATGGGCAGCCACCGGCCGGCCCTCGCCGTCGCGCTCCCACGACACGAAGCCCTTCGCACGGTCCAGCCGGCCGTACTCCTCCTGCCGCTCCGCCCAGTCGGCGTCGTCGAACGACGCCACCCCGATCAGCTCGCCGTCCTGTCCGTGGACGGGGCGCAGCACCGGTGCGGGCCGTGGTCCGCCCTCGGTGGCGGGGCCGGACGGAGCGTTGCCGAACAGTTCGTCCAGGAAGCCGGGTTCCGCGGTCCGGCCGGTGGTGCCCGGCACGTCCTGACGCGGTGTCACCTCGCTCACCCCGACGGACTCGTAGGGCTCCGTCCGTGAGTCGCCCGGGACGACCGTCCGGGTGGAGACGTCGAAGGAGGCGCCCGGCGGGTACAGGGCCTCCGTCTCCAGCGGCCTGACCGCGAACGGGTTGACCTCCCGCGCCGTCGAGCGCGCCACGTGCACCAGCCCGCGATGCGCGTCGCCGGGAACGCCCTTGCTCCGGTGCATGAAGCCCAGCGCTTCCCCCCTCACCAGCGCCGTGCTGCGGAAGAACGGCATCGTGATCCTGTCCCTGCCGTACACCGGGCCGTCCGACGGGGGCTCGCCCAGCGCGCCGGGCATCCCGCGGTCGCCCCACCAGACGTCGGCGTTCAGCGGGGGCAGGATCTCCAGCGCCTCGATCGTCATGTCGACGTGCAGCGACAGCTCGTCGTACACCGCGTCCGCCATCGCGTCGAGGCGGCGCCTGAGGCGGGCCACCTCGGGAGTCGCCTCCTGGAGGTCGTCCACCTCCCACATCGCGTCGAACAGGGCGGCGAAACCCTCCTGCTTGCGGAGCGTCGCCGGAAGGAGGTCGGCGGCGCCGACCTCGGCCATCCTCCGGGTCATCGTCCAGGCGTTGAGGCGCACCAGGCGCCGTCCCATCCCCGTGCCGAAACGCTCGCCGTTGAGGAACGCCTTCATCAGCCGGTAGTCGGCACCGCTGTAGAGGTGTACGGCCGTCAGATGGGCCGGGTCCAGTCGCTCCAGGGCCCTTCTGCCCACGTCGCCGTATCGGTTCAGCCACGCGTGGAGCGCCCGGCTGCGGTCGGTGTCGGACGGCAGGGTTCCGGCGAGTGCGGCGTCGACCAGCTTCACGAGGCCACCGGGGAGGTCCAGCTTGCTGCCCGTGATGTCCCGGCCGAACGTCATCCGGGCGGCGTACCGCACGCGGTGCGGCGGGACGAGCCGCGGGTCGGGCCCGTCCTGGCCGGCCCGGTGGGCCTCGGACGCCCTGACCGAGTCCGCCACCCAGGTGTGGAGTCCGGCACCGTCGCGCAGGGCGAGGTCACGCTCCTCGGCGGTGCCCAGGCCGAGCCGGTGGGAGGCGCGCAGGATCTCGTGGAGCGACTGGAGGTCGGCCGGGACCGCCCAGGCGACGAGCGCGTCGCGCAGCGCGAGCAGCCGGTCGGGCGACGCGCCGAGCGCGGCGTAGGCGCGCAGCAGTCGGAGTGCGGGGCCGTGCTCACCGCCCACCCGGCGCATTCCCCGGCTGTCGTACACGTCGCGGTAGGCGCTGCCCTGCGCGTACCGCGCGCGGTTCCCGGCCGGGCGGGACAGTGCCTCGGCGACCTCGCGCGGCAGTCCGGCGCTCGCGTACGAGGCGTACACGAGCGCGGTCGTCAGCGCGTCGAGGGTGAGCGGCCCCGGGGGCAGCGTGAGCAGCCGTTCCAGCTCGGCGGCCGGGTCTCCGGGGGGCGCGTCCGGGGCGAAGAAGGCATGCCGGGCGGCGTCCTCGCCGTGGCGCGCGGCGAGTTCGCCGTACGTACGGGCGACCGCGTCGCGTACGGACTCGGTGGGCCCGGCGGCCCGGCCCAGATGCTCCGCGTACGCGAGCTCCAGGACCGTGCCGAGGCGCCGCCACGCGCGGTCCCTGTACATGTCCGCGAACCGCACGGCGCCGGGCGACCCGGCGGGACGCCAGGACGGCACCGCCCAGCCCGGACCGCCCTCGGAGGCGTTCGGTGTGTCGGCGGTGCCCGCCTCCGGGGTGGCCTCCTGGCCGGCCGGGGTCACGGGGGTGGCGTTGATCCGGGCGGTGGACGGATAGGCGGTGCCGGACCGTTCGCCCGGCTCACCGGTGCCGGGGCCCGCGAAGTGGAACGTCCCGACGCCGGAATCGTGCCGGACCGAAGGCGTCGGCCAGAGCGGGGCCGCCCCGTCGGAGGTCCCGGAAGCGGTGGCCGGGGCCGTGGTGACACCCCCCGAGGACGAGGTCTGGACCGGCCGGGCCTTCCAGACGGTCTTGCGCCACTGCCCCAGCTTCTTCTCGCGGAGGGCGGTGATGCGCAGCGGGTCGAACGGGTCGTCCTCGAGGACGTCGAGCGGTCCCGAGTAACCGAAGGCGTTCCGGCCGGTGCGGTCGGAGAACGCCTGCGTCCGCTTCGGTCCCCCGGCGGTGAAGCCGGACATCGGGAAGACGACGGGGACGTCGACGCCCGCCTCGGTCACCAGCGGGGCCAGGTCCAGAAGTGCCCAGAGCTCTTCGTCGGAGACGGGCAGCGGAGGGTGCCCGGGCAGGTGTACGACGATGCCGCCGTCGTCCTGGCGGATGCCGGTCCAGATCACCAGGGACGCCCCGGACGGCTCCTTGGACCTCCAGTCCGCCGGGTGGGGGATGTCGAGGATGTCGCCGCCGCTCTTCAGCCGCGCGTACCAGCGGCTGGCGTCCACGCCGTTCGGGGCCGGGCGTCCGCTCCAGTTGTAGCCGGTCGGCTCCGTGCCGTCGGTGAGGATCTGCTTGAAGGCGCCCAGCTCCCGGAGGTGGTGGGCGGCCAGCAGATGCGGGTCGGAGATGTCCACGCCGCGCGCGTGGGCCCGGGTGGCCAGGAGCGTCAGCTCCATGACCGCGTCGTCGCTCCACGCGTCCGTGGGCGCCAGGTGGAGGACACCGCGGCCCAGGCTCTCCTGCTCCGCCGGGTCCATCCGGAACAGGATGCGGTCGGTCGCGGCCACCATCGCCCAGAAGGCCCGTGCGGTGTCCTTCGGACGCACCGTCACGGAGCCGGGCAGTCCCAGCGCGTCCCGGACGAGACCCGGCCCCTCGTTGCCCGAGAGCTCGTCGACGGTGTACGTCAGCGCGGTGTCCGGGAGAATCTCGCCGAGCGTGGCGTCCGGCCGCAGGGCCACCTGGTCCCGGGCCGCTTCCAGGACGCGCAGGTAGGCCGCCTGGTCCGGGGTGTCCCCGCCGATCCGCCGGGCGAGGAAGGTCCACAGGTCCATCCGGAACGGCGTGAGCAGCCGCAGGCCGGGGTCGTTGGCGCGCAGGGTCTCCAGTGCGGCGGCGCCCTTCAGCGCCCGCTCGTACCGGCCGCCCGGCACACCGCTGTCGTCCTCGACGCCGTGGCCGAACACCAGGCGCAGCGCACGGACCAGCCGCAGTGCGGCCGCGCGGGTCTCCGACGGCACGGCACCGGCCTCGCGGTGCAGGCCCGCGGTCCGCGCCAGCTGGTCCAGCTCGCCGTCCAACGGCTCCGGCCGGACGCGCTCCGTACGCCCGATCACACCGCCGGGGGTGTCCTCCAGCACGCGGGAGTCATCGTCCAACGCCCTGACCAGGGACGAGGCCTCGACCTCCCGCCGGCTGACATTGGCCGTGTGCTGGGCGAGAGACACCTCCTCCAGGGGGTCCTCCACACGGGGTACCGGGCGGCCCTCCTCCTGACGGTTGCGGTGGTCGCCCGCCGAACCGGCGTAGCAGACCTCCAGCCCCATCCGGTGGCCGGCGGGCAGCTCGCCGACCTCGCGCAGTCCGCCGATGTACCGCCCGCCGTCGGCGGCGTCCAGCAGCACCGTCCGGCCGTCGCGCAGGACGACCGCCAGCGCGCCCGGGAGCCCGTGGCCGTAGTACGTGTAGACCGCGCGGTCCGGGGTGAACGGCTCGGTGGCGACCTGCTTGTCGCCTTCGCCGGTGGCCACGTAGTGCATCAGTCGCCGCTTGTCGAAGAAGGCCCGCAGCAGCCCCTCCCGCCTGGCCATGTCGTCGTTCATCGACATGCGGCCGAACCGCTCGCGGCGGTCGAAGACCAGGGGGCGGGTGGCCACGTCGCTGTCGCGGAACGTCGTGCCGTCGACCGACGTCCACTCACGGTCCTCGTGGGCCGCCGGCACCGCGGGCGGGTCGAAGGGCACCCAGTCGCCGTGCCAGTCCGCGGTGTTCAGGACCGTCATCGTCGGCACATGGGCGTTCAGGGCGGGGTCGTGCCGCAGACGCCCGTCACCGCTGGGCGCCCACACCCGCCGGCCCAGCCGGACGGCGACCGCGCGCATCAGCTCCAGGTACTGCGAGCCCGCGTACGGGATCGCCAGTACCACCGGCACGTGAGGCGGGAGTTTCGCCAGTTCCGGATCGTTCGCCAGCTCCCCGGCGAACGCCTCGGGACTCAGTTGCCGTGCGTCCAGGGACCGGTCCCCGACCAGGTACGCCTCGCCGCCCCACGGCGCGGGCCGGTCAGGACCCGGTGCCTCCGGGCTGCCCTGACCGCCCGTGACCTCCCGCACCCGGTCGATCCGTACCTGGTCGATCCACGCCCCCGCCAGGTCGCGTCCGCGCACCGCGCCGGAGCCGTCCCGCAGCACGGTGCCCGGGTCCTGGAACGGGTCCGCCGCCTGCCCGGCCGGGGACGCCGGACCGAAGAGGTCCAGCTGGTCCTGGGAGGTGGTGGGCCCGGTGGTGGGCTGCTGCCGGGTGGTGGCGGTCCAGTGGCCCGGGGCCCCGGTGTCCGGGTCCGGCAGGACGACGACGTCGAGCGGGGCGGCGGGGCTGCCGGCGGTGAGCGCCATCGGTGCGCTGTAGCCGTAGGCGGGGCGCCCGGTCAGCTGCGAGAACCGCTGCACCAGCCGCGGGCTCAGTGCCCCCGGCCCGGTGGTCAGGAACAGCACCGGAATGCCGAGCGGGACCGTACGGAGCGCCGGGGCCATGGCCAGCAGGGCCAGGAACTCGTTCTCGGGTACGCGGACGGGGGCGCGGCCGGGCCGGTGGAGGACGGGTGTGCCGGTCCGGTCGGCCTCGACCAGGTTCAGGACGGGCATGGGCTTGCCCGGGCCGGTCCATTCCGGCGTGAGCGGGTGCGTGGTCATCCCGTCGGGCCCGTGCGTCGCCCGGCGCACGGTGCCCCAGTCGACCCCGGCGGGTGCGGGGGTGCCGGACCAGTTGACGCCCTGGACGTTGGGCCCCTGCTTCAGCAGGGAAGCCGGGCCGAAGGCACCGCTCTCCGCCAGGTGGTATGCGGCGAGCAGGTCGTGGTCCGAGACGTCCCGGCCCTCCGCCATCGCCTTGGCCGACAGCTCCCACAGGGCTTCCTGATGCGACCGGCCCCAGGCCGTGGAGCTGTCGAGGTGCAGGACCTTGCGGCCCATGGCCTCCCGGTCCGCGGGTGGCATCGGGCGGAACATCTGGGCGGCCCGGGCCGCGGCCCACAGGGTGGACGCCACGTGCCGCGGGGTGAGCGCCGCCGACGCGGGCAGCGACTGCACACGGCGGCTCACCCGCTCACCCGCGTCCGTCAGCTGTTTCACGGTGATCTGGAGCGCCGGCGACGGCACCGCGTCCGTGAGCCGGGCGGTGGGATCGGCCGCGATCCGCCGCGCGGCGTGGTCGAGCAGGGCGAGATACCCGGCCGGGTCCGGGGCACGGCCGGTGTGCTCCTGGACGAAGAAGTCGAGGAAGTCCTTGCGGAACGGGGTGAACTGACTGACCAGGGGGTCGTTGGCACGCAGGCGCTCCAGCGCGCCGACCGCCTTGAGCGCCTGCTCGTAGCGACCGCCGGGTATGCCGCGGTGGTCCTCGATCTCGTTGCCGAACACCGTCCGCAGCGCACGCACCAGCCGCAGTGTCGTCACCCGCGTCCCCGGCGGCACGGCGCCCGGGGTGCGGTGCAGTCCCGCCTCCCGCGCCAGCTGGTCCAGTTCGTGGTCCAGCGGCTCGGGCCGGCGCAGGACCCGGCGGCCCCGCTCACCGTCGGCCGCGCTCATGGTGGAACGCCGGGTGCCGTTCAGGCCGGTCTGCCGGGTGGACCCGTCCGTCTCCCGACGGCTCAGGTTGGCGACGTACTGGTCGAGGGAGACGTCGCCCAGCGGATCGTCGATGTGCGGGGCCGGAGCGTACGACGGCTGCGGGCGCGTGGGGTCACCGTCCGACGCGCTCCAGCAGACCTCCAGGTGGATCCGGT
>NZ_JAERUC010000185.1 GCF_016745505.1 Streptomyces silvae | reverse complement strand
GAGGGCGAATGGGCGGGCCTGCGCGCGGGGTGCTGGGTGCCAAATCAAGCCCGTCCGGCGATTGAGGACCCCGTGCCCGGGGGGCGGGCTGCCAGGGGCTCCGCCCCCGGACCCCCGCGCCTCAATCGCCGGCGGGGCTTGAATGGGTCGGCCTGCGAGGACACCGTGCCCGGGGCGGGGCTTGAGTGGGTGAGCCTGTGCCGGCGGGCTTGAATGGGTAGGCCCGCGGGGGCACCTGGCCCGGGGTGCGGGCTGAGTGCGTCAGTCCGGTGGTGTGCTCTTCGGGGGGCGGCCCCGGCGGGGGATCGGGGACGCCCCGCCCGGCAGCCGGCCCGCCTCCGACAGCGCCCGCCGCAGCAGGAACTCGATCTGCGCGTTCGCGCTGCGGAGCTCGTCCGAGGCCCACCGCGCCAGCGCATCGTGCACCGCCGGATCGAGCCGCAGCAGCATCTGCTTGCGGGTGGGCCCGCGCCGGGCCTCCCGTCCGGGAGGAGGAGCCGCGTCGTCGGTCACTGGTAGAGCGACCCCGTGTTCAGGACCGGCTGCGCCGCACGGTCACCGCACAGCACGACCATCAGGTTGCTCACCATCGCCGCCTTCCGTTCGGAGTCGAGCTCGACGATGTCCTGCTCCGCGATCCGGGTCAGCGCCATCTCGACCATGCCCACCGCACCCTCGACGATCTGCTGCCGGGCCGCGACGACCGCCCCCGCCTGCTGCCGCTGGAGCATCGCCGAGGCGATCTCGGGCGCGTACGCGAGATGGCTGAAGCGGGACTCGATGATGCGGACGCCCGCCGCCTGAACCCGCGCCGTGAGCTCGACCGCGAGCTTCTCGGTGATCTCCTCCGCGTTGCCCCGCAGGGAGAGCCCGCCCTCGTCATGGGCGTCGTACGGGTACTCGATCGCGATGTGCCGGACCGCCGCCTCGGTCTGCGTGGCGACGAACTCCAGGAAGTCGTCGACCTCGAAGAGCGCCTGCGCCGTGTCCTCGACCTTCCAGACGACGATCGCCGCGAGCTCGATCGGGTTGCCGTAGGCGTCGTTGACCTTCAGGACGGCCGTCTCGTGGTTACGGACCCGGGTGGAGATCTTGCGGCTGGAGGTCAGCGGGTTGATCCAGCGCAGCCCGTCCGCGCGGATCGTACCGACGTACCGCCCGAAGAGCTGTATGACCCGGGCCTCGCCCGGAGCGACCATCTTCACACCGCTCATGCAGAAGAAGGACGCGATGGCCAGGAGCAGTCCGAGGATGAAGAGCGGGACGCCGACCGCGTTGTTGCCGTCGGAGCCGAGGACGCCGCCGATGATGCACAGGGCCACGCCGAGGAAGACCCCGAGGACGGTCAGGAGCAGGCCGAGACCGCCGGGGATGGAGTGGGCGGTCACCTCCCTGACCTGCGGCTCGGGCATCTCGGGCGTGTCCGGGGTCAGTTCGGCGGCCGGGCCGTCGGCGCCGGGAAGGTCGTGTGGTGCGGACATGGGTCCCCCGTCTCGTGCGGCTTATCACCGCGCTAGCAATGTGATTACACATTAATGCCTCTCGCAACCTTGTGCACCCCTCGGGAGTCGGTTCCTTCAGGACCGGGTGCTGATTCTCACGTCCGGAAAAGGCCGGATCGCTTGTCTTTTGTCCAGGCTTTCGGTGTTAGCTGGCACGTCTGACCTGAGCGGTACGAGCAGAAGAACAGGAGCACCACAGCATGGGTCGAGCGGATGCGCGACGAGCCCAGGGGCGGGAAGCGCGCCGGGCCGCCAGGGGCGGTGGCATACGCCGGCTCTTCACCTGGCGGAAGATGCTGGGCACCTTCTTCGGGCTCTGCCTGCTCGTGATGGGCGCCTTCGCGGCGCTCTACGTCTACGTGGACGTGCCTGAGGCCAACGCCCAGGCCCAGAAGCAGAGCAACGTGTACAAGTACAGCGACGGCACGCTCCTCGCCCGGAGCAACTCCGAGGTCAACCGCGAGATCGTCGACATAGGCACCGTGCCCAAGGGCGTCCAGCACGCCTTCGTCGCCGCCGAGAACAAGTCCTTCTACCGGGACCAGGGCGTCGACCTCAAGGGCACCACGCGAGGCCTGCTCAACACGCTCTCCGGCAAGGGCAAGCAGGGTGGCTCCACGATCACCCAGCAGTACGTGAAGAACTACTACCTCACGCAGGACCAGACGGTCAGCCGCAAGCTCAAGGAGCTGGTGATCTCCCTCAAGGTCGACCAGCGGATGAAGAAGGACGACATCCTCGCCGGGTACCTCAACACCGTCTACTACGGACGCGGCGCGAGCGGCATCCAGGCGGCGGCCCAGGCGTACTACGGCGTCGACGCCAAGGATCTCGACACCTCGCAGGGCGCCTATCTCGCAGCCCTGCTCCAGGCCCCCAGCCAGTACGACTGGGCCGTGGCCTCCGAGCGCGGCAAGAAGCTGGTCAAGGACCGCTGGGCCTACACGCTGGACAACATGGTCGACGAGGGCTGGCTCGACCGGGCCGAGCGGGACAAGATGACGTTCCCCGTCCCGGACGCCCCCAAGGCGGCCCCCGGCATGGACGGCCAGACCGGCTACCTCGTCGAGGCCGCGAACGACGAGATGAAGCGGCAGGGCATCACCGACGAGATGCTCGACGCCGGCGGCTGGACGATCACCCTCAACATCGACAGGAAGCGGCAGAAGCAGCTGGAGAAGTCGGTCGACGAGCAGCTGGAGGACCAGCTCGACCGCAAGGACAGCAAGGTCGACGCGACCGTCCAGGCGGGCGCCACGTCCGTGGACCCGAAGACCGGCAAGGTCGTCGCCCTGTACGGCGGTGTCGGCGCCACCGAGCACTACATCTCCAACGCCACCCGCCAGGACTACCAGCCGGCCTCCACCTTCAAGCCGCTGGTGCTCGCCTCCGCGCTGGAGAACGAGTCGGTCACCCAGGACGGCGACCTGATCGGCCTGGACACGGTCTACGACGGCACCAGCAAGCGCCCGGTCGTCGGCAGCGACACCCCGTTCGCCCCGGAGAACGAGGACGACGTCAGCTACGACAGCCCGACCGTCCAGACGGCGATGGACAAGTCGATCAACTCCGTCTTCGCGCAGATGGTCGTCGACGTCACCCCGAGCGCCGTGAAGAAGACCGCGCTCGACCTGGGCGTACCGGACGAGAACTTCCCCGAGCGGCCCGCGATCACCCTGGGCACCATGAACGCCTCGACGTGGGACATGGCCGGGGTGTACGCCACGCTCGACAACCACGGCAAGAAGGTCACCCCGACCATCGTGAAGTCCGCCGAGCACCGTGACCGCACCATGGAGCCCGTCGACGGGGTGGGCAGCCAGGTGATCAGCCGGACGTCCGCGGACACCGTGACGAAGGCGCTGACCGAGGTCGTCGACGTCGGCTCGGGGCACGAGGCCAACACCTCCGCCTACGACGCGGCGGGCAAGACCGGTACGTCCGAGAACAACAAGGCGGCCTGGTTCGCCGGTTACACCCCGGAGCTCACCACCGTCGTCGCCCTGTACGGGGAGTCGACCAAGGACGGCGGCGGCCAGGTCAGCCTCACCGGCACGGCCAACTCCGGCCGCGCCAACGGTGGCGGCTTCCCCGCGAAGATCTGGGCCGACTACACCCTGGGCGCACTCGGCGGCGGTTCGGACGCCACCTTCGACCTGGAGGGCGTGGAGCGCGGTGAGAGCTCGGTGACCGAGAGCCCCTCCGTCACCCCGTCCGAGACCGATGAGCCCTCGGAGACCCCCTCCGAGGAGCCCGAGACACCCACCGAGTCGCCGAGCGAGACCGCCGGCGAGGAGTCGCCGCCGGCCGAGACGCCGAGCGAGACCCCCACGGGGGACCCGAGCGAGAGTCCCAGCGCCACGAAGGACCCCGACGACGGGGACCAGCCGCCGGGCGAGCGCCCGGGCAGCGACGGCCTGCTGGGGCAGTAGCGACGGCTGCGGACAGATGAACGGGTGAGGGGCGGGTGCCGTGCCGGCACCCGCCCCTCACCCGTTTCCCGCCTCGGAGATCAGCGGGTCACGGCGTGGCCATCTCGAACCAGACGACCTTGCCCGTGGAGAGCCGGGTCGCCCCCCACCGCCGGGCCAGCCGGTTGACCAGGAACAGCCCGCGTCCGCCCTCGTCCGTCTCCCGGGCACGCCGCTGCCGGGGCAGCTGAGGGGAGTCGTCGCCGACCTCGCAGCGCAGGATGTCCGTGCGCAGCAGCCGCAGCGTCACCGGCCGCTCCGCGTAGCGCACGGCATTGGTCACCACCTCGCTGACCAGCAGCTCCACCTCGTCCGAGAGGTCGTCCAGGCCCCACCGGCTCAGCGCCCTGCGGGCCAGCCTGCGGGCCCGGCCGGGCGCCGCGTCCTCCGGCTCCAGGAACCAGTACGCGACATCGCTCGGCGCGATCCCGTCGAACCGCGCCGCCAGCAGCGCGATGTCGTCGTCCCGGTCACCCGGGCCGAGCATGTCCAGCACGTCGTCGCAGAGCGCCTCCAGCGGCGGCGAATGGTCCGGGCCGGTGAGCTGGGCGGTGGCGGCGAGCCGCTCCCGCAGGATCTCGATACCCGTCCAGACGTCCCGCATCCGGGACTCCACCAGGCCGTCCGTGTACAGCAGCAGCGTGGCCCCCGCCGGGGCGTCCAGTTCGACCGCCTCGAAATCGACCCCGCCGACCCCGATCGGGGCGCCCGGAGGCACCCGCAGCACCTCGGCCCGGCCGCCCAGATGGAGGAGCACGGGCGGCGGATGACCGGCGTTGGCGATGGTGATGCGGTGGGCGACGGGGTCGTACACCGCGTACAGGCAGGTCGCCATGCGGTCGCTGCCGAGCCGCTGCGCCTGCTCGTCGAGGTGGTGCAGGACCTCCTGCGGCGGCAGGTCGAGGCCGGCCAGGGTCTGCGCGGTGGTGCGGAGCTGGCCCATGATCGCGGCGGACGTCATGGAGTGCCCCATCACGTCCCCGACGACCAGGGCGACCCGGCTGCCGGGCAGCGGGATCGCGTCGTACCAGTCCCCGCCGACACGGGCCGTCTCCGCGGCCGGGAGGTAGCGCGAGGCCAGGCGTACGCCCGTGGGCTGCGGCAGCGAGTCGGGGAGCATCGTGCGCTGGAGCTCGTCGGCGATGTACGCCTCGCGGCCGTACAGCACGGCCTTGTCGATGCCGAGCGCGGTGTGGGTGGCCAGCTGGGCGGCGACCAGGAGGTCGTTCGCCTCGAACGGCGGACGGTCCGTGCCGCGCAGGAAGACGGCGGCGCCGATGACCCGGCGGCGGCCCCGCAGCGGAGCCAGGATCGCCCGGTGCCCGGTCGGTACGGTCCGCCCCGCCCCCAGCAGCTCGGGCAGGGCGACGCGGGCCGCGGCGGAGTCCCCGAAGACGGGCCGCACCCCGCGCAGCACCTCGGCCAGCGCACCGCCCGCCCGGATCTCGCACAGGTCGGCGGCGGGCAGCAGCCCGGCCTGCGGGTCGGTGACGGGCAGCCGCAGCCGCTCGCCCTCAGGCCCGGTCTCGCTCTCCTCGTCGGCCAGCCGCAGCCGGTCGGTGCGCCGCAGCCGCAGCACGAAGGGGTTGACGGGCCGCTCGTCGCCCACCGGGAGCGGGTCGCGGAGGTACACGAGTATGGCGTCGGAGAACGTGGGCACGCTCGCCCGGCACAGGCCCAGCACGATCTCGTCCAGGTCTATGCCGCGCGCGATCCGGCGGGTCGCCGCGCCGACGAAACGCAGCCGGTCCCCCTCGCGGCGGCTGAGCGTCTGCGTGTCGGCGACGGGTGCGGCGCCCTCGGCGCCGGGCGCCGGATTCGGTACGGCGTTCGGGCCCGGGCCCTTCGCCGGGTGAGGCGCCGGGGAAGGGCCGGGGATCGCGGCGGTGGCAGCGGCGCCCTGCGGGGCCTCCTCCTGCCGGGGCCGGGCGCGTTCCTGCGGCCGGGCGGCGAGGGGCTGCCGGCCTTCGTGGGAGGTGGGGTGCTCCGTCACGCGTGGGATTCCGTCCGTCCGGGCCGGTTGTATGAGGCAATCACCTCGGGGGGCTGCGCCACTGTGCCCCGGCAAGAGCGGTGAGAACAACGGCTGTCACCGGATGCCCATGGAAAAGGGGCCGAAACCGTACGCCCGGCAGGCATGCCGGCAAGGGTTCTGCCGGTGGCCGGGCAGGGATAAGCGAACACGTCTCCACCCCCTCGTAGTGGTGCGTGCGACGCACGGCCCACCCGGCTCCGTAAGCCGTGTGACTCATGCGATGCGTGCGGTGACTGGTGGTCAGGCCCCTGTCCGGTCACGCCGGTTGTGGCGCATCGGTCCGGCGGAGCGGTTCTCGGAGGGCGATCCTACGTTTGCCCCCCTGGGGTGCATCAAGGGTCTCACGGCGGCGTGGGAGCGGGGGTGCGGTCCCAGTCATCCGGCAGCGGCGGGACCTGCCACCGGGGGTCGGGCCGCCAGTGCTCCCAGCCGTCGCTGAACGGGGAGCCCCAGCGCTGGATCACCTCGACGGCCGCCAGCCCCGCCTCACGCACCCGCCGGGCGGTGGCCTCGTCCATCAGGCCGACCCGCTGGGCCTGTGCGAACTCGTCCTCGTCGAGCCACTCCCAGCTGTGGTCGGGACGTACGGAGATGTCCAGGAAGTGGTCCTGCGAATCGACCCCGCCCGCCCAGCGTGAGCGGGGCTCCTCGAGGTTGACGTACCAGTTGCGGAAGAGCCAGCCGCGGTCCCAGAACAACCACACCGACCAGGGGTCGCCCGGCCGGGCGAGCTTGAGCACGCCCGAGCCGAACCACCGGGAGCGCACCGTCGTGCGCGGGCGGGTGTAGCGGGTGGCGAGCGGCTCGGCGTGCACCTGGGTGCCGTCGGCGAGGACCGGCCGCACACACTCGGTGCCGGACGCCATCCAGACCGCCAGCAGCTCGTCGGTGTCCTGCACGACGGTGACCGGCCGGCAGATGTGGACCGCCCGGCCGCCACCGGTCTCACCGGGGCGGGGTCTCTCGTTGTCCCGGTAGCGCCAGAGGATCCGGTCCCCCGGCGACCAGCGCACACCGTCCCCCGCACCCGCCCCGGAGCCTGCTCCCGTACCCGCGTCCGTCGCTGTCATGAAGAGATCTTAGGGACGCACCCGCCCGTACGGTGCGTTACGCGTCAGGGACGGGTCATACGCAACACGTCCAGGGCCTCGTTCAGCTGTTCCAGCGTCAGGTCGCCGCGCTCGACGTATCCTCCGGCCAGCACGGTCTCCCGGATCGTCGTGCCGTCGGCCAGGGACTTCTTGGCGACCTTCGCGGCCTCCTCGTAGCCGATGTACTTGTTCAGCGGGGTCACGACCGAGGGCGAGGACTCCGCGTACTGCCGGGCCCGCTCCGCATGGGCCGTGATGCCGTCGACCGTGCGGTCGGCGAGCAGCCGGGAGGCGTTGGTGAGCAGCCGCACCGACTCCAGCAGGTTCTTCGCGATCACCGGGAGCATGACGTTGAGCTCGAAGTTCCCGGCGGCTCCCGCGACGGCGACCGTGGCGTCGTTGCCGGTGACCTGGGCCGCGACCATGAGCACGGCCTCCGGGACGACCGGGTTGACCTTGCCCGGCATGATCGAGGACCCCGGCTGGAGGTCGGGCAGGCTGATCTCCGCGAGACCCGTACGGGGGCCGGAGGCCATCCAGCGCAGGTCGTTGGAGATCTTGGTGAGCGAGACCGCGATCGTACGGAGCTGGCCCGAGGTCTCGACGAGCCCGTCACGGGCGCCCTGCGCCTCGAAGTGGTTGCGGGCCTCGGTGAGCGGCAGCCCGGTCGTGCGGGCGACCTCGGCGATCACCGCGGCGGAGAAGCCGGGCGGGGTGTTGATCCCTGTGCCCACCGCCGTACCGCCCAGGGGGAGTTCGGCGAGCCGGGGGAGCGAGGCGTGCAGCCGCTCGACGCCGTGCCGGATCTGCGCCGCGTAACCGCCGAACTCCTGCCCCAGGGTGACGGGGGTGGCGTCCATCAGATGCGTACGGCCCGACTTCACGACCTCCGAGAATTCGGCCGATTTCCGCTCCAGGGAAGCGGCCAGGTGTTCGAGCGCCGGAATCAGGTCCGCGGTGACGGCGGCGGTCGCCGCGATGTGGATCGACGAAGGGAACACGTCGTTCGACGACTGGGAGGCGTTGACGTGGTCGTTGGGGTGGACCTCACGCCCCAGCCGCTCCGTGGCGAGCGTCGCCACGACCTCGTTGGTGTTCATGTTGGACGACGTTCCGGAGCCCGTCTGGAACACGTCGACCGGGAAGTGCTCGTCCCAGCGCCCCGCCACCACCTCGGCGGCGGCCTCCTGGATCGCGTCCGCGATGTCCGGATCCAGCACCTTCAGCTCGGCGTTGACCTTCGCCGCCGCGGCCTTGATCCGGGCCAGGGCCTCGATGTGGGCCCGCTCCAGCCGTTGCCCCGAGATCGGGAAGTTCTCCACCGCGCGCTGTGTCTGTGCCCGCCACTTCGCGTGCGCGGGCACCCTCACCTCGCCCATCGAGTCGTGCTCGACGCGGTACTGCGTGTCCTCGGCCGGTTCGCCCATGGTGTTCCTACCTCCTGCTGAGGCGAGCACGGTCCGCGCCCGCCGTATTCCCCGCTACTCCTGCCCAGGCCCCCCGGACGGATCACACCCGGCCACGACGTTCACGCGTCCACCGGGCCCGGAGCGCCCACCCGGCCCCGAGGGCCCACCGGGCCCCAGGGAGGCGCCCACCGGAGCCCGGCACGTCCGCAAACGACGGAGGGGCGCGTCCGGCGAACCGGGCGCGCCCCTCCGTCGGGTGTGCGGTCAGCCGAGGCCGGGGCCGCGGACCGGGATGCTGGTGAAGGTGGGGGCCGGGGCGGGCTCGGTGAAGAAGTCGTTGCCCTTGTCGTCGACCACGATGAACGCGGGGAAGTCCTCGACCTCGATCCGCCAGACCGCCTCCATGCCGAGCTCCTCGTACTCGACGACCTCGACCTTCTTGATGCAGTCCTGCGCGAGACGCGCGGCGGGGCCGCCGATCGAGCCGAGGTAGAAGCCGCCGTGCGCGTCGCACGCGTCGGTGACCTGCTTGGACCGGTTGCCCTTGGCGAGCATCACCTTGGAGCCGCCCGCCGCCTGGAACTGCGCGACGTAGCTGTCCATACGGCCGGCCGTCGTCGGGCCGAAGGAGCCGGAGGCGTACCCCTCGGGGGTCTTCGCCGGGCCCGCGTAGTAGACCGGGTGGTCCTTCAGGTACTGCGGCATCTCCTCGCCCGCGTCCAGCCGCTCCTTGATCTTGGCGTGCGCGATGTCGCGCGCCACGACCAGCGGGCCGGTCAGCGAGAGCCGGGTCTTGACCGGGTACTTGGTCAGCTCGGCGAGGACGTCGTCCATGGGGCGGTTCAGGTCGATCTTCACGACGTCACCCGCCTCGTCGAGGTGCTCGTCCGTGGTGTCCGGCAGGAAGCGCGCCGGGTCCGTCTCCAGCTGCTCCAGGAAGACGCCCTCGGCGGTGATCTTCGCGGTGGCCTGGCGGTCCGCCGAGCAGGACACGGCGATCGCGACCGGCAGCGAGGCGCCGTGCCGGGGCAGGCGGACGACCCGCACGTCGTGGCAGAAGTACTTGCCGCCGAACTGCGCGCCGATACCGATCTTCTGCGTCAGCTCGAAGACCTTCTCCTCCAGCTCCTTGTCCCGGAAGCCGTGGCCGGTCGGGGAGCCCTCGGCGGGCAGCTCGTCCAGGTAGTGCGCGGAGGCGTACTTGGCGGTCTTCAGCGCGAACTCGGCCGACGTACCGCCGACGACGATCGCCAGGTGGTAGGGCGGGCAGGCCGCCGTACCCAGCGAACGGATCTTCTCCTCCAGGAACTTCATCATGGAGGCCTCGTTGAGGACCGCCTTGGTCTCCTGGAAGAGGAACGACTTGTTGGCCGAGCCGCCGCCCTTGGCCATGAAGAGGAACTTGTACGCGCCGCCGTCGGTCGCGTACAGCTCGATCTGGGCCGGGAGGTTGGAACCGGTGTTCTTCTCGTCCCACATGGTCAGCGGGGCCATCTGCGAGTACCGCAGGTTGAGCTTGGTGTACGCGTCGAAGATGCCGTGCGACAGGGCCTCCTCGTCACCGCCCTCGGTGAGCACGTTCTGTCCGCGCTTGCCCATGACGATCGCCGTGCCGGTGTCCTGGCACATCGGCAGGACACCCGCCGCGGCGATGTTCGCGTTCTTCAGGAGGTCCAGCGCCACGAACTTGTCGTTGGAGGAGGCCTCGGGGTCGTCCACGATGCGCCGCAGCTGCGCCAGGTGGGCGGGGCGCAGGTAGTGGGAGATGTCGTGCATGGCCTCGGCCGCCAGCGTGCGCAGGGCCTCCGGAGCCACCTTGAGGAACGTACGGCCGTCGGCCTCGAAGGTCGAGACGCCGTCGGCGGTCACCAGCCGGTACGGCGTGGTGTCCTCCCCCAGGGGGAGCAGATCGGAGTACGCAAACTCTGGCATTACGGCCATTCCTCACTCGGCGACAGCAGCTGACCACCCTTGGGCAGCGCATCCACCAGGGTAGAACGCCGCCGACGCGCCGGGCCTGTGAGGTAAGGCTCACCCGGGGGCGCCTGATCCCGTACGGCGGATTCCTCCGCTTCTTCCGAGCGAGGCCGGAGAGGTACTGGTCGCGATCTATCGCGTTTGGGTAGTCTGGTCCGGTGGACCTCGAGAAGCAGCCCCAGCAGCCCGTCGCTCCGGCCGGTCCCGCGCCCGCCGGAATCCGCGCCTCCGACGCGGACCGTGACCGGATCGCGGACATCCTGCGAGACGCCGTGGCCGAGGGCCGGCTGACCGCGGACGAGCACGCCGAGCGGGTCGACCTCGTCTACCGGGCGAAGACGGTCGGTGAGCTGGAGCCGCTGGTCCAGGACCTGCCGGCGGCCGGAGGTGCGGCCCGGCCGGGCGCCTCGCCGTACGGCTACGGTCCCGAGGGGGCGTCCGGGCCCGCCGAGAATCTGGTGGCGGTGTTCAGCAGCTCCACCCGCAAGGGCCGTTGGCGCGTCGGCGGGCGCACGAACGCCTTCTCGCTCTTCGGCAGCGTGGAGATCGACCTGACCGAGGCGCTGTTCGGCCAGCGTCTGACGGTCATCAACGCGACGTCCATCTTCGGCAGCGTCGAGATCAAGGTTCCCGAGAACATCTCGCTGCGTGGCAGCGGGACGGGCATTTTCGGCAATTTCGAGGTCGACACACTGGAATCCGCCGACCCGGAAGCCCCGGTGGTCGTCGTGAACGGCTACTCGGTGTTCGGGAACGTCGAGGCAAAGCCCAAGCGTGGCAAGCTCATCACCAATCTCCAGAAGCAGTTGCGCAAGCACCTCGGCCACTGAGGCCGGGCGGCCGGTTCACGGCGAATTCCGGCCAACGGCCGGTACAGGGGCGCGGCGAGGGCCCGCACGGCGGCACCACTCAGTGCATAGGCGTGCGTACAGCGGGTAGGGAGTGCTGCATCGCCTCTCGCTCACGAAGCCGAAGCCGTCGTCAGGAGTGGACCGTGCTGCACATGCCGCATCAGCCCCTGCAGGTCGCCGCCGTTCCGTCCCAGCGCACACCCGCGCGGGAGGACCAGGCGGGGCCCTGGCACTCGGAGGCGGTGTGCCGCCGGGACGAAGCCGGGCTGTTCTTCGCCCCGTCGAAGGAGCCGACTGCTGCCCGGCTGGCCCGTGAGCAGGCCGCGAAACAGGTCTGTGCGGGGTGCCCGGTGATGGTGGAGTGCCGGGAGCACGCGCTCGTGCAGCCCGAGCCCTACGGGGTGTGGGGCGGCCTCACCGCCGCCGAGCGCCGGGTGGTGCTCGCCCGCCGCCGCAGGCGGGACGTGGAGCTCAAGGCCGCGGCGCCGACCGGCCGCATAGCCGGCTGAGACCGTTTGTGGATGTGGGGACCGCCCGGCCGGGCGGCCCCCACATCCACGCTCTCCGGAGCTACTTGGCGCGGTCGAAGTCGATCGCGCTGTAGGCGCGCAGCTTCGACAGCCGGTGGGTCGAGGAGATCGTCCGGATCGTGCCGGACTTGGACCGCATCACGATCGACTCGGTGGTCGCCGTCTCCGCGCGGTACCGCACACCGCGCATCAGCTCACCGTCGGTGATCCCCGTCGCCACGAAGAACACGTTGTCGCCGCTGACCAGGTCGTCGGTCGACAGCACCCGGTCCAGATCGTGGCCCGCGTCCAGCGCCTTCTGCCGCTCCGCCTCGTCCTTGGGCCAGAGCTTGCCCTGGATGACACCGCCGAGGCACTTTATGGCGCACGCCGAGATGATGCCCTCGGGGGTGCCGCCGATGCCCATCAGCAGGTCGACGCCGGTGCCCTCGCGGGCGGCCATGATGGAGCCCGCCACGTCGCCGTCGGAGATGAACTTGATCCGGGCGCCGGTCTCGCGGATCTCCTTGACGATGCCGTCGTGGCGCGGGCGGTCCAGGACGACGACGGTGACGTCCTCGGGCGCGGAGTTCTTCGCCCGTGCGACGCGCCTGATGTTCACCGCCACGGGCGCGTTGATGTCGACGAATTCGGCGGCCTCGGGGCCGGTGACCAGCTTGTCCATGTAGAAGACCGCGGACGGGTCGAACATCGCCCCGCGGTCCGCGGCCGCCAGCACGGCGATCGCGTTGGGCATGCCCTTGGCGTTGAGCGTGGTGCCGTCGATCGGGTCGACCGCGATGTCGACCTCGGCGCCGGTGCCGTCGCCGACCCGCTCGCCGTTGAACAGCATGGGGGCTTCGTCCTTCTCGCCCTCACCGATGACGACGACACCGTTCATCGACACCGTGGAGACGAGCGTGCGCATGGCTTTCACGGCGGCGCCGTCGGCGCCGATCTTGTCGCCGCGGCCGACCCAGCGACCGGCGGCCATGGCGGCGGCCTCGGTGACCCGCACCAACTCCAGGGCCAGGTTGCGGTCGGGGGCCTCCGGGGAGACCTCGAGCTGGGACGGCAGATGATGCTCGGACATCGGAGCGCACCTTTCTGTACGACGACGACCGGAAAAGAGGGTGCTGTGACTCTATCGGTAGGTCGATAAAATGAGCAGAGCGGGTCACGAATGAGCGGGTGCCCGCTGGCCGGGCGCCGGGCGGCTCATGCCACCATTGAGTCCGTGGCAAGCAAGCGAGGCAAGCAGACCGTCCGGGACATGATCCTGTCGATGCTCGTGATCACCGCAGTGGCGGGCGTCGTCTACATCTTCATCCCGCACGACGACAAGGCCGACCCGATCAAGGCGGTCGACTACCGGGTCGAGCTCGCGACGGCCCGGCGCGCCGCGCCGTACCCGGTGGCGGCCCCGGCCGGGCTGCCGGACGACTGGAAGCCGACCTCCGTCTCGTACGAGGGGCAGAACGGCGCGGGCTGGCACCTCGGCTTCCTCGACCCGGACGACAAGTACGTGGCCGTGGAGCAGTCGACGACCCCGGCGAAGAAGTACATCCCCGAGGTCAGCCAGGACGCCGAGAACACCGGCCGCACCCGCGACGTCTCGGGGCAGGCCTGGGAGGTCTGGAAGGGTCCGAAGTACGACGCGCTCGTGCTGCACGCCGAGGGTGTGACGACCGTGGTCACCGGCTCCGCCCCCGCCGACCGGCTGGCGGAGATGGCCGCCTCGCTGAAGACGGCTTCCGCGGACGACGCCTCGGGCGCTCCCGCCGCCTCCTGACACGCCGTACGCGCATACGGAAGAGCCCCGCGACGCTCGGCGTCGCGGGGCTCTTCCCGTGCTGTCCCGGGGCTGCGCCCCGGGCGGGGCTCAGACGGTCGTGACGACCTCGTCGTAGGAGAGGCGCGGCAGACGCGGGAACCAGGCGTCGTCGCCCGGCTTGCCGATGTTGACGGCCATGAGGAGCTTGTGGTCGCCGTCCAGGAACTCCTTCTCGATGCCCGCGGCGTCGAAGCCGGTCATCGGGCCCGCAGCCAGGCCGGCGGCGCGGACGCCGATGATGAAGTAGGCGGCCTGGAGCGCGGCGTTCAGCGCGGCCGACTGCTCGCGGACCGGGCGCTCGGAGAAGAACGCGTCCTTGGCCTGCGGGAAGTGCGGCATGAGCGCCGGGAGTTCCTCGTGGAACTCGTGGTCGGCGACGAGGAGCGCGACCAGCGGGGCGGAGGAGGTCTTCGGCCGGTTGCCCTCGGCCATGTGCTTCACGAGACGCTCGCGGCCCTCCGGCGTACGCACCAGGACGACGCGCAGCGGCGACTGGTTGAAGGCGGTGGGGCCGTACTTGACCAGGTCGTAGATCGCCTGGACCTGCTCGTCGGTCACCGGCTCGTCGGTGAACGTGTTGGCAGTGCGGGCCTCGCGGAAGAGGAGGTCCTGGGCGGCGGGGTCAAGAACGAGGGACATCTGGAGCGTTACCTTCCGGACGGAACGGGTCGAGCGATGCGATCACCGTAACCGAGGAATAGATTAAACTTCAACTAAATCTGGGCGGGAGTGATCCACCGCACAGACACCCCCGAAGCGACCCGGGCGCCCCTACTCCGCGCCGCCGGGCTCCGTGTCCTCCTCGGGGCGCGCCAGCGCCGCGTCCAGCCGGGCCCGCGCGCCCTCCAGCCAGTGCCGGCAGACCTTCGCCAGCTCCTCGCCGCGCTCCCACAGGGCCAGCGACTCCTCCAGCGTCGTGCCGCCCGCCTCCAGGCGGCGTACGACCTCGATCAGCTCGTCCCGCGCCTGCTCGTACCCGAGCGTGCCCGTCGCGGCAGCCGTCGTCGTCCCGTCGTCCGTCATGCCGACCACCCTATGCGCGGGCTCCGACAAACCCGGCCCCCGGCGGCGACGGCCTGCGGGGCCGTCACTCCGCGACCCGTACGGTGAACTCGCCCTCGGATACCCGCGCCCGCAGCTCCTCGCCCGGCGCCCCGGCGTCCGCGGGGGAGCGCACCACATGGCCGTCCGGCCGCTGGAGCACCGCGTAACCCCGCTCCAGCGTCGCCGCGGGCGACAGCGCCACCACCCGGGCCCGGGTGTGCGCGAGCTCCGAGTCGGCGCGGTCCAGCAGATGCCCGAGCACCCTGCGGCTCCGCCCCACCAGCGCGTCGACCTCGGCCTCCCGCTCGTCCACCATCCGCTGCGGCCGCTCCATCGAGGACCGGCCCAGCGCGTGCGCCAGCCCGCGCTCCTCCCGGTCGATCAGGCCGCGCACGGTCCGCAGCGCGCGGTCCCTGAGCCCCTGGACGCGGTCGAGCTCCTCGCCCACGTCCGGCACGACCTTCTTCGCCGCGTCCGTCGGCGTCGACGCCCGGAAGTCGGCCACCAGGTCGAGCAGGGGCGAGTCCGGCTCGTGCCCGATGGCGGAGACCACCGGCGTACGGCACGCGGCCACCGCCCTGATCAGCGCCTCGTCGGAGAACGGCAGCAGGTCCTCGACACTGCCGCCGCCACGGGCGACGACGATCACGTCGACCTCCGGCAGCGCGTCCAGCTCCTGGACGGCCTGCACCACCTGGTTCACCGCGTGCACGCCCTGCACCGCGGTGTTGCGCACCTCGAAGCGCACCGCCGGCCAGCGCCGCCTGGCGTTCTCCAGGACGTCACGCTCGGCCGCCGACGCCCGCCCCGAGACCAGGCCGATCAGCTGCGGCAGGAAGGGGAGCGGCTTCTTGCGGTCCAGGGCGAAGAGCCCCTCGGCGGCCAGCGACTTCTTCAGCTGCTCCAGCCGCACCAGCAGCTCGCCGATGCCCACCGGCCGTATCTCCGTGGCCCGCAGGGACAGCTGTCCCCGCGGGGCGTACCACTCGGGCTTGGCGAGGACGACCACCCGGGCGCCCTCCGTCACCACGTCCGCGATCCGGTCGAAGACCTGCCGGAAGCAGGTCACGCTCACCGAGATGTCGTGGGACGGGTCGCGCAGCGTCAGGAACACCACCCCGGCGCCCGGCCGGCGCGAGAGCTGGGTGATCTGCCCCTCGACCCAGACCGCGCCGAGCCGGTCGATCCACCCGCCGATCAGCCGCGACACGTCGCCGACGGGCAGCGGGGCTTCCGGGGACGTAGTGAGAGCCATACGGGCGAGCGTATCGGCCGGTACGGACAACCAGGGCCTTCCGTACGGCTCGAACGGGGGGCCGTACGGCGCGTACCGGGTCCTGCGGCGGCGCGTACCGGGCCCGTGCGCCTTGAGGGAGCCCCTCAGGCCGTCCGCCGCCCCCACTGCACCGCGAGCACCACCAGCCCGATGCCCAGCCAGCACAGGCCCACCAGCTGCGCGCTCGTCGTCGCCTCCAGGATCACCGCGACCAGCACGCCCGCGCCCACCACCGGCACCACGATGTGGCGCCACCAGCTCGGCGGCCCCTCCATCCGGCGTACGGCGAACCAGCCGACCACCGACGCGTGCAGCAGGACGAACGCGGTGAGCGCGCCCACGTTCACGACCGACACCAGATGGTCGAGGCCGTCGTCGCGCCGGGCCGCCCACACCGCCGCCACCAGCGTCACGACCGCCGCGCACGAGATCGCGACACGCGGCACCCCGGACCGGCTGTCGACCCGCGACAGGAACGACGGCAGCCGCCCCTCCCGCCCCATCGCGAACACCAGCCGGCCGGCCGCCGCCTGCCCGGCCAGCGCCGCGAAGGCCGCGCCGATCGCCTTGCTGACGGCCACCAGGTCGTGCAGCCACGTCCCGACCGAGGCGTCCACCGCGTCGTAGAACGCCGACCCCTGCTTCACCGGATCCGCGGCCAGCTCCGCCGAGCTCACCGGCTCCAGCAGCGCCGCCAGGTACGACTGGACCACGAACAGGGCCCCGGCGAGCAGCAGGCAGAACAGCACCGCCCGCGCCACCTTCGCGGAACCCCCCGTCACCTCCTCCGCGAACGAGGCGATCGCGTCGAAGCCCAGATAGGAGAGCACGGCGACGGAGACCGCCCCCAGCACCGCGGTCATCGAGAACCCGGTGTCCCCGGTCAGCGGCGACAGCCAGCCGCGCTGCGCCCCGTCCCGGGCGAGCACCACGACCGCCGACACCACGAACACCAGCAGCACCACGATCTCCATGGCGAGCACCGCGAAGCCCACCCGGGCGGCCGCCCGTACGCCCCAGAGGTTGAGCAGGGTCGTCACGACGACCGCGATCGCCGTCCACACCCACCGCGACACCTCGGGGACCAGCGCGTTCATCGCGATCCCCGAGAAGAGGTAGGCGACGGCGGGGATGAGCAGGTAGTCGAGCATCGCCATCCAGCCGGCGATGAACCCCGGGCCCTCCCCGAGCCCCTTGCGGGCGTACGCGAAGACCGAACCGGCGAGCGGGGCCACATGGACCATCTGGGCGTAGCTGAAGGCGGTGAAGGCCATCACCACGGTCGCCACCAGGTACACCAGCGCCACGGCCCCGTCGGACCTGGCGTCCAGCGTGCCGAAGACCCCGACCGGGGCCATCGGTGCGATGAACAGCAGCCCGTAGACCACCAGGTCCCGGAACCCGAGTGTGCGCCGCAGCTTCCCCTTTTCCGTGCTGCTGCCCGCCATGAAGCCTCCGTCGCTGGTCCGCGTACGCATCAGTCTCACCACCACGCCGTCCCGGCGCCTGTTCGACACGGCCTTACGATGGGACGCATGACTGCAACTCCTGCCCGCCGTGTCCTGCTCGCCGCACCCCGTGGCTACTGCGCGGGTGTGGACCGCGCCGTGATCGCCGTCGAGAAAGCCCTGGAGCAGTACGGTGCCCCGGTCTACGTCCGGCACGAGATCGTGCACAACAAGTACGTCGTGCAGACGCTCGAGAAGAAGGGCGCGATCTTCGTCGACGTGACCGCGGAGGTGCCCGAGGGCTCCATCGTGATGTTCTCGGCGCACGGCGTCGCCCCGACCGTCCACGCGGAGGCGGCCGAGCGCAAGCTCGCCACGATCGACGCGACCTGCCCGCTGGTCACCAAGGTCCACAAGGAAGCCGTCCGCTACGCCAAGGAGGACTACGACATCCTCCTGATCGGCCACGAGGGCCACGAGGAGGTCATCGGCACGAGCGGCGAGGCGCCCGACCACATCACGCTGGTCGACGGCCCCGAGGACGTCGCCAACGTCGAGGTCCGCGACGAGTCGAAGGTCGTCTGGCTCTCCCAGACCACCCTCTCCGTCGACGAGACGATGGAGACCGTCGGGGCGCTCAAGAACAAGTTCCCGAACCTCCTCTCCCCGCCCAGCGACGACATCTGCTACGCCACGCAAAACCGCCAGATCGCGGTGAAGAAGCTGGCCGAGGACGCCGAGCTGGTCATCGTCGTCGGCTCGAAGAACTCCTCCAACTCGATCCGCATGGTCGAGGTCGCCCTGGACGCCGGCGCGCCCGCCGCCCACCTGGTGGACTTCGCCGACGAGATCGACGAGGCCTGGCTGGAGGGCGTCACCACGGTCGGCCTCACCTCCGGTGCCTCGGTGCCCGACGTCCTGGTCGACGGCGTGCTGGAGTGGCTCGGCAAGCGGGGCTACGCCGATGTCGAGACGGTGAAGACGGCGGACGAGTCGATCACCTTCTCGCTGCCCAAGGAGCTCCGGCGCGACCTGCGCGCCGAGGCGGCCGCGCTCGCCGCGGAGTAGCCGCCGGTCCGCGCCCGGGGGCGCACGGTGCCCGGGGCGTGCCCTGGGCACCGCCCCTCGGATCGCCCGTCCGGGGAGTGATCCCCGCCACCTGCCCGTACCGTGGATCACATGGAGATCTTCGGTGTGGACATCGGCGGTTCGGGCATCAAGGGTGCGCCCGTGGACCTGGACCGCGGAGAGCTGGCGCAGGAGCGCCACAAGGTACTGACACCCCACCCGGCCACGCCAGACAGCGTGGCCGACGGTGTGGCCGAGGTCGTCGGGCACTTCGACTGGAAGGGCCCGGTCGGCATCACCTTCCCGGGAGTCGTCACCGGCGGCATCACCAGGACCGCGGCCAACGTGGACAAGGGCTGGATCGACACCGACGCCCGGACGCTCCTCAGCGACCGGATCGGTCAGCCCGTCACGATCCTCAACGACGCCGACGCGGCCGGGGTGGCCGAGATGACCTTCGGCGCGGGCCGCGACCGCAAGGGCACGGTGATCATGCTGACGCTCGGTACGGGCATCGGCAGCGCGGTCTTCACCGACGGACAGCTGGTCCCCAACACCGAGCTCGGCCACCTGGAGCTGCACGGCCACGACGCCGAGAAGCGCGCCTCCACGAAGGCCAAGGAGGACGAGGACCTGAGCTGGCAGCACTGGGCGCACCGGGTGCAGAAGTACCTGGTCCACGTGGAGATGCTGTTCTCGCCCGAGCTCTTCATCATCGGCGGGGGTGTCAGCCGTAAGGCGGAGAAGTTCCTGCCGCTCATCGAGCACGTACGGGCCGAGATGGTCCCGGCCCAGCTGCAGAACAACGCGGGCATCGTCGGCGCGGCCATGGCGGCCGCGGGCAAGTAGCCCGGTACCTGGGCGCGGGGGCGGGCAAGTAGCTTCCGCGCGGTCCTTCAGGCACGGGGGCGGGCAAGTAGCTTCCGTGCGGTCCCTCAGGCGCGGGGGCGGCGGGCGGCGGCGGCGCGGTCGGCCCGGAGCAGGTGGCGCTGCCGCTCCCGCATCTGCCGGACCTTCCGTACGGAGGCGATGAGACCCGCGACGAGCGTGCCGCCGTACAGCCAGCCGGCATGGACGGCGAGCGCGGTCACCACGGCCATCGCCTGCCCGCCGAAGCCGCCCGTGCCCCCGGCGACGGGGATCACCCCGATCGCGAAGGCGATGGGCACGATGATCGGCGCGGTCACCAGGTCGGCGGGCCGCACCCAGAGGGCCGTCAGGGCACTGACCGGCAGGAACAGCACCCCGTACACGATCTCCGAAGCGCCGAACAGCACCCGGTCCACGCAGGCCAGCAGGAACATGGTCAGGGCCGCGAAGAGCCCGGCGCCGATGCCGGTCAGCCGGGGGTTGGGGAACCGGCGCAGCGCCAGGACCACGGGCGGGACGCCGCCGGGCCGGGAACCGCGCGCCGCCGGCCCCGGGCCCGTCGCCGGCGCAGGGGCGACCGCGACCGTCACCGGATAGCCGGCGGGGGCCGTGACCTCGCCCAGCCCGCCGGGCGGGGCGGGCTGAACCTGCGGGGACTGCGTGCGCTGCGGGGTACGTGTCCTGTGCTGCTCCACCCCGACAACCTAGGTCGCCGGGTGCACTCTTTCGGGCGTTGGACACGCGCTTTGGGTGACCTTGGCGTTGCGTTCGACCACACCTGGCCGAAACCGCACCGTTCGGCCCCCGGGAAGCCGCCTCCCGCGCACCCGTGACGGGCCGCCCGGCCCCGCCCGTAAACTGGAGAATCGGTCCACTCCCGGCCCGCCCGCACAGCCCCTCTCCTCCACTTCAGGAAGTCGCCAAAGTGTCGCTCACGATCGGAATCGTCGGCCTGCCGAATGTCGGCAAGTCGACCCTGTTCAACGCCCTGACCAAGAACGACGTGCTGGCGGCCAACTACCCGTTCGCCACCATCGAGCCGAACGTCGGCGTCGTGGGCGTCCCCGACCCCCGCCTGAACACCCTCGCCGAGATCTTCAGCTCCCAGAAGCTGCTCCCCGCCACCGTCGACTTCGTCGACATCGCGGGCATCGTGCGGGGCGCGAGCGAAGGTGAGGGCCTGGGCAACAAGTTCCTGGCGAACATCCGCGAGTCCGACGCGATCTGCCAGGTCATCCGCGCCTTCAAGGACGAGAACGTCGTCCACGTCGACGGCAAGGTCTCGCCCAAGGACGACATCGAGACGATCAACACCGAGCTGATCCTGGCCGACCTCCAGTCCGTCGAGAAGGCCGTCCCGCGCCTGACGAAGGAGGCCCGCCTCCAGAAGGACAAGGTCGCGGTCCTCGCCGCCGTCGAGGAGGCCCAGAAGATCCTGGAGGCGGGCGACACGCTCTTCTCCCGGGGTATCACGGCCGGCACCGAGAAGGGCCGCCTGCTCCACGAGCTGCACCTGCTCACGACGAAGCCCTTCCTGTACGTCTTCAACGTCGACGAGGACGAGCTGGTCGACGAGGACTTCAAGAACGAGCAGCGCGCCCTGGTCGCCCCGGCCGAGGCCATCTTCCTCAACGCCAAGATCGAGTCCGAGCTCATCGAGCTGGACGACGACGAGGCCCTCGAACTGCTCCAGTCGATGGGCCAGGAAGAGCCCGGCCTGGCCACCCTCGGCCGCGTCGGCTTCGACACCCTGGGCCTCCAGACCTACCTCACGGCAGGCCCGAAGGAAGCCCGCGCCTGGACGATCAAGAAGGGCGCCACGGCCCCGGAGGCGGCCGGTGTGATCCACACCGACTTCCAGAAGGGCTTCATCAAGGCGGAGATCGTCTCCTTCGAGGACCTGGTCGAGACGGGCTCGGTCGCGGAGGCCCGCGCCAAGGGCAAGGCGCGCATGGAGGGCAAGGACTATGTGATGCAGGACGGGGACGTGGTGGAGTTCCGCTTCAACGTCTGAGCGGATGAAGTAACACCACGTCGCCGACGTTGCGCATACGCAGGTCAGAAGGGGTCGGACTCTGTCGAGTCCGGCCCCTTCGCCTGCACCGTGCTGGGTCTCGGGAGTGCGACGTTGCCGCGCAGGGTTTCTTGCGGCTGTCACCTTCCACGAGACGGCAGGGCTCTGCGCTAACCTTTATGTTACTAACATCGTCGTGAGTAACATACGTGGAGGTCGGCAGCGTGGTGGACTTCGTGGGCCGTCGGCACGAGCTGGCGACGTTGGAGCGGGAGCTGCAGAAGGTGGCGGCCGGGGTCGGCGGTGAGCGGCCCGGGCGCTGTGTGATGTTGCGTGGGCGGCGTCGGGTGGGGAAGTCGCGGCTGGTCGAGCGGTTCGCGGAGCGCTCCGGAGCCCCGTTCTTGTTCTACGCGGCGACCGGCGCGTCTCCCCGGGACGATCTTGCGCGGCTGGCCCGGGACGCCCAGGCGTCGACGTTGCCGTCGGCGGGGCTGGTGGCGGCCGCGCGGCCGGAGAGCTGGGACGCCGCGTTCGACGTGCTGGCGGCGGCGCTGCCCGCCGACCGGGCGAGCGTGCTGGTCATCGACGAGGTGCCGTATCTGATGGACGCCGACGGCGCCTTCGAGGGGATGCTGCAACGGGCCTGGGACCGGGTGCTGGAGGCCAAGCCCGTGCTGCTGATCCTCATCGGGTCCGATCTGTCGATGATGGAGGCGCTGAACAGCTATGGGCGCCCCTTCCACCAGCGCGGCCGGGAGATGGTGCTGGGGCCGCTGAACCCCGCCGAGGTGGGGCGGATGCTCGGGCTGGATCCGGCGGGCGCCTTCGACGCGGCGCTGGTCACCGGCGGGCTGCCGCTGATCTGTGCGGAGTGGCAGCGGGGAGCGGGGCTGTGGGACTTCCTCGGGGAAGCGCTGAGCGACCCGGTCTCGGCCCTGCTGGTATCGGCCGAGCGTTCGCTGGCTGCCGAATTCCCCCCGCAGGCCCAGGCCCGTACGGTGCTGGCGGCCATCGGCAGTGGCGAACGGACCTTCACCAACATCGCCCGTGCAGCCGGCGGGATCGGGGCCACGCCGCTGCAGCGAGCGCTGGAGCTGCTCACGGACAAGCGGATCGTCGCTGCGGAGCTGCCCGTCTCGCTCCGCCCGTCGAAGGATCGCCGCTACCGGGTGGCGGATCCCTACCTGAGGTTCTGGCTGCACCTGCTCGGCCCCTCCATGGAGGAGATCGAGCGTGGGCGGGGCGATCTGACGCTGGCGCGGATCCGGGAGAGTTGGACCAGCTGGCGTGGCCGGGCGGTCGAGCCGCTGGTGCGTGAGGCGCTCGCCCGGATACTGCCCGACGACCAGCTGCCCGCAGCGCCGGCGGTGGGTGGTTACTGGACCCGCACCAATGACGTCGAGATCGACATCGTCGGTGCGGACCGTGCTCCCGTTGCCAAGGAGCTGTTCTTCCTCGGCTCCGTCAAGTGGCTGGAGCAGTCGCCCTTCGACCGGCACGACCTGGCAGCCCTTCATCGGCACCGGGCTGCCCTCACCGACGAACCCGTGCCCCTCGTGGCGGTCTCGCGCAGCGGCGTCGACGCTCCGGGCCTCGACGCGACCTACGGCCCCGGTGACCTGCTGGCCGCCTGGCCGCTGTGAGGGGCGGTTCGCAGGCGAGGTGCGGGAGTTCGATGCGTACGGTGCGGCGTCCTGGTCGCGTGTGAACTGTCTGGCCGTCAGGCCCGGACGGTGTCCCGTGCGTCGGGGAGGGGTGCCTCGGCCGGTGGTACGTCCATGGCTTGCCCGGTCGTACGCCGGCGGCCCGTGGCCAGGAGCAGCGCGATGAGGATGATCTGGCAGCCCATGATCAGCGCCTGGGTCGCTGGGGTCTTCACGGCCAGCAGGACCATCGTCGTGTTGACGGCGAAGTGCACGGCGATCGAGGCCAGGACGCCCGCCCGCTCGTAGGCGCAGGTGACCAGCATGGCCATCGGGATGTTGCCGACGGCGAAGAGCACCCCGCCCGGGGTCGCGAGGCCCAGGTCGTTCTGGACCGTTCCGTCGATGAAGAACAGCGGCATGTGCCACACGGCCCAGATGACGCCGAGCACCAGGGCGATCCGGAAGCGGCCCATCGTGGCGCGCATCCTCGGGTAGGCGGTGCCGCGCCAGCCCGGTTCCTCGGATAGCGGGCCGGAGATGATCATGCTGACCAGGAACGCCGCGGGGCCGCCCATGGACCTCATCGTGTCCTGTGTGTCCGACCAGCTCGGTGCCGGGTCGCCGGCCGCGTGCCCGATGACCGCGGCGGCCAGTACGGCTGCCGAGGCCGCCAGCATCAGCAGCGGCGCCAGGAGCAGGGCGGCCGGGCGGAACCGGACGGCGTGCTCCGGGACCGGCTCGCCCCGGCGCCTGCGGCGGATGCGGATGACCAGGGCGCCTGCCAGCGGGCCGAAGGCCCCGAGCAGGAAGGGCACGTACGTGGGGGTGCCGGCGGCCGCCGGTCCGCCGAGGGCGATCGCGGTGCCCCAGCAGGCCCAGCTCATGCCGAAGGAGACCAGCATGAAGAGCATCAGGTCGGTTTTACGGCGGGTGGGCGCCGGTGTTTGTGGCGTGGGCATGCCAATATGTCCCTTGTGGTGAGTCGGGGGCGCACGGAGGGTCCGTAGGTCAGGAAGTGGCGGAGTGGCTCCTGGGGAGCGTCTCGCAACCGGCCGCGCACAGGTGGCCGGTGAGCCACCTGGCGACGAGGTCGAGCAGGCCGGGGTCGACCGGGTCGCGCAGCAGGCGGCGGTAGGAGTTCAGGGTCGGGTGGCCCGGGTCGCGCCGCAGGATGTGGGTGAGGTCGTCGATGCGGTGGGTCTCCGCGCCGCCGGGGACCAGCCGGGCGATCTCCTTCAGGTCGTCCGGGTCGACCTGGAGGTCCTTGTCGCCGGTGATCGCGAGGACCGCGGCGTCGACGGCGGCCAGGTCGTCCCGGGTGTCATGGGCGAGCATCTCCCGTAGCCAGCGGGCGTTGACCTTGGCTCCGGCCACGCGCGCCACGTCCGTCCGGGTCCTCTTCACCCGGGCGAGGGCCCGGCTGCCCAGGCCCGCCAGCGGCCGGCGCAGCAGTCGCACGGGGGCGGGCATGCTCGCGACGACCGAGCGGCCCTGTCGGCGGAACGCCTCCTCGCCCGGGCCCGCGAAGCCGGCCAGCAGCACCACCGCGCGCACGTCCGTCCGGGCCCCCAGGGCCATGGCGTGCAGCGCGCCCTCGCTGTGGCCGATCACCCCGATCGCGTCCGCGCGGATGTCGGACCGGGCCGCCAGGGCGCGTACGGCCGCGGCGGCGTCCCGGCGGTTGTCGGCGAAGCCTGCGGCCCGCCAGTCGCCGGGGGTGGCGCCGTTGCCGCGACGGTCGTAGCGCAGGGTGGCCATCCCCCGTGCCGCGAGGGTGTCGGCCACCGGCCGGCCCAGGTTCATCGGGAGCTTCGGGGTGTTGCCGTCGCGGTCCAGCGGGCCCGAGCCGTGCAGCAGCAGGACGGCCGGGTGCGGGCCGTGGCCGGCGGGCAGCGTCAGGGTGCCGGCCAGCGAGGTCCCGTCGTCCGCGGTGACCGTCATGTCGATGTCGGGCAAGGCTCCGCCTCTTTCGTTCGCGGTCATCCATTCTCAACTCCGAGAACGTTATCAGATGTGAGATCATGAACCATGGCAACCGCGAATCTCCTCCTCCACCCGGTCCGGATGCGCATCCTCCAGACCCTGGTCGGCGCCGGTGAGCTGACCACTGCCCAGCTCCGGGAGCGCCTCCCGGACGTCTCGGCGGCCAGCATGTACCGGCACGTCGCGACCCTCACCAAGGCCGGCATCCTGGAGGTGGTCCAGGAGAGGCCCGTACGCGGGACGGTCGAGCGGAGCTACCGGGTCCGGCAGGACGAGGCCCTCGTCGACGAGGACGCCCGCGCCGGAATGACCAAGGACGACCACCGGCAGGCCTTCACCGTCTTCACCGGCGGGATGATGGCCGATCTCGACCGCTACCTCTCCCGCGACGACGCCGATCCCCCGAACGACGGCGTCCTCTACCGGCAGGGAGCGGTATGGGTGACCCCCGGTGAGTTCACCGAACTGGTGGCGGAACTGGAGGCCCTGGTCGCCCGGTACACGGGGCGCACCCCCGGCGACGACCGCATCCGTCACATCGTCAGTCTCGCCCTGGTGCCCGACAAGGCGGCCGGGGAGGAGGGCCGGGCATCCGAGGCGTAGGGCACGGGCTACGACCAGCGGCGCAGCGCGGCCCGTGCGGGCAGTGTCACCGCGAGCAGGACCAGGGCGACGGCGGCCGCCACGAAGGAGCCGTACAGCAGCGGGGGCACGTACGGGCCGTCGCCGGTCAGGCCGTGGATCATCGGGATCAGCGTGGCCGCGGCGATGGCGGTGCCGAGGGTCACGCCCACCGCGGAGACCAGCAGGCCCTCCCAGTGGAGCATCTGCAGCACCTGGCGCCGGGTGGAGCCGACCAGGCGCAGCGTGCCCAGCTCGCGCCGGCGGTCGAGGACCGTCATCACCAGGGTGTTGACGGCGGCGACGGCGGCGAAGCCGCCGAGGACCGCGGCCATGGTGGTGTTGGACCAGGCACCCAGCTCCGCGTCGAGGCTCCGCCCGGTGGCGTAGCCGGAGGCGTCGGTGACCTCGCCGAGGCCGGCGAGCGACTCCTCCGAGCCGCCCCGTACCAGCAGCGCGCTGTCGAAGCCCGAGGTCACATGCCCGGCCAGGGACGCCCGGTCCATGGTCGCCGTGGCCAGGCCGAGCCCACGGCCGTAGACCGCGACGACCTCGGGGCGGGCCTTCGTGCCGTCCGGGAGGTGGAGCGGCAGCGGGTCGCCGACGCCGACGCCCGCCGAGGTGGCCAGTGTGGTGTCGATGGCGATGCGGCCGGCACCGAGCCGGTCGAGGCTGCCTTCGCGTACGTCCAGGTCCTGCACCTTCGCGAGGACCGCGCCCGATCCGGTGACCCCCTGGACCGCCGCGCCCTGGAGCGCCGCGAACTCGCCGGAGCCGACCGGGACCAGCACCTGTGTGCTGAGCACGCCGACGGCCGCCTCCACCCCCGGCGCACGAGCGGCTCGTGCCGCGGCGTCCACCGGGATCCCCGCCGGGTCCGTGACCACGTGGTCCGCGGTGAGACCCGCGCGCAGCTGTTTGTCGGCGATGTGGCTCTCGCTCGTGTGCATGAAGACGAGCGTCGAGGCGAAGGCCATGGCGAGCACGATCGGGGTGATCGCGGAGGCGAGACGGCGGGCATTCGTACGGGAGTTGGCGGCCGCCAGTTCACCGGCCGGGCCCGCTCCGCGCAGCGGGAGGCCGAAGAGGCCCGCGCACACCCGGGCCACCAGCGGGCCGAGCAGGGCGACGGCGAGCATGAAGCACATGACGACGCCGAGGGAGGCGCCTGCCGCGTCGTCCCCCGCGGAGTTCGCGGAGACGCCGGTGAGGATCGCGCCGCCGACGAGGGCGCCGACGCCCAGCACCGTACGGACGACACCCGGACGCAGCCGCTCCACGGACGCCTCGGTGAGCGCCTGCCCCGGCTTGGTCCTCGCGGGCCTGCGCCCGGCGGCCCAGCCGGCGGCGAGCGCCGTGAGCAGCCCGGTGGCCACGGCGACGAGGAGCGGGATCCAGGAGACGTGCACCCGTACCGCCTCGGGGATCGCGCCCCGGTCCTGCAACTGCCCGAACCACCAGTGCGCCAGCCCGATTCCGGGCAGACAGCCGGCGATCCCGGCGAGCGGCGCGACGAGCAGCGCCTCGGAGGCGACCGCGCGGCGGATCTGCCGGGGGGTGGCTCCGACGGCGCGCAGCAGCGCGAACTCGCGGGCCCGCTGCGACACCGACAGGGCCACCGTCCCGGCCGCGGTGAAGATCGCGACGATGGTGGCGATGCCGCCGAAGGAGCCGCCGATCCCGAAGAGCGTCTCCTTCGCGTAGCCGAGACCGGGGTCCTCGACGGCGCCCCGGTCGTCGCCGAGGTGTACGTCGGCGCCGGAGCCGGCCAGGGCCGTCCGTACGGACCCGGCGAGGGCGCCGGCGCGCGTACCGGGCTCGGCCAGTACGGCGATGGCGTCCGCCCTGCCGGGGTGGCCGGCGAGCGCCGGGGCCTGGGTGTCGGCGAACCACGCGAGGGCGTCCCCGGTGCCGGTGTTCCGGGCGGTGTCCCCGGGCCCGGCCTCGGCGACGCCCGCGACCCGGAAGTCCCGTCGCCCGGCTGCGGTCCGCAGGGTGACGGTGTCGCCGACGGCGGCCTTCGCGGCGCGAGCCGTACCCGCGTCGAGCACGACCTCGCCGTCGTGGGGCGCGGCCCCCGTGGTCAGCGCCGTACCGGTGAAGGCGTGCGAGCCCCACCCGTGGGCGGTGAGCGCACCGCCGGGGACGGGGAGTTCACGCGAGCCCGGCGCCGCGTCCGCCGTGCGCACGGGGAAGGTGAAGTCCGCTACGGCGGTGGCCGCCCCGGGTGCCGTGGCCGCCCTCGCCGCCAGTCCGGCGTCCACCCGTGCCCTGTCCGGCAGCGGGACGGCCTCCTCCTCACGGTCCTCGCCGCTGCCCGTGACCACGCGTACGTACTGGTCGGCCGCCGCGACGACCGGCACCTTCGCGTACCGCTCCGCCGGCACCGACGCCCGCAGCCCCGTCTCCAGCAGGATGCCGCAGGCCGCGACGATCAGCGCGGACATCAGCAGCGCGAGGAAGGTCCCGGCGAAGGACGCGGGCTTGAAGCGGACGGCGGCGCGCGCCAGCCCGTTGGGGCGCATCATGCCGCCACCCCGGCCCCCACGCGGGCGGTACGGGCCGTGAGCGCCGTCATCCGCTCCGCGATCAGCTCCGCAGAACCGCGCTCCACGCCGTCCGCGAAGGCGCCGTCCGCGAGGAAGAGCACCCGGTCCGCCCAGGCGGCCGCCACCGGATCGTGGGTGACCATGACGACCGTCGCGCCCAGCTGGTCGACGGCGTGCCGGAGCAGGCCGAGGACCTCGGCGGCGGTGCCGGTGTCGAGGGCGCCGGTGGGCTCGTCGGCGAACACCACGTCCGGGGCGGTGACCAGCGCGCGGGCGACGGCAACCCGCTGCTGCTGGCCGCCCGACAGCTCGCCGGGGCGGCGCCGCGCCTTGTCGGCGAGCCCGACCTGTGCGAGGACCGCGGCCGCCCGGTGGCGGTCCTGGCGCTGCCCGGCGAGGCGCATGGGCAACAGGACGTTCTGCGCCACCGTCAGCGACGGCAGCAGGTTGAACGCCTGGAAGACGAAGCCGACCCGGCTGCGGCGGAGTTCGGTGAGCTCGTTCTCGCTCATGCCGGTGATCTCCGTACCCCCGAGGCGTACGGAGCCCGCCGACGGCCGGTCGAGCCCGGCGGCACACTGCAGGAACGTGGACTTGCCCGAGCCCGACGGGCCCATCACCGCGGTGAACGTGCCACGGGCCAGGGCGAGATCGACGCCCGCGAGTGCGTGCACGGAGCCTGCTCCGCGACCGTACTGCCGCCGCACACCGCGCAGTTCGACGGCGTGGACGGCATGACCGGGGGTGGCGGCCGGGGACGCCGGTTCCTCGTCGGTGCTCCGGCGCCTGCCGCTGCGTAGCCTCATGTTCCGCCCTTTCGCGCTCTTCTCGACTGGGTGGAGTGTGGGGCGGCGGCAGCGCGCCGGGCGTCATACCCGGGAGCCAATGTGGGGGTGCTACCGGAGTAGGGGGCGGGGGAGGGGATCAGCCCGGGGGATCAGCCGGGGCAGGGAGCGGGGCATGCGTCCGCGCCGGGTGCCGGGTCATGCGCCCCGCGTCCGGGTGCCGGGTCAGGCGCTCTTGGCGGTGTGCTTGAGGCGGAGGGCGGAGACCAGGAAGAAGACCCCGCCGAGGAAGGCGTAACCGGCCAGATTGCTCAGCGTGGCGCCGTCCGCACCCGCCTGCGCGAAGAAGGACGCCCCGGCGAGGGTGGAGATGGCACCGCTGACGATCATCGCCCACTGGCCGCCCAGCCGGCGTCGCACGGCGCCCACGACGAGCTGGACCAGGCCCGCGGTGACGGCCCAGACGCCCCAGACCCGCAGGACCGCGGGGATGCCGGACGTGGCGGCGACGGCGAGGCCGACGGCGGTGAGGGTGCTGAGCGCGATGTTCACGTACAGGCCGCGGACCGGACCGCCGACCGCCCTCGCGGACCGGGCGTCGACGACCGCGCAGGCCACGTCGAACAGGGGATAGACCACCAGCAGGGCCGCGCTCAGCGGACCCAGGGTGTCGGCGGTCGCGAACAGCAGGCCGGCCCATACGGCGGCGAACGCGAACCGCAGGAAGTACAGCTTCCGCAGGGACGCGGCGGCGCCGGTGGCGGGGGTGGCGGGGGCGGTGCCTCGGGTGGTGACGGAGGTGTCCACGGGGGGTGCCTTTCGGTGGCGGCGCATCGATGGGGATGTGCGGGGGAGAACGTTCGGTCTCTTGTGACCATCAAAGGGCGCCCGGGGGTGGCTGTCAAGACCGAACGTTCTCCCTCACCTGTTTGGTAGCCTCGGAGCATGAGTAGGGGCACAGGAAGTGGCAGCACGTCCGAGGCGCGAGCCAGGCTGCTCGGTACGGCGACGAGGATCTTCTACGCGGAGGGAATCCACTCCGTCGGCGTCGACCGCATCATCGCGGAGGCGCAGGTGACCCGGGCGACGCTGTACCGGCACTTCTCGGGCAAGGAGGAACTCGTCCTCGCCTACCTCGACCAGGCCGACCGGGGGATCAGGGCGCAGGTCGCGTCCGCGCAGGCGGAGGACGCGCCCGCGGCGGACCGGATCCGGGCCGTCAGCCGCTCCATCACCGAAGGCATCAGGTCACCCGGGTTCCGCGGATGCGCCTTCCTCAACGCGGTGGCCGAGTACCCGGACCCCGCCCATCCGATCCACCAGGCCGTGCTGGCCCACCGGCAGTGGTTCCTGGACACCGTCACGGAGTTGCTGGCGGAGGCGGGTCACACGCCCGCCGGTGCGGCCGGCCGGCATCTCGTGATGCTGCGGGACGGCGCCATGGCGGAGGGCTGCCTCTTCGACCCGGAGCTCGTCTCCGAGACGTTCCTGCAGGCCGTCGAGGGACTACTGCGGGCACGCCCCGCCTCGACGGGGCGAAAGTGACAGCTTGAGGGGCCGGTCGTGGGGGCCGGGGCGCGGCGCCTCTCGACTCGCCGGTGTGCTCACGGTCGAGTCGTAAGGCTCATGTCGGAGACCTGCCGTCCGCCTCCGGGACCCGGGCTGCCCGAAAGGGTTCCCGGAGGGGTGTGGGGCGCCGCCCCACGGTTGTCCGGCCCGCCGGGCCGAGGTGACACTGCATGTGGGACGCGAGCGTGGCGCCGCCCCACGGCCGCTATGCCCCGCGGCCTGACCGGCATCGGGGCATACGGGCTCGGGTCGGCTCAGGCCGAGAGCGTGGAGGTGGAGCCGAGCCCGGCGGCACCCAGGCCGTCGACGCCGAGGGCGCCGGAGAATCCCGCGGAGAGCGAGGAGAGCGGCGTCTCCAGGGCGACCTCGCCGGCCAGGCCGGCGAAGGTGCCACCGGACACGTTGTCCAGGTCCGCGTCGGAGATTTCCTGGGCCTGTATCTGGGGGGCGGAGCTCATGAGGTGAATTCCTTTCACGTTCTGCTTCCGAATGGCGGGAGGCCGACCCCGTCAGGAAAGAAGGCCCCATTGCCGCTGTCACGACTGCGGCTTCCGCGGTGCGAAGGATGAAAGCACGTGGGTGCGTCACGGGGCCACCCACCCGGCAGCGCTCCGGCCTGCTCTTCCTCACCGAAAAGGCAGGGCGGTCACATCGGTTCATGGACCGGTGCGAATTCTTCACCCGACAGGACGGCTGAATTTCCGTCGGCCCTATTCCTGATCCGTCGCGAACGGGACATTCCCCGTACCGGAGGCGAGGCGTTCTCCCCGCGCCGGGAGAACGGCCGTCACCGGCGGTCCACCTGCGTGCGCCGTGTGGAGATCCACCGCAGACGGGCCGGCAACGGCCTCCTCGGACCCAGGTCAGGGCCCGACCGGCGTGCCCGGAGCGATGTCGTACGCCTTCTGTACGAGGGCGGGACGGCGGCCGTCGTTGAGCTGACGGCCCCACTGGGCGTCCATCTGCGCACGGGCCTGCGGCTCCATCTCGGCGGGGAGCAGATGCCGGTAGCGGTGGTCCTCGCCCAGGAGAACCTGGACGGTCCGCCGGTGGACCGGTTCCGGGTCGTACTGCTCGTGCGGGAAAGCGAGCCGGGCGTAGTCGAAGAGACGGTCGGCCGGGTTGTCGCGCCATTCCTTCCACGTCTCGAACATGGTGTCGTTGAAGCCGGTGAGGAAGGGGCCCGGATTGATGGTCGCGACCGTGACCCCGAACTCCGCGAGTTCCTGGTCGAGTGCGTCGGCGAACGCCTCCACCGCGTGTTTGGAGGCCGCGTAGGCGCCGGTGAACGGGTCGACGGTGAGACCGGCGACCGAGGACATGAACACGATCCGCCCACTGCGGCGCGCCGCCATCCGGCGGGCGATGCCCTGGGTGAGCAGCACGGTCCCGAAGACGTTCACCTCGAACTGGCGGCGCAGCCGCTCCTCGGGGAGGTCGGCGGTCGCGCCGCCCTCGGAGACGCCGGCGTTGTTCAGGAGGACCTCGACCTCCCAGGACCAGGCGTTCTCCCGGTCGCCCGGGTCGGTCACGTCCAGCTTCTCGACCCGCAGTTCGGCGCCGCGCTCGCGGGCAGCGGCCCGTACCGCGCTGACCTGGGCGATGATCTCCACGCCCGCGATCACCTCGTGCCCGGCCGAGGCGAGCCGCAGCGCCACCTCCTTGCCGAAGCCGCTGCCCGCGCCGGTGATGAGAATCGGTCCTGCCATGTCGTCACGCCTCTCCGCGCCCGCGCCCCGGGGCGCCCGCTGTCCTGACCAGCCCGTACCCGCCGCACCTTATGCGTCGGATGCGGGCATTTCGGTCACCTTCGGCAGCGGTGGGCGCGTGGGGTCCGAGGTCAGGACCGGTGGCGTACGAACCGGATATAGGCGTAGCTCTCCCCCTCACGCGGCGCCCGGGTCCAGGACCGGGTGGTGAAGGTGCTCAGGCACCCCCGGGTCAGCGCGAAGCGGGGAAGGGACAGGCCGAGTTCGGTGTGCAGGGCCGCCAGCGCGCGCAGCTCGTTGTCCTGTTCGGTGGCGTCCGGGAGGAACAGGCCTGCGGGGTCCAGGGCCTCGGGTATCGCTCCGGAGCGCTGGATCTCCGTACCCCGCACCGTGAACGCGTAGAGCTCCTCACCCTGTTCGGCGACCGACAGGTGGAACGTGGGCGGGCGGTCGCCCGGCGACGGGCGGCCCGGTTCGTGCCACACCACCACCGCACGGCCGGACGCGGAGGCGGCCGGGGCGGGGGACACGAACCGCTCGCCCAGGTGGTGAGGGTCGCGGTCGAAGGCGAAGGCCCACCCGCCGGCGGCGCGGCCGACGGCGACCGGGGCCCGGTCCTCCCAGGGCTCCGCGTGCTCCTGCGCCTCGGCCACGGATGCCCGCCGCCAGCGCCCCCAGCGCTGATCCACGGGGGCGCTCAGCGTGGAGCCCTCCTCGCCGATCAGACCCGGCAGCCGGGCGGGATCGATCCCCTCGGCCCAGACGCAGCGGTATCCGTCGTCGGCCTGCCGGTACGGATCGGATTCCGTCAGCCACACGAGACCCGGCGGGTCGAGATCGGGCACGGGATCCGGAGCGGGGCCCTGCTCCCCGGCCCGGGGCGTCGCGAGGATCTCCCGCCCGCGCTCCGGAGTGATCAGAGACCCCAGGAACGGATCGGCGAGCAGGCCGACCGGGGCGATCAGCTGGGGTCCGGGGGCTTCCCACAGCGGGAGCGCCGCCCGCAGCACCCGCCAGGCGGCGTCGGTCGCGCCCCAGCGGGCCGCTTCCCGGGCCTCGGCGACGGCCCGGCCCCACGGGCCGGGAGGCGCATAGCGGTGGGTGCCGTCCCGCACGGCGCCCAGCACGGCCTCGGCGGTCTCCCGGGGGACCCCGCGGGCGGCCATCATGCCGAGCCAGTGGTCGTCCCCGTCCGGCCCCCGTTCGCCGCGCGCCGGTTCCACGGCCTGCACGGGAAGTATCTCGGGCAGACAGCTCGGGTCGGCCACCAGGAAGCCGTAGTCCCGGGCGGTCTGCGGAGCCGTCAGGTGCCGGAGCTGGTTCAGCAGGGTGGCGCTGTGCGGCCGACCGAAGGAGAGCGCGTCCTCCAGCAGGGGCAGGGCCTCCTCGTGCCGCCCGCGCAGGGCCAGCAGTCGGGCCTCCTCGACATGGGCGTCCTGGGCGCGGGTGGTCGCGTTCACGAAGCCGGGCATCGCCGCCCGGTCCCCGTGGAAAGCGCGGTACATGGCCTCCATGTACGCGCGGAACGACGGGTAGCGGTCCGGGTATTCGCCGCTCCAGCCCTTGTAGACGTAGAGCGCCCACTCGCCGTCCTGGTCCCGGTCGCCCGGGTCGAGGAGGGCCGACGACATGTCGGACTCCGTCTCCAGCCGGAGCGCCCGCCGCCACATGCCGGCGAGCAGGACCTCCTCCTCGCGCGGGTCGTCTCCCAGACCCTCCTCGTACAGCGGGGTCATGCCGTGCGGATCATGGAACCAGTCGATGTCCGCGGCGCCCCCGAGCTCGTAGATCGCGGCTGTCTGCTCCACACGCCACCCGTCGCTCGCGGCCAGGAACTCCCGGTAGGACGGCGGCAGCCGCTGCCCCAGCCGTCTCTCGGCCGCGGCTATCGCGGCCTCGCCCGCTCCGGGTCTGGAAGGGCCGGCGAGGGGCGACTCGTCGTCCTGCTCGTCGTCCTCGCCGGGAACCCACTCCTCCTGCCAACGGCCCAGGAAGTCACGCCAGTCGAAAGTCTCATCGCTCATGGCCAGGATGCTGCCATCCGGCACCGACAACGCCGCCGGCACAAGGGATCCGGGCGGAGCCGACCGGATTCGAACCGGCGTCCTCGCGGTTGTGGAGACCGGCGCGACGACCTCTGCGCTACTGCTCCGCCCGGCCCGGCATGCTAGCAACCGCCTGTTCACCTGTGCCGACGGTCAGTTCGCTCACCCCCGCCGGCTTCTCCGCGTCCGCCGAGCGCACCGTGAGCCTGACCCGGCGGGCCGGATCGCCCGGGTGGTACGGGCGCCACGCGCGGCCGTCCAGGGAGGTCTCCAGGGTGTGGGAGGCCGGGGCGGTGTCCGTCCACCGGGGCGTCAGCGAAGCGATCCGGGTCACCTGACGCAGGGTCACCGTCAGCGTGCCCGTCGCGCCGTCCGGTGACCAGGAGGTCGACGGGCTGCCGTCCACCGCCGCCTCGGCGTACAGGCCGGGCGCCTCGGACGTGGCCGTCGCCGGGCGGCAGCGGGCCGCGTCGGTCGTCGGGGCGAGGTCGGGCCGCCGGGTGGGGAGCGTGAGGGTGCCGGAGAGACGGCGCGGCCCCGCCGGGGTGTGGACGGTGAAGGGCGCGCCTGCCGTCAGCCGGACCGTGGTCGTCCGGGGGCCGACGGCGACGTCGTACGTACGGCCCCGGTAACGCAGCCCCGTCAGCTCCACGCCCTCGCGGAGCTGCGGCGGCAGGAGCGGGTCCAGGCGTACGCCGTCCTCGCGCAGCCTGAGCCCGGTCAGACCGTGCGTGAACACCTGGAGGAAGCCGCCCTTGCCGGTGAGGAAGTCCTCGGCCGGGAAGCCCGAGAGCGGGTCCTCGGCCCCGGACTTCTCGCCCCGCGCCTCGGAGAAGAGGCTGTACGGACCCCGGACGAACGGGCGTACGGCGCGCTGGAGATACGTGTACGTGGCGCAGCCCGGCTCCCCGATCGCGGCGGCGTCGATCGCGTGCACCGAGTCGGTCATCGCGGGGCCGTCCGGGTCGGTGCGGGCGGCGTAGTAATCGAGTGTCGCGGCGGCGGCGCCCTCCTCCATCGGCCACTCCAGCGGGTAGACCAGCAGCACCGTGTCGGCCTGCTTGATCGTCGAGCCGTTGTAGCCCGCGTACTGGAGGAACAGCTTCCGCTCAGCGTCGTACGGGATGCGAAGTCCGTCGGCGACGCGGGTCCAGCCGGCGGGCGCCGGGTGGCCGAGGAGTGCGGCGGCGCGGGTGGCGTGGCGCAGGGCGGTGGCGGCGACCGCGTTGGTGAAGACGCCGTCGGTGACGCCGTTGCTGTACTCGTCGGGGCCGGCGACGTTCTTCACCGAGTAGCTGCCGTCGTCGTTGGCCGTGGCGCGCGACTGCCAGAAGTCGGCGATGCCCTTCAGCAGCGGCCAGCCCCGCCCGGCCAGCCAGGCGCGGTCGCCGGTGGCCAGGTAGTACTGCCAGACGGCGAGTGCGATGTCGCCCTGGAGGTGGTTCTGGGTGAGGCAGTGCGGCGGGTCCCAGCTCTGGCACTCGGAGTCCAGACGGCCCTCGCTCGCGCTCGTCCAGGGGTAGAACAGCCCCTTGTGGCCCAGCTTCTCGGCGTTCGCGCGGGCGGCGGCGCGGGTGCGGTAGCGGTACTCGACGACCGAGCGGGCCAGGTCGGGGCGGGTGGCGAGCAGCCCCGGATACATCCAGGTCTCGGCGTCCCAGAACACCATGCCCGCGTAGTTGTCGCTGGTCAGCCCGGCCGGGGCGATGCTGTCCGAGGAGCCGGGCCGGGTGTTGGCGAGCAGCCCGTACTGCGCGGCCCGCAGCCAGGCCTGGAGGTCCGGGCTGCCCGGGGTCCGGACGTCGGACGCCCACGCCTGGCTCCAGGCAGCCGCGTTGGCGGCGAGGACCCCGGACCAGCCGCGCCGGGCCGCGCGGTCCGCCGCCGCGCCGGCGGAGACGAGCGGGGTGCGGGAGGTGAGGGCGGTGTCGACGCCCACGTACTTCTCGAAGGTGTACGAGCGCCCCGCCCTGACCCGGGTGGTACGCGCGCCGTCGGTGCCCCGCTGGACGATCGCCCCCTCCGTGCCGGTGCCGAGCGTCCGGAACGTGCCGTCGCCGGCGACCGTGACCCGGCGCGCCCCGCGCACGTCCAGCCGGCCCGTGACCGTCGCGGTGCCGCTCCAGTGCGGGGTCATCCGCAGGCGTACGGCGCCGGTGTGGACGTCGGAGCGGTCGGCCAGCACCTCGTAGGTCAGGTCGGTCGCACGCCCGTCGGCCGTGGTCCACCGCAGGGAGGTGACCACGACGCCGCAGCGCAGATGCAGGGTCTGGCGGTAGCGGGAGACACGGCCGGCGGGGGTGGCGGAGCCGTACGTCTCGGAGCCGACGCGCACGTCCAGCGTGGTCCAGGACGGCAGCGCGGCGATCACCTCGCGGCCCTCGGCGAGGGCTTCGTCCCGGGCGTAGAGGCCCGACACGAAGGCACCGTCGTACCGTGGGGTGTAGAGGGGCCAGCCCGTCTTCTCGCCCGTGGCGGCGTATCCGGTGCCCGTGGCGGGCACCCGGTGGCCCAAGTAGCCGTTGCCGACATAGGGGTCGTATCCGGCGGCCTCGCCGAAGGTGGTGGACGTCGGTGCCCAGGAGGCGTCGGAGGGGGACTCCGTCCTGCCGCACACCGGGGCCGGGGCCGGCTCCGCGGCGTACGACAGGGGCGGCAGGGGGAAGATCAGCGCGCCCGCGGTCAACGGCGCGAGGAGAGAGATGCGCGTGAGGCTCACCCCACGAAGGTAGGGAAGGCGACGCCGCCGGTGCGGTACCGGCGCGCGGGACGAGCGGCCCGGTCCAGGACCGGGGGCAGGGAGAGCGGCATGTCCTATCCGGAACCCGTCTACACGGACGGCGCCGGCGAGATCAGCGCGACGTACCGTCCGGCGGACACCGTCCCGAATCTGCTGACACGCAGCGGCGGGAACACCCACTACCTGGCCACGGCGGAGTCGACGCACGGCGAGTTCGGGCTGTACCGCATCAACATGGCGCCCCGGGCGGGCGGCCCCGCCGAGCACTTCCACCGGTCGATCTCGGAGTCGTTCTTCATCCTCGGCGGGACGGTGCGGATCTACGACGGCGAGCGATGGGTCGACGCCACCGAGGGCGACTTCCTGTACGTGCCCCCGGGCGGCCTGCACGCCTTCCGCAACGACTCCGACGAGCCCGCCTCCATGCTGCTGCTTTTCACCCCGGGGGCGCCCCGCGAGGAGTACTTCGAGAAGGTCGGGCAGGTCTCCGACTGGCCGGAGAAGGAGCGGGCGGAGTTCTTCTTCAAGCACGACACCTACTGGACGCGCTGAGGCCTTCCCCGGCGCCTCAGGACTCCTACGGAGCCAGGCCCGTCTTGAGTCCGGCCCCGCAGAGCGGGACGACCACGCTCCGGTCCGTCACCCCGCCGACGGCCGCCCAGCAGGCGACCCCGGTGGTCTCGACGAAGAAGCCGCGGGCGGCCAGATCCTGCTGCGCATCGCGGATCTGGTCCTCCGTCACCGTCAGGAAGGTGCCGCCGGACTCCCGGACGGCGGCCAGGATCTGCCGGGCGCGCGGCGGCCGGGGGATGGCGATCCCCTCGGCGAGCGTGGACCTCACCGGGTCCGAGGGCTCGTCCGGCAGCCGGTCGGCGCCCGCCCGGAACGCCGTGGCCAGCGGGGACACCGCCTCGGCCTGTACGGCGATGAGGGCCGGGCGGCGGTCGATCAGGCCGTGCGCGAGGAGCTCCGCGGTGGCGAGGGCGGCGCCCAGGAGCAGGGTGCCGTTGCCGACGGGTACGGCGAGGGCGTCGGGCAGGGTGCCGCCCAGCTCCTCCCAGATCTCGTAGACGTACGTCTTGGTGCCGTGCAGGAAGTACGGGTTGAAGACGTGCGAGGCGTAGAAGGTGCCGGGCGCTCCGGCGGCGGTGCGGGCGGCGGCCGCCGTGGCCTCCCGGCCTCCGGGCACGGTCTCCAGCCGGGCGCCGTGGGCGCGGATCTGCTCGGTCTTCTTGGCGGAGGTCCCCTCGGGGACGTACACCGTGCAGGGCAGTCCGGCGCGGGCGCAGTACGCCGCGACGGCCGTCCCGGCGTTGCCGCTGCTGTCCGCGACGACCCGGTCGGGGCCGAGCCTGCGGGCCAGTTCGGCCAGCATGACCGCGCCCCGGTCCTTGAACGAGAGCGTCGGCATCAGGTAGTCGAGCTTGGCGGAGACCTGGTCCGTCAGGGCGACGAGAGGCGTCCGCCCCTCACCCAGGGAGACCGCCGGGGCGGCCAGGGGGAGCGCCTCCTCGTACCGCCACAGGGAATTGACGCGGGTGCGCAGCGAGTCGATCCGGACGGGCGGGAGAGGCCCGGTGTCCAGGTCCCAGGGGCCGCCGCAGTCCGGGCAGCACCAGGCCGCCGTGGAGCTGTCGGCCCGCGCCCCGTCCCGGGGGCAGACATAGGTGGCGGTGGGCATACGGGTCTCGGCCATGGAGCAAACCTATTCCGGGTCCGCGCATCCTGGTGCCCGCGCGGTCAGGTATGCGCCGGTGGCCAGCGAATCATCACATCGAGTGAAACTCTGGCCCGTGCTTGCGGTACTCAACCCACGGTTGCGACGCTGTTGCTGTCTGTCAACCTGTTGGGAGTGGCCTGTGGCTTTCGGTGAGCAGCCCGCCTATCTGCGCGTGGCGAGCGATCTCAGGGAGAAGATCGTCAACGGTGCGCTGCCGCCCCATACCCGCCTGCCGTCGCAGGCCCGCATCCGCGAGGAGTACGGGGTCTCGGACACCGTGGCGCTGGAGGCGCGCAAGGTGCTGATGGCCGAGGGGCTCGTCGAGGGACGGTCGGGATCGGGCACCTATGTGCGGGCGCGCCCTGTCCCGCGCCCGATCGCCCGCTCCGGCTACCGGGCGGGCCCCGGCACCACGCCGTTCCGTCAGGAGCAGACGGCGGAAGGGGTGCGGGGGACGTGGGAGTCCCGCAGCGAGCAGGAGGGGGCGAGCGTCGAGATCGCCGAGCGGCTCGGGATCGAGCCGGGCGACCGGGTGATGCGCACGCGGTACGTCTTCCGGGAGGCGGGCGAGCCGATGATGCTGTCCACGTCCTGGGAGCCCCTGGCCGTCACGGGCCGTACGCCGGTGATGCTGCCGGAGGAGGGCCCGCTGGGCGGCTGCGGTGTCGTCGACCGCATGGCGGCGATCGACATCGTCGTGGACAACGTGGCGGAGGAGGTCGGCGCGCGCCCGGGGCTGGCGGAGGAGCTCCTGGCGCTCGGCGGTGTGCCGGGCCATGTGGTCATGGTCATCGGCCGGACGTACTACGCCTCGGGGCTGGCCGTCGAGACGGCCGACGTGGTCGTCCCCGCCGACCGCTACCGGATTGCCTACCATCTGCCGGTCAAGTGAGCGCCGCCGAGGGCGGGGTGACAGGTGGGACGGCTGTGGTGACCGCTGGGAGCGACGGCGTGTCCGCCCCGGGTGATACGGAGTTAACGGGCCCGCGCCGCACGTAACCGGCGGGCAATCGCGCGTCGTGACAGCTTGTCATGTTCAAGTCCTACCTTCCCGTTCGTCACCGCACACCGGACCGACGAACGGGAAGTCACCGATGACGGACATCGCCACGCCCACGACGGGCGAAGCGCCGCACCAGGCGCCGCAGGAGGGCCCCCGGGCGCCACGGCGCAGTTACGCCAAGCTCGCCGCCGACGAGAGCCGCGAGGACTACTCCCTCCGCTACGCGCCGCACTCCTTCCGGCGCTGGTCGCCCTCGACGGTCGCGGGGACGGCGCTCGGGGGCATCGCGTATCTGGCGGACTTCGCGATCGGTGCGTCGATCGTCTTCACCTACGGATTCACCAGCGGGCTGGCCTCGATCCTGGCCGCCGCGGCGATCATCTTCCTCACCGGCATCCCGATCGCCCGGGCCTGCGCGAAGTACGGCCTGGACATGGACCTGGTCACCCGCGGGGCCGGCTTCGGCTACTTCGGCTCGACGCTGACCTCGCTGATCTACGCGTCCTTCACCTTCATCTTCTTCGCGCTCGAAGGCTCGATCATGGCGCAGGCCATGCACCAGGCCGTCGGACTCCCCGTCGAGGCCGGCTATCTGGTCACCACGCTGATCGTCATCCCGATCGTGTTCCGGGGCATGGGCGCGCTGGCCAAGGTGCAGGCCTGGACCCAGCCGGTCTGGATCATCGGCATGGTGCTCCCCTTCGTGGTGCTCGCCGTCGAGGCGCCGGGCTCGTGGGGCGCGTTCAGCTCCTTCACGGGCACGGAGGGCGCGCAGCCGGGCTTCTCCTGGATCGCCTTCGGGCTCGGCACGGGCGTCGCCCTCTCGCTCATCGCGCAGATCGGCGAACAGGCCGACTACCTGCGCTTCATGCCCGCCAGGACCGAGGCCAACAAGCGGCGCTGGAATCTCGCCGTGCTCGCCGCGGGACCCGGCTGGGTCATCATCGGGGCGGCGAAGCAGCTCGGGGGCGCCTTCCTCGCCTTCGTCGCACTGGAGGCGGTCGGCAAGACGCACGCGCTGGAGCCGATCGCCCCGCAGATCGAGGCGCTGAAGCCCTGGCTCGGTTCGTTCGCGCTGCCGGCCGCCGCCCTCTTCGTGATCGTCTCCCAGATCAAGATCAACGTCACCAACGCCTACAGCGGCTCGCTGTCCTGGTCGAACTTCTTCTCCCGGATCACCCACCGGCACCCCGGCCGGGTCTGGTACATCTTCCTCAACCTCACCATCGCGCTCACGCTGATGGAGATGAACATGTTCGCGGCCCTGAACAAGCTGCTGGGCTTCTACTCCAACGTGGGCATCGCCTGGATCGCGGCCGTCGCCGCCGACCTCGTCATCAACAAGCGGATCGGCCTGAGCCCCCGTTACATCGAGTTCAAGCGGGCCTATCTGTACGCCGTCAACCCCGCCGGCTTCGGGGCGATGGTGATCGCGTCGACCGTCTCGATCCTCGCCTTCTTCGGACTGTTCGGCAGGTACGCCGAGGCATTCTCGACCTTCATCGCGGCCGGACTGTCCCTGGTCCTCTGCCCGCTGATCGCCTGGCTGACGAAGGGGAAGTACTACCTGGCCCGGCCGAACCCGGTGAACGGCCCGGACGTCGAGATCGCCGACATCACCGCCACCCACACCTGCGCGGTGTGCGAGACCGCCTACGAGCTGCCGGACATCGCGGACTGCCCGGTCCGGTCGGGCCCGATCTGCTCCCTGTGCTGCTCGCTGGACGAGGAGTGCGGGGACGCCTGCCGCAAGGACCCCGCGGCCGGCCCGGTGCTGATGCCGCTCCCGGTCGTACGGACACCGGCCGGCTGACGCCGCGGAGGTGGCCGGAAGGGGGCGCATTCGGTGGATGCGCCCCCTTGGGTATGGCCGGATGCGTGTCTCTTTGTGTAAACACGCATCCGCTGAGTGAAGGTCAGGCGTACGCTCGGGCATATGCGTACTGCGGTTTCCTGGGGATCCTTAGAGACGTGCACGCCGTGGGGGAGAGGGGCGGGATGCTGGGGAGGAACGTCATGACGGACAGCGGTGCCGTACTTCCCTGGCTGGTGATCAGACAGGACGACAACGGCAACAGGTACCGCGTCGGGCGTTATGCGACGCAGGACGAGGCGCAGAAGATCGCCGACGGCCTGGACCGTCATGGACACAAGCAGCTCTACTGGGTGGAGCGAACGAGCCGGAGCGCGCGCCCGTAGGGCCGCCCGGCGGCCGGGAGCCACCGGCTACGCTCCGGCACATGAGTGATTCCGTGGTGGTGGCCGGGGCCGTCTGCGACGGCGGACGGCTCCTGGCCGCCCGCCGCAGCGCGCCGCCGGAGCTCGCCGGACGCTGGGAGCTGCCGGGCGGCAAGCTGGAGCCGGGGGAGAGCGGCGAGCAGGCGCTCGTACGGGAACTCCGGGAGGAGCTCGGCGTGGAGGCCGAGCCCCTGGAGCGCATCCCGGGGGAGTGGCCGCTGAAGCCCGGCCTCGTGCTGCGGGTGTGGACGGTCCGGCTGCTGTCGGGCGAGCCCAGCCCGCTGGAGGACCACGACGAGCTGCGCTGGCTCGCGCCGGACGAGGCGGACGACGTCGACTGGCTGGACCAGGACCGCCCCGCCGTGGCCGAGGCCGTACGCCGTCTGCGGGAGGCCGCGCGCGCCTGAACGCCGGGCCTGCGGGACGCGCCGGGGCGGAGAGGCGGACGGCCTGCGGGACGTACCGGGGCGGAGCGGCGCGAGGGATGCACCCGTACGCCCCATGGTGTGCGTTCTGCGATAGGTTGCTCTGAATATCGGGTATGTGCCGATCAGGCCCTTATGGAGGGCGCACCCCCGCTGCCGGCTCTGGGAAGTGATCGGCGTGACCGATACCGAAGGCGACTGCGCCGAGTGGAGTTTTCCGGCGGTGCCGGGCTCCGTGCGCAGCGCCAGGCACGCGGTACGTGACGCACTTCACCAGTGGGGGTTCGACGCGACGGTGGGCGATGTCGCCGTCCTGCTGGTCAGCGAGCTGGTGACCAATTCCCTGCGCCACGCCTCCGGCCCCATCGGCGTCCGCCTGAGGTGGCCGCATCCCGACGGCGAGGGGCCCGAGCCGGGCGCGGAGGCGCGCGGTCTGCTGGTGGAAGTCTCCGATCCGGTTCCGGATCCGCCCACCGAACGCACGGCCGGACCCGAGGACGAGGGCGGTCGCGGGCTGCAGCTCGTGGCTTGTTCCGCGCGCCGCTGGGGGACCCGGCGCGGAAATGGTGGCAAGACCGTGTGGTTCGAGCTGCCTCTGCCTGGTTAGGAGTGGGAGGGGACGCACAGCGATCACCGGAGGTCGGGCAGGACCTGGCTGAAAGGGACTGAGACCGTGCTGTGATCGTGAACGCCGTGCCGGTGAGGCCCGTAGTGCTGAATACTGCGGGCAGGACCGGTCCGGTGTGTGAGCTGGAGGGGACGGTCGCGTGAGCGAGATACCTGGGACGGCGGGCGACGTCATGTGGCAGAGCAGCCCGCCCGGCTCGATCTATGACTACATCAGGGTCGCATCGTTCTCGATCGGGGCCGACGGCCTGATCGAGCAGTGGAGCCGGAGGGCCGCCGGTCTGTTCGGCATGTCCTCCGCCGAGGTGGTGGGCAGGGACCCGGTCGAGGCCTTCATGCCCGCCGAGCTGCGCCCGGACGCCCACCGCGCGGTGAGCGAGATCCTCGACGGCAAGGAGTGGACGGGCCTCGTCCCGTTCCGGATCCCCGGCGAGAACGCGGTCCGCGGGCTCGCCGAGATCTATGTCATGCCGAGCGAGACGGAGACCGGCGAGCGCGCCGCGCTGTGCATCGTCGTCGACGTCAGGGCGCTGCGCCGCATCGAGACGGACCTGGCTGCTTCGCAGGCGATTTTCGGCCAATCTCCCTTCGGCTTCGTCCTCTTCGGCACCGACTTCACCGTCGTACGGGCCAACAAGCGGTTCGCCACCGTCTTCGGCGGCGAGGCCGACGACCACCGCGGCCGCACGGTCGAGGACTACCTGGCCCGCCCGGAGGCCGAACGCCTCTCGTCCACGCTCCGGCGCGTCCTGGAGACCGGGGACGCCGTCACCGACCTCCAGCTGGTCGGCACCCCGCCCGGCACCACGGGCCGGCGCCACTGGTCGATGAACCTCTACCGGGTGCACAGCGGCGCCGGGCGGCCCGTCGGCATCGCCGGGCTCGCCACCGACGTCACCCAGCGCCACATCGCGGCCCGGGAGGCGGCCAGCGCCCGCCGTAACCTCGCCCTGCTCAACGAGGCCAGCGCGCGCATCGGCAACTCCCTCGACCTGGAGACCACCGCCAGGGAACTCCTCGACGTCGCCGTGCCCGGCTTCTGCGACCTCGCCTCCGTCGACCTCTACCAGGGTCTGCTCACCGGCGAGGAGGCCTCACCCGCCAGCTGGGGCAGGCACCACCAGGAATCCGGCACCGGCTCCGCGGAGCTGCGCCGCGTCGCCCACGCCAGCGCCGTCTCCGACGCCCTCCCCGAGGTCTTCGCCGCCGGCACGGGAAGCGGCGCGGAGGGTGCGGGGGACACCGGCCCGCCCGCGCTCGGTTCGGTGCACCGCTACCCGTTCCACTCGCCCTGCGCCGTCGCCCTGCGCACCGGCCGCGTCGAGGACGTGCCCGGCGACGAGCGCGGCTTCGTCCACTCCACCCTCGCCGTGCCGATGGTCGCGCACGACGTCGTCGTCGGCCTCGTGCAGTTCTCCCGTACCAAGGGCAGCGAGTCCTTCGGCGAGCGGGACCGGGCGCTGGCCACCGAGCTCGCCGCCCGCGCCGCCGTCTGTATCGACAACGCCCGCCTCTACCGCCGGGAGCACGAGCGGGCGCTCATCCTCCAGCGCAGCCTGCTCCCCCCGGGTGACCCCGAGGCCGCGGGCCTGGACATCGCCTGTCGCTACCTCCCGGGCAACACGGCCACCGAGGTCGGCGGCGACTGGTTCGACGTGATCGAGCTCCCCGGCCACCGCACGGCCCTGGTCGTCGGCGACGTGATGGGCCGTGGACTGCGGGCGGCCGTCGCCATGGGTGAACTGCGGACCGCCGTACGCACCCTGGCCCTCCTGGACCTGGAACCCGCCGAGGTGCTCTCCGCCCTCGACGAGGTCGCCCGGGGTCTCGGCACCCCGGGAGGCGGCGAGCGGAGCGACGGCTTCGGTGCCGGCGGCGGAGCCCAGTGGCCGTCGCGCGCCGCCCACAAGTCACGCGAGGCCGACCTCTCCGAGGTGTATCTGGCGACCTGCGTGTACGCCGTGTACGACCCGGTCACCCGGCGCTGCACCTTCGCCAACGCCGGTCACCTCCCCCCGGTCGTCGCCGAGCCGGGCGAGCCCGCCCTGCTGCTCGACGTACCGCCGGGCATGCCGCTCGGCGTCGGCGGCGAGCCCTTCGAGGAGGTCGAGGTGGAGCTCAAGGAGGGCGCCCTCCTCGCGCTGTACACCGACGGGCTCGTCGAGTCCCGCGACCACCCGCTCGACGAGGGCCTCGACGCCTTCCGGCAGGCCCTCGCCGAACCGTCGCAGCCCCTCGAAGACGTCTGCGACCACGTCCTGACGACCCTCGACACCCGGCACGGCGAGGACGACATCGCCCTGCTGATGGCCCGTATCCAGGGGCTCGCCCCGGACGCGGTGGGCGACTGGCGCCTCCCGCGCGAGCTCCGCTCGGTCGGCCGCGCCCGCGAGCTGGCCCGCGAACAGCTGACCGCCTGGGATCTGGACGACCTGGTGGACACCACCGAACTGCTCGTCAGCGAGCTCGTCACCAACGCCCTGCGCTACGGCGAGGGCGAGATCCGGCTCAGGCTGCTCCGCGACCGTACGCTCGTCTGCGAGGTGTGGGACGCGGGTCTCGTCCAGCCGCGCCGCCGGCGCGCACGCGACACCGACGAGGGCGGGCGCGGGCTGCAACTGGTCGGGCTGCTCAGCGCGGCCTGGGGATCGCGGCGCACCCCGCGCGGCAAGACGGTCTGGTTCGAGCTGGCGCTGCCCGACGGGGCTCCCGCCGCCGAGCTCTCCGTGGAGCAGCTGCTGAGCATGTACTGACCGGGCGGGGCGGGCAGTCGCCCGCCCCCGGTCAGGAGGCGGACTTCAGGGCGGCGAGCCGGGCCTCGATCTCCGCGCTCTCCCCGAGGCTGTCCAGCTGCTCGAACTGGGCGTCCAGGGACGACGCGGCGAGTTCCTGCTTGCCCACCGCCCTCGCCTCCTCGCGCCGCACCTTGTCCTCGAAGCGCCCCAGCTCACTCGTCGGGTCCATGACGTCGATGCTCTTCACGGCGTCCATCATCCGGTTCTGCGCCTGCGCGGACGCGGCGCGGGCGACCAGCTCGTCGCGCTTGGACTTCAGCTGGGTCAGCTTGTCCTTCATCTGGTCGAGGCCCGACTTCAGCTTGTCCACCACCACGGTCTGCGAGGCGATCGTCGGCTCGGCCGTCCTCGCCTCCTGCTCCGACTGGAGCTGCCGCCCCAGCGCCACCTTGGCGAGGTTGTCGAACGTGTCCGCCTCGGCCCCCGCGCCCCCGGCGCGCAGCTCGTCGGCCTTCCGGCTCGCGGCCAGCGCCTTCCGGCCCCACTCATCGGCCGCGTCGACGTCCTCGCGGTGGTCCTCCTCCATCAGCCTGAGGTTGCCGATGGTCGCGGCCACCGCCTGCTCGGCCTCCGCGATGTTGGCGGTGTAGTCGCGGATCAGCTGGTCCAGCATCTTCTGCGGGTCCTCCGCCTGGTCGATCAGGGCGTTGATGTTGGCCCGCGCCAGCTGGGTGACGCGGCCGAGGACGGTCTGCTTGGTCATGGCACCTCTCCTTGTACGAAGTCCCCCTGCGTGAAGCCCCGTGGGAAATCCCTCCGGGCGAAGTCGTTCCGGGCGGAGGCCCGTCGTGCGCGCGCGGCCGGTGTCAGAAGCGGCCCCCGCCGCCGCGCCGGCCGCGGGTCCCGCCACCGCCGAAGCTGCCCGGACCGCCGCCGAAGCCGCCCCCGGAACCCCCGAACCCGCCGCCGAACCCGCCCCCGAGCCCTCCGCGCCGCCCGCCGCCGAGCAGCCCGCCGAGGATGATGCCGCCCAGCACCGCGCCGCCCGCCCCGCCTCCGCCGCGCGGGCCGCCGAAGCCGCTCCGGTCGCGGTAGACGCGTACGTCCTGCTCGGCCAGGCTCCGCGCCTGCGTGGCCAGCGCGTCCGCCTGCTGCGCCTCGGCCAGGGCGCCCTGCGGGTCGTTGCCCTCGGACAGCTCCCGGGCCCGCTCCCAGCGCCGCTGGGCCTCCGCGAGCCGGGTGCGGGCCTGACTGCCCACCGCGCCCCGGTTGGTGGTGATGTAGTCGGCGGCGGCGCCGATCGCCGCTCGCGCGGTGAGCATCGCCTGGTCCAGCAGCGAACGCGCCCGCCGGCCGCCCTGCTCCTGCTCACGGGCCCCCGCCAGCGCCTCGTCCAGCGCCGCGTCGGCCTCCTCCACCCGGCGCAGCGCGTCGATCGGGTCGTACGGTCCGGAGCCCATCTCGCCGCGCACATCCGCGGCCACCGCCTCGGCGCGGGCGACCCGGCCCCGCAGGTCCGCGGTCGGCACCCCCTCCGGGGTGCCGTCCAGCAGGCCCCGGGCGTCGGCCAGGTCCGTCTCCGTCTCGGTGAGCGCGCCCGGCAGCCTGTCCGCGGCCTCGGCCAGCTCCCCGGCCCGCCGGTCGACCGCGTCCACGAGGGTGGACACCTGGTCGATCGCCCCCTCGGCGGCGCGGACGTACACCGCGGCCCGTGCGTGGTCGCCGCTGTTCACCGCCTCGCGCGCCTGGTTGAGGGCGGACGTGGTGAACGTCAGCCGGTCCCCGGCCTGTTCGAGGTCCTCTGCGGCGGGGGCGGCGGCCGATTCGGCGTACCGCTCCCGCATCGCGCCGAGGGACGTCCGGGCGGCGGAGACGCGCTCCGTCAGGGTGCGGAAGGCGGTCTCGGCGGTGGCCACGGCCTGCGGGGCGGTCTGTTCGAGGGAGCGCAGCCGGTCGAAGTCCTCGGACACGGCGTCCAGGCGCTCGTTGGCGTCCCGGCACCGGCCGATGATCTCGTCGAGCATGCGGCGCCGTGTCGCGTCGTCCTCGGGGAAGGCGTCGTCCAGCTGCTGCCGCAGCCGGAACGCGGCGGTCAGCTCGGACCTGGCGTGCTGGACGGCGCCGGCGAACGGGGCCGCGGCCTCCTCGCCGAACTGGGCCGTGGCGAAGCCGAGCTCCTCCTGGCTGGTCCGTACGGCGTCGTCCGTGTCGACCAGGTCCTCCTTGGCCCGCGCGTCCAGGTCCGGCAGGGGGACCTGCGGCTCGGCCGCCGCTCCGGTCCCGCCGCCCCAGCCGCCCGCCGCCGGGGTCGTACGGGTGCTCGTACGGCGTCTGCGGCGGGCGAAGGTGAGGGCGGCGACGGCGACCGCCACCACGACCAGGGCCAGGGGGAGGATCAGGCCGGCCGAGGAGCCTCCCGAGCCGTTCCCGGGGTCAGGGGCGCCCGGGGTGAGCGCCGGGGTCGGGACGGGGTCGCCGGCGAGCACCGCGGCGTAGCCGTCGGCGGCGCCGATCGCGGCCCCGGCCCAGTCGTTCTGCCGGAGCGCCGGCTCGATCGCCGTGTTCGCGACGTCCTGGAGATCGGCGTCGGTGAGGCGTGAGCCCCGGTCGACGGAGTAGGCGTACTGCCGGTCGTGCGTGGCCACGGCCAGCAGCACGTCGTCCTGGCCGAGGCCGTTGCGGTTCGCGGTCTCGTCGGTCCAGGTCTGGGCGTCCCGGCCGGAGAAGTCACGGACGTACGCCACGAACAGCTGCACCCGCTGCTCGTCGAACAAACGGTCGAGCGCGGCGTCGACCTGACGCTCACGGTCGCCGAGCGCGTCCACCTTGTCGGTGATCTGCCCGTCACGGGAGAGGGTGACGGGGTCCTCGGCCCGGGCGCCGGTGACGCCCGGCAGGGCGATCCAGAGCACCGCCGTCAGGGCGGCGACGAGGACCCTGCCGGGTATCGAAGGCCGGGACATCCCGGTACGGCTCGCAGGCGGCGTCACATTCCGGAGGCTATGTCCGCCCACTGCCGCCCGCGACCCGGCGCCGGACCGGTCAGATGCTGAAGCGTTCCGCGGCGAGCAGGGGACGCACCCGCGACCGGAAGCCGCCCGTCCGGAACGGCCGCTGGAGCAGTCCGGGCTTCAGCGCCTGGGCCAGCGCGGCGACGATCATGCCCTGGTCGAGCGCCAGCATGAAGTCGCTGACCCGCCCGGTGTCCACGTTCACCGAGTCCCGGAAGCCGTAGCCCTCGTGGTACGCGCCGAAGTCACGGTCCAGCGCCCGGAGGTTCGCCACCGCCTCCCGGCCGGCGTACGGCAGCGCGAGGAACGAGGCGTGCGGGGTGACGACTCCGTTGGTGAACGCCGACGGGTCCGGCAGCGGTGCGCCGTCCGTGGTGTAGGTGCGGTCGGTGTTGGAGGCGTAGCCGTCGGCCTGCATGCCCAGGGCGTCGACGCCGTACTCCTGGTAGCCGCCCTCGGGGACGTTCGCGGGGGAGAAGCCCCAGTAGCCGTACCGGGCCTCCTCCAGGCCGTGCGCGATCTGGCTGCGGACGTACCGCTGGTGGCTGCGGCCCCAGGACCGCGGCGACCACTCCGGCTCGGGGACGAACAGCGGCACCATCAGCGCCTCGAACATCGAGCCGCCCCAGGTGGGGACCAGCTTCCGCCCGCCGTGGGTGTAGTGCCCCTGCCAGACACGCACCCCGTCCATCACGGCGTACGCGCCACCCGGACTCTGCTCCTGCTCGTGCTCGGGCAGCATCGTGCGCAGCAGGTGCCAGTAGTGCTCGGAGGGCAGCGAACCATCCGCGATGCCCAGGTAACTGGCCATCCGGGGCTCGGTGTTGAGGGCCCCGTAATGGTGCGGGGTGGGCTCCTCCGTGTCCGTCCAGACACCGCCGCGCAGCTGCCCGGGGCCGGCCACGGGGTCGGAGGGGTCGTACGGCGTGTAGTAGTACGACCAGTCGGCGGTGGAGAGGATCCGCGCGATGCGGGGGCGGAGCGAGGGGGCGGCGTCGGCGGCGATCCGCAGGCCGGTGACCAGCCAGGCGTTGTCGACCGAGGACAGGAACGGGCGGACCGGGTCCCCGGTGCCGGGCCACTCCGTCAGCACCGAACCGTCGTGGGCGTCGTACCAGTTGAGCCAGAAGCCGTGGTGGCGCTCCAGCTTCTCCACGGCGGAGACGGTCCGCTCCAGGGTGCGGAGCATCGCGGCCCCGCTGATCACGCCGAGCCCTCCGGCCGCCACCGCCGACCAGAGGCCGCAGCCGATGTTGGTGGGCGAGGTCTGGCGGGAGACGACGGGTGCGGCGCCGCTGACGTCGATCTTGTCCGCGGTGAGACCGAAGCCGGTCGTCATCGCCTCGATCGAGCGGTACGTGTCGGTGAACCAGGCCAGGAGCTGCCCGGAGCCGGAGCCGGTGCGGCCGGCCGGTGCGGCTGCGGCGTACGGAGCGGTCAGGGCTCCGGCCGACAGGGCGGCGGCTCCCGTCCCGGCAGCGGTGAGAAACGTGCGACGGTCCATCGGAACCTCTCGGGAAGGGTCGGGGTCATCGTCAGTCACGGTGCGGCCCGGACACGTCCGGGCGGGGTGGCGGGGGAGCCGCCGCCGGTCAGGTGGCGACGACTCCCCCGCCGGAGGGAAGCCGTCAGGCGCTCCCTGTTCCGGGGCCGGTCCCGGTGCGGTGGCCGGCGTGCTCCACCGGCCACCGCACTAACCGGCGGTGCGGGGCAGCTCGCGGGAGCGGCCGAGGGAGCCCAGCCACTCGGCGGAGGGGCGGGCGGTCCGCTCGAAGGTCGTCCAGTCGACGCCGATCAGGCCGAAGGTGGGGGTGAAGGAGCCCCACTCGTAGTTGTCCAGGGCGCTCCAGGCCAGATAGCCCTGGACGTTCAGCCCGTCCTCGATCGCGGAGGCCACCTCATTCAGCGCGCCCGTGTAGTACGCGACGCGGCGGGTGTCGTCGGCCGTGGCGATGCCGTTCTCCGTGACGATCAGCGCCATGTCCGGGCCCGCCACCCGGGCGGTGTGGCGCAGGGCGTGGCCGACGGCGGCCGGGTAGTACTCCCACTGTGTGAGGGTCCGCTCGACGTCGTCGGCCGCGGGGACCGGGCCGTCGGCGCCGATCTCCGTACGGGTGTAGGACTGGACCCCGATCCAGTCGTCGCCGCGGGCGGCCTCGATGAAGACGTCCTCGCGCGGGTGGCGGTAGGCGGCGGTGACGTCCTCGGCGCCCGGGCGGGCCTGGTAGACCTGGTTGGCGATGGTCCAGCCGACCTGGATCCCGGCGTCCAGCGCCCGGATCTCCTTCACGGCCGCGTGGTGCGCCGCGATGACGGCCTCGGTGGTCTCGTCGTCGGGGGTGGGCAGCCCGGCGGGCGGGAAGCCGATGTCGCCGCGCTTGGCCTGGCCCGCCATCACGGCGATCATGTTCGGTTCGTTGATCGTGCAGACATGGCTGACGCCCTCGGAGATCACCGGTGCGCAGGCCGCGACGTACCGGGCGAAGAGCTCGGTGGCGCCGTCCGCCGTCCAGCCGCCGCGCGCCTCGAACCACTGCGGCACGGTGAAGTGGTGCAGGGTGACCATCGGGCGCAGCCCGCGGGCGATCGCTCCCTCGACCATGCGGCGGTAGTGGGCCAGCTCGGCCCGGGAGAACCGCCCCTCGGCGGGCTCGATGCGGGCCCACTCGATGGAGAAGCGGTAGTCGGTGAAGCCGAGGGACGCCAGCAGGTCCATGTCCTCGCGCCAGCGGTGGTAGCTGTCGCAGGCGTCCAGGCTGGGCTCCTGGATGTGGGTGCCGGTGGAGTGCTCCTTGACCCACCAGTCGCTGTTGGTGTTGTTGCCCTCGATCTGGTGGGCGGCGGTGGAGGCGCCCCACAGGAAGCCTTCGGGGAACGGGACAGGGGCGTGCGTCATCGCGGAGTGTCTTTCTGTGCGTGAAGGGGTGCGGCCGCGGTGCGGGGTGCGGCCTCGTGTGCGTACGGGGCGGGCCGGCTACTTCATACCGGCCGTGGCGATGCCCTGGGTGAAGTGCCGCTGCAGGGCGATGAAGAGGATCAGCACCGGCAGGACGACGAGGAAGGCCCCGGCCATCAGCATGCCGTTGGAGCCTCCCGCCTTGTTGGGGTCGGTCGCGAACGTGGCCAGGGCGACCGGGAGCGTGTACTTGTCCGGGTCGTTGGTCGCGATCAGCGGCCAGACGAAGTTGTTCCAGGAGCCGAGGAAGGTGAAGATCGACAGCGTCGCGAGGGCGGGCTTCACCAGCGGCATGACGATGCGCCAGAAGATGAACCACTCGCCGGCGCCGTCCATCCGGGCCGCTTCCAGCAGCTCGTCCGGGATCGACTGCATGAACTGCCGCATCAGGAAGACGCCGAACGCGCCGGCCGCGAAGGGCAGCACCAGACCGGCGTACGAGTCGATCAGCCGGAGCTTGCTCATCAGCACGAACAGCGGCAGCAGCATCAGGTTCCCGGGCACCATCAGGGCGCCCAGGACCACACCGAAGATCTTGTCGCGGCCGGTGAACCTCAGCTTGGCCAGGGCGTATCCGAGCATCGAGCAGAACACCAGGTTCGAGACGGTGACCAGCACCGCCACGATCACGGAGTTCATGAAGTAGAGCGGCAGGTCCAGCTTGTCCAGCAGCTCCCGGAAGTTGCCCAGGGTCCACTCGGTGGGGATCCACACCGGGGGACTGGCGGAGAGCTCGCTCGTCGTCTTGAACGAGGAGAGGGCCATCCAGAGGAACGGCGCGGACATGATCAGCAGGCCCAGCGAGAGCAGGACGTAGACCAGAGGACGCCTCAGGTTCCGGGACGCGCCCGTGGGCGCCGTACGCGCGGGTGCGTTCGGGGCGGTCATTTCGTGTTGTCCTTCAGCAGTCGGAGCTGCAGCACCGTGATGCCCATGATCACCACGAAGAGGACGTACGCCATGGCGCTCGCGTAGCCCATGTGGAAGAAGTTGAAGCCCTCGCGGTACATGTTCAGCGACACGGTCAGCGTGGAGTCGGAGGGGCCGCCCTGCGTCATCACGAACGGCTCCTCGAAGACGTTGAGATAGCCGATGGTCGTGATCACGGTGGCGTAGAGCAGGGTGGGCCGCAGCAGCGGGACCGTGATCCCGCGGAACTCCTGCCACACCCCGGCGCCGTCGAGCCGCGCCGCCTCCCTGACCTCGGTCGGGATGGCCTGGAGGCCCGCGATGAAGAGCACCATGACCGTGCCGACGTTGCGCCAGACGGCCATCGCGATCATCGACGGCATGGCCAGGGTCTCGGAACCCAGGAAGTCCGGGGCGGTGAGGCCCACTTCGGAGAACAGTCCGGCGACGAGCCCGTCGCTCGGGTCGAGGACGAAGCGCCACACCACGGCGACCGCCACGATCGTGGTGACCACCGGGGCGTAGAAGCCGACCCGGAAGAAGGTCCTCGCCCGGTCGATGCCGTTGTTCAGGAGCACGGCGACGACCAGCCCGAGGGCGATCGTCAGCGGGACGCCCACCACCACGAAGTACGCCGTGTTGAAGAGGGACTTGAGGAACTTCTCGTCGCCGAACAGCTCGGTGTAGTTCTCGAAGCCGATGAAGTTCGCTTCCCACGGGCGGGTGACGTTGCGCAGCCCGAAGTCCGTGAAGCTCATCAGCAGTGTGGCGAGGATCGGGAACGCCATGAAGACGGTGAAGAGGACGAGGAACGGGGTGGAGAACAGCCAGCCGGCCGTGTTCTGCACGCCCATCGAGCGCTTCCGGCGCGCGGCCCCGCCCCGGCCGGCCCCGGGCGGGGGAGCCCCGGGGCCCTTCTTCACCTCGGCCGGCTGCGCGGCCCGTGCGGTCGTGGTGCCCATGGCTACTTCTTCACGAGGCCTTCGATCTCGGACTGCGCGGTCTTCAGCGCGTCCTCGGCGGAGGCCTTGCCCTGCGTCACCTTGGCGATCGCCTGGTCGACCTTGTCGTTGATCTCGGTCAGCCGGGCCGAGGGGTGGGAGGACTTCGCGGTGTCCATCTGCTTCTTGAAGACCTGGAGGTTCGCGTCGCCGGCGAGCTTGCCGGAGTCCCAGGCCGTGGTGTTCGCGGGGAGGTCCTTGGTGCGCGCGTACCAGTCGGCCTGGCCCTCGGCGTCCGTGAGGTACCGGATGAACTCCGTGGCCGCCGCCTTGTGCTCACTGTCCTTGGAGACCACCAGCGAGGAGCCGCCCGCCTGGGACGCTGAGGTGCTGTCCGCCGGGACGGGGGCCACCGCCCACTTGCCCTTGATCTGCGGCTGGCCCTCGTCGAGCAGGGTGACGTGCCAGGGGCCGCCGAAGAACATGGGGACCCGGCCGTTGCCGAAGTCCTTCAGCACGTCGTAGCCCGGCTGCACCGACTTGTTGGCGAGGCCCTTGTCGAAGTACGCGCCGTACTCCTTCAGCGCGCTGACGGCCTCGGGGCTGTCGATGACCGCCTCACCCTTGTCGTCGACGATCGCGCCGCCCGCGGAGTACAGGAACGGGTAGAAGCTCTGCACCGTGTCCAGACCGCTGGGCTGGATCGACAGGCCCCACTTGGTGCCGGCCTTCTCCTGGTACGCGGTCGCCAGGTCCCGCATCTCCTGCCAGTCGGCGGGCGCCTTGTCGACACCGGCCTTCTTCGCCAGGTCGGTGCGGTAGTAGAGGACGCGGGTGTCGACGTACCACGGCACGCCGTACGCGGTGCCGTCCACCTCGCCCTGGTTCCAGCCGGCGGGGAAGAAGTCCTTCTTGTCGAAGGTCTTCGTGTCGACCGGCTCCAGGACGCCGAGCTCGGCGAACTCTCCCATGTAGCTGCCGCCCATCTGCGCCACGTCCGGCATGGTGCCGGCCGCGGCGGCGGAGACGAGCTTCTGGTGGGCGACGTCCCAGCCGACCGGGGTCACCTTGACGGTGACGTTGGGGTGGGCCTTCTCGTACACCTCGGCCACCTCGGCGAGCTTCTCGCCCTCGGCCCCCATGGCCCAGACGGTGAGCGTCTGCTTCGCGTCCGCGGCGACGTCCTCGCCCCCGGAACTGCCGCAGGCGGAGATACCGAGGGCGAGCGCCACGGTGAGGGCGGCGGAGGCGGTTCTGGCGGTGCGGGACATGGAGGGCTCCTCCTCGAGCAATCCGAATGTATGCGCTGCCTGTAAGCGCATACATCACTCTGCGACAGTCCTTCCGGAATCCGCAAGAGGGTGCTGGGTCACACTCGTGCAACGTGCTCGACACCTGGGTGTTCGTTCGGGGCACCGTAAGCAGGTCATTTGCGGAATAGAAGTGGATGTGACCGATTCCGCTTGGGGTGGAGGGAATCCAGGCCCCTGGGGCGGCCCCGCCCGGCACCGGAGGAGGCCCTACTGTCCTGCGCATGGCCCTGTTCCTCCATGACTTCCCGTTCGACCCCGCCTACGGCCGGACCCGCGATGACCTGCTGCGCGTCCCGGCACCCGCGGAACCCGGGGACTTCGAGGCGTTCTGGACGGCGCGCCACCGTGAGGCACGCGCCGTCGCCACCGCCCCCGAGGTGGGTCCCGTCGAGGAGGAGCGCGACGGGGTCCGGCTGCACGGCGTGACCTTCACGTCCATCGGCGGCGTACGCCTCGGAGGCTGGCTCGCGCTGCCCGCCGACGGCACGGCGGAGCACGGCTTCGTCATCGGGCACGGGTACGGAGGCCGCCAGGAGGCCGGGTCCGATGTGCCGCTGCCGCTGCCCCGGTCCGCCGCGATCCTGCCCTGCGTACGCGGCATGGGGTCCCGCGGACGGGTGCCCGGCATCCCGGACGAGGCGGCGGGGCACGTCCTGCACGGCATCGGATCGCGCGACACCTATGTCATCGGCGACTGCGTGGCCGACCTGTGGTGTGCGGCCTCGGCGCTCCAGGAGCTGCTGCCCGGGCTCGCGGGCCCCGGCCGGCTCGGTTACCTGGGGGAGAGCTTCGGCGGTGGGCTCGGGGCGCTCGCGCTGCCCTGGGACGAACGGTTCGGCGCGGCGCAGCTCACCGTCCCGACCTTCGGCAACCACCCGCTCCGGCTCACCCTGCCCTGCGTGGGCAGCGGGGAGTCCGTACGCGCCCACCATCGCGGGCACCCCGACGTCACGGAGGTCCTGCGCTACTTCGACGCGGCGACCGCCGCCGCCCGGCTGGAGCTGCCGACGCTCGTGGCCGCGGCCCTGTTCGACCCGTCCGTGCCGCCGCCGGGGCAGTTCGCCGTGCACAACGCGCTGCCCGGGCCCCGGGAGTTGATGGTGCTGCGGGCGGGGCACTTCGCGTACGACGGGCTCGCGGAGGAGAGCGCGGAGCTCGCCGCGCGGCGCGAACGCTTCTTCGGGACCTGGCTCCGGGGCGCCGCCCCGGGCGGCCGGGGGCCGGACACGGCCGTCCGGGGCGGCCGGGGGTCAGCCGCAGCCGCAGCTCGCACGGCGGGCCAGGGCGACGGGCAGCTCCAGTGACACCGGGTCGCGGCTCGGATCGGCCAGGCGTTGCACCAGCAACTCCACCGCCTGCTCGCCCAGCTGCCGGATCGGCTGCCGTACGGTCGTGAGCGAGGGGCGCACGATCCGGCTCAGCGGAATCCCGTCGAAGCCGGTCACGGCGATGTCCTCGGGCACCCGCACCCCGCGCCGCTCCAGCGCGCGCAGCGCCCCCACCGCCATCTGGTCGTTGGCGAAGACCATCGCCTCCGGCCGCTCGGCGCCCCGGTCGAGCAGTGTCTCGGCGGCCCGCGCGCCCTCGGCCCGCGTCATCATCCCGGTCCGCAGGTCCGGCGCGTCCGGGACCGGCAGCCCGGCGTCCCGGCACGCGTCGCGGAAGCCGCGGAACCGTGCCTCGGCGTCGGGCGACTCCGGGTCGCCCCCGACGAAGGCGAGCCGCCGCAGCCCGTGGTCCTCGATCAGATGGCGGGCCAGCTCACGCTCCCCGGCGGCGTTCGCGACGACGATGTGGTCGAGGTGGTCGATCTCGCGCGGCCCGGCGAGCATCACCACGGGAAGCCGGCGCGAGATGACGTCGAGGTCCTCGGTCGGCACGGTCTGGGCCAGTACGGCGAAGCCGTCCACCCGGCCCGCCACCTTCGCGACGAGGCTCTCCGGCCCGCCCTGGAGCGACGCGGCGATCAGCAGGGCGTAACCGTGACGGCGGGCCGCCCGCTCCATGCCGCGGATGATCTGGTCGGAGTACAGCATCGCGGCGTCGTCGGCCCCGCTGTCGGTCTCCGCGTCGGCCTCGGCCTCCGGATCCGCGTAGTCGGGGAAGCAGAGCCCCAGCACCCCGGTGGTGCGGCTGGCCAGGCCCCGGGCGTTCCCGCTCGGTACGTAGCCGAGCTCACGGGCCGCCTCCAGCACCCGTTCCCGTGTCCCGGCGCGCACCGAGTCGGGGTTGCGGTAGACCCGGGAAACCGTGGCGATCGAGACGCCCGACCGCTCGGCCACGTCGTACACCGTAGGCGCGCTCACTCGACCGACCGTCCGCTTCTTCTCCGTGCGCAGCACCCGCCGGTGCGGGTGGCGGCCCTCTTCTGAAAGCGCATTCACCCTAGATCGCGGGCCCGGTGGCGGGCAACAGCGGCCCTGTTCAGCGCGCCGTCCGCCGGTCGCGGCCCCCTTTGCCGAACAATGGACAGGTTGCCTTGCAAGATGCCCTGTCCATCTTTACCGTGGAACACATGTCCGGAACATCCGAGAGCGCCGAGCACCCCAGGGCCGCCGGTACGGCAGAGAACCCGGGGGCCTCAGGGCACGTCTCGTCGCCGAGCGCTGCCGATCCCACGGCCGAGCGTGTGGCGGCCGATCTCTCGGGCGTGGTCGGCCGGCTGCTCAGGCGGCTGCGGAGCTCCTCGGCGGACAGCCTGCTCACCCCCTCCCAGCGCTCGGTCCTCGCCCGGCTGGAGGACGGCGGACCGGCCACCACCGCGTCGCTGGCCCGCGCCGAGCTCGTACGGCCCCAGTCGATGCGGCTGACCCTGGGCGCCCTGGAGAGCCAGGGGTTCGTCACCCGGGCCCCCGACCCGTCGGACGGCCGCAAGTCGGTCGTGTCGGTGACCGAGGAGGGCAGCACGGTCCTGGCGGGCGTACGGGCCGCCAAGCGGAGCTGGCTCGCCGACGCGATCGCCGGTGAACTGGACGGGGCGGAGCGCCGGGCGCTCGCCGAGGCCGTCGAGCTCATCGGCCGTCTGGTCGACAAGTGACCCGTCGCGGCACGGAGCTGACCACCGGCGCGCCGGCGGCGGACCCCCGGCCCACGCCGGCCGAGGTATCCGGAGCAGGCCCCGGTTCAGGTTCCGACCCCGGCCCTGGTTCCGTCCGCGGGTCCGGCCCCGGCTCCGGATCCGACCCCCGCGCAGGGTTCAGCGCGCGGCTCACCGCGCCGCTGCTGATGGGCTCCCTGCTCAACCCGCTCAACACCACGATGATCTCCACCGCCCTGGTGGCCATCGGGCACTCCTTCGGCATCGGGGCCGCCGACACCGCCTGGCTCATCTCCGTCCTCTACCTCGCCAGCGCCGTCGCCCAGCCCGTCCTCGGCAAGCTCGCCGACACCCTCGGCCCGCGCAGGGTCTTCCTGGCCGGTCTCGTCGTCGTGATGGCGTCCGGTCTCGTCGGCGCACTGGCCCCCGGATTCGGCACACTGATCGTCTCCCGGCTGCTGCTCGGCGTCGGCACATCGGCCGCGTACCCGGCCGCCATGGCCGTCCTGCGCGACGAGTCGCGGCGCCTCGGCCGTCCCACCCCGCGCCCCGTCCTCGCCAGACTCTCCTTCGCGGCCCTCGGCAGCGCCGCCGTCGGCCCCGCGCTCGGCGGGCTGCTGGTGTCCGTCGTCGGCTGGCGCGGCATCTTCGCCGTCAACGTGCCGATCGCGCTGCTCGCCTTCGGCGCCGCGCTGCTCTGGGTCCCCGCCGACCCGCCGCGCGACCGGGCCGCCGACGGGTCCGCGCCGAAGCTCTCCCTGGACCCGCTGGGCATCGGCCTGTTCACCACCGCGCTGACGGTGCTGGTCTTCTTCCTGCTCGACCTCGCCCACCCGCAGTGGTGGCTGCTCGCCCCCTTCGCCGTCCTGACGGCCGTCCTGGTCCGGTGGCAGCTGCGCACCCCGCAGCCGTTCATCGACCTCCGGATGATCGCGGGCAACGGCCCCCTGCTCCGTACGTACATACGCCACGGCCTCAGCTATCTGCTGATCTACTGCGTCATGTACGGCTACACCCAGTGGCTGGAGGAGGCCCGCGGATTCTCCTCGGGCCACACGGGGCTGCTCATGCTCCCGATGTCGGTGACCGCGCTCGTCTGCTCGCTGCTCGGCGCGCGCACGAAGGGGCTGCGGGCCCCGCTGACCGTGGCCTGCCTCCTGCTCACCGCCGGCGCGGGCATCCTGGTCCTCCTCTCCGGCGATACCCCGCTCGCCGTCCTGCTGCTCGCCGGAGCGTGCTTCGGCGCCCCGCAGGGACTCATCGGCACGAGCAACCAGGCCGCCGTCCAGGCCTACGCGCCCCCCGAGAGCATCGGGGCCGCCGCCGGGCTCCAACGCACCGCCCAGTACATCGGCGCGATCACCGCGTCCAGCCTGATCGCCCTGGCCTACGCGGACGCGGCGACCGACGCCGGGCTCCACCTCATGGCGGCGGTCTCCGTCGTCCTGGCCGTCCTGCTGGCCGCCCTGACCCTCACCGACCGCGCCCTGCGCGCACGCACCTGACCGACCACGTCCGTACATCAACACATCAGCACATCAGCACATCAGCACATCAAGGAGTTACGCATGACCGCCACCGTCCTGGACCCCCGGACCGCTCTCGTCGTCGTCGACCTGCAGAAGGGCATCGTCGGCCTCCCCACGGCCCACCCGGCCGAGGACGTCGTCGCCCGCTCCGTGACCCTCGCCGACGCCTTCCGCGCCAAGGACCTCCCGGTCTTCCTGGTCCGGGTGACGGGCGGCGCCCCCGGCCGTAACGAGAGCCGGGGCCCGTCCGGGAAGCCCGCCGCGGACTGGGCCGACATCGTGCCCGAGCTCGGCCCGCGCGAGAGCGACATCGTGGTCACCAAGCAGCAGTGGGGCGCCTTCCACGGCACCGCCCTCGACCTCGAACTGCGCCGCCGCGGCGTCACCCAGGTCGTCCTCACGGGCATCGCCACCAGCATCGGCGTCGAGTCCACCGCCCGCGCCGCGCACGAGCACGGCTACCACGTCACCATCGCCACGGACGCGGTCACCGACATGGACGCCGACGCCCACCGCAACAGCGTCGAGAAGATCTTCCCGAGGCTCGGCGAGACCGACACCACCGACGCGATCGTCAAGCTCCTGGGCTGACCGCCGCCGGGCCGGTACCGGGGCCGCACGGGTGACTTCCGCGGCCTCGACGGCCGCGCCTGCCTCCTCCCGCGCGTGCAGGTGCTTTCAGTGGATCAGCGAATCAGTCTGATCAACTGCAAATGCCACCAGAACGCATCATCCGGTCCATTCCGGTACAGGGTGGGCCGGGCCGGCCCCGGAGGTATCAGCCATGGCCCACGTCGGCGTCCCACGCGGGACGGCCCGAAAGCGCCGCTCGGTCGCGCTCCTGGCGACAGGCGTGCTCACGCTCCCGGTACTGGCGGGCTGCACCTCGGACAGCGAGGGCCCCACCCCGGTGGCCGTCCCGCAGGACATCGCCCCGGCCTCCCGGGACCGGGTGGCCGACGGCTCCACCCTCACCTGGGCCATCGACGCGGTCCCCGCCACGCTCAACGCCTACCAGGCCGACGCGGACAGCGCGACGACGCGGATCACCGGAGCCCTGCTGCCCTCCCTGTTCCCGCTGGACGCGCGGGGTGAGCCCAAGCTCAACCCCGACTACCTGGAGTCGGCGAAGGTCATCGAGCAGGAGCCCAAGCAGGTCGTCCTCTACAAGCTCAACCAGCAGGCCGTGTGGAGCGACGGCCGGGAGATCGGCGCCCCCGACTTCGTCGCCCAGTGGCGCGCGCTGAGCGGCAAGGACTCGGCCTTCTGGACCGCGCGCAACGCGGGGTACGAGCGGATCGAGAAGATCGAGCGGGGCAAGGACGACCTCCAGGTCCGGGTCACGTTCTCGAAGCCGTACGCGGACTGGCGCTCGCTGTTCTCACCGCTGTACCCGAAGGAGGTGACCGGCTCGCCCGGCACCTTCAACGACGGGGCCAGGGCCACCCTGAAGAACACCGCAGGGCCGTTCCGGCTGCGCAGCGTGAACAAGGACAAGGGGACGGTCGTCCTCGACCGGAACCCGCGCTGGTGGGGCAACGAGGCCAAGCTCGAATCCCTGGTCTTCCGCGCCGTCGAGCCCAAGGACCGTACCGACGCGCTGACCGCCGGCACGGTGGACGTCGCCGACATCGACGCCACGACGGCGAACGGCATCGCCCTCGCGGCCCGCTACCGCGGGGGGAACGGCGGGCCGCCCGCCCACGGCCCCGGCGCCGACATCACCCCGGCCGCCGCCCTGCGGTCCTGGGCGCTGGCCCACGGCTCGGACGAGGAGGCCGCCGAGGCGGCGCAGCTGGCCCGCGAGAAGAACCGGGAAGCCGTCGCGGTGTACGCGGCCGAGCAGAAGTCGCTGCAGGGGTTCGTCGTACGCAAGTCCCTGGAGCCGGCCTACACGCAGCTCGCGATGAACGGCGAGTCCGGCGCCCTCTCCGACGACCGGGTGCGCCGTGCCATCGCCCGCACCCTGGACCGCCAGGAGCTCGCCGACGCGGTCCTGAAGCCGCTCGGCCTGCCGGCGAAGCCGCCCGGCAGCCACCTGGCCCTGGCCGGGCAGCCCGCGTACAAGGACGGCAGCGGCGCGCTCGGCGACCAGGACACCAAGGAGGCGCAGGCGCTGCTGGCCGACGCGGGATGGACCGTGGGCGGGGCCGTCCGCAGGACCGAGGACACCAAGGCGGGCAGCGAGGCCGAGAAGAAGGCGTCGGGGGAGGCCACCGACAAGGCCTCGGCGAAGGCCACCGACAAGGCGTCCGGGAAGGCCACGGACAAGGCTTCGGAGAAGGCTTCGGCGAAGGCGACCGACAAGGCGTCGGAGAAGGCCGCCGAGAAGGAGGAGAAGGGGGAGGAGGAGGAGGACGACAAGGCCTCGCGCGAGGAGGGCACGTACATCGTCGGTGACGACAAGCCGGGCGACGGCCCCGCCGGCACCGGGGTCACCGCCCAGGACAAGGGCCCCGCGGGCGCCTACGCCCCCGCCGGCACCCCGGCCCCCGCCCCCGCCTCGGTGAAGGCCCGGATCGGCAAGGGCGGCAAGCCCCTGACCCTCCGCTTCGTACTGCCCTCCGGCCCCGGATCGCAGCCGCTGCGCACCGTCGGGCAGAAGATCGTCGAGATGCTGGACGCGATCGGCATCAGCACGCAGATCACCAAGGTCGACGACGAGAGCTACTTCAAGGACCACATCGCCTCCGGCGACTACGACATGGCGCTGTACTCGTGGCCCGCCACCGCCTACCCCGCGACCGACGGCCGCCCGATCTTCTCCAAGCCGGAGCCCGCCACCGACGGCTCGCTGCTCGTCGAGCAGAACTACACCCGGGTCGGTTCGGACCACATCGACCAGCTCTTCGACCGGGCGGTCTCCGAACTCGACGCCAACGCGTCCAGGGACCTCCTGAAGCAGGCCGACGCACGGATCTGGGCCGCCGCAGGATCGATTCCGCTGTATCAGAGGCCACAGCTGGTCGCCGTCGACAAGAAACTTGCGAACATCGGCGCCTTCGGCTTCGCCGCACCCCGCTACGAGGACATCGGATTCACCGGGCGCCAAGCGGCAGGTTCCCCCGCGAATCGGAAGAAGTAGCAGGTCAAAGCCGCAATCGAAGCTCAGATGCAGCTCAACTCCCTTGCCCGCCGGCGTCCCCGGCGGGCAAGGTGGTGTCCGCCCTGACCCGGGCTGCTCGTCCTCTCGCACCCCTTGCCGTCCGGCCGCTCACCGGCTGGATGATGACGTAATACCAGCTGAATATCGGCTGAATTGTGGCTGTCGTCCTGCCCTGTGGATCGGGCCGGGAAGCCCCGGACCCGTCGGGCCCGTACCATTGGATTAGGGCCTCTCGTTTGGATCATGCTGGGCTCGCGTGCCCTGGTACCGCACCTCGCGGCGTTGTCGTCGGTCGGCAACGCTCCG
>NZ_JAERUC010000184.1 GCF_016745505.1 Streptomyces silvae | reverse complement strand
GCTCCTGATGTGGATATGACTCTTTGAAGACAGGCCCTAGCGCTCCGGCTGGGAGCCCCGGCGGAGGGCCGCGCCACGGGTCAGGCGCGCGCGTTGGGCGGGATCCCGCGCGGCACGCGCCGCGGCCAGGGCGAGGCCGAACGCGCCGTCCAGGACCGCCCGGTCCGCGGACGGCGAGGTGCCGTGGTCCGTGAACGCGGCGGTGTGCGGCGTCGCGCCCCCCACGTCGTATCCGAGCAGTGGATGGATGGACGGGACGAGGTGGGACACGTTGCCCATGTCGGTCGACGCGAGCGCGGCATCGGTCACCTCGACGTCCCGGCCGCGGGAGATCATCGCGTCCCGGTAGAAGGCGCTCAGCGAGGTGTCCTGGCGGAGATCGGCGAAGTCGTTGCCGACCGGGGTGAGTTCCAGAGCACACCCCGTGGCGAGAGCACCTGCTTCGAGGCAGGCGCGTACCCGTCGCTGGATCACCCGGAGACCGTCGAGGGAAGGGGAGCGCATCTCGATCGCCGCCCGGGTCCGCGCGGGGATGACGTTGACCGCACTGCCGCCTTCGGTCGTGATCGTCGAGACGACGGACCGCGGCGGGAGTTGCTGCCGCGCCAGCGCGACGGCGGTCTGCGCGATCACGAGGGCGTCGAGTGCGTTGACGCCCCGCTCCGGTGCCGCCGCGGCGTGGGCGGGAGCCCCGGTGTAGGTGAAGTCCCAGCGGCACAGGGCGAGCGAGCGTCCGCCGACGGCGTCGTGGTCCGCCGCATGGGCCATCATCGCCAGCGACGCGTCGTCGAAGTGTCCGCTCTCGATCAGGCGGGCCTTGCCGCCGAAGGTCTCCTCCGCGGGGGTGCCCAGCACCTTGACGCTCACCTCCAGGGTCTCGGCGAGAGCGCCGAGCGCGAGGGCGGCGCCGACCGCCGCAGCGGCGTTCACGTTGTGGCCGCAGGCGTGCCCCATGCCCGGCAGTGCGTCGTACTCGACACAGACGGCCACCACCATCGGCGCGGCACCCTTCCGGTAGCAGAACGCGGTCGGAAGGTCCGCCGGCGTGGGCTCCGGCTCGAATCCGGAGTCGCTCAGCAGGGCACCGACGCGCTGTGCGGCACGAACCTCCTCGCCGCTGAGTTCGGGGTCGGCGTGCAGGGCGTGGCTCAGGGCGACGAGCAGTGTCCGGTGCTCCTCGACGAGGGAGGAGACCCGCTCGACGAGGTGGTGCGGGATCCGGGGTACGTCCTTCACGCGGCCACCCCGTCCGGGCCGACGGCCGCGGGCCGTACGTAGCGCATGGCCGTCAGGGAAGCGGCCAGCGCACCGGCCGCGAGCGTCACCCAGATCGCGACGAGTCCGCGCGACGAGATGGAGCCGTCCGACAGGAACGCCGACGACAGCAGTTTGACTACTGCGGCACCGACCACGATGCCGATCGACAGGGCCAACTCGTTGATGCCCGCGGCGGTCGCGGTGAGGCCGGGGTCCACGCCTTCGACGGCGAGCGCGCGGGTGGATGCCTGGTAGAGGCCGAGACCGAGGCCGAAGAGCGCGAGCCCGACGCAGTATCCCGGCAGTGAACGGTGGAGCAGACCCATCACGGCGAACGCCGCGCACAGCACCAGTCCCGCACCCACCAGCGTGGCCCGCTCCCCGGCCACACGCAGCAGCCGGGTGGTGAGCAACGAGGCGGCGAAGGAGGTCATGGACACGATGAGGAACAGGGAAGCGATCTGCAGCGAGCTGAGCCCGAACCCGTAGCCCGCCGTCGACGCGTCGGAGAAGAGGAAGATCGCGTTGGTGCTGATGTAGCTGATGGAGGCGAAGCCGAAGAAGAAGGTCGCTCCCGAGACGACACGCACCTGCCGGTGCCTGAACATCGACAGGTCGACAAAGGTGTGGTTCCGGGTGGAGTCCCGTCGGACCCAGACCGCGAGCAGCAGCACCCCGCACCCGCCCGGCGCGAGGATGCGCGGATCCGTCCAGCCCCAGTCCGCGCCCATCGAGAGGGCGGTCACGAATCCGGTCAGCCCGAGCGAGCAGGCCAGCAGCGGGACGACGGCGATCCGTTCGCGGGTGGGGGAGCCGCCCTCCGGCAGCAGCGGAACGAGAGCGAGCGCGGCGACGGCGAAGGGGACGGCGACCCAGAACCCCCGGGTGGGCGTGTGCATCCCCACCAGACCGGCGAGCAGGCCGCCCACTCCGACGGTGACCATCAGCACCGCGATCATCGAGCTGACCCCGGCGCGCAGCCGGCCCGGACCGGCCGACCGCAGGATGCCCATCATCAGCGGGATGAACCCGACCACGCCGGTGAGCAGGACGACGCCGACCATCACGGTCCACAGGGTGGGGTGCACCGCCATCAGTACGACCCCGGCCGCCACCAGCAGGATGCTCGCGCGCAGGACCGGCCGGTACCCCCACGAGTCGCCGAGGGTGGAGATGATGGGTGTCAGAACGGCGAAGCCGAGCTGCGACAGCAGGAAAATACCGTTGATGGTGGCGTCGTCGATCGAAAGCACCGGGCCCAGCGCCGGCAGCAGCGGGTTGATGTAGCCCTGCGTGATGCCGCTGAGTGCCTCGATCAGGGCCATCGCCAGGATGACCGTGCCGATACTTCGGCCGGCCGGCACTCGTACCTCGCTCCGGGCGTCCGTCCCCATGGGGTCCTCGCTCTCACTCGTCCCGACTGCTTCGGTCGAAGGGAGTGCCAAGGTAGGGTCGCCGCCATCACAGTCCGCCGAATCGATCCGAATCGGCACCGGAGGGTCCCCGCATGCAAGAATCGGCCATCCTGTCCGAGCTGGACCTCGCGATCATCAACGCGCTGCAGATCAGGCCACGCGGTGAGTGGTCCCGCATCGGGGCGGCACTCGGCATCACGGGGGCGACCGCGGCACGGCACTGGGAGCGGCTCACGCGGGAGCGTCTCGCGTGGATCGCGACCATGCCCGGTCCTCGGTTCGGCGACGCCGGGCACACCGCTCACGTCTTTCTCTCCGCGTCGCCCAGCCACCACACCGAACTGGCCGAGCGGCTCTGCCAGGAGCCCGCCGCGGCCACGGTCACACGCGTCACCGGTGGACACGACTTCCGCGTCGACTGCTTCACCGGCACGCAGGAGAGCCTGGACCAGATCGTCTCCGAACGGTTCTCGTCGCTCCCCGGCGTGATGCGCACCGAGACCGCCTACGTCACCCGGGTGCACCGCCAGAGCTCGTCGTGGCGCAGCGGCATACTCGACCAGCGGCAGTCACGGTCCGTCTCCGCCGATTCGGTGGCCACGCCCTCGCGACGGACGGCCTTCGACGCGGTCGACTCCGCTCTGCTCGACGCACTCGGGGACGACGGCCGTCGCAGCTGGGCGGAGCTCGCCGCTCTCTGTGCCGTTTCCCCGCAGACCGCGCGCAGACGCGTCGAGCAGCACCTGGCGTCCGGATACCTCGTTCTGCGTTGTGAGTTCGCTACGTCCGCCGGTCTGCCGGTCCGGGAAGCGAGCCTGATCCTCAATGTCCCCGGGCGCCATCTGGAGGCGGCAGGCCGGTACATGGCCGGCCTGCCCGACTGCCGGGTGAGCGTCGAGGTGTTCAGCGTGCACAACCTCGTGGCGACCTTCTGGGTCCACGACCTGAACGAGATCCACGCCTACGAGCGGGAGCTGGAGGCCCGCGCTCCGGGAACCGTCGTGTTCTCCCGGAGCGTGACCCTGCGCACCTACAAAAGGGTCGGCCACATCCTCGACCGGGAAGGCCGCAGCGTCGGACGGGTCCCCCTGCCGATGTGGCGGCGGGGCTGACCCCCGGCCCGTCAGACCACGGTCACCGGATGCCTCACCACCGCGTCGAAGAGATAGCCCTGTGTGTTGTGCGCGGTCGTCGCCGGCTGGGTGCGGCCCGTCCGGTCCGTGGCCCGGGCGAGGAGTACGCCCGGGCCGGGCGTCGTCGGGACCCAGTCGGCGGTCCAGCGGACCCAGCTCCCGGCCCTCGGCTCGTCGCGCAGCCGTGCGGGCCGCCACCGGGTGCCGCCGTCGGTGCTGACCTCGACCGAGCGCACCGGCGCGCCGCCCGACCAGGACCGGCCGGTCAGCAGATGCCTGCGGCGGGCGGCGAACGACGCGCCGGGCGCGAGCTCGAAGGCGCTCTTGAGCGTCTGACGGGTCAGCGGCGCGCTCCCCTCGGGCGGGTAGCCGGGGCCGAAGAGCCGGTACAGGCCCGTGTTCCACGGGCTGAGCAGCGGCTCCGCGCTCACCTCGATGTCGCCCACCCACTTGATGTTCGCTATGCCCACCCAGGACGGCACGATCAGCCGGACCGGAGCCCCGTGGTCGGGCGGCAGCGGCTCGCCGTTCATCTCGTACGCCAGGAGCACGTCGTCCAGGGCCTTCGCCACCGGCAGCGGCCTGCGGACCCGGCCCAGGTTGGTCCCGTCGCTGACGACCTCCGCGTCCAGCCCGCGCGGCAGCACGTCGACCGCCTTACGGCCGATGCCCGCCCGGCGCAGCACCTCGGCGAGCCGCACCCCGCGCCAGCGCGCCGTCCCGATCGCACCCAGGGTCCACGCGGTGCCGCTGACCTGCTGGTCCTGCTGCGAGGTGAAGTAACTCCGGCCGTTGCCCGCGCACTCGACGAACGCGGTGCGGGAGACCGACGGCAGGGCGCGCAGCGCCTCGTACGAGAAGTCCACCGGACCGCCGGTCAGCCCGCTGCCCCAGACCGTCAGCTTCCAGTCCGCCGGGTCGACGATCGGCGTCGTGGTGTGGTTGCGGACGAAGAAGCGGTCGACGGGGGTCAGCAGCCCGGTGTCCTTCAGCGCCGCGAAGTTCGTCTCGGCGTTGGTCCCGCGCACCGTGAACAGCTCCGGCGGCAGGGGCTTCACCACCCCGTCGAGCGTCGGTCCGGCCTGGGCGGGGGCCGCCGCGGCCGGGACCAGCGCCCCCGCCGCCGACGCCGCGGCGACCAGCTTCAGGAGATCACGGCGGTCGATGCCGGCGGATCTCGCACCGCCGCGGGCCCATTGGCGGAGCCGCGTGCCGTCGTACGAGGCCTCGGACTGTACGGAACTCATGAGCGCTCCAGGAAGAGGATCTGCGGTCGGGGTCGGTGCGGTGTCAGCGGTTCGGGGGAGCCGGGAGGGGCGGGGGCAGCAACTCCCGTACGAGAGAGCCCACCTGGTCGGTCTCGATCAGGAACCCGTCGTGCCCGTACGGGGATTCGACGATCCGGAGCCCGTCGGCACCCGGCAGCAGCGCCGCCGTCTCCGCCTGCTGCGCCGGCGGGTACAGCCGGTCCGAGTCGATGCCCGCGATCAGGGCCGGCATGTCCGCCCGGCGCAGCGCCCGCGCGACACCGCCCCGGCCCCGGCCCACGTCGTGCGCGTTCATCGCCTCGGTGAGCACCACGTAGCTGCCCGCGTCGAAACGCCGTACCAGCTTGGCCGCGTGATGATCGAGGTACGACTCCACCTGGTAGCGCCCGCCCAGCGAGGGCAGTTCGCCGGGCTGCGCGCGGCGGCCGAACCGCGCAGCCAGCTCCGGTTCGCTGCGATACGTGACATGGGCGATCCGGCGGGCCAGACCGAGCCCCTGGTGGGGGCCCGAGCCGGGCGGGGCGTCGTGATAGCCGCCGCCCCGCCACCCCGGGTCGCTCCGGATCGCGGCGATCTGGGTGCTGCCCCAGGCGATCTGTTCGGCCGAGGACGCCGAGGGAGCGGCCAGGACGAGCAGCGATCCCGTGCGCTCGGGCCGGCTCACCGCCCATTCGAGCGCCCGCATCCCGCCCATCGAACCGCCGATCACCGCTGCCCACCGGCCGATCCCCAGGGCATCGGCCAGCTGCGCCTCGGCCGCCACCTGGTCACGGATCGTCAGATAGGGGAAGTCGCCGCCCCAGTGGGTGCCGTCGGGGCGCCGGGACGACGGACCCGTACTGCCCTGGCAGCCGCCCAGGACGTTCGGCGCGACCACGAACCACCGGTCGGTGTCCAGGGCCCGGCCCGGACCGATCAGCGCGTCCCACCAGCCGGCCGACGGATGCCCGGGCCCGGCGGGGCCCGCCGCGTGACTGTCACCGGTCAGCGCGTGCAGGACCAGCACCGCGTTGGAGCCGTCCGGCGCCCGCCGGCCCCAGGTCTCGTACGCCAGCCGTACACCCGGCAGCGTGGCACCGGACTCCAGACCGAGCGGTTCTCCCAGCTCCACCCACGAACGGCGGCCGGGCGGATCCCCCTCCCGCCGGCCTCCGGAGGCCGGCGGAAGAGGGAGAACGGGGGGCGCGGCGACGCGGTTCAGGACGCGGCCTTCGCGGCGCGGAGCCCTGCCTCCAGATCCGCCTTCAGGTCGTCCACGTTCTCCAGGCCCACCGAGAGCCGCACCAGCCCCGCGGTCGCTCCCGTCGCGGCGAGCTGCTCCTCGGTCAGCTGGCTGTGCGTCGTGGACGCCGGGTGGATGATCAGGCTCCGTACGTCACCGATGTTGGCGAGGTGGCTGAACAGCTCGACCGCGTCCACGAACCGCTTGCCCGCCTCCACCCCGTCCCGGAGCTCGAAGGCCAGCACGGCACCGGCGCCGCGCGGCAGATAGCGCTGCCCGGCCTCGTACCAGGGGCTCGACCCGAGTCCCGCGTAGTGCACCGCCGACACCTCGTCGCGGGCCTCCAGCCAGCGGGCGAGCGCCAGGGCGTTGGACGTGTGCCGCTCCAGACGCAGGCTCAGCGTCTCCACCCCCTGGAGGAGCAGGAAGGCCGAGTGCGGCGACAGCGCGGGCCCGAGGTCGCGTAGCAGCTGGACCCGCAGCTTCACGGCGAAGGCGCCGGGCCCGAGGTCCGGCCAGTACCGCAGGCCGTGGTAGCTGGGGTCGGGGGAGTGGAAGTCCGCGAAACGCTCGGGGTGCGCGCCGAAGTCGAAGGTGCCGCCGTCCACGACGACACCGCCGATCGTGGTGCCGTGGCCACCGAGGAACTTCGTCGCGGAGTGGATCACGATGTCCGCCCCGTGCTCCAGCGGCCTCAGGAGATAGGGCGTGGGCACCGTGTTGTCGACGATCAGCGGCACGCCCGCCTCGTGTGCGACGTCCGCCACGCTCCGGATGTCGAGGACGTCGCCGCGCGGATTGCCGAGCGTCTCCGCGAACACGGCCTTGGTGTCCGGCCTGATGGCCGCCCGCCACGCCTCGATGTCGTCGGGGTCCTCGACGAACGACACCTCGATGCCGAACCGGGGGAGCGTGTGCCGGAACAGGTTGTACGTACCCCCGTACAGCGAGGCCGAGGAGACGATGTGGTCCCCGGCGCCCGCCAGCGTCAGGAGCGCGAGCGTCTCCGCCGCCTGCCCGGAGGCGAGCGCCACGGCGGCGACCCCTCCCTCCAGCGCGGCGATGCGCTGTTCCAGGACGTCCTGCGTGGGGTTGTGGATCCGGGTGTAGATGTTGCCGGGCTCGGCCAGCGAGAAGAGGTCGGCCGCGTGCTCGGTGTCCTTGAAGACGAAGGAGGTCGACTGGTAGATCGGCACCGCACGGGCGCCGGTCGTCGGATCCGGGACCGCGCCGGAGTGGATCTGCTTCGTCTCGAAGGACCAGGCGGCCCCGGCGTCCTGCCGGTCGTGGTCCTCAGGGGTGTGTCCCGCGGTGACGGAGTCGACGGGCTGGCTCATGGCATACCTCGCACGGTCGTTCGGGGGGTGTCCGCGCGGGCACGGGGCGACGCTGCGGAGTACTGATTACGGACCGTAGAGGCCGTCCGCGCCGGGACGGAAGCAGGTCGCGCACGTGGCCACGAAGCTGCAATGCGGCCGCAACAGACACGCCGGGCCGGCCCCGTCGACACGGAGCCGGCCCGGCGTCGGCCGTACGTCAGTCCTGGGTGAACATCCCGTCGCGCAGCTTGCCGAGCAGGCGGCTGAGCAGCCGTGAGACATGCATCTGCGAGATGCCGAGCTCCTCGCCGATCTGGGCCTGGGTCATCTCCTGGCCGAACCGCATGTCGATGATCCGGCGCTCACGCGCGTCGAGATCGCCCAGCAGCGGGGCGAGCGTATGGAGGTTCTCCACCGTCTCCATCGCGGGATCGGGCTCGCCCAGCACATCCGCCATGGTGCGCCCGCCCGAGGCCCGGCCCACCGGTTCCCCGCCGTCGGCCGGCAGGTCGAGCGATCCCGCCGTGTAGCCGTTGGCCGCGACCAGCCCCTCGGTGATCTCCTCCTCGTCGAGGCCCAGGTACTCGGCGAGCTCCGCCACCGTGGGGTCCCGGTCGAGGTCCGCCGAGAGCGTCTCCTTCGCCTTGGCGAGGTCCACCCGCAACTCCTGCAGCCGCCGCGGGACGTGCACGGACCAGGTGGTGTCCCGGAAGAACCGCTTGATCTCACCGACGATGTACGGCACGGCGAACGAGGTGAACTCGACCTCACGGGAGAGATCGAAGCGGTCGATGGCCTTGATCAGGCCGATCGTTCCGACCTGGACGATGTCCTCCATGTCGCCGCTGCCCCGGTTACGGAAGCGGCCGGCGGCGAACCGTACGAGCGACAGGTTCATCTCGATGAGGGTGTTCCGGGCGTACTGGTACTCGGGAGTGCCCTCGTCCGCCACCGTCAGGGCGTCGAAGAAGAGCTTCGACAGTTTCCGCGCGTCCTGGGGGGCGATCTGCCCGGCGTCCTCGATCCAGGGAAGTCCGTCCGGGGCACCTGCTCGTTCCGCGCCGGCGGTCTGTGCAGCGTGCACGGTCATCCCGTCACTCTCCTCGGATTGTGAGCCCGTGAGGTGTAGGCGCCTGCCCGGTGACCCGCAACTCATGCGGGAAACAGTGGTTTTGAGCCACACGTGTGCCGGTATTGGCTTGAAATAGCCGTGATCGTCCTCCGGGGTCCCCACGGAATCGTCCTCCGGGGTCGTCACGGAGCCCGCCTGCGGGAGCGCACGGCCCCGGGGAAGTGGCAAGAACCGCGGGGGCGCACAGGACCGCCCCACCGGTACGGGGGAGCCCGGTGGGGCGGCCGTCTCCAGAGTGCCACAGGCCGAGGCGGGTTGGGACCGTATCCCGCGCAGTCGGACGCGATTCGCCGGGACCGGCGGTACGGCCGCCCGCCCTGCCGTCCGCTCCGCGGTCCGCCCGGCCGCCTGACGAAGCGGCCGTACGCGCCGGAAGGGGCCCCGAAGGGTGGGAAAGGACCGGCCGGAAGGCACCCCGGGGAGCAAAGATGCGGGGAAGCCCGAGGCCCCGGCGGGCGGGCGACGCGGGCTCCGTGCGACGCCCGGGCGAGCCGCTTTGATTGCGTGTTCATGAACGGACCCGCCGCCCGGGAATAGGCGCGGGGCCGGTCGGCCTTCTCCCCCTGTCGCCGGACGCCGAGTCAACCGGAGTGAGAGAGTCCATGCCCGAGGCCACACCCCTGCCTACGCATCCGCCCACACCGCGGACGACGGAACCGACCACGCCGAGGGTGCCCGGCCCCGATGCGGGGACCGGCGCACCCCATCCGCTGGACAACCCCGCGCGCGCCTCCCTCACGGGTCCGCACGCCCACTTCGCCGAGCGCCGCGGCCGCATCCTGCGCTACCGCCCCGACGTCACGCCCTGGCTCGCTCTGCCGGACGCGCCCGACGCCCAGGACTGGGCCGATGTCGCCGCGCTCGCCGGTCCCGGCCAGCCGGTCACCCTCACCGCCTTCCGTGAGCCTCCGCCGGCCGACTGGGAGATCGTCTTCCAGGCCGAGGGCGTCCAGCTGGTGGACGACGGCGTGGACGCCGCCCCCGACCCGGAAGCGGTGCTCCTCGGCCCGGCCGACGTCCCGGAGATGCTGGACCTGGTCGAGCGCACCCGCCCCGGCCCGTTCCTGCCGCGCACCGTGGAGCTCGGGACCTATCTCGGCATCCGCCGCGCCGGGGCCCTGGTCGCGATGGCGGGGGAGCGGCTCCACCCGCCCGGCTGGACCGAGATCAGCGGGGTCTGCACGGACAGCTCCGTACGGGGCCAGGGGCTGGCGTCGCGCCTCGTCAGGGCGGTCGCCCACGGCATCCGGGAGCGGGGCGAGACCCCCTTCCTGCACGCCGCCGGATCGAACACCTCCGCCATCCGGCTGTACGAGTCCCTCGGCTTCACCCTGCGCCGCAGGACCGCGTTCCTCTCGGCGCTCGTCCCGGAGCCGGGCGCCGACGCCAGGACCGGCGGCCAGGGGACGGGTAGCTTGGAACACGTGGGGCGGTAGGGACGGAACAGGCGGGAGGCGTGCCGTGGTCATGGGGCTCCGGCGCCCGTCGGCGGCGCCCAGCGTGCCGCTGCCCGGCACGGACCAGGCGGAGATCTCCGCGGGCGCCTCCCGGATCGGGAACTGGGCCCTCGCACTGTGGCTTCTCCTGCTGACCGCCGTGGTCGTCGTTCTCGACGCCCTCACCGGCAATGATCTTCCCGTCATCCCGTTGCTGGTCGTGCTGCCGGCGCTGGCCTCGGTCTTCTGCACCGTCCGCCAGACGACAGCGGTCGCCGCATGGGTGACGCTGGTCGTGGTCGGATCCCGGATCGCGTCCACCGGCGCCTTCTGGGACGTGGTCTTCCTCATCGGCTTCTCGGCCCTCGCCAGTGCGCTGGGCGTCGTCGCCTGCGCGGCGCGGATCCGGCACGCCACCGAGATGGCGAGGCTGCGCTCGGCCGCCGTGGCGCTCCAGCGCCAGATCCTGCGCCCGCTCCCCGTCACCACCCAGGAGGTCTGTGCCCATGGCATCTACGAACCGATCGAGGAGGACCGCTTCGTCGGCGGCGACATCTACGAGGTCGTCCAGTCGCCGCACGGGACCCGCGTGATCATCGGGGATGTGCAGGGCAAGGGGCTGCCCGCGATCGGGGCCGGTTTCGCCGCGCTCGGCGCGTTCAGGGAAGCGGCCGTGAGGGAGCCCGAACTCACCGCGGTGGCGGACGCCGTCGAGGACGCGGTCGTCCGGCACAACGCGTTCTCCGCCGAGAACGGCGAGGCCGAACGCTTCGTCACCGCCCTCCTGCTGGGTTTCGACGGCGGCGACCGGGTGCGGGCGGTCAACTGCGGTCATCTGCCGCCCCGGCTGCTGTACGACGGGGCGGCGTCGGCGGTCGCCCTGCACCGGACGTCCGTACCGCTGGGCATGGCGGACCTCGGCGGGGAGGCGCGCGCCGCGGAGTGGATCGACTTCCCGCCCGGCGCGGCCCTGATGGTCTACACCGACGGGGTGACCGAGGCGCGCGACGCCGCCGGTGCCTTCTACCCGTTCGACGAGAGGCTTCGCGCCTGGGCCGGGCGCGATCCCGATCAGGTCCTGGAAGCCCTCCAGGCCGACCTGGCGGAGTTCTCCGGGGGAGTGCGCCGCGACGACGTGGCCGTGCTGGTCCTGAGCAGGCCACCGGACGGCGAGAAGGCGGCCGGGTGCCCGGGCGACCCCGCGAGCGACGGGTCCCCGTAGTGACACGCTCACCGCTCTTGATGCATACATGACTCTCCGGAACTCTCACGTACATCGACCCGCAGGAGCGGTGCACCCTGCCGGACGCGGACGGGCTCTGCCTGCGCGGGACCGAAGGCCCCGAAGACCCGCAGCGCGTGACCGTCGCCCCCGCCGCGGGCGCCTGGTTCCGGCAGCAGGCCCTGGAGCTGGTCAAGCTCGCCGAACCCCCGCTGTTCTGAGCACCCCGCGCGGAGCCGGTCGACACCGGCTCCGCCCACCACCCGGGCCGGACCACGAGGCCGGACGCCGCCGGATCACGCCACCACGCCCCCGCCGCCGGACCACGAGGCCGCACACGAGGCCCGACCGTTCAGCCGGACCATGCCGCTGGACCACGGGGCCGGATCACGCGGCCGCACCGAGCCGCCGGACCACGCCGCCGGAAGGTCTGGATCATGAACTCCCGCGCCCCTACGCTCGTCCCATCCTGACCCCCACACCCAGGAGTTACCCATGGGAGAGCAACCCGTCGCGATCGACCCCGCAGGCCGCGACATCCACGGAGAGGCGGACGCGCTCCGTGCCCAGGGCTCGGCCGCACGGGTCGAACTGCCCGGCGGGATCGCGGCCTGGGCCCCGACCGGCCACCAGGTCCTCAAGCAGTTGCTCGCCGACGACCGGGTCTCCAAGGACCCCGACCAGCACTGGCCCGCCTGGATCGACGGCGAGTTCCGGGAGACCTGGGTCAACTCCTGGGTGGGCGTGACCAATATGTTCACCGCCTACGGCTCCGACCACCGACGGCTGCGCAAACTCATCTCCCCCGCCTTGACCAAGCGCCGCACCGACGCGCTCGCGCCCCGCATCGAGGAGATATCCGCCCGCCTCCTCGACGAGATGGCCGAGGGGGCCGGGACGGCCGAGGGGGCCGCCGAGGGACCCGTGGATCTCCGTGCCGCCTACGCACACCCCCTCCCGATGGCGGTCATCTGCGAGCTCTTCGGCGTCCCCGAGAACAGCAGGGCTGACACGGCGAGGCTCGTCGGCGAGGTCATGGACACCACCGCGACACCCGAACAGGCCCTCGCCACCTGGCAGGAGGTCCACGCCCTGCTGGCGGGACTGGTCGCCGCCAAGCGGGAGCAGCCCGGCGACGACCTGACCAGTGTCCTGATCGCCACCCGGGACCAGGAGGGATCCGGCCTCACCGAGGACGAACTCATCGACACCCTCCTCCTCGTCATCGGCGCGGGGCACGAGACCACCGTCAACCTCATCGGCAACGCCGTACACGCCCTCCTCACCCACCCCGACCATCTCCGCAGGGTGCTCGCCGGTGACATCCCCTGGAGCGAGGTCGTCGAGGAGACCCTGCGCTGGGCACCGTCGATCGCGAACCTCCCCCTGAGGTACGCCGTCGAGGACATCGAGCTCCCCGACGGCGTCACCATCGCCCGCGGTGACGCGATCCTCGCGACCTACGCCGCCGCGGGCCGCGATCCCGGCCGGCACGGAGGGGACGCGCACCACTTCGACCCCACCAGGCTCGACAAGGACCATCTCTCCTTCGGCCATGGCGTGCACTACTGCGTCGGAGCCCCCCTCGCCCGCCTCGAGGCGTCGATCGCGCTGCCGGCGCTCTTCACCCGCTTCCCGGCCCTGCGCCTCGCGGACCCGTCCGTCCCCGCCGCGCAGGTGGAGTCGTTCATCGCGTACGGATTCGGGGCGCTGCCCGTGAGGCTGGGCTGACCGCACGGACCACCCGCCCCGGAACCCCGGACCGCCCCGGAACCCCGGACCGCCCCGGACGACTCCCGGCGGGCCGCGCCGGGGGTCCGACCGGCCCCGGTCCGCTGCGGCCCGCCGGGCCCCGTCCGCCTCAGTGGGAGGTGTGTCCGGTCCGCTCCCCGTTCCGGCATCCGGCACCCCCGATGTAGTACGCGTTGAGGCAGTTCGGACCGGCGCCCGGCAGCTGCGTGGCGCCCGAGCCCACGCAGAGATGGAAGTCGTTCCCGCTGCCGCCGCCTCTGACGTCGACATGGATCCGTACGGTCGTCTCGCCGCAGTGGTTGTACGCGGCGAACTGGGACTCCCGGACGCTGTACCGGAAGAAGCCGCACTGTGCGGCAGGGGCCGCGGGCGCCTGACGCACCTGCGGACCGCGTGCGGATTCGGGGTGGGCGGGGCCCGCGGACGCCACCGCAGCGGTCGCGAGGAGCGTGCCCGCCGCCAGCGCGAAGGCGGCTCGGGGAAAACGGGTCAGGGTGAGCTTCACGGGCATTCCTTACGGTGGGCCACGACGATGGACGACCGGCTGACCGCCTGCGCCCGGTACGACACCGACCGCCCGACCGTCACTCTCCGGCCCCTCGATCGTAATTCTGCGTATATCGCCTGTGACGAAATGTCACCCGAAAGAGATGGAGGGCGCTACCGCGCCGCCGACATCGCCTGTGCTGTGCGTCCACCTCACGACACGTCATGTTCACCATCGGGACTCATGGGATCTTGTATGTGTAGCGTTCACTCATCCGACGGAATGCCGTCAGGAACCCCATGGATGTTGTGGCCCATGGACATCCCCCGTTTCGGAATCCCCGAGAAGCTCGCCGACCGCATGAGCATGGCCGAGCAGCACGCCTACCTGCGCGCCCGGCTCACCCGGCGCCGTGTGCTCCGCACGAGCGTGGCGACCGCCGCCGTCGCGGGCACCGGCCTGGCCTCGGGGCTCGCCTCCCCGCCGGCGTACGCCGCCGCCCCGGACGCGGTCACGTCACGCGCCGGCGCGGCACACGTGGACGGTTCGCTGGTCGCTCCCTTCGGCCGGCACCTCGCGTACGGGGCGGATGCCAGGACGCAGATGTCGGTCTCCTGGCAGGTCCCCTTCGCGGTGAAGCGGCCGTACATCCGCATCGGGCTCAAGCCCTGGGCGCTCAGCCGCAAGATCGACGCGGAGGTGCGGCACCTGACGACGCCTCTGCTCGACGGCGGCAGGATCGCGGCCGCCGAGCAGTTCTACGTCCACGCGGCCCTGGAGCGGCTGAAGCCCGGCACGACGTACTACTACGGCGTGGGCCACGACGGGTTCGACCCCGCCGACGCCCGCAACCTCGGCACGCTCGGGACCCTCACCACCGCTCCCGCGCGCGCGGAGTCCTTCACCTTCACGGCCTTCGGCGACCAGGGCGTCAGCTACCACGCGCTCGGCAACGACCAGCTGATCCTGGGCCAGAACCCGGCGTTCCACCTGCACGCGGGCGACATCTGCTACGCCGACCCGTCCGGCTCCGGGCAGTCCACCGACTCCTACGACGCCCGCACCTGGGACCAGTTCCTGGCCCAGACCGAGACGGTGTCCAAGACCGTGCCGTGGATGGTGACCACCGGCAACCACGACATGGAGGCCTGGTACTCGCCCGACGGCTACGGCGGCCAGAACGCCCGCTGGACCCTGCCGGACAACGGCCCGGACCCGGTCGGCCAGCCCGGCGCGTACTCCTTCACCCACGGCAACGTGGGTGTGATCGCGCTCGACGCCAACGACGTCTCGTACGAGATCCCGGCCAACTTCGGCATCAGCGACGGCAAGCAGACCCGCTGGCTCGACCGGCGCCTGGGGGAGCTGCGGGCCCGCCACGACATCGACTTCATCGTGGTGTTCTTCCACCACTGCGCGTTCTCCACGACCAATGCGCACGCCTCGGACGGCGGGGTGCGCGACGCCTGGGTGCCGCTCTTCGAGAAGCACCAGGTGGACCTCGTCATCAACGGCCACAACCACGTCTACGAGCGCACCGACGCGATCCTGAAGAACGCGGTGCGGCGCCCGGTGCCGATCGGTGAGCGCACCGACCCGACGCGGGACGGCATCGTGTACGTCACGGCCGGCGGCGCGGGCAAGGCCCTCTACGACTTCCCGGCACCCGACAGTTACGAGGGCCATGTCTCGGACCTGGAGAGCGTGAACACCTACCACGTGGTCAAGGGCGGCGGAAAGGCCGCCGAGACCGTGGAGTGGTCCCGCGTCCGCTACACCGGCTTCTCGTTCCTCGCGGTGGAGGTGGAGGCCGGCCGGCACCCCCGGATGAAGGTCACCGCGCTCGCCGAGTCGGGGGAGTGCGTCGACCACTTCGAGATCAGCCGCGGCTGACCTGCGGGGAACGGGCGGGCCGGCCGTGCGTCGCGCGGGACCCAGGGGGTACGCGAGGTGCGAGACCGGCCCGCCCGTACCAGCATGGGCACCTACCGACGGGAGCGACGACATGACCGACCGCAGGCCCCAGGGAACCGCCTACACCGGGGCGGAGGGAAGCCCGCCGCCGGTCCCCGCCGACATGCCCGACCAGCAGGCACAGGACGGCGAGGACGCCCTCGACGTGATCCTTCCCCCGGGCACCGAACGTCCCGAGACGGAAACCGACCCCGACGATGCCGACAGGCCCGACCCCGACGAGGCCGGCTCGGGCCGCAGCGACGCCCGCAACGCGGGCGTCCACCCGGAACAGCCCACCCCCGACGAGTCGACGGGCTGACCCCGGCCGCCGCGCGCCGGCGGGCGGTTGCCGCCCGGCCCACGGCGCGCCCGGAAGACGGTCGGCCCCCGGTGGAGAGCGCTCCGCGCCCACCGGGGGCCGACCGCGGCATGGTTACAATGGGCGCCATGGGTTCGTACGCGCACTACTTCTTTCTCTGATTCCCGGCCAGGACGCCGCCGCGCGACGCTGAGCGTCGCCGCGTGACCCCGTGGGGCCACGCCGTCGGCCGCAGTCCTCTCCGCCGTCCGACACCCCGTCCCGCTGCGCGCTTCCGTCCATGACGTTCATGACATTCATGGCATCCATGACCTTCATGACTTCATGACCTTCATGACGTCGATGTGCGCGCCGTCGAGGACCTGTCACGTCAGGGAACACACCCATGTCTCTTCAGCACCCCCGCGCCCAACTCGCCATGACCGACGTCTCCAAGGCGTACGGCGACCGGTCCGTCCTCGACCAGGTGTCCCTCACCGTCCGCCCCGGCGAGAAGGCCGGCGTCATCGGCGAGAACGGGTCGGGGAAATCCACCCTGCTCCGGCTGATGGCCGGAGCCGAGGCCCCGGACAGCGGTGAGATCACCGTCAGCTTCCCGGGCGGCACCGGCTACCTCGCGCAGATGCTCACGCTCGACCCCCGCGGCACGGTCCAGGACGCCGTGGACGCGGCCCTCGCCGACCTCCGCGCCCTGGAACGCCAGATCCGTACGGCGGAGGAGGCGCTGTCCGACGGGGACCCCACCGACGCCCGACTCGCCGCGTACGGAGACCTGCTGACGGCGTACGAGGAGCGCGACGGATACCGCGCCGACGCCAGGACCGACGCCGCGCTGCACGGCCTCGGGCTCGGCCACCTCACCCGGGAGCGCACCCTCGGGACGCTGTCCGGCGGCGAGCAGTCCCGGCTCGCCCTGGCCTGCGTCCTGGCCGCGGCGCCGGAGCTGCTGCTCCTCGACGAGCCCACCAACCACCTCGACGCCGCCGCCGTCGACTGGCTGGAGGGCCACCTGCGCGCCCACCGGGGCACCGTCGTCGCCGTCACCCACGACCGGGCGTTCCTGGAGCGCATCACCACCGTGATCCTGGAGGTCGACCGCGACCTGCGGAGCGTCTCCCGGTACGGCGACGGATGGGACGGCTACCGCACGGCGAAGGCCGCCGCACGCCGCCGATGGGCCCAGGACCACGAGGAGTGGCTGGCCGAACTGGCCCGCACCGAGGAACTGGTGGACGCGGCCGGCCACCGGCTCGCGAGCACCGGCAAGGACCCCGGCCAGGGCTTCGGCAAGCACCGCAGGTCGCACGAGGCCAAGCTGTCGGGCCAGGTCAGGGCCGCCAGGACCCGGCTGGAGGCGCTGCGCCGCAGCCCCGTCCCGGCGCCTCCCCGACCGCTGCGTTTCACCGCCGACCTCACCCTCGCCGAGGCGCCCGGCTCCCCGCCGGACGCGGACGGCCGCCCCGGCCCCCTGGCCGAGCTGGACTCCGTCGTCGTCGGGGACCGGCTCGACCTGCCCTCCCTGAGCGTCGAGCCTGGCCGCCGGCTGCTGGTCACCGGCCCCAACGGGGCGGGGAAGACCACCCTGCTGCGCGTCCTGGCCGGCGACCTCGCTCCGGACGCCGGTACGGTCCGGCGGCGGGGCAGGACCGGCTACCTCCCGCAGGAACTCCCCGTCCGCCCCACCCGCCGCACCCTGCTCGCCACGTTCGCCGCGGGCCGGCCCGGATTCCCCGACGAGTACGCCGACGAACTGCTGGCCCTGGGCCTGTTCCGCCCCGAGGACCTGTCCGTGCCCGTGGCGTCCCTCTCCATCGGCCAGCAGCGCAGGCTCGCCCTGGCGCGCCTGGTGACGCGTCCCGCGGATCTGCTGATCCTGGACGAGCCGACGAACCACATCGCGCTCGGCCTGGTCGAGGAGCTGGAGGAGGCACTCGGCCGGTACCCGGGGGCCGTCGTGGTCGTCTCGCACGACCGGAGCTTCCGCAGCCGGTTCACCGGCGACCACCTGGAACTCCGGGCGGGCCGCGCCGTGACGGGGTCCCGGGCACCGTCCGAGGCTGCGCGTCCCGCCCGTACGTAGGCACGCGCACCCTCGGCACCCCCGGTCGGGCCGCCATGGAGGGCCAGGGTGGCCCCGGCCGGGTGCTGACCGGCCCAGGCGCTGCGGCTTCCCGCTTGCGAGGCTGGAACCAGATGCTTCGAGGCCGGTTCGGCAGGGGGGGCCGAGAGGAGTTCGAGGCGGTTCGGCAGTGCTTCGACAGCACTTCGGCAGCACTTCGGCGACGGAGAGGGACGAGGGACGACGTCATGAAGGCACTCGTTTTCCACGGCAGCGGACAGAAGTCCTGGCAGGACGTCCCCGACCCGGGCATCGAGGACGCCGGAGACGCGGTGGTCCGCGTGGACGCGGTCACCATCTGCGGCACGGATCTGCACATCATGAAGGGAGACGTTCCCGAGGTGCGGCCCGGCACCGTCCTCGGACACGAGGCGGTGGGCGAGGTCGTCGAGACGGGAGCGAACGTACGGAGCGTACGGCCGGGTGACCGGGTGCTCGTCTCCTGCATCAGCGCGTGCGGCCGCTGCCGCTTCTGCCGCGAGAACCGCTTCGGGCAATGCCTCGGAGGGGGCGGCTGGATCCTGGGGCACCTGATCGACGGCACCCAGGCCGAGTACGTCCGCGTACCCTTCGCGGATCTGTCCGTACACCCGCTGCCCGGCTCCGTGAGCAGCGAGGACGCCGTGCTGCTGGCGGACATCTTCCCCACCGGGTACGAGGTCGGCGTGCTGAGCGGGCGCGTGGGACCGGGGGACACGGTGGCCGTGGTCGGAGCGGGACCGGTCGGGCTCGCCACCATCGCGACCGCCCGCCTGTACACCCCCGGCCGGGTCATCGCCGTCGACACCGCGCCCTCCCGCCTGGAGGCCGCACGCGCCGTGGGCGCGGACGTCACCGTGGGGGCGGACGAGGACCCCGAGGCGCTGGTCGCCGATCTCACCGGCGGACTGGGGGCCGATGTCGTCGTGGAAGCGGTCGGCATCCCCGAGACCTTCGAACTCTGTACGCGCATGGTGCGGCCGGGCGGCCGGGTCGCGAACGTAGGGGTGCACGGCAAGCCCGTGGCGCTCCATCTGGAGAGCCTCTGGTCGAAGGACCTGACCATCACGACCGGGCTGGTGGACACCTACTCCACCCCGCTGCTGCTGGAGATGATGGCGGCCGGGCGGCTGCCCGCGGTCCCCTCGCTGGTCACCCACCGCTTCACACCCTCGCAGATGGAGGAGGCGTACGACGTCTTCTCCCGGGCCGCCGACACCGGCGCGCTGAAGGTGGTGGTCGGAGCGCCCACGCACGACGCGGTGTCGCTGCCCGCCCAGGAGCGGGCGGCCTGAAACCCCGGAACGTTCCCGAGGCGGCGGGGAGGCGGCGGTGGGCCCCGGATCAGCGGTCCGTCTGCTCCTGCTCCTGCGCCTGGGTCGCGATCACCGCGGCCTGCACCCTGCGCTCCACCCCCAACTTGGCCAGCACACGGGAGATGTGGTTCTTCACCGTCTTCTCGGACAGATAGAGCCGCTTGCTGATCTGCCGGTTGGTGAGGCCCTCGCCGATCAGGTCCAGGACCGCCCTCTCGCGCTCGGACAGGCCGGCCAACCGGTCGTCCTCCTCGGCGTGCGTCTGCGCCGGGGCACGCAGCGAGCGCATGAGCTGTGCCGTGGTGGCCGGGTCCAGCATGGACTGCCCGGCGGCGACCGTCCGTACCGCCGCCACGAGATCGACCCCCTTGACCTCCTTGAGCACATAGCCGGCCGCCCCCGCCATGATGGAGTCGAGGAGCGCCTCCTCCTCGTCGAACGAGGTCAGCATGAGGCAGGCGAGGCCCGGGAGACGTGAGCGCAGTTCGCGGCAGACGGTGATCCCGTCGCCGTCCGGGAGCCGGACGTCGAGCACGGCGACATCGGGGCGCAGGGCCGGCCCCCGGGCGACGGCCTGCTGCGCGGTCGCCGCCTCGCCCACCACCGTGAGATCCGGCTCCGAGTCCAGCAGGTCGCGCAGGCCGCAGCGCACCACCTCGTGGTCGTCCAGCACGAAGACCCGGGTGGGTTCCTTCCCGGAGGTAGCGGCCGCTGTGTCCGTCATCGTTGGCCCCTGTACTCGTCGCGCATCGTCGGCCCTTGTACGCGTGGCGCCGCACTCCCGGGGCACGGTGTTCCGCGCCCGGTCGCAGAGCCAGTGTCCCCCCGTGCGGCCCGTCCGGCCTCCGCAAGGGAATCCCGCAGGTCACACCCGGTGGTGCCGGTGCGCGAATCCCGGGACGGGCGGCCTGCCGCCGTCGGCCATACGGTGGTGCCGAAGGCGTTCCGCACGCCGCCCCAGGAGGTTGCTTGTCGTGAGCGAAGGCGATCCGGCCGCCGGGCTGAGCACCGATGAGCTGCTGAGCAGGCTCCAGTCCCGCGTCGACGCAGCCCGTGGCTCCCGGGACCGGATCCACAGTCTCCTGGAGGCGGTGCTGTCCGTCGGCCGCGAGCTGGAGCTCTCGCAGGTGCTGCGCCGCATCGTCGAGGAGGCCACCGTCCTCGTGGACGCCGAGTACGGGGCGCTCGGTGTGATCGGCGAGGAGAACAGGCTCTCGGAGTTCATTCCGGTGGGTGTGAGCGACGAGCAGTGGGCGGCGATAGGTGAGCTGCCCGTGGGGCACGGGCTGCTGGGCGAGCTGATCCGCCACCCGGAACCCCTCCGGCTGGCGGAGCTGTCCGAGCACCCGGAGTCGTACGGCTTTCCACCGCATCACCCGCAGATGCATTCCTTCCTGGGCGTCCCGATCCGGGTGCGGGGACAGGTCTTCGGCAACATCTACCTCACACAGAAGCGCGGTGCCGCCGAGTTCGACGCCGAGGACGAATCGGTGCTGCTGACCCTGGCCGTCGCCGCGGGCATCGCCATCGAGAACTCCCGTCTCTACGAGGAGTCCCGCCGCCGCGAACGCTGGCTGGCCGCCGGCTCCGAGGTCACCAACAGCCTGCTGTCCGGCTCCCCCCGGGCCGAGGTGATGGCCCTGATCCTGGAGCACGCCGGGGCGAACGTCCCCTCGGACCTGGCCATGATCGCGGTCCCCGTGGAGGGCGCGGGCAAGCTGCGGATCGTCCTGGCCACAGGTGAGGAGGGGGAACGGCACCACGGGGCGTTCGTGCCGGCCCGGGAGGGCTACCTCGGCGTGGCCTTCACCCACCCAGGACCGTCCCGGAGCTCCGACATCGAGAGCGACCCGCGCAGCGAGGGGGACACCGCGCGCTGGGCCGGCTTCGGGCCGGCGGTGGCGGTGCCCATCGGATCGGGGGCCGTCGTGCGCGGCGTACTGCTGCTCACCCGGAAGAAGCGGAGCCTCCCGTTCTCGGCCTCGGAGTCGGAGTCCCTGACCACGTTCGCCCACCAGGCCTCGCTGGCCATGGAACTGGCCGAACGCCGCCAGGACGCCGAGCGCACCGCTCTGCTGGAGGACCGGGACCGCATCGCGCGTGACCTGCACGACCTGGCGATCCAGCGCCTGTTCGCCACCGGCATGACACTGCAGAGCGCCCAGCGGTTCGTGACCCACCCGCAGGCCGAGCAGCGCCTCCGCAGGGCGGTGGACGACCTGGACGCGACGATCAAGATCATTCGCTCCACCATCTTCGGTCTCCGGACCCACGGGACGGCCGGCGCGGGCTCATCGGGCCTGCGCAGCCGGGTCGCGCAGGCCGTCGAGGCGGCCGCGGCCTCTCTCGGCTTCCCGCCGGCGCTGCGGGTCGAGGGGCTGGTGGAGACCCGGGTCCCGGTGCCCCTCGCCGACCACGTCGTGGCCGTCCTCGTCGAGACGCTGAGCAACGCCGCCCGGTACGCACGGGCCGACTCGGTCGACGTACATCTGCGCAGCGCGTCCGGGCGGCTCACCCTGACGGTCACCGACAACGGCGTGGGCATCCCCGGTGACGCGGTCTTCAGCGGGCTGCACAACCTCGAGGAACGCGCCCGGGAGGCGGGAGGCAGCCTGGAGATCAGCGCGCCCGCGAGGGGCGGCACCCGGGTGACCTGGTCGGCTCCCCTGGCGCCGGAGAGGAGTGCCGACCGGTCCCCGCCGTGACCTGACCGGTGCCCGTGAGGCTCTCCGGCCGGGCCCGGTCGGCCCTGTCCCGGGGGACGCCGCCGATGGGACGGTGACGACAGTGGCAAGCCGGAAAGGGCGGTGAGATCGATGTCGTCTCCACCCATGGTGGTCGGTGTGGACGGGAGCGAGTCCAGTCTCCTGGCCGCGGACTGGGCGGCCGACGAGGCTCTGCTCCACGGATCGCCCCTGCGCCTCGTGTACGCCTCGCTGTGGCAGCGCTACGAGGGCGCCGCTCCCGCGGCCGGCCTCTCGCGTCCCGACGAGCGCGTGATGGCCGAGAACATCGTCGGCTCCACCGCCGAACGCATCCGCCGGCGTGCCCCGGACCTGCGCGTCACGACCGAGGTGCTGCCGGAGGACGCGGCCGGCGCCTTGCTGCGGCAGAGCCGCGACGCCTTCGCCCTGGTCACCGGCTCCCGGGGGCGCGGCGAGATCGCCGGGCTGCTGCTGGGATCGGTGAGTCTGGCCGTCGCGGCCGGGGCTTCCTGCCCGGCTTTCGTCGTACGGGGCGACAAGGCGGGGCTGGAGGGGACGCACGGGCGGATCGTGCTCGGTGTGGGGGATGCGGACATCGACTCGCCGGCTGTGCGGTTCGCCTTCGCGGAGGCGCAGCTGAGGGGCTGCGAGCTGGACGTGGTGCGTGCCTGGCGCTGTCCCTCGTACGAGACCGTCGACCATCCGCTCCTCGCCGACGGCCCCGCACACGAGCACGAGGCTCAGGCGTCCTCCCTGCTCGACGAGGCGCTGGCAGCCGCGATCCGTGACCACCCGGCGGTCTCCGTACGACGGGTCACCGCGGAGGGACCGGCGCGGAAGGCGCTCCTCGGGCTGTCCTCCGCTGCCGACGTCCTGGTCGTCGGGGCACGGCGGCGGGGGAGCCACTTCGGCATGCAGCTCGGCAGGGTCGCGCACACGGTCCTGCACCACGCGGACTGTCCCGTGGCCGTTGTTCCGCGTGGTGGTGGGAGCGCTTCGGAGGGAGCGACGCCATGAACCGTCGATCACCTCACCGCGTGAGCGACGTGATGACGCGGACGGTCGTCGCGGTGGGCCTCGACGCCCGTTTCAAGGAGATCGTGACCGCCATCGACCAGTGGCAGGTGACCGCAGTACCCGTCCTGGAGGGGGAGGGGCGCGTCGTCGGGGTGGTCTCCGAGGCGGATCTGCTGCCCAAGGAGGAACTGCGCGAGGAGGACGCGACCATGATCGGCCAGCGGGACCGCCTGACGGACTACGCCAAGGCCGGAGCGCTGACCGCGCGGGACCTCATGTCCTCTCCCGCCGTCACCGTCCCGCTGGACGCGACGCTTCCCGAAGCCGCCCGGCTCCTGGCCCGGCACGGGATCAAGCGCCTCCCGGTAGTCGACGGGGAAGGGGTCCTCAAAGGCATCGTGAGCCGCGCCGACCTGCTCAAGGTGTTCCTGCGTACGGACGAGGAGATCGCCGCCGAAGTGCGGGAGGAAGTCGTCGACCGGCTCTTCCCAGTCTCGCGCCGGAACGTCAGCGTCGAGGTGGCCGACGGGCGCGTGACGATCACCGGGACCGTCAGGGACGCCTCACTGATCCCCGTCGCCGAACGACTGGCCGGAGCGGTGGAGGGCGTGGTGGACGCTACATGCCACCTCGACGGCCCCGGGAGTCTCTGAGAAGGGGGTCCGCCGCCCAGTGGGTGCCCGTGGAGCTCAGTGGGTGCCCGTGGAGGCGTCCCGGACGACGACCACGGGGCACCGGGCATGCTGGGCGCATCGCTGGCTCACGGAGCCCAGCATGGCCCGGGCGAAGCCGCCGCGTCCCCTGTTGCCGACGACGAGCAGATCCGCTCCCTCGGAAGCCTTCACCAGGACCTCCGACGGATCACCCTGTACCAGCAGTTCACGGACCTCGGCCGGCTTGACCTCGCCGAACACACCACGGATGCCCTCGGAGAAGCGGAGCCGGGCCCGCTCCAGATCGAAGCCCGCCTCCGTGGCAGGACCCGCCCAGCCGATCTCCGAGGGAGTGTCCCAGGCGCACACCGCCTCGACCACGGCTCCGGTGAGCTGCGCGTGCTGCGCCGCCCACCGCAGCGCCTCCTGGGAGGCGCTGGAGCCGTCCACTCCGACCACGACACGGGGGGTGACTTCGGTATCGCTGCCCATGACCGCCTCATCACTCGTCCGGGTACGTCTCCGTCCACAGTGCCCGGGCTCCCTGGGCCACGCCAGCGGAACACGGCCGTGGTGCGGTGCCGTCCATCCGTACCTAGCGTGAACTGACGGCGGATCCCCGCACGGTCATCGCGGCCCCGGGGCGGTGCCCGCTCCCGCCGTCCGACAGCAGGAAGGTGAACCGACATGGCCGACCGACCGCAGAAGGACCCGCACGAGACCCCCGCAGTGGGTGACATCGGCAGACGCGTGGCGGCGCGCCGTGAGTACCTGGGGCTGTCCCGCAGGGACCTGGCCCTCCGCACCGCTTCCGCGCCCGGGTACATCGAGTACGTGGAGACGAAGCCGGGCTCCCACGGCATGGGGTTCATGGTGCGTCTGGCCAACGCGCTCGAGACGACGGTCGACGAACTCACCGGGGGAACGGTCGATCTGCCCCCGGGCGTGGGCCGGGCCGCCCACCACCCGGAGCTGGTGGACATCGGCCGGGAGGAGTGCTGGAAGCTGGTCGGGACCCACGGTATCGGCCGGGTGGTCGTCAGCGACGGACAGGGCCCCGCGGTCTTCCCCGTCAACTACGTCTCCACCGGGGAGGCGATCGCCTACCGGACCGCACCCGGTTCCGGCCCCGCGGACGCGGCCGGGCACGAGACCGCCTTCGAGGTGGACCACATCGACGAAGCCTTCAGCCGGGGGTGGAGCGTGCTCCTCGTGGGGGAGGCACGGACCGTCACGGACCCGGACGACGTACGGAAGTTCGAGGCGGTACACGCGTCCGCCTCGCCGTGGGCCGGCGGGGAGCGGGACCTGTGGATCGCGCTGACACCCGGCAAGGTGACCGGGCGCCGCATCGTGGTCCGCGACCACTGACGCCGTACTCCGGTCCACCGTCGACACCGTTGTTCACGGGAATCGGCGGCCCACGCCCTGCGCGCCCACGGAGCGGGGCGCCGTCAGGCCGTAGGGCCTGTGTCGGCGACCATGCGGACGAGGGTGTCGATGAGTTCCTCGGCGCTGGCGTCCAGCTCGTCCGGGTCCAGATGGCCGCTGAGCTCCATGTCCGTGATGCCGTGGGCGCCGGAGAGCAGCAGCGCGCCGTAATGCCGGGTGTTCCGCTCCCCGACGAGACCGGCGACGACGGCCAGGAACTCGTCCTGGAAGCGGCCGGCCGCGCGGAGGCGGTCCGCGACCGGGTCGTCCGCCGGTCCGCACAGCTGCCGCCGGACACGGTCGAGTCCCTCACCCAGCTCCTCGGGCCGGTGTCCGTGGCGCCTGAACAGCATCTGGTACAGGTGGGGCCGGTCCCGGCCGACGCGCACGAGGGTGAGCAGGGCCCCGCGCAGCTTCTCGGACGCGCCCAGCTCCGGGTCGGCCCGCAGCGCGTGGACCTGGTCGCCGATCCGCTGCCAGCTCTCGGTCGCGACGGCGGTCAGCAGGCTGTCCTTGCCGGAGAAGTGCCGGTACGGCGCCCCCCGGCTGACGCCCGCCCGCGCACCCACCTCCCGCAGGGTGACGGCCGCGGGACCGCCGAGATCGAGGAGCTCGGCGGCCGCGTCGAGCAGGGCGCGGCGGGTGACGGCGGCGGATTCCGCACGGGTGACCATGGCCCCACCCTACAGTTGACAGTGTCATCTGTGCTGGTAGCGTCGTTTAGGTGACAACGTCATCTGAGAACCAGAAGCTCATCGTCGTGACCGGAGCCTCCACGGGCATGGGCGCCTCGGCCGCCCGGGGACTGGCCCGCCAGGGATTCCACGTCCTGGCCGGTGTGCGGCGGGACCGCGACGCCGACGCCATCCGGTCGGCCGGCATCGAGCCCGTCATCCTCGACATCACCGAGCCCGCGCACGTGACCGCTCTCGCCGCGCGGATCGCCGACGACGCGCGCCCGCTGCACGCGCTCGTCAACAACGCCGGAATCCAGGTGAACGCCCCGGTGGAGGCCCTGCCGATGGCGGAATGGCGGCAGGTGTTCGAGGTGAACCTGTTCGGTCACATCGCCGTCACCCAGGCGCTCCTGCCCGCGTTGCTGCGCAGCGGGGGGCGTGTGATCAACATCAGCTCGATCGGCGGCAGGTTCGCCATGGCGACGTACGGCGCGTACGCCGGCGCGAAGTTCGCCCTGGAGGCGGTCAGTGACTCGCTCCGGCGCGAGGTCGAGCCGCTGGGCGTCCACGTGGTCGTGGTCGAACCCGGCGGTATCCGTACCCAGATGGCCAACCGCGGCATCGAGACGGCGAACCGCCTCGCTGCCGGGATGACGCCGGAGCAGGACGCGCGCTACGGCGGCCTGGTCCGGGCGAACAACCGGCTGATGGCCTCGGGCACCTCCTCCGGGCTGACCGCCGACGCCGCCGCCCGCGTCATCACGAAGGCCGTGACCGCCCGCAGACCGCGCACCCGCTACACCGCGGGCCGGGACGCCGCCCTGATCGTGCGCCTGGGCCGGGTGCTGTCCGACCGCACGCTCGACCGCATCCTCGCCGCCAACCTGCGCCGCCACACGCCGAAGCCGGCTGCGGCGTAGCGCCGCTCGGCGCACGTCCCTCCGGGGACGCACGCGTCGGGCTGTCAGGCGAACGAGAAGCGCGCCGCGGCCTCGGCGGGGGTGACCCCTTGCCGGCGCCCGGGGACGTCGTGGACGGCGTGCGCGCCCTCGGAGTACAACTGGTCGGCTCCGCCGTGCCGGGCCATGACCTCGGCGAAGGCGCGGACCTCGGCGGTGGTCACGTCGGTGCGGCCGCGCCCCGCGTGCTGCTGGAGGAGAGCGCCGAGACCCGGGTCGAACCGCAGCATCGACACCGGGGCGTCGAAGCGCCCGGCGATGGCGAGGAGGCGGGCGCGCGAGGGCGGAGTGACGTTCGTGGACTCGGCGACGGCGGTGCGTCCGCAGGCGAGCCGGGCGACGATCCTCCGGTCGCGTTCGCCGAAGACGAGAGCGTCCGCCGCGTCGGTCTCCCCTTCCGCGGGTGAGGCGCCGAAGAGCTCCGCACGGATCTCGTCGCTGGACACCACGGCGTCCTCATCGAGCCGCCCGTGCGCGACCAGGGCGCGCACGAAGCTGGTCTTGCCGGAAGCCGGCGGTCCCACGAGAACCACGAGTCCCGCCGGCACCAGGGCCGGCCCGGGACCGGCCGAGGCGCTACGCCCGAGGCGGAGGCCGTCCTCGTCGGCAGCGCGGGCACGGACAGAACCCCGGCCCAGGCGCGACGGGACGGGATCGCCGTCGGTCGGCTTCAGTTCACACATACGGCGACTCTCCGCGCCTCACCGCCGGCCCCGCAATCGAATATGTCGTACGTACGGAGTCCCCGCAGCCGGTAGGTTCTCGCCCCAGCAGGACCGGCGGGACGGTACGGAAGCGAGGCTGCCGCGGTGCTCACCCTGACGGATATCGCCGAGGACCCCCTCCGCCTGACGCGCCGTCTGACCGTGTACGACGGTTCGGCTGTCGTCGTCCGCCCCCTGACACACGCCGACGCCGGGCACCTGGCCCGGTTCCTCGAGGCCCTGTCCCGCGCGTCGAGGCGGTTCAGTACGTTCGACGGGTACGACCTGGCGACCGCACGGGAGCTGTGCGACGCGATCGCGCGTCACGACAAACTCAGGCTGGTCATCGAGGACGTACCGTCCGGCAGGATCGTCGGGCTCATCGAGTTCAGCCTCGATCTCACTCCGGCGGACATCGCGCGCTACCGGGAAGCGGGCATCCACCTCAGCGGGGCGACCGACTGCCGGTTCGGCCCCACGCTGGCCGACGACCACCAGGACCGGGGCCTGGGAACGCTCGTGCTCCCGTCGGTCATGGAGACCGCACGGCTGCTCGGCAGGACGAGGATCATCCTGTGGGGCGGCGTCCGCGCCGACAACCCGCGCGCCATCCGCTACTACGAGAAGAACGGCTTCCAGCGGGTCGGCCGTTTCACCGAGGCGGACGGCACCCTGTCGCTCGACATGATGCTGGACCTGCACACAGTGCCGGACCCGGCGCGGCCCTGACACGCCACCCCATCCGGGAGAAGGCGGGCGCCGGCCACGGCACCCCGCCGCAGAGCCGGCGCCGGCTACGGTGCCGCCCGGTCGACCTCCAGCACCTCGCTCACCGCTCGGCGCGGCGTCGGCTGGATCGCCGGCCCGTAGCCCAGCCGGAGCAGCATCTGGGGGAACGCCGAGGTCGTCGGCGAGTGAGGGTCCCGCAGGAGCCAGCGCAGGTCGGGCCGTTCGAGCGCCTGGGAATTGAGGGAGGTGGACAGCCCGTCCAGCGTCGCCCGCAGCAGCACCCGTTCCAGGGCCTGGCCGGCGAGCAGCCAGTCCTGCGGCCGGTCCTGAGGTGTTCCGACCACCGCGAGGCAGGGGGACCGCTCGAAGTCCGCCGACCTGCGGTGGGGGACCGGGCGTCCCATGGCGAAGTCCCGCACCGGCGCCCGGCCGGCATGCGGCCGCGGGCCGAAGGACTCCGCCGGGATCCCGGCGGAGCCGTCAGCCCCGGGACCCGTCCACCGGGCGATCTCGTCGCGGATGCCGGCCGACAGCGACTCGTCCTGCTCGGCGTCCCTGGCCACCTCGACCACCGCGTCGACCTGCCACTCCCCGAGCACGGACAGGCCCGCGCCCTCGGCCCGCGCCGCACCCATGAGGCCGGCGAGCAGCTCCTCGGGGACCGGCTCGTCGGTGAACGGCTCACGGCTGCTGTGCCGGAGGCCGATCGCCGGACGGAGACCGGAGACCGGGTCGCTCCCCTCGCCCTCGGCGAACGACGCGGTGGCGACCAGCGTGGGATCGGCCGGGTCGGGCAGCAGCCGCACATCGGCCGGCCATCCGGCGTGCGCGGCCGCCACCCGGAGATTGAACAGTGCGGCGCCGCAGCCGATGTGCATGCCACGGCCGGAAGGGTCCGTACGGGGCATGGACCGTGCCGTATCCATGCGCAGCTGGAGAACGCCCACCGCCGGCACGTAACGGAACTTCCACGGCTGGGCGTTGTGCATCGACGGCGCCATGGTGGCGGCGTCGACCCACGCGGTCACCGACGCGACATCAGCGATTCGAGCAGGCATCAGGGCTCCTCCCTCGGCCGGTCGTCCGGAGGGCCGGCATCCGGGCCGGCCCGATCCTCCCGCCGTTCCTCGACGCCCTTCTCCAGACGGCGACGCACGTGGGAGGTGAGTGCCGAGAGGCGGGCGGAGACGGCGGCGACAGGGGGCTCCGGGTCCTGGATCCGGAGCGCGTGCCCCGGGACGGCGGCCAGGTCGCCGGTGAACCGGTCGTGCGCGGCGGCGAGCGTGTCCGGCGGGCCGGTGCGGCGGCCTCCGGACATCACCCTGCGCAGCAACGGCTCCCGGCCCCCGGGCACGTCCTCGTCGGCCAGGGTGATCACATCGTCCAGGCCCTCCCCGCGCAGGACCTGTTTGCGTCCGGGCGCGGTCACCTTGGCCGCGGAGAGCTTCATGACCGGCCGCCCGTCGTACTCCACCAGCTTGTACGCGGAGTCCAGATACGGGGCGTCGGACGAGGTGCCCACCTTGGTCCCGACGGCGTACACATCGATGGGGGCCCCGGAGCGCACCAGACGGTCGACGCCGTATTCGTCGAGACCACCGCTGGCGATGATCGCGACATCCGGCAGCCCCGCCGCGTCCAGGATCGCGCGGGAGCGACGGGCGAGCCCCGCCAGGTCACCGCTGTCGAGCCGGATCGCGGAGCCGGGCCCACGGCGCAGGGTGTTCAGCACACGGGCCGCGGTCACCACGCCGTCCGCCGTGTCGTAGGTGTCGACCAGGAAGGTGACCGGCCCGGCACGGCTGCGGGCGTACGCCGTGAACGCGGCTTCCTCGTCGCCGAACGCCTCGATGTACGAGTGCGCCATCGTGCCGGACGCACGCAACCCGAACTTCAGCGAGGCGGCGACGTTGCTGGTGCCGTCGAACCCCACCATCGCGCCGACCCGGGCCGTCTGCATCCCCGCCTCCGGCCCGTGCCCCCGGCGCAGGGAGAAGTCGACGACGGGACGGCCGGCCGCGGCCAGCACGCACCGGGCCGCCTTGGAGGCCACGGTCGTCTGGTGGCTCACCTGACCCAGCAGCCAGGTCTCCACGAGCTGCGCCTGCGGCAGAGGCGCCGTGACCTCGAGCAGCGGCTCACCGGGCAGGACCATCCGCCCTTCCGGCACCGCCCTGACCTCACCGTCGAAGCCGAGACCGACGAGCGGGCCGACCTCGCGCGGTGGACACCCGAGAGCCGCGGCGAAGTCCCGGGCGTCGTCCGAGGTGACGCGGAAGTCGGTCAGGAAGTCGAGAACCGGCTCCAGCCCCGCGCTCACCAGGAACCCGCGCCCGGGAGGCAGATCGCGTACGAAGAGGCTGAACGTGGCGTCCCGCGTCATGCCTTCCCGCAGGTACGAGAGGGCCATCGACGCTTCGTAGAGATCCGTGACCGTGGCGTGCGACATCGGGCGCTCACCGCTTCTTCCCGCGTGACGGGGCCGCCGTTCCGGAACCGGGGGCCTCCGCGTGCACGACCAGCGTTTCCCGCGGCGCGACCGGCGAGAAGGGCCGAGTGGGGCACCTTCGGTAATCCGTGCCACAGGGGTCTTCCGGGACCTTCGGCCCCTGGACGTGACCGCCGTGGCCCTGCCACTCGCGCGCCCGTGCGGGGACCCTCGGAGACGAGCGAGCCCATGCGATGAGGAGCGGATATGAGCACCGAGGGACAGATCGTCGTAGGGATCGACGGTTCGGACCACGCCAGGTCCGCCGTGTCGTGGGCCGCGGCCCAGGCCGACGCGGCCCGGCAGCAACTGTGCGTCCTGTACGCGGCCGACCTCGACCGGATCTCCCGTTTCGCCTCCTTCGAGACGGTGGAGAGCGTCAAGAACAAGGGGCACGAGCTGCTCGACGAGACGGCGGCAGAGGTGCAGGAGCGCTACCCCTCCCTCGACATCACCCGGAGCCTCAGCCGCAAGGAACCGGTCTCCGCCCTGCACGACGCCGCGGGCCGTCGGGGCCGCATCGTCGTGGGGAGCCGGGGACGCGGCGGTTTCGGCGCGCTCCTGCTCGGCTCCGTCGGTCTCGGGGTGGCGACGGGAGCAGCCGTTCCCGTCGTGGTGGTGCGTGGCGAGTCCCCCTGGTCGGGGACCGGACGTGTCACGGCGGCGGTCCGGGGCGCCACGGACGGCGACTGGCTGGAGGCCGCAGCGCGTGAGGCGCGGCTCCGGGAGGCGAGCCTGAACCTCCTGGGAGTCAGGAGCATCCTGGCGCGCGCGGCCGGCACCGGGCGGCTGTCCGACGCGGAGAAGGGCGCCGACCGCCGGAGCGAACAGCAGATCGAGGACCTCGCGCAGAGCCTCCGGGAGGCGTTCCCCGGGACGACCGTCTCCTGCGCCGTCGAGACAGGCAGATCCGCGGCAGCCGTACTCGTCGAGGCGAGCCGCCGCTGCGACCTCGTCGTCGTGGGCGGGCGCCGTGAACAGGACCATGTGAGCGCCACGCCGGGCCGCGTCGCCCACGCCCTGCTGCACCATTCCCACTGCCCCGTCCAGATCGTTCCCCGGGGCGTGACCGAGGAGGTAGCGTGACGGCCTTCGACGCCGACCAGCAGATCGTGGTCGGCATAGACCCACTGGATCCCTCGGTGCCCACGCTGGCCTGGGCGGCGGACGAGGCCGAACGCAGAAACGTCCCGCTGCGGCTGGTTCTGGCGGTCCCGCCGGGCCACGACACCCAGCACGTCGACGCGACACCGCAACGCCTCTCCCTGCAGGCGCAGGGCCGGGAGGCGCTGGCCGCCGCGAGCGAGACGGTCTTCCGCCTCACCCCCGGGGCGCACGTGGTGACCGAACTCGTGGACGGGTTGCCGGCGGTGGAGCTCTGCCGGCGTACGACCGGCCCCACCCGCCTGATCGTGGTCGGCTCGCGCAGGCTCGGCCGCGCGGCCGAGATCCTCAGCATCCGGTCGGTGGCGGCGCCCCTCAGCGCACAGGCACACTGCCCCGTCGTCGTCGTGCGCTCACCGGAACACACGGCGCAGGAGCCCGCACAGCTGGTCGTGGGCGTGGACGGCAGCGACTCCTCCCGCGAGGCCGTACGTTTCGCGTTCGAGGAGGCGGAGCTGCGGCACGCCTCCGTACACGCGGTGTGGGTGTGGCCCCGCCCCCTCATCGAGCTGGCGGGGGAGAGCGGACGGGAGACGCGCACACGTCTCCTCGCGGAGACCGTCGCCGAGCACTCCGTACGCCACCCGGGCGTGAACGTCACACAGGAGGTGCGCCGGGGCCATCCCGTGGAGGAACTCGCCCGGGTCTCCTCGGCCGCGCTCGCCGTCGTCGTGGGGAGGCGCGGCTACGGGGGCTACACCGGGATGCGGCTCGGCTCGGTGGTCCACGGACTCCTGCACCGGGCGGAGTGCCCGGTGATCACCGTTCCCCGCTGACCGCCGCCAGCTCCCCGCCGACCTTCCCGGCCGGCCTTCCCGCTGACCGCCGGCACGGGTCATGCGTCTTCAGCAGGGTGCACGCGAAGCTCTCGCAGGGATCGCAGCTCCTGCAGGGATCACGCCCCGACGTCGGAGTGCGTCGCCGGGCCCAGGTCCAGGCGGATGTCCACGACGCCCTCCACCGCCCGCACCGCACGGGCGACGAGCGGGACCAGCGCCCGGTCGGACAGAGCGCCCCCCAGGGTCACCACCCCGTCGGACACCCGTACGTCGATGCCGGAGGCGGCCGGGAGACCGGACAGCACGGTGCGCGCCTCGGCGGCGATGTCGTCGTCGGAGCGCAGGAAGACCTTCAGCAGGTCACCCCGGCTGATGATGCCCCGCAGGACACCACCGCTGTCGACCACCGGCAGACGCTTGACGCGCCGCCGCGCCATGATCCGTGCCGCTTCGGCCACGGTGGCGTCCGCGTGCACCGTGACGGCAGGGCTCGACATGAGCTGCTCCGCGTACAGCGCGTCGGCCTTCGAGGTGTCCGCGAACGGCCGGTCACCCGGTACGGAGCCTCCGGTGGGGCGGTTCTCCTCCTTCGGCAGGAGGTCCGCCTCCGAGACCACCCCGATGACACGCCCGTCGCCGGCGAGCACGGGCAGCGCGCTCACCTTCCACTGGTGCATCAGGGTGACGATGTCCTTGTACGAGGCCTGGCCGCCCACGGCGACCGCGGCACGGGTCATCAGGTCGCTCACGGTGTGCGGCGAGGTCGTCATCACGGGCTCTCCTGGCGGGGCGGACGCGGGCCCGCCCCGCGTCGCCGGTCGGGACTCAGACACGTCGGCTCCATTCCGGTTCCACTCTGCTCCACTCGGTCTCCCAGTCGGCCGCACGCCGCCGGTTGCACATCACCCGGATCCCCAGCCCGGCCACCACCCCGGCGCCCACGGTGACGGCCGCGATCCCGCCGCCCGCCACCAGCGCCTCGGCCCACGCCTCGCGGTCCCCGGCGGGCGCGCTCGTGACCCGGCCCCGGTGATCCAGCCAGACGTCCGTCCGCTCCCCCCGCTCGGTGCCCGGGGCGACCATCGCCTTCCCCGTGACAGCGCCGCCCGCGGTATCGGTCCAGCGGACCGGTACCGGGACGCGTGCGGAGCGCCCCGACTCGTCCGACCAGGGCGACGACGTCGCGGCGTCCCGGAGCACCAGGGCGCGCACGAGATGCCGGTCGGCCCGCTGTTCGGCGGCGACCGACCGTTCGTGCTCGAAGGCGGACCAGCCGTGTGCCGCGCCGATCGCCGACGCGCACACGAGAACCAGGGTGGACAGGACAAGGAACAGCCGGACCTCGACGACGTCTATCCCCCGGCGCAGAGGATGCGAACGCCACCGCCGGCTTCCGATCGCAACGGACATGGGTGCACAGCCTTTCGGGCCATGTTCCGGTCTCGGCGGCCACCCCGGTGTCCCGTTCCGCGACGGCGGTCATCCGCCTCCGCCCGGGATCCGGGGGCCGGTCGCCTCCCTACCGAGTCTCCGCACGCCCGCGGGGGCGCAGAAGGGCCGTCCGACGCACCCCGGAGGGCCGACCGGTCCCTCGTGGGCGCTTCCGGCGGCGGCGGAATCGCGTCGTCCCCCTCGGCCGGGGGACCGAATGTCCCGGAGGACTACCCCCTCCGTCTCTCGAAGGGAACGCGGTGCGGACGGAGACTGGGAGTGCCGCGGGCCAGCCGTCGGCCGGCGTCGGAGAGGGAGTGAGCACTGTGCACGCATTCGTCTACCACGGCCCCGGCGAGGGACGCTGGGAAACCGTCGACGACCCGGCGATCGAGCATCCTGCCGACGCCCTCGTGAGGGTCGAGGCGGCCACCGTCTGCGCGGGCGACCTGCACACGTTGCGGGGCGATATCGGCGGGGTGAAGCCCGGCACGGTCCTGGGGCACGAGGCCGTCGGCGAGATCGTGGACGTCGGACCCGAGGTGCACGCCGTGGTCCCGGGCGACGAGGTGATCCTCTCGTCCATCTCCGCCTGCGGTCAGTGCCCGCCGTGCAGGGAGGGCGCGCACGGCCGGTGCACGCAGGGCGGCGGGTGGCTGCTGGGGCACGAGACGAACGGCACCCAGGCGGAACTCGTCCGGGTCCCCTTCGCGGACCATTCGACCCACAAGCTCCCCTACACCCTGGACAGGCGCACGGCCGTCCTCTTCTCCGAAGTGCTGCCCGCCGCCTTCGAGCTCGGCGTACGCAACGGCAAGGTCCGGCCCGGTTCCGTGGTCGTCGTGGTGGGCGCGGGGCCGGTGGGCCTGGCCGCGCTGGTCGTCGCCGGCATGTTCACCCCGTCCCGCGTCATCGCCGTCGACCTCTCGCCCCGCCGTCTGGAGATCGCCACCGAGCTGGGGGCCGACGCCGCGGAGCTCCCCGGCCGGCTGATAGCGGAACTGTCGGAAGGCCCCGGCGCGGACGTGGTCATCGAAGCGGCGGGAACTCCCGACAGCTTCGCCCTGTGCACCGGGGCCGTGCGCGACGGCGGTCACATCGCCAACATCGGGATGCACGACTCCGCGGTCACCCTGCACCTGGAGAACCTGTGGCGCAAGAACGTCACCATCAGTACGGGCCAGGTCGACGCGTCGTCCACGCACTGGCTCCTCGAGACGCTCGCGCCCCAGCACCTGGAGCGACTCTCGCGGATCGTCACCGGGGAGCTAGGCCTCGCGCGGACGGGCGAGGCCTACGACGCCCTCACCACCGGTGTCGAAACGGGCGCGCTGCGGACGGTCCTCCAGCCGGCATAGGCCCCGCCCGCTCCGGGGCGGCGCGCTACGGCAGGTTTCCCGTCCCGAAGTACGCCCTGCACACCGTTCCGTCGAAGTCGGTGGCGATCTGCAGCACCTGCCTGCCGTCCGCCGAGGGCAGCAGCGGCGAGCTGTAGTTCTGGCAGTAGTTCACCTCCGGGTCCGGCACCGTCACCGGGGCGGCGATCGCGGACCACGGCCCTTCGCCGTTCCGCGCGTTGGTCAGAACCGTACGGCCGCTGCCGGCGGCGGGCGTGCCGTCCCGGTTCAGCAGGCGCTGTCCGACCAGCAGGATGCGCCCGTCGGACCCGCCGCCCGGAGCGGGTGCCCAGGCGATGGTGGGAGCGGCGCGGAAGTACCGGCCGTCGGCGGTCTCGGGCCGGATGCCCAGCCAGGCGGGGTCCCCCCAGTTCCAGCCGTCGGCGGACGTCCGGTAGTGCACCACGCACTGGTACTGCCCGCCGGGATTGCAGATCTCGTAGCTCATGAAGTACGTGCCGTTCGGCAGCTGCCGGACCACGGGCATACCCGGCCGGTCGGGCTCCCAGCCGCTGGCCACGGTGCTGTGGTGCCCTTCCCAGCGCACCCCGTCGTAACTGCGCGCCGCGACGAGTTTCTGACTGTGCGCGGGGTCGGTCTCATCGGCGTAATGGCAGACCAGCGCGCCGTCGGCGGCCACCGAGAACTCCGGTTCCCACAGGCCGCCCGTCCCGCCCGCCACCGCGCACGAGGACAGGTAGGACCAGCTGGCGCCCACATCGTCGCTCCGCCAGATCCGCAGCGCCATGCGGCGGTCGGTCTCGTCCTGGCCGGCGGAGGAGGCCCACAGCAGCGTGCCGGCGCGCAGCGCGCCCACCTGCCGGGGCAGTTCGAACAGGGTGGTGCAGCAGAGGCCCTGGCCGGCCGCCGACTCCGGGTCGGCGATCCGGCCGACCTCGTGGAAGGTCGCCCCCGAGTCCGTGCTCTCGTGAATGGCGCCGATCCCGTTGTTGCCGTCGAAGGTGACGACGCTCGCCAGGACGCGTCCGTTGGCCGCGCCGTTGTGCGCGAGGCGGATGGCCCGCGGATACAGGCCCGCGCCGTCGCGTAGCGGGGTTCCGGTGGCCATGGGGGAGGACACGGCGGCCGGGCCGGTGCCGCTGGCTGTGGCGGTGGCCGAGGTGGTCAGCAGCAGGCCCAGCACGCCGGTCAGGGCGAGGACGAGGAGCTGTGTCCGGCGGCCGGCGGACCGGCCGCCGGGCCCGCGGCGACCGCCGGGACTCTGGGCGGAGCCGGCGCCGTGGCGCCGGACGAAGGCATGCGAAAGAGGCAGGATCACGGTCGTGTTCCTTCCGGGGCGGGTGGATTGCGCGTCAGGCTAGAGCCGGATGTACATCGATGTAAATAGATGGGACGTCAGTCCTCGTACCCGGATCCGGTCTGGCGCCGTGTCAGCCGTGACGAGCACCCCGAGCCCGGCGGCCGCACATGACCGGACCGGGCCTCGCAGCGTGCCGACGGCCCGTCCCACCGCCGGAGATGGGATGCCCCGCCGCGTCCGCCCGGGGTCACTCCCTCGCCGCGCGCTGTTCCTCCTGATGTCCCCGTTGTCCTCTGGCGCCTCCCACCGGGCCCGGCCATGCTGTCCGCCGACAGCGCTTTCCGCGCACAACCAGCTCCGCACCAGGAGGATTTGTGGGCCCAGGAACATTCCGCCCCGCCCTGCGGCCACTCGTGCTGCTGGCCACCGTGGCGGCGACGGTGGTCGGGGCCGTCGCCCCCGCAGCAGCCGACCCGACCCCGGACCCCCGCCCGCACACCACCGCGGAGATCCTCAGACCCGTCGCCCCGCCGGCCGCCAGTGGACCGTCCGGCGGAGCGGCATCCGTGGTGGACGGCGACGGCATCGAGACCGCCCGCGCCTCCCGCCCCGTCGCCCCCGGCGTACGTCTGAACTCGTACGACCGGCTGGAATCCGACAAGTGGCTACGGGTCGACACCCTCTCCGTCGACCTGGACGGCAGCGGAGTCCGCGCCGACTACCTCTCCTCCGGCAAGGTCGCCGACCGGCACACGGTCTCCGAGCTCGCGGCCGGACACGATCCCGGGAAGGGCCGCCGGACCGTCGCCGCGATCAACGCGGACTTCTTCGACATCAACGAGACCGGGGCGCCCCAGGGCCCCGGGGTGCGGGACGGCCGTACCGTCCACTCCCCGGCCCCGGGCGTCAACCGCGCGGTGGGCATCGGGCCGGGGAACGCCGGCCGGGTCCTGGAGCTGTACTTCGACGGCACGCTGACCCTCCCGTCGGGCACGCACCCCCTCGCCGCGTACAACGCGGCGAACGTACCCGCCCAGGGCGTGGGCGCCTACACCTCCGCCTGGGGGAGCGCCGACCGCGCCCTCACCGTCGACGACGCGAAGCCCGTCGCCGAAGTCGCCGTGCGCGACGGCACGGTGGTCTCCGTGTCGGGCACCCCCGGATCGGGGCCCGTCCCCGAGGACACCGTGGTCCTCGTCGGCCGTGAGGCCGGGGCGGCCCTGCTGACCGCTCTGAAACCGGGGGACCCGGTCGGCATCACCTACCGGGCGCGCACCGACGGCGGAGCCGTGCCCCGCACCGCCGTGGGCGGCCGTGAGCTGCTCGTCGTCGACGGAGTGGCGCAGAACCACGACGGCGAGGGCAACAACACCGCCGCGCCCCGCACCGCCGTCGGTTTCTCCCGGGACGGCCGGACCATGCAGGTCGTCACCGTCGACGGACGCCAGGCCGACAGCGGCGGCGTCACCCTCACCGAGCTGGGCGAGATGATGCGCGGGGCCGGCGCGTACAGCGCCCTGAACCTCGACGGCGGAGGCTCGTCGACGCTCGTCGCCCGCGAGCCCGGCAGCGACGCGCTCCAGGTCGAGAACAGCCCGTCCGACGGCAGCGAGCGCACGGTCCCCAACGGCCTCGCCCTGACCGCTCCCGACGGCAGCGGGCGGCTCCAAGGGTTCTGGGTCGAGACCCGTACGCCGCCCGGCGCGGCCCCCGGCGACGACCCGGTGGCCGGCGGCCGTCCCGAGCGGGTCTTCCCCGGCCTGACCCGGAAGCTCACCGCGGCCGGATACGACGAGACCTACGGACCCGCCGCCGGTGCCCCGCGCTGGCGCGCCGTCGACGCGTCGGTCGGCGGTGTCGACTCCCGGGGCACGTTCACCGCACGCCGCAGCGGCACGACCGACGTCAGGGCGGAGAAGGCAGGTGCCCACGGCGCGACCCGGCTCACCGTGCTCGACCGGCTGGCCCGGATCAGGGCCACCACCACGCGTGTCGGCCTGGCGGACAAGGACGCCACCGGCGCCTTCGGCATCGTAGGACTCGACGCCCACGGTACGAGCGCCCCCGTCGAGCCGGAGGACGTCACGCTCGACTACGACCACACGCTGTTCGCCGTCGCCGACGACGGCCGCGGCTCCTTCACCGTCACGTCCCTCACCGGCTCCGGGGCCGGGCGGATCAAGGCCACCGTGGCAGGCGTCAGCACCGTCCTCGCGGTGAGCGTCGGCCTCACGGAGCAGAGCGTGTCGGACTTCGAGGACGCCGGGTCCTGGACGTTCAGCCAGGCCCGCGCCGACGGCTCGCTCGCCGCGACCCCGGACGGCCACACCGGCACCGGTCTCCGGCTCACCTACGACTTCACCCGGTCGACCGCCACGCGCGCCGCCTACGCGGCCCCGCCGCGGCCCGTCGCCGTACCGGGCCAGCCACAGGCGTACACGCTCTGGATCAAGGGGGACGGCAACGGCGCCTGGCCCACCCTGCACCTCAAGGACGCCGCAGGCTCCGACCAGCTGCTGCGGGGGCCGTACATCACCTGGACCGGCTGGCGGCCGGTCACCTTCGCCGTGCCGCCCGGCGCGGCGATGCCGCTGACGGTGTCCCGCTTCTACCTCGCCGAGACGGCCGCGGCCCGGCAGTACACCGGTGAGATCGTCATCGACGACCTGACCGCCCAGGTGCCGCCCACCGTCGAGCTTCCCGAACAGGACGAGCCCGCGGACCCGTTGATCGACCCCGCCGCCGTCACCGAGGGCCGCGACTGGCGGTTCGCGGTGATGTCGGACGCCCAGTTCGTCGCCCGGGACCCGGACAGCGCCATCGTCCGGCAGGCACGCCGCACCCTGCGCGAGATCAAGGCGGCCCGGCCCGACTTCCTGGTGGTCAACGGCGATCTCGTCGACGAGGGATCCCCGGCGGACCTCGCCTTCGCCCGCCAGGTCCTCGACGAGGAACTCGGTTCCACGCTGCCCTGGTACTACGTGCCGGGCAACCACGAGGTGATGGGCGGGAAGATCGACAACTTCATCTCACAGTTCGGCCCCGCCCGGCGGACGTTCGACCACGAGGGCACCCGGTTCGTCACCCTCGACACGTCGAGCCTCAGCCTGCGCGGCGGCGGCCTCGACCAGATCAAGGAACTGCGGTCCCAGCTGGACGCGGCGGCGAAGGACCGCTCCGTCGGCTCCGTGATGCTGATCGAGCACGTGCCCCCGCGCGATCCGACCGTGCAGAAGGGCAGCCAGCTGAGCGACCGCAAGGAGGCCGCCCTCGTCGAACAGTGGCTCGCGGACTTCCGCCGTACGACCGGCAAGGGCGCGGCCCTCGTCGGCAGCCACGTCGGGGTGTTCCACGCCTCGCACGTCGACGGGGTCCCCTACCTGGTCAACGGGAACTCCGGCAAGGCGCCGGCGAGCCCCGCGGACGAGGGCGGGTTCACCGGCTGGTCCCTGATCGGCGCCGACCGCGTCACGCCCGGCGAACAGGCGACGGCACGCCGGCAGCCGTGGCGGGGCGGGCCCGACTGGGTCTCCGTGCAGACCCGCGCGCACGTCGACGAGCTGGCCCTGGACGCCCCCTCCGCACTCGTCGCGGGGGAGCGGACGAAGGTGAGCGCGCGGGTCACCCAGGGGGCGCGGACCGTGCCGGTGGCCTTCCCGCTCAGCGCGGACTGGACCGGCTCGCCGAACGTCCGCATCGGGACCGCGGACGGCGCCCGCCGGCACCACATCGCCACGCTGGACCCGGCCACGGGCACCCTCACCGCCCTCCGTCCCGGAGCCGTCACGCTCGCGGTGACCGTCAACGGTGAGACCCGCCAGGTACGGATCCGGATCGCGGCCGGGGCGGTGGCGCCCGCGGCCTGACCTCCCGTCACCCACCGCACGGCTCCCGGACCCGGTCCGGGAGCCGTGCGGCGTTCCGGCGCGCGGAAAGTGCCGGGATTCGTCGGTGCCCGAGCCTTGCGCCCGGTCCCGCCCGCCCCATAGGTTCCACGCTGGAATGGAGTGGGAGCGCTCCCGTCTTGCCCTGCCGCGGTCCTTCCGGGTACCTCGGCCCCCCACCGAAGGGACATCATGAAGAGCCCCATCCGCTTTCTCCGGTCGTTACGGACCGAGGCCGCCGTACTGGGCGTGGCCCTGGCCTCCTGCGCGGCCCTCGCCCTCACCGCCCCGCCCGCACACGCGGACATCCAGCTCTGCGAGCAGTACGGTTCGACGGTCATCCAGGACCGGTACGTGGTGCAGAACAACCGCTGGGGCATCGCCGAGGAGCAGTGCCTCGGTGTGACGGCGAACGGTTTCGATCTGACCCGCGCCGACGGCTCGGTGCCGACGAACGGGGCCCCCAAGTCCTACCCGTCCGTCTTCAACGGCTGCCACTACACGAACTGTTCACCAGGCACCCGGCTCCCGGCGCAGCTCAGCTCGATCGACAGGGCACCGAGCAGCATCTCCTACCGGTACGTCGACAACGCGGTCTACGACGCGGCCTACGACATCTGGCTCGACCCCACGCCCCGTACCGACGGCGTGAACAGCACCGAGATCATGATCTGGTTCAACCGGGTGGGCCCGGTCCAGCCGATCGGCTCGCCGACCGGGCACGTCACGGTCGGCGGGCGCGACTGGGAGGTGTGGACGGGCAACAACGGCGGCAACGACGTGATCTCGTTCCTGGCCCCGTCCGCGATCGACAGCTGGAGCTTCGACGTCATGGACTTCGTCGACGAGACCGTCAACCGGGGCATGGCACGGCCCGACTGGTACCTCACCAGCGTCCAGGCCGGGTTCGAACCGTGGCAGGGCGGAGCGGGGCTCGCCGTCAGCTCCTTCTCCTCGTCCGTGGAGACCCGGTCCGGCATCGGCGGCCCGGCCTGACCCCACGCGCGACCCGTCCCGCGCCGGCGGCCCCTCCCTACGGGGGCGGCCGGCGCGGCACCTCTCACGTCTTGCGGTAGCCGTACGCGTCCGTGGCCGCCGCCTCCACGGTGTCCAGGTCGCCCCCCGCCGACGCCGTCACCAGCGCGGCCACCGCGCCCTCCACGAAGGGCGCGTCCACCAGCCGCGAGCCCTCGGGCAGTTCGTCGCCCTCCGCCAGCATGGACTTCACGGTGAGCACCGCGCTCCCGAGATCCACGAGCAGCGCCACCCCGGCGCCCCTGTCGACGGTCCTCGCCGCCTCGGCGATCAGCTCCGCGCTCGTCCCCAGGCCGCCGGCCGAGGTGCCCCCGGCCGCAGCCACCGGAGCCGTCGAGCCCCCGGCCGCCAGGCCCCTGGCCAGCTCGACGACGGCCTCGGCCACCGGCCCGCTGTGCGAGACCAGCACTATCCCGACCTGCCTCCCGTCGCTCACGCGTCGCCCCCACCGCTCGGTTCCGCGGCCTCGGCAAGTGCCCCGACCAGCAGCGCCGCCGAGGCGGCCCCCGGATCCTGGTGCCCGATGCTGCGCTCGCCCATGTAACTGGCCCTGCCCTTGCGCGCCCGCAGCGGCACGGTCGCCAGAGCGCCGGCCAGCGCCGCGTCACGGGCTTCCTCGAACGAGGAGGCCAGCACCTCGACGGCCGGCAGCAGCGCGTCGAGCATCGTCTTGTCGCCGGCCTGCGCCCCGCCGAGCTGTGCCACCGCGGCGACCCCCGCCCCGAGGGCCTCCGCGAGCTGGTCCGGGGTCACCTCCGGCGCATCGCCCAGCGCCTTCCCCGTACGGCGCAGCAGCGTCCCGTACAGCGGCCCGGACGCCCCGCCGACCGTGGAGATCAGATGGCGTCCGGCCAGGGTCAGCACCGCCCCCGGGGTGGCGGGTGCCTCCTTGTCGAGGACATCGCTCACCGCCGTGAAACCGCGCCGCATGTTGCTCCCGTGGTCGGCGTCCCCGATCGCGGCGTCGAGATCGGTCAGCCGGTCCGCCTCACGGTCGACGGCAGCCGTGGTGGCGGCCATCCAGCGACGGAAGAAATCGGTGTCGAGCACAAGGTCTCCTGTTCCTCACACACGGTGGAAAATCCGGACGCACGGCGGGCGGTCCTGCGTACGGCGGCACGTCCGGGCGCACGGCGGGAAGCACGGGCGCACGACGGCGGATCCGTACACACGGCGGGAAGAGCGCTCACCGGCCCCAGCGGAGCGCGGGCGTCTGCACGGGCGCGTCCCAGAGCCGCACCATCTCCTCGTCCACCTGGCAGAGCGTCACCGAGCAGCCCGCCATGTCGAGCGACGTCACATAGCTGCCCACCAGCGTACGAGCCACCGACACCCCCCGCTCCGCCAGCACCCGCTGCACCTCGGCGTTGAACCCGTACAACTCCAGCAGCGGCGTCGCGCCCATCCCGTTGACCAGCACCAGCACCGGGCCGGTGGGCCGCAGATCCTCCAGCACCGCGTGGACCGCGACGTCGGCGATCTCCCCGGACGTCATCATCGGCCGGCGCTCCCGGCCCGGCTCGCCGTGGATGCCGATCCCCAACTCCAGCTCACCCGGCGGGAGATCGAACGTCGGTGTGCCCTTCGCCGGAGTGGTGACGGAGCTGAGTGCCACCCCGAAGCTGCGCGAGGACTCGTTCACGCGCCGGGCCATGGACTCCACCCGCTCCAGCGGCGCCCCCTCGTCGGCGAGGGCACCGGCCAGCTTCTCGACGAACAGGGTCGCCCCCGTGCCGCGCCGGCCGGCGGTGAACGTGCTGTCGGCCACCGCCACGTCGTCGTCGACCAGGACCTTGGCCACCTGGACGCCCTCGTCCTCGGCGAGTTCGGCGGCCATGTCGAAGTTCAGCACGTCGCCCGTGTAGTTCTTCACGATGAACAGCACGCCCGCACCGCTGTCGACGGCCGCGGCCGCCCGGACCATCTGGTCGGGCACCGGCGAGGTGAAGACCTCCCCGGGACACGCGGCGGACAGCATCCCGGGGCCGACGAACCCCGCGTGCAGCGGCTCGTGGCCGGAACCCCCGCCCGACACGAGACCCACCTTCCCGGCCACCGGGGCGTCGCGCCGGACGACGAGACGGTTCTCGGCGTCCACGACGAGTTCCGGGTGGGCGGCTGCCATTCCGCGGAGACCGTCCGCGACGACGGTCTCCGGCACGTTGATGAGCATGCGCAACGGTTCCTCCTGGGGAGAGCAACGGCGGGCCGCTGGTGCCGCCCGGCCGTCGGCGTGGATCCGATCCTCTGGTCGCAGGTCGTACGGCACCCAGTATCGAAGAGACCGGGGTGATCGGGAAGCGACGCGTCGAGGGACACGGCCAGAACCGTCGCGGGCCGCCCGCACACGGCCGCCGGCCGGGCAGGGTGCGCCGCCCCGCGCAGGGCCATCCGGCCCCCGAGGTCTTACGGTCCCGTGACGCGGGCGTGCCGCACGGCCTGACCCGCCGTCGGGCCGCCTAGCGTGGCTGCCATGCGTGTACTGGTCACCGGCGGAGCCGGTTTCATCGGGTCGTACATCGTCAGGACCCTCGCCTCCGGCGGGCACGAGCCGGTGGTCCTGGACGCCCTCCTGCCGTCCGCCCACGGGCCGGCCGGCTCCGGCGTCCCGGCCGCCGGCGACCTGCCGCCGGGTGTCCGTACGGTCGTCGCGGACGTACGGGACCGGGAGGCGGTGGCCGGAGCGCTCCGCGGGGTCGACGCCGTGTGCCACCAGGCGGCGATGGTCGGCCTCGGCAAGGACTTCGCGGACGCGCCGGAGTACGTCGGCTGCAACGACCTCGGCACCGCGGTGCTGCTCGCCGGGATGGCCGAGGCGGGCATCCGCGACCTGGTGCTCGCCGGCTCGATGGTCGTCTACGGCGAAGGGCGCTACGACTGTCCCCGGCACGGCACCGTCAGGCCCGGCCCGCGCGCCGTGGCCGACCTCGACGCCGGCCGCTTCGAACCGCACTGCCCGCGGTGCGGCGCGGAACTGGTGCCCGGCCTGGTCACCGAGGAGGCACCCGGTGATCCGCGCAACGTCTACGCGGCGACCAAGCTCGCACAGGAACACCTCGCCGCCGCCTGGACCCGCGCGACGGGCGGCCGGGCCGTCTCCCTGCGCTATCACAACGTGTACGGCCCCGGGATGCCCCGGGACACCCCGTACGCCGGTGTCGCGTCCTACTTCCGGTCGGCCCTGGCCCGCGGCGAGGCCCCGCAGGTGTTCGAGGACGGCCACCAGCGCCGTGACTTCGTCCACGTACGGGACGTGGCGGCGGCCAACGCCGTGGCGCTCGCGGCGCTGGGGGAGCGGGAACCGGGCACCTTCGACGCCTACAACACGGGAAGCGGCACACCGCACACCATCGGCGAGATGGCCTGGGCCCTGTCCTCGGCCCACGGCGGCCCCGACCCCGTGGTCACCGGTGAGTACCGGCTCGGGGACGTCCGCCATGTGACCGCGGATTCGCGGCGCCTGCGTGACGAGCTCGGCTGGAAGCCCGGGACCGAGTTCGCGCAGGGGATGCGGGAGTTCGCCACGGCGCCCCTGCGGAGCTCCGGGGAACCGGACGCGGCGGGGGACCGCTAGCGGTCCGGCCTCAGCCCGGTGCCGCCGGAAGGGTGACCTCGAAGCAGCAGCCTCCGGCCACGTTCCGTACGTCCGCGCGGCCGGAGTGTGCCTCGACGATGCCCCGGACGATGGCGAGTCCGAGGCCCGCGCCCGCCGGCGGTGTACGGGCCTGGCTGCCCCTCCACCCCGTGTCGAACACGCGCGTCAGCTCGTCCTCGGGAATCCCGCCGCACCCGTCGGTCACCGAGAGCACGAGACCGTCGGGTGAGCGCTGAGCGGCCATCGAGACCGTGCCGTCGGCGGGCGTACGCCGGATCGCGTTGATCAGCAGGTTGCCGAGGACCCGGCTCATCTCCTTGCTGTCGACCTCCACGGGCACGGCGTCGACCCGGTCGCCGACCAGACGGACCCCGTGCTCGCGCGCCAGCGGATGGGCCCCGGCGAGCGCGTCGCCGACCAGGTCGTGGGAGGACACCCGGGCGGGGGCCAGCGTGAGCGACCCGGCGTGGATCCGGGAGAGTTCGAAGAGATCACCGACCATGTCGTTCATGCGCTCCACCTCCCTGCGCATCTGCCGCAGATAGCGGCCCGAGTCGGCGGCCATGCCGTCCTCCAGCGCCTCGGACATGGCACGCAGCCCGGTCAGCGGGGTCCGGAGATCGTGCGAGATCCAGGCGACGAGCTCCCTGCGCGATCTCTCCAGGGCACGCTCGCGCTCCCTGGAGCCCTCCAGCTTCGCGCTGGTGGCCGCCAGTTCACGGGTCAGCGCGGCGAGTTCCGCGGTGGCCTGGCCCTCCGGCGCCGCGAACCTCCCGCCCTCGCCGAACGAACGCGCGGCCAGCGTCAGGTCCCGGCTCCTGGCGGCCACCCAGCGGCCCAGCAGCATCGCGGTCGCGAGGGAGACCGCGGCGGCCATGGCGACGACGGTCGTCACCACCGTCAGATCGTGCGGGGAGAGGAACATCGCCCAGGCCACGGTCAGGGTCCCGGCCAGCATCGCCGTCACGGCCACCGCGGCGACGACGGTCAGGGAGACCACCAGGGGGCGGTGCCGGAGCAGCCGCAGGGCCAGGGCGCCCAGCAGCCCGGCCGCGGCGGCACCGAGAAAGGCGAGGAAGGCGATGAGGAGGATGTCGGCCATGCGCTCAGCTCCCGGGAGTGTCGTCGTCCGGCAGGTCCAGGCGGTACCCCACGCCCCACACCGTCCTGATCAGCGCGGGACGGGCCGGGTCGGCCTCGACCTTGCCGCGCAGCCGGCGTACGTGCACCGTCACCGTCGACAGGTCGCCGAAGTCCCACCCCCAGACCTCCCGCATCAGCTCCTCACGGGCGAAGACCTGGCCCGGGTGGGTCAGGAAGAACGCGAGGAGGTCGAACTCCCGGAGCGTGAGAGCGAGATCCCTGCCGTCACGGGTCGCCCGGCGGGCGAGCGGCTCCAGGCACAGCCCCGCTCCGCCGAGCGCGGCGGGTGCGCCCGCCTCGGTGCGCCGGCCCCGGCGCAGGACCGACTCCACACGCAGTACCAGCTCACGCGGGCTGAAGGGCTTGGTCACGTAGTCGTCCGCGCCGGTCTCCAGCCCGAGGATCCTGTCCTCCTCGTCCCCCCGGGCGGTGAGCATGATGACGGGCACGGGCCCGTGCGCGCGCATCCGGCGGCACACCTCGAAGCCGTCCATGCCGGGCAGCATCAGGTCGAGCACCACGAGATCGGGCCGGTGAGCCGCGAAGCATTCCAGTGCCGCCGGTCCGTCGTCCGCCCGGTCGACGTCGTACCCCGCGCGTTCCAGATACCCCGCGGCGACCTCCACGACCGTCGGATCGTCGTCCACGACGAGCACACGACCGTGCGACACGCCGTCCCCGCGGCCGGTCGGTGACGCGGCGCGGTGGCCGGGAGGGGAGGAGATGTTCTGCATGGGGGCAACTGTGGCACCACCGGCCGTCCGGACGTACGGTCCCCGGCCGCCACACGGTCGACGTCCACGTTTCGTAAGAACCCGAAGACCGAAATGCCGGTTTTCTCTCCGTAGGGTGATCGATGTGACCCACCCTTCACCGCCGGCTGATCCCGCCGGCTCCCCCCGCGCCGACATCGTTCTGCCCTGCCTCGACGAGGCACAGGCCCTGCCCCGGGTACTGGCCCGTGTACCCGACGGGTGGCGGGCCATCGTCGTCGACAACGGATCCACCGACGGCTCCGCGGACATCGCCCGCTCGCTCGGCGCCACCGTCGTGCACGAACCACGCCGCGGCTTCGGCTCCGCCTGCCACGCGGGGCTGCTCGCCTCCGACGCCGAGTACGTCTGCTTCTGCGACTGCGACGGCTCGCTCGACCCGGCACTGCTCCCCGGCTTCGTCCGCAGGATCGCCGACGGCGAGTGCGACCTGCTCCTGGGCCGCCGCCGTCCCACGACCCGCGGTGCGTGGCCCCTGCACGCCCGACTGGGCAACATCGCCCTGTCCGGAATGCTCCGCCGCCGTACCGGCCTCCGGCTGACCGACCTCGGACCGATGCGGGCCGTACGCCGGGAGGCCCTGCTCGCACTCGACCTGACGGACCGTCGCAGCGGCTATCCGCTGCAGATGGTGGTGCGCGCCTCGGACGCCGGACTGCGCGTCGCCGAGACCGACGTGCCCTACCACCCCCGGACCGGCAGGTCCAAGGTCACCGGAACCTGGCGGGGGACCTGGCACGCCGTACGGGACATGCGTGCCGTGCTGCGACAGCCGCCGACGGCCCCGCACGGCGTCAGGGCGGAGGCGGCCCGATGAGCGGGACGACGGCCCCCGCCGGGGCGACCACCGTGCTGGTCATCGCCAAGGAGCCGGTCCCCGGACGGGTCAAGACCCGGCTCACGCCGCCGTTCAGCCCCGCCGAGGCCGCCGAACTCGCCGCCGCGGCGCTCGAGGACACCCTGAGGACCGTGCTCACCCTGCCCGCGCTGCGACGGGTCCTCGTGCTCGAAGGGCGCCCCGGCCCCTGGATGCCGCAGGGCTTCGACGTGCAGCCGCAGAGCGAGGGCACCCTCGACCGGCGCATCGCGGCGGCGTTCGGGACCTGTACCGGGCCCGCCCTCCTCATCGGGATGGACACGCCCCAGATCACACCGGCCCTGCTCGCGCCCGCACTCTCCCCCGGCGGCTGGGACGGCTGCGACGCCTGGTTCGGACCGGCCGAGGACGGGGGCTTCTGGGCCCTCGGCCTGGCCCAGCCCGACCCCGGCCTCGTCCGGGGTGTGCCGATGTCCCTCCCCGGAACGGGCGGAATCCAACGGGCGCGCCTGACGGGAGCGGGCCTCACCGTGCGCGACCTGCCGCCGCTGCGCGACGTGGACACCGCCGACGACGCCCTGCGCGTCGCCGCCGACGCGCCCCACGGCCGGTTCGCCGCGGTCCTCTCCCGCCTGGGCCGGGCGGTGGTCCGATGAGCACGGTGCTGCCACCGGCGGGCCCCGCCGCCTGGGCGACCGATCCGTACGCGCGTGCGCTGAGCCGGGGCCGCGGACCGCTCTTCCTGCGCCGGAAGGACGGGTGGCTCCTGCCACTGGACGTCGAACGCTGGTGCGCGGAGGCCGATGCCGCGGACCTGTCGGCACTCCGCCGCAGCGAGGGGCCGGTCATCGACATCGGCTGCGGCCCCGGACGGCTGGTGGCCGCGCTGGCCGCCCGTGGACACCGCGCGCTGGGGATCGACGTGAGCGAGGCAGCCATCGGACGCACCCAGCGGATCGGTGGGCCGGCGCTCCGACGCAGTGTGTTCGAGCCGCTGCCCGGGGAAGGCCGCTGGGGGACCGCCCTGCTCATCGACGGCAACATCGGCATCGGCGGCGACCCGCAGGCCCTGCTCCGCCGGGTCGGCGCCGTACTGGCACCCGGGGGCCTGCTCATCACGGAGGCCGCGCCCCACGAGGTGGACGAGCAGGTTCAGGTACGCCTCGACGACGGCCGGGAGCCCGCCGGCGCGCCGCACTTCCTCTGGGCCCGTGCCGGGGTCTCCGCCCTGCTCGGGTACGCCCGTTCGGAGGACTGGGAGCCCGTCGATCAGTGGGAGGCGGACGGCCGGCCGTTCCTCGCCCTGCGCCGCGCCCGGACGGTCCGCACGACCAGCCAGAGCGCCGACACGGCGAACAGCGCCGCCGTGATCAGCAGCCAGTTCCCCAGGAACCTGTCGGGGGACATCCCGCTCGCCGGCTCGTAGCGCTCCGCCTGACGCGTGATCAGGGGGAACCACATCAGCAGCAGCAAGCCGGACAGGAGCAGCGGTACGCGGACGAAGTTCACCAGCGCCGGCCGCCGGGCCACGGGAATCCGCAGGGCCCGGTCCGCCGCCGAGTACAGCGGCACCAGCACCAGGTCGTGCACGAACGCGGCGCCCACGAACCACACGAGGATCATCAGCGTGTCCCCGTCGAGCAGCCGCACCCCCGCGTACCCCGCGAGGGCGAACGACGCGGCCATCAACAACAGGTGCAGCGGCCCTTCCCCGTACCAGCGGCGCAGCATCCGCATCACAGCTCTCCGAACGTCAGACGGCTCACCCATTTGGTGTTCATCACCCCGGGGGCCGCCGGCACGATGACCCGCGCCGGATAGCCGTGATCCGGTGACAGCGGCTCACCGTTGACGCCCAGGGCCAGCAGCGAGCGGGGGTCGCGTACCTGGTTGTCCCTGAGCGCCACCTTCCGGAACGGCCCGCTGCGCTGGAGGGACTCCACCAGCACCCCCGGCGGCCGGCCGTCGGGGAAGCCCGCCAGCGTGGCGAGATCGCGCAGAGGGACCCCGCGCCACCACTGGTCGGATGTCGACCAGCCCTCGACACAGGCGATGGGCAGCGCCGCGCTGTGCTGGTCCATGGCCAGGAGCTCCGCCCGCGACAGCCGGAACTCCCCGGCCGGTCCGGTCACCGTGAGCCGCCACCGTTCCCCCGTCTCGGCCGGGGCGATGCCCACCTTCGCGGCCGTCTTGTTGATCTGGAAGCCGTTGGGCCCCGAGCCGGGCTCGGCACCCCCGCGCGGGGTCAGCAGGGCGGTCCGCCGCAGTCCGCCGTCGAAGCTCCGGCCGGCGGACGTCAGGAGGAGCAGCAGCGACCCGGCCCCCACGACGGCCAGGGCGCCCCGCCGGGAGACGGTCGGCGCCGCGGGATCCGGTGAGGCGAGTTCGTCGCTGTCCGCCGCGGGGAGACCGTGGCGCAGGACCCGCAGTGCCCGGGGCAGCTTCAGACAGGTGTGGGCGAGGAACGCGGCGAAGAAGACCCAGGCCCCGTAGAAGTGCAGGGGGTAGAACGATCCGGGGAACAGGTACTCCAACTGGATGTTCAGCAGCCCCGTCACGAACTCGAAGAGCGCCCCGCCCACGAGCAGCAGCAGCGACAGGCGCTCCAGGGCGTGCCCGGCCGACCGCGCCGGCGGCAGCGCGAAGAGCTTCGGGACCACCGACCACAGCTTGGCCAGCAGGACCGGGACCAGGACGATGCCGAGGGTGACGTGGACCCCCTGGGTCAGCCGGTACAGCCAGTGCGGCCCGGTGGGCCAGTCGAACAGGTAGAAACCCAGCCACCCCTTGTCCGGAGTCTTGTCGTTCACCGCGGCGAGATCCGGGTTGTACGCCGCGTACGACAGGAGGCCGGTGACGAACAGCAGGGTGATGCCGGCGAGGAGCACGAGACCGAGTACGGCCGTGAACCGGACCCCGCGCACCGGACTGCGCCAGAAGGCGGGCCGGGTGGGAAGAGGAAGGCCGGGGGAGGGGCGCTGTGCACCGGTTCGCTGAGGTCTGTCGCGCATGTGCCGACGTTATGCCGGGGACCCCGCTCCCCGGGGCGTACGACTCCTGACGAAAGTCTGACGCCGGCGGTGCGCGGCGGATCACCCGCCGCGGAATCTGACCGTTGTGTGACACGGCTGCGTCGCACCGCCCACCGGGCCCGCCCGATGCGTAGCGTGCCCGCGTGACGACCGAGGAAAGAAGCCACCGCGTCCGGCCCCCCGAAGCCCCCGAAGCCCCCGAGCCCGCCCGCACCGACGAACCGGCCGGCCGCCGCCGGGATCTGACGGCCGCGGCGGCGGGGGTTCTGCTGGTGGCCGCGGCCATAGGGATCGGCTGGGTGATCCAGCAGGGCGACGGCAGCCTTCAGGTCCAGTGGCCACCCCTCCTGGCCTCCTGGGACCCGCATCTCGGCCCCGGCACCCCGGCCGCCGTGGCGGTGGCGGTGGCGGTCGTCGCCTACGGGCCACGGCTGGCCGCGCGGCTCCCCTGGAGGCGGCTGCTGCTCACCTGCTGGGCCGGCTCGGTGGCGTGGATCCTCTCGCTCGCCCTCATCGAGGGCTGGTACCGGGGGATCGCGCGCAGGCTGACCACCAAGCACGAATACCTGCGGGTGATCGACCGTTTCGACGACATCGGCGCGGCCCTGCGCGGTTTCACCGACCACATCGTCATCGGTCCGCCGGGCAACTGGCCCGCCCACGTCGCGGGTCACCCGCCGGGCGCCACACTCACCTTCGTCGGCCTGGACCGGGCCGGACTCGGGGGCGGCGCCTGGGCGGGCATGTGGTGCATCGTGCTCGGCGGCTCGGCTGCGGTGGCCGTCCTGGTCGCGCTGCGCGCCCTGATGGACGAGCACCTCGCCCGGCGCGCGGCTCCGTTCCTCGTCCTCGCCCCCTTCGCCGTCTGGACAGGCACCTCCGCGGACGGCTACTTCGCCGCCGTCGCGGCGTGGTCCGTGGCGCTGCTGGCCCTCGCCGCGACCCGCACGGCCAGGCACCCCGGGGCAGCCGCACTGGGCTCGGGCCTGCTGTTCGGGCTGACCTGCTACCTCAGTTACGGTCTGACGCTCATCGCGGTCCTGCTGGGGGCCGTCCTCCTGCTGGCCCGGACGGCACGTCCGCTCGCCCCCCTCGCCCTCGGCGCCCTGGTCGCACCCGTGGCCTTCACCCTGGCGGGATTCAACTGGTGGGAGGCCTACCACCTGCTGGTCGAGCGCTACTACCAGGGCGCGGGCGGCACCCGCCCCTACTCCTACTGGGTCTGGGCGAACCTCGCCTGCACCACACTCGCCGCGGGCCTCGCCACCGTCGCGGGTCTGCGCCGCGCGGCGGTGTCCGCCCCCGCCGCCGTACGCGGAGTGCGTCAGGGCACCACCACGGCGGCCCAGCGGCTCGCGCTCCTCACCCTCGCCGCGCTCCTGGCCCTGGCCGTCGCGGATCTGTCCGGGATGAGCAAGGCGGAGACCGAACGCATCTGGCAGCCGTTCGTCGTCTGGCTGATGCCCGCCGCCGCCCTGCTTCCCGGCCCCGGCCGGCGCGGCTGGCTCGCCGCCCAGGCCGTCGTCGCCCTGCTGGTCAACCATCTGCTGTGGACCGGGTGGTGAGCGACGGCGGAGGCCCGGTGCGGTCACGAGGTCCCGTCAGGCTCCCCGGGTGACCGCACCGGCGAGCCACTCGTCGAACGTCTGGCTGCCCCGGGGCCCCTCCCCGGCCGGCAGCTGGCCGTCGCCCGCCATGGCGGCCCCCACGGCACCCGGCAGCCTCACCGGCACCACCAGCCTGCGCTGGTGGCGGGCGTGGAGCAGCCGCCGTACCAGGTCGACGAGCAGTTCCACCCGCGGTCCCGCGAGCTCGGGAGCCATGCCCCGCGGCGGGGCGAGCGCCAGCTCCACCAGGTGCCGCGCCACCTCACGCGCCGCGACCGGCTGGATGTTCATGCGGGGCACCACCGCGACCGGCCCCGGCATCTGCTGGAGGGTCTGGGGCACGAACTCGTGGAACTGCGTGGCCCGCAGCACGGTCCACGGCACCCGCCCGCCCCTGACGACCTCCTCCTGGCGGAGCTTGCCCTGGTAGTAGCCGTGCCCGACCCGGTCGATGCCGACGATCGACAGCGCCACATGGTGGCGCACCCCGGCGCGCGCACCCGCGTCCAGCAGATTGCGGCTGACCGAGCCGAAGAACGCGACCGCCCTGCCCCGGCCGACCGCCTTCCTGTTGCTCACGTCGATGACCGCCTCCACGCCGGCGAGGGCCGCGTCGAGGCCCTCGCCGGAGAGGAGGTCCACACCGCGCGACCGTGCCAGCACGACCGCTTCGTGTCCCGCCGCGGCCAGCTCCTCGACGACCTGCCGCCCGACCACCCCGGTTCCGCCCGCCACCGCCACCCGCATGCCGCGCTCCTCCGGTCTCTCAGCCGCGTACGCAGAACTCGCGGTCGCTCAGCCACTGGCCGAACCAGTCGCTCAGCGGGACGGTGAAGCACCACCCGGAGCCGTTGGTGTCCGGCGTGGGCACCGTCGGCGTGGGCTTGTCCGGCTTGGGCGCCGTCGGTGTCCCGCTCGGGTCGGCAGCGGGCGCGGAGGGCTCCGTGGCGTTCGGCAGGCCGCTCAGCATCTCGCGGAACACCCGGGAGGACTCGGGATTCTCGGAGCACTGCCACACCCCGTGCGGACAGTAGTCCGTGATCGTCTGGTACACCGGCTTGTGCTGCTCGATCCACTCCAGCATCCGGCGCATGTACTCGGGATTGTCGCCGTTGCGGAACAGCCCCCACTCCGGGAACGAGATCGGCTTGCCGTGCTCCGCGGCGAAGTCGACCTGCTTCTGCAGGCCGTAGGGTTCGTTCACCTGCTCGTCGAAGTCCCGCGCCGGAGGCTGGTCGTAGGAGTCCATGCCGATGATGTCCACGACGTCGTCGCCCGGGTAGCACTCCGTCCAGGGCACGGCGTCCCGCCCCCTGCTCGGCGCGAAGTCGAAACGGAACTCCTGGCCGGACACCGACCGCATCGTGGTGACGATGCGGTTCCAGTACGCCTTCCAGGCGACGGGGTCGGGACCGCACCGGTGCGTGTACGTCGTCCCGTTCATCTCCCAGCCGAGGACGATCACGGTGTCCGGTACGCCGAGCAGCACCAGGCGCTCGGCCAGGCGGCGGAAGTGCTCGTCGAAGCGGCCCTCCGCGCCGTCCCGCAGCAGACCGCGCACCTCGTCGTCGGAGACATGCTCCTCGTTGCGCTCCAGCATCGGCGTGTTGAGGACGAACATCCGGTCGTCGGCCGCCTTGCGCCAGGCCGCCCAGGAGGCGAGGAACCCGGGGCGGCCCTCGATGTTCTCCCACAGGTCGCCCGGCAGATAGCTGTGCCCGACGCGCATCTCCGTACCGCCGAGCCAGCGCGAGAGCTCTCCCATCCGCTGGACGCCCTTCGGCCCGTAGTCCAGGTAGGCGCCGATGGCGGTCGTCGTCGCCGGCTCGGGGGCCTGTTGAGCCGCGCCCTTACCGGCCTGGGTGTCCTCCGCGTCGCGATCGGCGAGGACCGCGCCGCCGACGAGGAGGCAGAGCGCGGTCGCGCCGACGCCGAAATTGATGAGACGGCGCTGTACGGGCACGGCTCCTCCTTGGATTGCGGCCTTACTCCGACCCTGCCGACCCTAAGGAGAAAGATTCAACAATGGGCTGCGGGACCGCCCGTGAATAGCCCATTCGCGACACGCGTCCGTTCATAGCGGACCGTTCGGGTGACACCGGTCGAAGGTGAAGGGAAGAGAGCCGACACGGTTGTCGAAATTCGAATCGACCAGACCGGGTTCTCCCGAAGCCCGGATATTCACCGGCCGGGTGAGCATTTCGCGGAAGAGCGCTTTCAGCTCCAGCTTCGCGAGATGCGCTCCCAGACAGTGGTGAGGGCCCCCGCCGCCGTATCCGAGATGCGGATTGGGCGACCGGGTGATGTCGAACGCCTCCGGGTCGTCGAACACCGAGGCGTCGCGGTTCGCGGACGCGTAGAGGAGCACGACCTTCTCCCCGGGCAGAAAGGTGCGGCCGCCGAGCTCGCACTCCGCCGCCACCGTCCGGCGGAACTGGATGATCGGCGTCGAGTGCCGCACGATCTCCTCCACCGCGCCGTCGGCGTAACGGTCGAAGTCGGACTCCAGGAGCGCCCGCTGCTCCGGATGCTCCGTCAGCAGCACCAGCCCGTGGGCGATCGCGTTCCGAGTGGTCTCCACACCGGCCACGAGCAGCAGCGAGAAGAACGCGCCGAGCTGACGCGAGGACAGCGCCTGTCCGCCGACGTCCGCGCGGACGAGTGCCGAGATCACGTCGTCCGCCGGGACGCGGCGGCGCTCACGGGCGATACCCGCCATCTCCAGCTGCATGCGGGCCAGCGAGCGCAGGCCGCGCCCCGGGATCCGCAGCCGGGCGCGGCCCCGCCGCTGGACCCCGACGTACTCCGAGGCGTGGTCGATACGGGCGGCGATCCGGGCCCGGTGGCGCGCGGGGATGCCCATCAGGTCGCAGATCACCTCGAACGGCATGCGGGAGGGCGCCGCGCGCATGAAGTCACCCGGCCCCGCGGCGGCGGCTTCGTCCACGAGCCGCCGGGCGACGGCGTCGATGTTCTCCTCGGCGGCCGCGAGCAGCCTCGGCGTGAACGCGCGCGAGATGGTCCTGCGCAGCCCCGCGTGCTCGGCGCCGTCCATGTTGACCATGGAGTTGCCGAAGACCGCCTTGGCCCAGGGCGCCGGTTCCGGAGTCGTGACACCCGGTGCGCTGGCGAAGAACTGCGGCTGCCGGCTCGCCGACTTCACGTCCGCGTGCCTCACCACCGCGTAGAAGGGCGTGCGTGAACCCGTACGAGGGGTGAAGAGGACCGGTGCGTCGAGCTCCCTCAGCCGGGCGAACGCGGACAGCCGTTCGTGCCGCGGCAGCCGCCAGAACGCCGGATCGGCCAGATCGGCACCGGCCGTTCCCCGCACGCGGACCGTGGACACCTGCGTCGGCGCGTTCATGCACCACCTCCGGGAGCTCGGACGGCCATGCTCACCCCGGCGGCCGCTCCACAGGGCCGACACGGCCGGGGAGCGCCACGGAATTACCACGGTCGCGTGATGTCCTGCGGATGAGAACCGTTCGCGCACCGCCTCGTTGCCCACTCGAGCGGGACCTCGCAGGAGCCCACGAGAGGGAGGTACACCCACCATGAACCCGACCGACGGTACGAAGGGGGAGCCGGCCGGCGCACCACGGCCGGCCCGCCGCGCGGTGCTGCGCACCGCCTTCACCGCAGCCGTGATCGCCGGGACCGGCGGCGCGCTCGCCCCGGTCCTCCTCGGGACCCAGGGGCCCGCGGGCGCGGACCGGGAGCGCGGCGCCGTGGGCCCCGAGCGCTTCTCCGAGCTGTACAAGGGCCGCGAGATCCGGGGCACGGTCACGACCACGGTGCCGGCCGGCGCACAGCCGTACGCCGCTGCACCGCCCGACGACGGCAAACAGCCGCACGCCGGTGCACAGCCGTACGCCGGTGAGGCCGGAGCCGCCGCAGCGGTGACCGGCACCGAGGTCAGCGTCGACGGGAGGCCGCTGCACGTGATGAGGCGCGCCGACGGGAGCTATCTCAGCACCGTCAACCACTACGAGTCCTTCCCCACCCTCCTCGAGACGGCCCGCGCGGCGGTCGACGAACTGGGCCCCGCGCAGCTGTCGGCCGCCTCCCCGCACACCATCTGAGCCCTTAAGGACGAGCACGCGTGTACAGCCGGAAGAACCAGCGCGACCTCACGCGCACCGAGAAGAAGCGTCTGGTCGACGCGATCCTGGAGCTGAAACGGTCGGGCCGCTACGACGACTTCGTCAGCCTGCACCGGCAGTACTACGTCACCGACGCCGAGAGCAGGCCACGGCCCGCCCATATGACGCCGTCCTTCTTCCCCTGGCACCGCAGATACCTGCTGGAGTTCGAGAAGGCGCTGCGCGCGGTCGATCCCCGCGTGTCGATCCCGTACTGGGACTGGACGCGTGACAACACGGCCAGCTCGTCCCTCTGGGCGGACGACTTCCTGGGCGGCAACGGCAGGCCGGGCGACCGGCAGGTCATGACCGGACCGTTCGCCTACCGGCAGGGCAACTGGCGTATCCGCGCCGGAGTCACCGACGACCCCTTCCTGCGGCGCAACTTCGGCAGGCCCTCCTCACCCGTCACCCTGCCCGCGGCGGCGGACGTGGAGCGTGCGCTGAAGGATCCGGTCTACGACACCGAGCCGTGGAACAGCGTCAGCACCACCGGCTTCCGGAACAGGATCGAGGGATGGGGCATCCGAGGGGGCCGCGGTGTGGCCAACCACAACCGGGTGCACCGCTGGATCGGCGGGTCGATGGCGGGCGCCGCGTCGCCCGACGACCCCGTCTTCTGGCTGCACCACGCCTTCATCGACCTGCTGTGGACCCGCTGGCAGAAGGCGCACCCCCGCTCCCGCTACCTGCCGGCCCGGGAGCTCCCCGCCGGTGATCCGCAGCGCGACCGGATCTTCCCGCTCGACCGGCCCATGCCGCCGTGGGACGTCGCGCCCTCGCAGCTCATGGACCACAGCCGGCTCTACCGGTACGTCTGAGCGGCGCCCCCGGAAGCGGGCCGGGCCCCCTCCCTCCGCTGCGGACGCGGAGGGAGAGGGCCCGGACGGTGCCTCGGGGGGATCAGTGGCCGTAGCCGTACTCGCCCTCGTCCTCGTGGCTGTCCGAAACGTTCGCGCAGGTGTTGCCGAACGCCGGGTTCAGCAGAGCGATCACGTTCACCGTGTTGCCGCACACGTTGACCGGGATGCTGACGGGCACCTGGACGGCGTTGCCCGAAATGACACCGGGGGAGTGGGCCGCGACGGCCTCCGCTCCGGAGTCGGCGGTAGCCATGCCGGCGCCGCCGGCGATCAGGGCACCGGTACCTGCCATGACGGCGGCCACCTTCGAGATACGCGACATCAGTTCTCCTTGAGGGGGTTGAAGCCGGCCGCGAGCGTGCGACCGGTATGCCCTGACAACGCGAAAGTCGACAGACGGTAACGGATCGCCGCAAAAGTCATCATCACGGCTCAACTCCGGCCGATCAGCGCGGCCCCGGCCGCGGGCAGCTCGCTCAGACGGCCGCGCCACTCCCGTGCCGCGGGAAGCCGGGACTTCACCGTGCCGGCCGCCCGCTCCCGGACGTTCACCTGTGTCTCGCGCAGCCGCAGCAGCGGCTCCAGCGAGGAACGGGCCAGCATCAGGCGCCGGTTGACGACCGGCACCGGGCCCCAGTGGCTCTTGTACTGCTCCGAGCCGCGCAGCAGACTCAGCACACCACGGTCCAGGCCGTCGGCCTCCCGCGCGATCTCGCGCAGCAGCATCGAGGAGACGTCCACCTTCGTCTCCCTGAGCCGGGGGTCGGCCCCGTAGAGGTACCCCCCGGTCAGCCGCGCCGACCGGAACGACACATCGGCGGCCACCACCTCGCCGTCGAGCAGGAACTCCCTGACCGAGGCCTCCCCGTCGCGCACCATCCGGCGGGCGGAGCGCACCAGATGCGCGCAGAACCGGGGCCGCAGGTGCTCGGGGTTGACGCCTCTGCCGAGCCACTGGAGCTCGTGGAGCCGCAGCAGGCTGCCGATCGCCCCCGCCACCCCGTGCACCGGCGCGGTACGGCACTCGATGCCCAGGGCGTCGACCCTGCGCAGCTTGGCCCGCGCCCGCTGGGCGCGCGAACCGGTCATCCGCCCGATGAGGGCGTCGATCGGCTCGGCGGGCAGCTCCATGCAGGTCGAGTCGGTGCGGCTGCTCCGGGCGCCGGACCACGCCTCGAACAGCAGGTGCGCCGAGGCGTCGGGCCTGACCTCCCGCAGGTCCACGACGGTGTGCGCCGCCGCGCGGTGGAGCCCGCGCTCCAGCGCGGTGACCGCCGCCGGGACGTCCTCGCCGTCCACCAGGATGTCGAAGTAGTCGGAGATCGCTCCGCCCATCGGCACCAGCAGAGGCATCGGGCGGTGCACGAGCATCAGCGGCGCCGCGCCGATCAGCCGTCCGTCCCTGCGCACCAGTACGACCCGGAGCCGGCCGGGAGTCCCGTAGGAGAGCCACCACGAGTGGAGCCACGCATGGCTCTGGAACGGCGTGGCGGTGGGACACCTGCGGTGCAGCGCGTTCCACTCCGGGGCGAGGTCCACGAAGTCCGGCAGGTCCCTGCAGAGGGTCACGGTGAGCCGTCCACGGTGGTCGATGTTCATCGCACGAGCTCCCGTTCGCCGGTGGTGCCGCCATGGGTGGGACCCGGAACCTGGGCCGTCACTCCCCGGCGTCCGGGCCGGGGGCGGACGAGCAGGATGAGTCCGCCGACCAGCCCGCCCGCGCTGGCGCCGACGGCCGTGCCGAGCGGCGCGGACGGGGAGACGGGATCGACGGGCGGTACGGCGTGGGAGAACTTCACCAGCTTCACACCGGTGTCCTTCGCGACGTGACCGCTGCTCACGACCACCGCCTCGGTCACCGCGTTGGCGATGTCCGCGGCACGCCCGCGCGACACGGACGTACCGGTGACCGCGATCATGGGCGAGTCCGGGGAGGTCTCGGACCGTACGTGGGCGCGGAGTTCACGTACGGGCTCCCCGGCGGCGCCCTTGGCGTAGGAGAGGGTGGCGTCGCTGGTGGCCAGGCGCCCGTACGACTGGGCGTACCCCAGGGCGGCGGCCGGATCGATGCCCTTGCCCGCGGTGACCATGGCGTAGCTGGTGGCCGCGTACTCGGGCTGGGCGAGCATGCCGTACGAGAATCCGCAGGCGGCCCCGAGCAGGACGCAGGCGGGCAGGGGCCACCAGGTGGGCCGTAGGGATGTGGGGCGGAGCCTGCGCAGCCGTCCGGGGACGGCCGGCTGCTGCTCGGGCGACTCGGTCATGGGAGTGCTCTCTCGGTCGGGGTGACGGTCGGGGTGGCTGTGGGGGTGTCGAGGGCCTGTGCGTAGACGTCCAGGAGGCGCCGGCTGCTGAGCCTGATGTCGTAGTGGTCGACCGCGGGAGGCGGCGGCAGCCTCCTGGCGCCGCCCTCCATCCGGTGCCGAAGCGCCGCCGTCAGCTCCTCCGTGGGATCGCCGGCACCGGAGGCGGAACCGATCCGGACGGCGCCCGGGGCCCGGTCCGCCGGGAGGTCCTCGATGGCCGGGCACGCCGCGTGCACCACGGGAAGCCCGGCCGCCAGGGCCTCGACGACGGCGAGACCGAAGGACTCCTCGCGGGACGCCGAGACGAACGTGTCGACGGCGCTGAGCACCGCCGGGATGTCCGGAGCGGCACCTTCCGGAGCCCCGCACTCGCCGAGGAACCTGACGCGGCCGGCGACACCGAGCCGGGCGGCGAGCGCGCGCAGCGCCCCGGCCTCCGGCCCGTCCCCGGCCAGGACCAGCCAGGCACCGGGGAGCGCGGCGACGGCACGGATCAGCAGGTCGAAACGTTTGCCGGGGACCAGCCTGCCCACACCGCCCACCACGAAGGCCGTGCCGGGAAGCCCCAGCGCGGCCCGGGTGGTCTGCCGTCGTGCGCTGTCGAAACGGAAGGCGGCCACATCCACCCCGTTGGGCACGGTGTGGATCCGCGCGGCCGGCACACCCCAGTCGCGGAGCCTGCCCGCGACGGTGTCGGAGACGGCGACCGTCGCAGCCCCCAGCCGCTCGGTGCGCAGATAGAGCTCCCGGGTGCCGCGGGTGAGCGGCCGCCCCTCGATCTCCGCGTGTCCCAGCGAGTGCTCCGTCGACACCACGGTCGTCCCGGCGAGGCGCGCCGCGATCCGGCCGTAGACGCAGGCCCGGTAGAGGTGCGTGTGCACCAGGTCGTAGGAGCCGCGGCGGATGAGACGGGCCAGCCGGGGCACCGCGCCGAGGTCCCGGTTGCTCCGCATCCCCAGATCCCGGACCCGGACACCGTCGGCGCGCAGCCCGTCCGCGACCGCCCCCGGGTTGGTGAGCGTCACGACGTCGCAGCGCACCGGGAGATGACGCAGCAGCAGACGCAGCTGCTGTTCGGCCCCGCCGACGCCGAGACCGGTGATGACGTGCAGTGCTCTCACCCCGCGTCACCCGGCCCCGTGGCGCCGGCGGAGCGGTTCCGCAGCCGGTGCCTGATCTCCTTGGCCCGGAGACGGGCACCCCGGTCGGCGTGGCTGACATGCGTACGGGGAAGGGCGAGCGGCCCCGCCAGGGGACCGGGGACGAGAGCGCACCCATAGGCGTACCCCGCCTCCCGGACGGACTCGACCACCCGCCGGTCGGCCGTGCCGTACGGGTAGCAGAAGCCGGACGGCGCCTCCCGGACGAGGCGGTGCAGCGCGTCCCGGCTGCCGTGCGTCTCCTCCCGGAGTTCCTCGTCGGACAGCGCCGTCAGATCCCGGTGGAGCATCCCGTGCGAGCCGACCTCCATCCCCGCCGCCGCGACCGTACGGATGCCCTCCTCGGTCAGCAGCGGTCTGCGCGGGCCGAGCGGGTCCCAGGCGTTGGTGCCGCCGGGCCTGCCGGGAAGGACGAACACCGTCGCGCTGCAGCCGTGGGCGAGCAGCACCGGGAGCGCCTCGTCGAGGAAGTCGGCGTACCCGTCGTCGAAGGTGAGCCCGACCAGCCCGCCCTTCCCGGCGGCCCGCGCCCGCAGCAGCGCGGCGACCCCCACGCCGGTCAGGCCCCGGCGGCGCAGCCAGGTCAGCTGCTCGTCCAGACGGTCGGCGGAGACGGTGATGCCGTACGGATCCTCCGTGGGATCGCTCACCGAGTGATAGGTCAGGATCCACGGCCGGGTCCGGAGGCGGGGCGTCCGGGCACGCGGTGCCGAGGTGTCAGCGGCCATGAGGGAACCTCCGTCGGATGAGTGCGGGCAGGTGGACGGCTTCGGGCATCCGGAGCACGAACCCGGCCAGAAGGAACGCCGCCGGTACGGCGAGACAGCCGGCCGCCAGACCGGGCAGCGGCCCGGGCACCAGGTCCGTGGCCAGCCGGCCGGCCGCAGCGGCGACGGCCGCGGCGGCGGCCGGCCGCACGAGGGAGAGGGCCACGGCCCCGGTCCGTACGGCGACCGCCCGCCTGCCCAGGCCGAGGAGCATCAGCAGGGCGGCCGTGCTGATACCGACGGCATTGGCGGCCGCGATGCCGTTCACGCCGAACGGACCGGTCAGCAGCGCGCCGGCCGCAGTGGTGACCAGGAGGCCTGCGCCCATCGCGCCGAGCGGGTACCAGGTGGGCCGTCCGGCCGAGAAGAACGGCCGGCACAGGGCGCCGACCAGGGTGTGGCCGAGCAGACCGAGCGCGTAGACCCGCATGACCCCGGCGGTGGCGGCGGTGTCCGCCGCGTCGAACGCGCCACGCTGGAAGAGGACTTCGACGATCCGGGGAGCACAGCCGAGCACCATCGCCGTACCCAGCAGCACCACGGTCCCGGCCAGGGCGAGATCGCGCTCGACCCGCCGCCGGGCGCCCTCCCGGTCACCGGCGGCCATGGCCCGCGCGACCACGGGGAACGTCACCGTGCAGATCATCATGGACAGCACCATCGGCAGCTGCGCGACCTTCTGCGCGTAGTTGAGATGGGAGATGGCGCCGTCCGGCAGGGACGAGGCGAGGAACCGCTCGACGAAGACCTGCGACTGACGGCTCACCACGAACAGGACGACCGGCGCCAGGACCGTCGCCCCGAGAAGGGCGGAACCGGAACCCCGCTCCCGGACGGCCGGCTTCCCCCGCCGCCCCGGCACCAGCCGTACGAACGCGGGCAGCAGCGTCAGGATCATCAGCAGGCTGCCGACGGCGACCCCGGCGGCCGCGGCCCGCACCCCCCAGACGGAGTGCAGTGCCAGCGTCATCCCGATGATGCCGATGTTGTACGCGATGTAGACACCCGCCGGGCCCAGGAACCGGCCGTGGGCCCGCAACGCCGCGCTGAAGTACCCCGTGATGCCGAAGGTGAGGACCGTGACGGCCGTGAGCCGGGTGCAGTCCACCGCGAGCCGGGGATCGTCCAGCCCGGGCGCCAGGACGCCGACGGCCCAGGGGGCGCCCCAGATCAGCAGCCCTCCCGCGCAGGCCAGCGCGGCGAACAGCCGGGGCAGGGTGTCGGCGATCAGGACGCGGACCGGGTCCTGTGTGTGGCCCCCGGCGGCCCGCCGGGTCAGCGCCAGGCTGAACGCGGGCACGAGCAGCAGCGCCATGCCGTCCTCGATGAGCAGCGTGGCCGCCATCTCCGGCACGGTCCAGGCGATCAGGAACGCGTCGCTGGCGTGGCTGGCGCCGAAGAGCCGGGCGACGGCCTGGTCCCGTACGAGTCCCAGCAGGGCGGCGACCACGGTGAGACCGGCGGCGCCGCCCGCCGCCCGGGCGAGGAAACGCCCTGGACGTACCGGAGCATCATGCGTGGATGGTCCGGGGGCCGGTGCCTCCGCGGCCGGATCGGTGGCGGTGCTGCTCACGCGGCGGTCGCCCCCTCGGGTTCGGCCAGCGCCCACCACGCGGCGAGGCCGAGCACGATCCCGGTCAGGACGGTGGAGGGCCCCCCGATGTCCGCGTACAGGAAGTCGACGGTCTGCCAGGTCATCAGCCCGACGGCGACGAGACCGCAGTCGACGGCCGCGGACCCCCGGGCCCGCGCGAGCACCAGCCTCCGCACCCCGCCGACCAGCAGCGCCGCCCAGGAGCCCACCAGCGCGGTGAAGCCGATGAGCCCCTGTTCGCTGAGCACCAGCAGATACATGTTGTGGGGGGAGAGCAGCGGCTGCTTACGGAACTCCTGACCGACCCCCGCCGTGTCGCTCCCCGAGGAGAGACCGATCGAGGCGTGCCCGTCCCGGTGCGCCGGGAAGCCCTTGAGGCCGACACCCGCCGCCGGGTGCTCGCGCCACATGCCCTCCGCCGCGGCCCACATGGTGTAGCGGTCGTTGACCGAGCGGTCGGGCGCGCTGGTCACCTCGGTGATGCTGGTGAGCCGTTGCGAGATCATCTCGGACCCGACGCCGAAACCGCCCACCAGGACCACCCCGGCCGCGCCCAGCACCGCCACGGCGCGGACGGCCTGCCGGAGCCCGGTGAGCGCGATCACGGCGAGGGCCCCCGCCGCCGTCGCGATCCACGCCCCCCGGCTGAAGGACAGCGTGAGCGGGACGAGCAGCAGCGCCGCGGTCACGGCGGCCCACGGCTTCAGCGGGCGGGGCGTGCCGGCGGGGGCGCGGAGTGCGTACGCGGCGGCCGCCACCACCCCGTAGCCGACGACCGTCGCCATCCCCATCACGTCGCCGGGGCCGAACGTCCCGACCGCGCGGATGGTCTCGCCCATGTACGAGGCGCCGGTGCCGGTGACGTACTGGTGGACCCCCACGGCCCCCTGGACGGCCGCCAGCAGGACGAGCGCGCCCATGACGACCCGGAACCCCGAGGCGTCCCTGACCAGCAGAAGGACGGCGGCCGGCACGAGGACGAAGATCTGCAGATACCGCACGAACCCCGGCAGGGCCGCCACCGGGTCCGCCGCGGTGACCGTGGCCAGGGCGAGCCCCACGGCCGGAAGCCCCAGCACGAGCGCGGCGGCCGGTGAGAGCGGACGCCGCCGCAGGAACAGCAGCACGCCCACGCAGACGAGGACCGCCGCACCCGAGACGAGATCGGCCGCCGGCACGCCGGCCAGGGCCCCGGCCTCACCGTCGCCGGACGGGACGGCCACGAGCAGGACCGTCGCGAGCAACGGCAGCAACGGCCGCAGGCCGCCCCACCCGTGAGGGGGCGCCTGCTCCTCGACGGCCGGTACGGCCGGGGCCGCGGTAACGGTGAGTGTCACGGTTCAGCTGCCTCCGAGCCGGAACACCGAGCCGGCCGTGCGCGCCAGCACGCACAGGTCCTGCCAGAGCGACCACGTCTCGATGTACCGGTTGTCGAAGCGGGCCCGGTCCTCGATCGAGGTGTCGCCGCGCAGACCGTGCACCTGGGCGAGCCCGGTGATGCCGACGGGCATCCGGTGGCGGGACCGGTAGCCGGGATGCATCCGGCTGAACTGCTGGACGAAGTAGGGGCGTTCGGGGCGTGGCCCGACCAGGCTCATGTCGCCGCGCACGACGTTCCACAGCTGCGGCAGCTCGTCGAGCGAGGTCCTGCGCAGCGTCCTGCCCACGCGGCTCATGCGCCGGTCCTCCGACACGTTCCACCGGGTGGCCGACTCGTGCGCGTCGGCCGGGCGCAGGGTGCGGAACTTCAGCAGGACGAACGGCCGCCCGTGCCTTCCGATCCGCTCCTGACGGAAGATGACGCCCGGGCCGTCGCACACCCGCACGGCGAGCGCGCAGGCGGCCATCACGGGGGACGCCGCGAGCAGGGCGGCCGTGGCGAGGACGGCGTCCATGACCCGTTTCACCCGGTGTGCCACGGGGTGGTGGGGCCCGGCGTGCAGCGCGTGGGCGGCGAAGCCCCACACATGGTCCGGGCGGGGCGCGGTCCGGTACCGCGCCACCGCTCCCTGATCGGTGATCAGCCACACCCGGCAGCCGTGCCGCGCGAAGAGGGCGAAGAGCTCCGCCCCGTCGGGCACGGCCTCGGGAGGCACCGTGAAGACCGCGTGCCGCACCGAGTTCTGCACGACCGCCCGGGCGGCGTCCTGCACCGACGCCAGGACGGGCAGCGGCGCCTCGCCCGCCGGCGCCTCCGCCGTCTCGTCGGTGTCGGCGCCGGAGCCCCCCACCCGGCCGACCGGCCGCATCCCGTACCGCGTGTGCTCCTGCAGCACGGTGACGACGCGGTCCGCGAGCGGGCCGTCGCCCACCACCAGGGTGGACCGCGGATGACGCGCGGCCGACCACAGCCGGTACCGGTGGACGACGGCGCGCGCCCCGCAGCTCACCAGGATCTGGAGACCGGCCGCGCAGCCGAGCGCCGCCCACGCGGCGGTGTGGCGCGGGTCGTACGCGGACACCGCCTCGGCGACGACGTACCACTGCACCGCGGCCAGCCCGGCCAGCGCCGGGAGTTCCGCCAGCGCGGAGGGGGAGAACCCGGCCCGGTAGAGGCCCCGGTAGGCGTTCAGGAGCAGCTGGACGGCGGCCTGCAGCAGCGCCACGGCCGGGGGCCACGGTCCTGGTGCGACCAGGGCCACGGCCAGGCCGAGCGCCAGCGCGTCGCCGGCCATGAGCGCGACCGGGGCCCGGTGGCGACCGAGTCCTCCGGCGGTCCGTGGGGCCGGAGCGCCGTCCCTGCCGCTGCGCGGCGGGCGGATCGTCGGTGCCGCACGCCGTACGGCGGTCGCCTGGGCGGCTCGGGGGGCAGGTGCACTCTCCGTCGTCATCGCTCGGTGCGCTTCCTCGTCTCGGGGCGGGACTGGCCGACAAGTTCCTCGTACAGGCGCAGGACCGCACCGGCGGTCCTCGTGACGTCGAAGACCGCCCGGGTACGGCTCTGTCCCGTGCGGCCCAGCTCCGTACGCAGCGCCGGATCGCCCAGCAGCGTGGTGAGCGCCGCCGCGAGCGCCGCGGGGTCCTCGGGCGGCACCAGGCAGTGGGGCAGATGGCCGGGCGGCAGGCTCTCCCTGGCCCCGTCGACATCGGTCAGCAGGACCGGGGTGCCGCAGGCCATCGCCTCGAGGGGGGCCAGCGCCATCCCCTCCCAGCGCGAAGGGAGGACCAGCAGGTCCGCCGCGTGGATCCAGGGCCGCACATCGGTGCTCGCCCCCGTGAACAGCACGCCGGGCGGCGCGGTGCGCCGCAGCTCCTCCCCGTACGGCCCCTCGCCGACCAGCACCAGCCGCGCACCGCCCGTCGCCGCCGCCCGCCAGGCCCGCAGCAGGACGTCCTGGCCCTTCTGCCGGCTCAGGCGCCCGACGCACACGACGAGCGGCACTTCGGGAGGGACCCCGGCGAGCGGAGCGAGCGAGGCACGGGCCGCCACGGCGGCGTCCGCGCCGGGCGGCCGGAAACGGCCCAGGTCGATGCCGTTGTGGATGACCGACCAGCGGGCCGTGATGCCCGCGCGCTGCCCGGCCTGGCGCTCGGACTCGCTGACGCAGAGGATCCGGTCGCTCCACCGCGCCCCGAACCGCTCCCAGGCGGTGGCCAGTCCGGCGGCCCGGCCCTCCAGGGCCTCGAACGACCAGGCGTGCGGCTGGAACACCGTCGGAACCCGGCCGCGTACGGCCAGCCGTCCGGCGAGCCCCGCCTTGGCACTGTGGGCATGCACCACGTCGGGAGCGCACGTACGGATCAGGCGGCGCGCCGCGAGCACCTCCCGGCCGAGCCGGGGGCCGGGGGCGCGCTCCGCCGGCCAGGGCCACACCCGGGCCCCCGCCGTGGACGCCCCGGCTGCCAGCGGCCCGTCCGGAGGGCAGGCCACGACGGGCCGCAGCCCCGCCCGTACCTGCGCCGCGACGAGGTCGGTCACGACCCGTGCGACTCCGCCCTCCACGGGCTGGACCAGGTGAAGGACCGTCAGTCGGCTTTCGTCGGTGCAACTCTTCTGCAGCACGCACGACTCTCTTTCACATGCCCCCGAAGAGCCGGTTCGGGTAAACACCGGCGGCAAGGAATATGGCGGAGGAGATCAAGTGGGTAAAACCGAACTGCACTGTCGCAGACCACGCGTGGGAAAACACGTATGACTCGCGCTCGTGTCTTCTCGATTACCTCCGGCCAGGCCGCCGACCACCGGTTCCTCGAATTCCGCGGCGTGTCAGACGGCTATGACGGTCCCTGTCCGGCGCAATGCCGCATGATGTCCGTGGCGTGCGCCTCTGCTCGTATACGAAGGGCGTATCGCGAGGCCCGGAGACGTCCGGCGTTAATGTGCCGCAATTTCCGTCCGGTTGAGTGCGGAAATTCTGATCGCCCATGTTCCGTCCGGGCGGGCCGGCATTCCTCGCGGCCTCACCCGGTTCTTCTCCGGCTCCGGATGCTTCTCGCCAGGCTTTCCGTGCGAACCGGCCGACCATGCCGGATCGGTCCCGGGATCCACCGTCTGCCGGATGTACTGCTGGTCCGGCCGTGTACCCGGAAGCGGGCCGAAGAGGCAGTATCGGGTACAACTCGTGATGATCGTCCGCCCGGTGGCGGTCCGCGAACGGCCGATGAGGACAGAGGAGAAGCGATGGTTCACGAACGGGCCGGTCAGCCGGCGCAGCCCGGAGACCTGGTGGACGTGGCACGGCTGGTGACGGCCTATTACACCGTCCACCCGGACCCGGCCGAGCCCGGCCAGCGTGTGGCCTTCGGAACCTCGGGGCACCGCGGATCGGCGCTCGCGGCTGCGTTCAACGAGGACCACATCGCCGCCACCACCCAGGCCATCTGCGACTACCGGGAGCGGCAGGGCACCGACGGGCCGGTGTTCCTCGGGGCCGACACCCACGCGTTGTCCGAACCCGCCCGGATCACGGCCGTGGAGGTGCTGGCCGCCAACGGTGCCACCGTCCTGATCGACAGCGACGACGGCTACACGCCCACCCCCGCCGTCTCGCACGCGATCCTGACGTACAACCGGGACCGTACGGGCGGCCTCGCGGACGGCATCGTCGTCACGCCCTCGCACAACCCGCCCGCCGACGGGGGATTCAAGTACAACCCCCCGCACGGCGGGCCGGCCGGATCGGACGCCACCTCCTGGATCCAGGACCGGGCCAACGCCCTGATCGAGGGAGGGCTGAAGGAGGTCCGCCGGATCCCCTACGCCCGGGCACTCGCCGCCGACACCACCGGACGCCACGACTTCCTGACCGCCTACGTCGACGACCTCCCGGCCGTCCTCGACCTGGACGCCGTACGTGACGCGGGGATCCGGATCGGCGCCGACCCCCTCGGCGGGGCCTCGGTCGCGTACTGGGGGCGGATCGCCGAGCGCCACCGGCTCGATCTCACCGTGGTCAACCCGCTCGCCGATCCCACCTGGCGCTTCATGACGCTGGACTGGGACGGGAAGATCCGGATGGACTGCTCCTCGCCGCACGCCATGGCCTCGCTCATCGAGCAGCGTGACGCGTACACCATCGCCACCGGCAACGACGCGGACGCCGACCGGCACGGCATCGTCACGCCGGACGGCGGGCTGATGAACCCCAACCACTACCTGGCGGTGGCCATCCGCTACCTCTACTCCCACCGCGAGAACTGGCCGGCCGGCACCGGCATCGGCAAGACCCTCGTCTCCTCCTCCATGATCGACCGCGTCGCCTCCGACCTCGGACGGCAGCTGGTCGAGGTCCCCGTGGGCTTCAAGTGGTTCGTGGACGGGCTGTTCGGCGGCACCCTGGGATTCGGCGGTGAGGAGTCCGCCGGAGCGTCCTTCCTGCGCCGCGACGGCCGGGTGTGGACCACCGACAAGGACGGCATCCTGCTCGCCCTGCTCGCGTCGGAGATCACCGCCGTCACCGGCTCCACCCCCTCCCAGCACTACGGCGAACTCACCGCCCGGTTCGGCGACCCGGCCTACGCGCGGATCGACGCCCCCGCGAGCCGCGAGCAGAAGGCGGTGCTGGCCAGGCTCTCGCCGGAGCAGGTCACCGCGGACACCCTGGCCGGGGAACCGATCACCGCCGTTCTCACCGAGGCTCCCGGCAACGGCACGGCCATCGCCGGGCTCAAGGTCTGCACCGACAGCGCGTGGTTCGCGGCCCGCCCGTCCGGCACGGAGGACGTCTACAAGGTGTACGCGGAGAGCTTCCAGGGGGCCGAACACCTGGCCAGGGTCCAGGACGAGGCCCGCGCCCTGGTCTCCGACGCACTGGGTGCCACGGGCTGACCGGCCGGGCGGGCGCCCCCCGGCAACCGGGCGCCCGCCCCCGTACGCACCGTGGGGTCACGCGTCGGGGACGGTCTGCTGGACCTGCCGGAGGAAGGCCGCGTTGTCGGGAGTCCTGCGGATCTTCTCCAGCAGCGCTTCGAGCGTGGCCTGGGCGTCCCTCGACCGCAGGGCGCGCCGCAGTCCCCGTACGGCGGCCAGTTCGCCCGCGGGCAGCAGGAGTTCCTCTCGGCGGGTGCCCGAGGGAGTGATGTCGACCGCCGGGAAGATCCGCCGGTCCGCCGAGACCCGGTCGAGGCGGAGCTCCATGTTGCCGGTGCTCTTGAGCTCCTCGAAGAAGTAGTCGTCGGCGCGGGAGCCGGTGTCCACCAGTACGGTCGCCAGGATGGTGAGCGAGCCGCCCTCCTCGGCGAGCCGGGCCGCCCCGAACAGCTTCTTCGGGCCGGTGAGAGCGGCCGCGTCCACGCCGCCGCTCAGCGTGCGGCCGCCGGCACCGGCGTTGTTGTTGTGCGCGCGGCACAGCCGGGTGAGTGAGTCGAGGAGGATCACGACGTCCTGGCCCTGTTCGACCAGGCGCTTGGCGCGTTCCACGGCGAGGTCGGCGAGCGCGATGTGCTCCTTGGCGGGCCGGTCGAAGGTCGAGGCGTACACCTCGCCGCGCACGGAACGGCGCATGTCCGTGACTTCTTCGGGGCGTTCGTCCAGGAGGACCACCATCAGGTGGCACTCGGGATGGTTGACGGCGACCGACGCCGCGATCTGCTGCAGCAGCACGGTCTTGCCGGTCTTCGGCGGCGCGACGATCAGGCCGCGCTGTCCCTTGCCGACGGGCGAGACGAGGTCGATGATCCGAGGAGCGGGGCCCCCGCCCGGCCTCTCCAGACGCAGCCGCTCCCGGGGGTGCAGCGGGGTGAGGTCGCGGAAGTGCGGCCGGCCGCGCAGCTCGTGCGCCGGGCGGCCGTTGACGGATTCGACGCCGTAGAGGGCACGGGGGCGCTCACACGTTCCTTCGACGACATCGCCCTTGCGCAGGGCGTACTGCCGGATGAGTGCGGGCGGCACCTGGACGTCGCGGGGAGAGGGATGGCCACCGTCGGTCCGCAGGACGCCGTGTCCGTTGCCCGTGGTGTCGAGGACACCGACGGTGCGGGCGACGGGCCGGTTCTGCGGGATCACGGGGCGTTCGAGTGTGCTGGTCATGGAGGGGGTCCTTTCGCGGACATGGCGAATGAGAGGTCCGGCGAAGGCAAGGCGGCGGAATCACGCCTCGTACGACGGGCATGAGAAGCCCGGACCGGACGGAAGAAGTGGTGCGAGACGCTGGATCGCCGGTCATCGAGGACGGGCGCAACAGCGGGAGAGAAGCACCGGCGCCCTGAGCGGGCGTTCACGTGTGCTGACCGCAACGTACCACGCGGGGCAGGGGCGGGGGAAGACCTGCGCCCTGGCCGCCCCCAGCTCGCACCGATCTTCACGCCGGACTCGACGGCCGACGACGGATCACCTTCCGGCCCGGCGACGATTCCGGTGTGCGGGGAGCCCGGGGTGCGACCGCGCCGCGTCCGGGGGAGCAGGGCCACGGCCAGGATCCGTGCCCGAGGCCCAGGCCGGCGTCAGCGCGGGTCGTCGTGTCCCGTCCGGCGTGCGGTGAGGCTGTCGGCCTGGGCGGCCAGGTCCGGGTGAGCACCGATCAGGTGAGCTCGGATGGCGGCCAGGGGGGCGATGAGGTCGGCGGGGTCGTCGTGGGCGAGGGCCGCGTGGAGTTCGCCGGCCGGGAGGCCGGCGGCCGGGGGAAGGTCGGTGAGCGCGGTGATCTGGCCGGCGAGACGGCGCAGGTCGGCCGCATTACGGCGGGCCCAGCGGGCGGTGGTGCGGTCGGCGGCGCGCGCCTGCCGGGTGGCCGTCACGCGCTGTTCGCCGGTGGTCCCGGCCGGGCCGGGGCGGCCGCGCAGGTAGCGGCGCTCGGCGGCCTGACGGCTCGCGACGCCGAGGGGGTGGGCGAGCTCGGCCCAGCTGGCGCCCGCGTCACGGGCTGTCTCGATCAGGCCGGTCTCCCAGCCTGCGAGCTGCTCGCGCACCTGCCGCAGCAGCAGCAGGGAGGCCAGTGCCTGCTCCGGGCCGGGGCCGGGAGCCCCAGGGGTGGTCGGAGCCCTGTTCTGAGCCTCGCGCACCGCGTCGTCGATGGCGTCAAGAGCTGCGGCGGCGGCGAGGAACGACGCCGGGCCAGGGGCGTCGGTACGGGGCGAGGACGGCTGGTCGGGCGTCATGGGCACCTCCCTCTCGATGTCACCCGATGGATGACTTAGTGTTTGTCATCGGTTGGATGACATGCTACAACGGATTCAGTGAGGCGCATTGGCGACAAGCCCGAACCCGCTGGAGGTGTTTTCACGATGTTGATGCGCACTGACCCCTTTCGTGAGCTGGACCGGCTGGCCCAGCAGCTGATCGGCCCGGGCACCTGGTCGAAGCCGTCGGCGATGCCGATGGACGCGTACCGCGAGGGCGACGAGTACGTCGTGGCCTTCGACCTTCCCGGCGTCACCGCGGACGCGATCGACATCGACGTCGAGCGGAACATGCTGACGGTCAAGGCCGAGCGCCGGCCGGTGGCGAAGGCCGACGACGTGCAGATGGAGCTGTCCGAGCGGCCTCTGGGCGTCTTCTCCCGCCAGATCGTGCTCGCCGACACCCTCGACACCGAGCACATCGAGGCCGGTTACGACGCGGGCGTGCTCACTCTGCGGATCCCGATCGCCGAGCGCGCCAAGCCCCGCAAGATCTCCGTCGGCGTCGGAGCCGGCCACAAGGAGATCTCCGGCTGAGACCGGCCGGACAGGTGCGGAGGACGGCACCCGATCTCCCCTCGGCCGTCCTCCGTACCCTCCGCGCTGTGCTGTCCGCGGCCGTCGGCACGGCCGGCGAGGACCGCCGCACCGGTGCCACGCACCGGCACATCCCACCCTGGTTCCACGAAAGGCACACACCACAGTGATCACCGACGTGCGCATATCGCTCGAGCACCAGCGGCCGTACGGGACGGCGTACGAGCAGATGCTGGAGAAGGTCCGCTACGAAGGCGCCTACCCCACCCGTGAGAGAGCCGAGGAGGCCGTCCGCCTGGTCCTGGCGGGGCTGGGGCGGCAGCTGACCGGTGACGAGCGCGTCGACCTGGCCGCCTGCCTGCCCCTGGAGGCCGCACGTGTACTGACCGCTCAGGTCCCCGACACGCAGCCGCTGACCGGATGGGCCTTCGTCAAGGACCTCGCCGCCCGTTCCGGCGCTTCCCTGGCCACCACCCGGTGGGACACCGGCTCCGTCTTCGCGGCCGTCTCCGCCCACGCCGGCCCCGACCTCATCACCCGCATCCTCCATCGGCTCCCCACCGGGTACGCCCTGCTGTTCGGCCGCGCCGAACTCGCCCCGGCCACGTAGCCGCACAGCCGGCCGCCGGGCCCGCGACGAGGGGCCTCGCCCGGTCTCTCCGACCGTGCGACACCGGCCGCCACCACGTCGGGTGCCGGCCGGTGCTGCTTCGGGTCAGGTGCCGAGCGCGTGGCCGGTCGTCGAGTCGACGTGCTCCGGGATCTCGTCGTGACGATCGCCCACCGTCGGTGTCCCGGTGGGTTCGAACATGAGGATCGCGGCGCCGGACGGAGCGTACGGCTTGTGCTCCGTGCCTCGGGGGACGGTGAAGACCGACCCCCGAGGGAGCAGGACCGTGCGCTCCCCCTCGGGCTCGCGCAAGGAGATGTGCAGCTCTCCGTCGAGTACCAGGAAGAACTCGTCGGTGTCGTCGTGGACGTGCCAGAGGTGCTCGCCCTCGACCTTGGCGATACGGACGTCGTAGTCGTTGACGCGTGTGACGATACGGGGGCTCCACAAGGCGTCGAACGAGGCCAGAGCCTTGCTGAGGGGGATGGGTTCGCTGCTCATGGGTTCATCCTGAGCCGTTTCGCACGGCCGCCGTGAGTGCTAGGAATTGCACATGGCGAAAGAATCCTCGCACGCGGCTGATGGCCCAGGCGTTCACCGGGTCGTCGTGATCGTCGACGAGAACTCGAACCCCTTCGAGCTCGGCTGTGCGACCGAGATCTTCGGTCTGCGCCGACCCGAGATCGGCCGTGATCTCTACGACTTCGCGCTCTGTTCCTCCGAGCCCCGCACCCTGATGCGGGACGGATTCTTCACGCTCACGGGAGTCGCCGGGCTGGAGGCGGCCGACGCGGCGGACACCTTGATCGTCCCCAACCGGCCGGACATCGAGGTGCCCCGCCGTTCCGCCGTGCTCGATGCCGTCCGCCGGGCACACGCCCGCGGTGCCCGCCTGGTCGGCTTCTGCAGCGGCGCCTTCACGCTGGCCGAGGCCGGAGTCCTCGACGGCCGCCGGGCCACCGCGCACTGGCAGTGGGCGGACGCCTTCCGGGCCCGCTTCCCCTCGGTCCGGCTCGAGGAGGACGTGCTGTTCGTGGATGACGGGGACATCCTCACCGCGGCCGGGAGTGCGGCCGCACTCGACCTCGGGCTGCATGTGGTCCGCAGCGACCACGGCGCGGAGGTCGCCAACTCCGTGAGCCGGCGGCTGGTCTTCGCGGCGCACCGGGACGGTGGGCAGCGGCAGTTCGTGGAGCGTCCCATGCCCGACCTGCCGGACGAGTCCCTGGCGCCGGTCCTGGCCTGGGCTCAGGAGCGGCTGCACTCACCGCTCACCGTGTCCGCCCTCGCGACGCGTGCGGCGGTCAGTCCGGCGACGCTGCACCGCCGCTTCCGGGCGCAACTGGGCACGACGCCACTGGCGTGGCTGACGGGGGAACGGCTGGCCCTGGCGTGCCGGCTGATCGAGCGGGGCGAGTCCCGGTTCGAGGTCGTCGCGCGACGCAGCGGGCTCGGCACCGCCGCCAATCTGCGCACACTGATGCGCCGCGGGACCGGCATCACGCCGTCGGCGTACAGGCGACGGTTCGGGCCGGAGGTGAACTGACGGCGGGTTGTTCCCCTTGCCGCGCACCGCAGTCGATGTGTCCGGCCGTGGGTCAGTCGCCGGGGGAGTGCGGCGTCGTCGTACCCCGGTCCGCGAGGTGGGCGTCCATGGTGGAGTTCAGGTCGGTCACGAACGACTCGAACCGTGCCAGGAGGTCCGGCGGGTAGTGCGCCATCGTGGCGTCGAGGCGGTGGGCCAGCGGGCCGAAGAACTCGTCGGCCCGTTCCTGGATGTGCGGGCCGCTGCGCAGGGTGATCACCCGGCGGTCCGAGTGTTCGCGGGTGCGGGTGATGTGCCCCGCGGTTTCGAGGCGGTTCAGGAGCGCGGTGGTGGCGCCCGTGGACAGGGCGATCCGCTCGCTCAGCCGTGCCGGTGACAGCGGCGTGCCGCGCTCCTCGGCGGCGGCGATCTCCAGCACCGCGGTCGCGTCGGTGGAGTGCAGGCCCAGCCAGGCGGCGAAGCGGCGGCTGAGCTCGGCGTAGTGGCCGCCGTAGGCGCGCAGCCCTTCCATCAGCCGCTCGCGCTGTGCCGCCACACCGTCCCGCATCGCGTCCTCCATGGGAGGTCTGCCGCCCTTCTCTCCGCCGTGCGCTCCGCGTCGGCGGCCCGCTTTGACAACCTATCGCGATCGATTTAGCTTCATGGTGGAATAACTTTACGATGGAGGTATTGACGTGCGCAACCCGACCCCCACCACCGACGGGACCACCGGGCCCTACCGATGGCGGTGGCTGATCCTGGTGGTCATGCTCGTCGCGGAGATCATGGACCTCCTGGACGCCTCGATCGTCAACGTCGCCGGACCGGAGCTGGAGAAGTCTCTCGGCGCGAGCTCCGTCGGCCTCCAGTGGGTGATCGGCGGTTACGCCCTCACCCTGGGAGCCGGGCTCGTGCTCGGAGGCCGGCTCGGTGACCGCTACGGGCGGCGCAGCATGTTCCTGATCGGCCTGAGCGCCTTCACCGTCACCTCGCTGCTGTGCGCGCTGGCCCCGGACATCACCTCGCTGATCGTCTTCCGGCTGCTGCAGGGCGCCGCCGGGGCGATGCTCCTGCCGCAGGGCCTCGGCCTGCTGCGGGAGAACTTCTCCGGGACCGAACTCACCAAGGTCTTCGGGATCTTCGGCCCCGTCCTGGGACTCGGCGGCATCATCGGTCCGGTCCTCGGCGGCTTCCTCATCGAGGGTGACTTCTTCGGCCTGGGCTGGCGCTCGGTGTTCCTGGTCAACCTGCCCATCGGGCTCGCCGCCCTGGTGACCGCCGCCAGGTGTGTACCGAAGAAGGCCGGCGACCGTACGGTGAGTGTCGACATGGGCGGTGCCGCGCTGGTCGCGGCGTCCTGCGCGCTCCTCGTCCTGCCGCTGAACCAGGGACAGGAGGACGGCTGGCCGCTGTGGACCTGGCTGTGCATGGCCGCCTCCGCCCTCGGATTCGCCCTGTTCGCGCTGCAGCAGCGCCGCAGGTCCGCGGTCGGCCGGCAACCGCTCGTCACCCCCGGCCTGCTGCGCAAGCCCGCCTTCGCCGTCGGGCTCGGCGGCATCGCCCTGTTCTTCGCCGGGCTCGTCGGCACGCAGCTCGTGCTGACCCTCTACCTGCAGATCGGTCGGCACTTCACCGCCGGTGAGGCGGGACTAGGGAACCTGCCGCTCGCGGTGGGCACGGCGATCGGCGGAGCCGTCAGCGGCGCCTTCCTCGCCGACCGGATCGGCCGCAAGGTCCTCCAGATCGGCCCGCTGGTCCAGCTCGCCGGGGCGGCCCTCCTCTGGTTCGAGCTGAACGGCCTCACCGCGGACGCGTTCTCCGTCGCGGACATCGCCCCGGGCATCGCCGTCTCCGGCATCGGCGCGGGCATGGTCATCGCCGCCCTGTTCAGCTTCGTCCTGGCCGCCGTCGACGACGACGAGATCGGCTCCGCCTCCGGGGTCCTGTCCGCGGTCCAGTCCATCGGCGGCTCCATCGGCGTCGCCGTCCTCGGTTCCGTGTTCTTCGCCGAAGTCAGGACCGGCGACTTCACCGGCGGGTTCCACCGCGCGCTCATCGTCCAGGCGTGCCTGCTGACCGCGTTCCTCGCCCTGACCTTCCTGCTGCCCCGGCAGGGACGCCCCGACGACGAGCAGCACGGCGTCACCGCCGACGCCCCCGAGGCGACCCGGCACGCCCCCGTGTGATCCCGGGGCCCCGGGGCAGGGCAGCCCTCAGCCGTCCCCGCGGAACGCCCGCAGGATCTCCCCGGCGGCCAGCGTGGCCGTCAGCTCGCCCTCACGGACCCGCTGTTCGAGCTCCGGGGTGAGCGAACGCACCGCGGGATGGCCGCGCAGGCTGTCCAGCAGCTCGTCGCGGACCATCGCCCACGTCCAGTCCACCTGCTGCTCACGGCGCTTGGCCGCCAGCCTCCCGGTGGACTCCAGGAGCGTACGGTGCTGCTCCAGCCGCTCCCACAGGGCGTCCAGGCCGGTCGACTCCCTCGCGCTGCAGGTCAGCACCGGGGGAGTCCAGGCCGCGTCCACCGGGTGCATCAGCCGCAGCGCGCCCGCCAGTTCACGGGCCGCGGAACGGGCGTCCCGCTCATGGGGACCGTCGGCCTTGTTGACCGCGATGGCGTCGGCCAGCTCCAGGACACCCTTCTTGATGCCCTGCAGCTGGTCGCCCGTACGCGCCAGGGTGAGCAGCAGGAAGGTGTCGACCATGTTGGCGACCGCCGTCTCCGACTGCCCGACGCCGACGGTCTCCACCAGCACCACGTCGTAACCGGCGGCCTCCATCACCACGATCGACTCGCGGGTCGCCTTGGCCACGCCGCCGAGGGTCCCTGCGGTGGGGGAGGGCCGTACGAAGGCCCGCGCGTCCACCGCCAGCCGCTCCATCCGGGTCTTGTCACCCAGGATGGAGCCGCCCGTACGGCTCGACGACGGGTCCACGGCCAGCACGGCGACCCGGTGCCCGAGCCCCGTCAGCAGCGTGCCCAGCGCGTCGATGAACGTGGACTTGCCCACGCCCGGCACCCCGCTGATCCCGATGCGCCGCGCCCGCCCCGAACGGGGCAGCAGCTCGGTCAGCAGCCGCTGCGCCAGCACCCGGTGGTCGGGGCGGCCCGACTCCACGAGCGTGATCGCACGGGCCACGAACGCGCGCTTCCCGTCGAGCACGCCCTTGACGTACGCGTCGATGTCGATGCTGCTCCTCGCCGCCATCCGTCAGCGGCTCACAGCTCGTGGCCGAGCGCGGCACCGAGCCGCGTGACCAGGTCGTGCGCGGCGTCCGGGATGACGGTGCCGGGCGGGAACACCGCCGCGGCCCCCGCCTCGTGGAGCGCCTCGATGTCCTGCGGCGGAATCACCCCGCCCACCACGATCATGATGTCCTCCCGGCCCTCGGCGGCCAGCTCCTCACGCAGCGCGGGCACGAGCGTGAGGTGGCCGGCGGCGAGCGAGGAGACGCCCACGATGTGCACGTCCGCCTCGACCGCCTGCCGGGCGACCTCGCCCGGCGTCTGGAACAGCGGGCCGACGTCGACGTCGAAGCCCAGGTCGGCGAAGGCGGTGGCGATCACCTTCTGGCCGCGGTCGTGGCCGTCCTGGCCCATCTTGGCGACGAGAATGCGCGGACGCCGTCCCTCCGCCTCCTCGAAGCCGTCGACCAGGGTGCGGGTGCGGTCCACGGACGGGGACTCTCCTGCCTCTTTGCGGTACACCCCGGAGATCGTACGGATCTGGCCCGCGTGCCGGCCGTACACCTTCTCCAGCGCGTCCGAGATCTCGCCGACCGTGGCCATGGCCCGGGCGGCGTCCACGGCCAGCGCCAGCAGATTGCCTTCCAGCCCCGGCCCGGGTTCCCGCTCCGCCGCCGCGGTCAGGGCGCGCAGCGCGTCCTGGCATGCCTGCTCGTCGCGCTCCTCGCGCAGCCGGCGCAGCTTCTCGATCTGCTGGGTGCGCACCGAGGAGTTGTCGACCTTGAGCACATCGATCTTCTCGTCGGTCTCCACCCGGTACTTGTTCACGCCGATGACGGGCTGGCGCCCCGCGTCGATCCGCGCCTGCGTACGGGCCGCGGCCTCCTCGATGCGGAGCTTGGGGATGCCCGCGTCGATGGCCTTGGCCATGCCGCCGGCCGCCTCGACCTCCTCGATGTGCTGCCAGGCCCGACGCGCCAGGTCGTGGGTGAGCTTCTCGACGTACGCGCTTCCGCCCCACGGGTCGATGACCCGGCAGGTACCGGACTCCTGCTGGAGCAGCAGCTGGGTGTTACGGGCGATCCGCGCGGAGAAGTCGGTGGGCAGGGCCAGTGCCTCGTCGAGGGCGTTGGTGTGCAGCGACTGGGTGTGGCCCTGGGTCGCCGCCATCGCCTCGACACAGGTGCGCGTGACGTTGTTGAACACGTCCTGCGCGGTCAGGGACCAGCCGGAGGTCTGCGAATGGGTGCGCAGCGAGAGCGACTTGGCGTTCTTCGGCCCGAACTCCCTGACCAGCTTCGCCCACAGCAGCCGCGCCGCCCGCAGCTTCGCGATCTCCATGAAGAAGTTCATGCCGATCGCCCAGAAGAACGACAACCGGGGCGCGAACGCGTCGACGTCCAGGCCCGCCGCCTGCCCGGCCCGCAGATACTCCACTCCGTCGGCCAGGGTGTAGGCGAGCTCCAGATCAGCCGTGGCACCCGCTTCCTGGATGTGGTAGCCGGAGATCGAGATCGAGTTGTAGCGGGGCATCTTCTGCGAGGTGAACGCGAAGATGTCCGAGATGATCCGCATCGAGGGGGCGGGCGGATAGATGTAGGTGTTGCGGACCATGAACTCCTTGAGGATGTCGTTCTGGATGGTCCCGGCCAGCTTCTCGGGGGCGACCCCCTGCTCCTCGGCCGCCACGATGTACAGGGCGAGCACCGGCAGCACCGCGCCGTTCATCGTCATCGACACCGACATCCGGTCCAGCGGGATGCCGTCGAAGAGCTGACGCATGTCGTAGATCGAGTCGATCGCCACGCCCGCCATGCCGACGTCACCCGTCACCCGGGGGTGGTCGCTGTCGTAGCCGCGGTGGGTGGGCAGGTCGAACGCGATGGACAGGCCCTTCTGCCCGGCCGCGAGGTTGCGCCGGTAGAAGGCGTTGGACTCCTCGGCCGTGGAGAACCCGGCGTACTGACGGATCGTCCAGGGCTGGTTCACGTACATCGTCGGATACGGACCGCGCGCGTACGGCGCGATGCCCGGGTACGTCCCGAGGAAGTCCAGCCCCTCCAGATCACGCCCGGTGTACAGCGGCTTGACCTCGATGCCCTCCGGCGTCTCCCAGAGCAGCTCGTCCTCGGAGCGGCCGGCCGACTCCTTCACCGCGGCGTGCCACTGGTCCTCGGAGACCGACTCGGGGGCCTCACCGGTCAGCGGTACGTCGGAGAAGTCCGGCACGGGGGTCCCGGAGGACACCGTCGTCTCGGGGGTCTGCATCAGGCCACTCCCATGCGGTCGAGTTCGGAGGAGAGGACGGCGACCACGTCGCAGCCGGCGAACACATGGACATCGGCCCCGGTGTACTCGCCCGGCCGCCCCGCCAGGAAGATCTGCTCGGCGCCCGCCGCCCTGAGGGCCGAGGCGACGGCGTCGGCCTGCTCGGCGTAGAGCGTGTCCGAGGAGCAGAGGCACGCGATCCGCGCCCCGCTCGCGGTGAAGGCCGCGGCGGCGGTCGACGCGTCCACGGAGACCGGGTCGTGGACCGGCCGGATGCCGCCGGAGAGGAACAGGTTCGCCGCGAACGACGCCCGGGCCGTGTGCACCGCGGCGGGCCCCAGCGCGGCGAGGAACACCTTCGGCCGGGCGCCCGTGGCCGCGAGGTGCGCGTCCGACCTGGCCCGCAGCGCCTCGAACGCCTCGTCGCGTCTGACCCGGGGCAGCCCGCCCCCTGACGGCGCGTCGGGCACGGGCTCGCGCTCCACGGACCGCTCGTCCAGGGCCGGGAACTCGCTCACCCCGGTCACCGGCTCCTTGCGCCGCGCCAGGTCCTTGCTCCTGGCCGCCCAGGTGGCGGCGAGCCGCTCCTGGACCATGCCGGAGCCGAGCGCGGCCGCCTGACCTCCCGCCCGCTCGACCTCCTGGAAGAACTCCCAGGCGGCAGCAGCGAGTTCATCGGTCAGCCGCTCGACGTACCAGGAGCCGCCCGCCGGGTCCGTGACCCTGGCCAGATGCGACTCCTCCATCAGGATCGTCGAGGTGTTGCGGGCGATCCGCCGGGCGAACGCGTCCGGCAGACCCAGTGCGTGATCGAACGGCAGTACGGTGACGGACTCGGCTCCGCCGACCCCCGCGCCCAGACACGCCAGCGTCGTCCGCAGCATGTTCACCCACGGGTCACGCCGCGTCATCATCACCGAGGAGGTCACGGCGTGCTGCCGCTGCGCCCCGGCGCCCGGAGCCCCGCAGGCCTCGGCGACCCGGGCCCACAGCCGGCGGGCCGCCCGCAGCTTCGCGATCGTCAGGAACTGGTCGGCCGTCGCGGCGTAACGGAACTCCAGCTGCGCGCACGCCTCCTCGACGGAGAGCCCCGCCGCCGTCAGCGCGCGCAGACAGGCGACACCGGTGGCCAGCGAGAGACCCAGCTCCTCGGCCGCGGAGCCGCCCGCCTCGTGGTACGGCAGCGCGTCCACGGCCAGGGCGCGCAGGCCCGGGTACTCGCGGGAGCAGAGCCGCGCCCAGTGGACGGCGGACTCCCATTCCGGCTCCGTGCCCGTGCGCGCGGCCTGCCCGAGCGGATCCACCCCGAGGCTGCCGCGCGCGGACTCCTTCGCGATGCCGCGGGCCTCGTAGAGCCCGAGCAGTTCGCGGACGGCCGGCCCGGGATCGGCGCCCGCGTCGAGCACCACGGGCGCCAGGTCGAGATAGACGCCCTCCAGCGCGCGGGCCAGGCCGGAGACCGGAACCCCGCCGGGCCCGCCGACGGCCAGCCAGAGGGAGGTGACGCCGTTCTCCAGATCGCCGAGCAGGGCCTCGTTGAGGCGCACGGGATCCGTCAGCGCGTGACGCTGGCGTACGTCCCAGCCGTCCGTGGTGTTCCCCGTGGCCCTGCTGCCCCGGGTGAAGGGCGCGAAGCCGGGCAGGCCGGGGTCCGCGGACGTGTCGGCGGAGGTGTACAGAGGGCGGACTGTGAGCCCGTCCCCGAGTGCGGTGGACAGCGCTTCCTCGGCGGCCGGCCCCGTGACGTCCTTGCCGGACCTGCGCAGTACGCCTTCGACAAGGCTCTGCCACTGGTCGTGGGAAGGGTCGGGGAACTCGGCGGCCAGGGAAAACCCGTCAGCAGGCTGGACCGTCATGCTCAGATGCTAGGTCAGCGCTCTGACGAGCAGCAGGGCCACCGGCTGTGACCTTGCACTCTCCGAAATGTGCCGGATGCGCTGGGTGGACCGCCCTTGTCCGTGGATCATGACCGGTGGCGGGACCCGACACCGTGACACCGTCAGGCGCCGGGCCCCTCCGTCAGGCGCCGACGTAGGCCGCCAGATGCTCCCCGGTCAGGGTGGAGCCGTCGGCCACGAGGTCGGCCGGGGTGCCCTCGAAGACGATCCGGCCCCCGTCGTGGCCCGCCCCCGGCCCCAGGTCGATGATCCAGTCCGCGTGCGCCATGACCGCCTGGTGGTGCTCGACGACGATCACCGACTTGCCGGAGTCGACGAGGCGGTCGAGCAGGCCGAGCAACTGCCGGACATCGGCGAGATGGAGACCGGCCGTCGGCTCGTCGAGGACGTAGACCCCGCCCTTCTCCGTCATATGGGTGGCCAGCTTGAGCCGCTGCCGCTCACCGCCGGACAGGGTGGTCAGCGGCTGGCCCAGGCGGAGATAGCCGAGCCCCACGTCGGCGAGGTGGCCGAGGATGCGGTGCGCGGCCGGCGTACGCGCCTCGCCCGCCCCGAAGAACTCCTCGGCCTCGGCCACCGACATCGCGAGGACCTCGCTGATGTCACGGCCGCCCAGGTGGTATTCGAGGACGGACGAGTCGAACCGCTTCCCCTCGCAGTCCTCACAGGTCGTCGAGGTCCCGGCCATCATCCCCAGGTCGGTGAAGATGACGCCCGCACCGTTGCACGTGGGGCACGCCCCCTCGGAATTGGCGCTGAACAGCGCGGGCTTCACCCCGTTGGCCTTGGCGAACGCCTTGCGGATCGGATCGAGCAGTCCGGTGTACGTCGCCGGGTTGCTGCGCCGCGACCCCTTGATCGGGCTCTGGTCGACCGACACCACGTTCTCGCCGGCCGGGACCGACCCGTGCACCAGCGAACTCTTGCCGGAACCGGCGACCCCGGTGACGACGGCCAGGACCCCGAGCGGGATGTCCACGTCGACGTCCCGCAGGTTGTGGGCCGACGCGCCGCGGATCTCCAGCGCGCCGGTCGGCTTGCGCACCGACTCCTTGAGCGTGGCCCGGTCGTCGAAGTGACGGCCGGTCACGGTGTCGCCCGCCCGCAGCCCCTCGACGGTGCCCTCGAAACAGACGGTGCCGCCCTCGGAACCCGCCCCGGGCCCGAGATCGACGATGTGGTCCGCGATGGCGATCGTCTCCGGCTTGTGCTCCACCACGAGCACCGTGTTGCCCTTGTCCCGGAGCCGCAGCAGCAGGTTGTTCATCCGCTGGATGTCGTGCGGGTGGAGACCGATGGTGGGCTCGTCGAAGACATAGGTGATGTCGGTGAGCGAGGAACCCAGGTGCCGGACCATCTTGACGCGCTGCGCCTCACCGCCGGAGAGTGTCCCCGCCGGCCGGTCCAGCGAGAGATAGCCCAGGCCGATCTCCTCGAACGAGTCGAGGGTCTGCTGAAGCGCGGTGAGCAGCGGCGCCACCGAGGGCTCGTCGAGGCCGCGCACCCACTCGGCCAGGTTGCGGATCTCCATCGCACAGGCGTCGGCGATGCTGACCCGCCCGATCTTCGACGACCGGGCGCCCTCGCTGAGCCGGGTGCCGTCGCACTCGGGACAGGTGGTGAAGGTGACCGCACGCTCCACGAACGCCCGGATGTGAGGCTGCATCGCCTCCTTGTCCTTGGACAGGAAGGACTTCTGGATCTTCGGGATCAGCCCCTCGTAGGTGAGGTTGACGCCGTTGACCTTGACCTTGACCGGTTCCCCGAAGAGAAAGGCCTGCAGTTCCTTCTTGGTGTACGCGCGGATCGGCTTGTCCGGGTCGACGAAGCCCGACTGCGCGTAGACCTGCACGGTCCACTGGCTGTCGGACTTCCAGCCGGGGATGGTGAACGCGCCCTCGGCGAGCGACTTGGAGTCGTCGTAGAGCTGGGTCAGGTCGATGTCCGAGACCGAGCCGCGGCCCTCGCAGCGCGTGCACATCCCACCGGTGCGGTTGAAGGTCGCCTTGACCGTCCTGGTCTTCGCCGCGCCGCGCTCCACGGTGATCCCGCCGCTCGCCCGGACCGACGCGGTGTTGAAGGAGTACGCGCCGGGCGGGCCGATATGCGGCTTGCCGAGCCGGCTGAAGAGGATGCGCAGCATCGCGTTGGCATCGGTGGCGGTCCCGACCGTGGAACGGGGGTCGGCGCCCATCCGCTGCTGGTCGACGGTGATCGCGGTCGTCAGCCCTTCGAGGACGTCGACCTCGGGCCGCGCGAGCGTCGGCATGAAGCCCTGGACGAAGGTGCTGTACGTCTCGTTGATCATCCGCTGCGACTCGGCGGCGATCGTGCTGAACACCAGCGAGCTCTTTCCCGAGCCGGAGACGCCGGTGAACACCGTCAGCCGGCGCTTCGGGATCTCTACGCTGACGTCCTTGAGGTTGTTCACACGCGCGCCGTGCACGCGGATCAGGTCGTGGCTGTCGGAAGCATGCAGCGTGGGCGACTGCCTGTCCGTCCTCGTGGCCATGCTGGTGGTTTCTCCATCTGTCACGCGGGCCGCCTGCGCGTCCGCCGTCGGCGTCACCGCATGCGGCGGCGACGGTCGTTGTCTACCAGAGCGACGGTCCCGTCCGGGGCGGAATCAGCGTCGGGGCTGGTTGAAGCGCAGCATGTTGCCGGCGGGATCGCGGAAGGCGCAGTCACGCACCCCGTAGGGCTGGTCGACCGGCTCCTGGAGCACCTCGCCGCCCGCCGCGCGGATGCGCTCGAAGGTGGCGTCGCAGTCGTCGGTGCTGAAGATGACGCCGCGCAGCAGCCCCTTGGCCAGCAGTTCCGCCATCGTCGCCTTGTCGGCGGGGGAGGCGTTCGGGTCGGCGAGCGGCGGCTCCAAAACGATCTCCACACCCGGCTGCGACGGCGAGCCGACGGTCACCCAGCGCATCCCCTCGAACCCGACGTCGTTGCGCACCTCCAGGCCGAGGACGTCCCGGTAGAAGGCCAGCGCCTTGTCATGGTCGTCGACGGCGATGAAGCACGTCGAAAGGTTGATCTCCATGCGCATCACGCTACGGGCGGCGGTTGGCTTTCGCTTCTCCATTCCTGACCGGTCGCGTGTGGATCTTGGCGACACACGGCGGGACGGCGGCGCCCGCGTCATGGGCGCGGCCCCGGTAGGAGCTCGGGCTCTCGCCGACGAGCTCGGTGAACCGCGAGCTGAACGACCCCAGCGAGGTGCAGCCGACCTCGAAGCAGACCTCCGTGACCGTGAGGTCACCGCGCCGCAGCAAGGCCTTCGCCCGCTCGATGCGGCGCGTCATCAGGTAGCTGTACGGCGTCTCCCCGTACGCGGCGCGGAAGCTGCGGGAGAAATGGCCCGGCGACATCAGGGCGGACCGGGCCAGCGCCGCGACGTCGAGCGGCTCGGCGTAGTCGCGGTCCATCCGGTCACGGGCCCGGCGCAGCCGGACGAGATCCTCCAGCGTCACACCACCACCATCCCACGGCGGGACCGCTGACGGGCGGGCCTCTCCGCCCCTGTCGCTTCTGCCATCTCTTTTCACAGTGCGTAACGGATTGTCCGAAGTTAAGCTGCTGTCGATCCAGAACCGCAAGGGAAGGGGCGCACCGTGGCCGTGGGACCCGTGGAGTACCTCGTCGTCACCTTTCCCGGCGGCCGTTTCGCCGACGCGATCGCGCCCGTACTGGCCGACGCCGTCGCGTCCGAGGCGGTACGCATCCTCGACCTGGCGTTCGCCCGGAGAGCGGGCGGGACCCTCGAATACGTCGAGCTGCGGGAGATGGACCCCCAGGGGCTGGTGTCGTTCGATCCACCGGACGACCTGCCCCCCGGGATGCCGCGGATCACCGGCCTCGACGTCCTGGAACAGCTGTCCGAGGAGAGCTCCGCCGCGCTGATCGTGTGGGAGGACCTCTGGTCGGTGCCCCTCACCCGTGCGGTCCAGGAGGCGGGTGGCCAACTCCTGGCGCACGAGCGCGTCCCGGCGGACGGCGGGGACGACGTCATCACCCTGCTCGAGAGGCTCGCCGACCTGAAGCAGCGGGGTGTCCTCAGCGACGCGGAGTTCGCCGCGCAGAAGGCAAGGATTCTCGCCGACTGATCCCCACGGGCGTCCGGTGCCCGGTACCTCACGTTCCCTTTGTCGATATTCGCACGCCGTGCGACGTTGATTCCGACCTGCAGTCTGTCGGGAAAGAGGCAGTTCATCGTGCAGACCGCCCGGGCCGTCCCCGCATCGACCGTCGTCAACCTGCGCGATCTGGGCGGCATCGCCCTGGGGCGCGACCTCCGCCTGCGGCAGGGAATCCTGCTGCGCTCCGGCCAGCTGAGCGAGCTGGACGCCGAGCACGACATGGCGGTGGCCGCCCTCGGCATCCGTACCGTCGTCGATCTGCGTACGGCGGACGAGCGCCGCTGGGCGCCCGACCGGCTGCCCACGGGCGCGAGACTCTTCGTCGCCGACGTCCTCGGGGACAACCCGGGCGTGTCGCCGGCGCGGCTCAAGGCGCTGCTGAGCGACCCGGACGGAGCAGCCCGTCTGCTCGGCGGCGGACGGGCGGAGGAGCTGTTCGCCCAGACGTACCGGAAGATGGTCCTCTCCCCGGGGGCCGCGGCCGCCTACCGCGCCTTCCTGGACACCGCCGCGGACCCGCACGCCAGGCCGCTGCTCTTCCACTGCGCCACGGGCAAGGACAGGACGGGCTGGGCCACGGCACTCCTGCTGATGACGGCGGGTGCCTCGCGTGAGGTCGTACGCGCCGAGTTCCTCGCGGTGAACCACGCGGTGCGCGCCGCCTTCGGGCCCGCCGTACGGCGCTTCCTCGACGAGGGCGGGGACCCGGACATCGCGTCCGCGGTCATCGAGGCACGGCCCCGGTACCTCGAGGCGGCCCTGGACGCGGTGGACGAGCGCTGGGGCGGACTCGACGGCTATCTGACCAAGGCGCTGCGCCTGCCCCCGGCCGTGGCCGAGCGGCTGCGCGCCGACCTCGTCCTCCCGGCCTGAGCGGCCGCTCCGGACGCGGGCCGGCCCGGTGCCGCGTCCAGGGACGTGGCACCGGGCCGGTGTGCGGCGGCTCGCCGCTCAGATCCTCAGCAACTGCTCACTGAGGTCGCGGTAGCGCTGGAGCGCGATCCGCAGCTCCTCCGTCTGTGCTTCGGTGTCCTGCTCCTGCCAGCTCGCGCGCAGGACGCGCCTGCGTTCCGCGAGGGCCTCGGTCAGGCCCGAGACGATCTCGTCGAACGTGCTGTCCGCCTCCTCGACCGCCCTGCGGGGGCTCTCGACGAAGTCGGTGACCGCCTGCTGCATCCGCAGCGAGAGCGCGTCCTGGGCGCCGCGCGGGACCAGGGGCCCGCCGGTGCCGTCAGCCTCGTGCGGGCCGTTCCGTCCGGCCGGCGGCGGAGCGGGGGCCGCCGTTCGCGGGGCGGGCGGCACGCTGAGATCGCCGGGCCCCCCGCTCCTGGTCTCACGGATCCCGCTGTCCCCGGGGAGCCTCTCGGCTGCCTCCCGGGGCTCCGTCCGCCGGGGCTCGGCGCCGGAGAGGGGTTCGGTCGTGTGTGCGGTGGGGTGGGTCATGCCGCTGCACTGCCTTTCGTCTCGTGCCGGTCGGTCCGGTCGGTCCGGTCCGGCTCGCCGGGTGCGTCCGCGAGTAGTACGTCGAAGAGCGCCCGGGACTCGATCAGGGCCTTCCGCATCTCCTCCGTACCGCCCTGGCCGCGCACGGCCGTGTGCACCCTGCGGTAGCCGTCGACCTGCTCTGCGTGGTGGACGGAGAGGGCCGCCGTCTGCTCCTCGAAGCTGTCACCGCCGGGGAAGCCCCGGTCCCGGGCCAGCTGTGCCAGGAGCGCGTCGGCCTCGACGACCGCGTCCCTGGGGGAGTCGATGAACTGCTCCTGCACCTCCGCCCAGCGCCGGGCGTACGCCTCACGGGCCTCCGGCCGCAGCGGCCGCTCCGTCAGGGAGCCGTGCAGCTTCACCCGCTCGGACAGTTCGTGCTCGGCCGCCTTGGTGTCGCCGTCATGACGGGCGACCGTCCGGTCGTACTCGGGTCCGAAGCGGCGGCGCAGCCCCCGTCCACCGGTCCCACGGGAGCGGGCGAGGAGGAGGGCGAGCGCGGCCACCAGGACGACGGCAACGATGATCACCACGGTCGTCATGGCCGACGCTCCCGTCGGCTCGCGGTCGGTGCCTCGTGCTGTTTCACTCTCGTCAACCCCTTCCGTTCCGGGCCCGGTTCGGTGTGTGGGCCGGGCTGTGCGCACCAGGCGTGTTACCCCCCGGGCGCCGTTCATGCGGGCGTGTTCCCGGTAGCCTGGAACGCGCAGGCCCGGACGCCCCGGCCGAACACGGTGCCGTCCGGTACGAGTGGGGAGAGGGGCACGCGGTGACCGAGCGCAAACCCGCAGGGGTCAGCTTCGAGACATGGGTGGACCGGCAGATCCGCGAGGCCGAGGAGCGGGGCGCCTTCGCCGACCTGCCGGGTGCGGGCAAGCCGATCCCCGGTCTCGACCGGCCGTACGACGCGATGTGGTGGATCAAGGCGAAGATGGAGCGTGAGGGGCTGTCGGCGCTCCCGCCCTCGCTGACCCTGCGCAAGGCCGCCGAGGACGCCCGGGATGAGGCGCTCCACGCCCGGTCGGAAGCCGAGGCCCGGCGCGTGCTGACGGAGATCAACGTGCGGATCCGCGAGGCGCTGGCCATGCCGCCGGAGGGCCCGCCACTGAACCTCGAGCCGTTCGACATCGACGCCGTGGTGGCGGAGTGGCACACGAGGCGGAGCGGGCGCTGACCTCCGGGTACGCGCCCCGCACCCGGAGTGCGTAATACTCACCTCATGAGACCGAGGGTTACGGACCGGCACGACGGCGTCCACATCAGGCGGGCCGTCGCACGGGACGCCAAGCGGCTCACCCGTCTGGTCACCGGCTCCCGCGCCTACGAGGGCCCGTACGCGCCGATGGTCGCGGGATACCGGATCGGCCCGGACTACATCGAGGCGCACGCGGTGCACGTGGCCGTGGGCGACGACGGCCGGGTGCTGGGCTTCTACGCGCTGATCCTGTTCCCGCCGGAGCCGCCGGAGCCGCCGGAGCCGCCGGAGCTCGACCTGATGTTCGTCGCGGACGACGTCCAGGGGCGGGGCATCGGGCGGCTCCTCGTCGGGCACCTGCGCGAGGAGGCCCGGCGGGCCGGTGCCGACGCCGTACGCGTGGTCGCGCACCCGCCGGCCGAGGGCTTCTACCGGAGCGTCGGCGCCGAACGCACCGGCACCGTCGCGGCCCGCCCGCCGGCCGTGATGTGGGACCGGCCCGAACTGACCCTGAGGGTCGACGCCGGCCCCTGAGCCGGACGGCCCGGCACGATCACCGATCGCCGGGCCGCCCGTCCGTTCCGGTGCCTAGGACCAGCCGCCGTACGGCCGCGTGATGAGCTCCATCCCGTGGTCGCTGGGATCGGGGAAGTACACCCCGCGTCCGCCGTCGTTGTGGTTGATCTCGCCGGGGTGCTTCCTGTGGGGATCGGCCCAGTACGGGATGGACAGCTCCTGGATGCGGCCGAAAGCGGTGTCGAACTCCGCCTCCGAGATGAGGAACGCGTAGTGCTGCACCGTGATCGATCCGGCGGGAACGGTCGCGAAGTCCAGCGTGACGCCGTTCGCCAGGACCACCGGGATGAACGGTCCCCACTCGGTTCCGACGGTGAGACCCAGGATGTCCGCCAGGAACTCCGCGGACTCGCGGTTGTCCCGGCTGTGAACGATGGTGTGATTCAACTCGACTGACACTGTGGAATGCCTCCAACGGGCATCTCACGGGCTACCTCCACGCCTCACCCGGCCGGTGACCGACGCGCGATGCCGTACTCCGATCCTAGGTGAGTCGTCACGGTGCGTCGAGGCTCGGGCCCAGGCCGGGTGGGGGAGCGCGGCCCCCGGCCGCCGGTGTGGTGGATTCCCCCGCGGCTGCCACCATGGAGAACATCGGCAGGCGTGCCGTCCGCGTCGCCCCGCCGCCGGGGCGACGTCGGCGGTCCAGGATTCACGGGGGTTTCGCGGGGAACCAGTACCACCTCTACGAGGTGGGGAGGCATCGATGGGCCGGAGACCGCGTATCGGCGGGGAGGACGAAGTGCCGGGGACGAACCCGCGCAGCGGGCGGCACGAGACCGAGGAGGAGCGGGCGGACCGGCAGTGGGGCGATCTGCTCCAGGAACTCCGGGTCGCGCAGACCGGTGTCCAGATCCTGTTCGGCTTCCTCCTCGCGGTGGTCTTCCAGCCCCGCTTCTCCGACCTCTCCACCGTCGACCGGAACATCTACGTCGTCACCGTCATGCTGGGGTCGGCGACCGCGGCCGCGCTCATAGGGCCCGTGTCGTACCACCGGCTGCTCACCGGCCGCCGGATGAAGCCGCAGACCGTCATCTGGGCCTCACGCCTGACGAAGCTCGGGCTCGGCCTGCTCTTCGGCACGATGTGCAGCGCGCTGCTGCTCATCCTCCGGGTGGCTCTGCACAACTCGGTGGCCCTGTGGCTGGTGGGCGGAATGGCCCTGTGGTTCCTGGCCTGCTGGTTCGTCTTCCCGCTCTGGGCCATCGCCCGCGACAACCGCCGGCCGGGCGACGGGGGAGAGGACCCGGACCCCGAGGAGCCCGGCCCGCGTCCCTGACCGGTCAGCTCCCGTCCTCGTCCGCGCCCGCCGGGCCGCGTACGTCCGTCACGGTGAAGAGCCCGCCGTCCGGGTCCCGCAGCGTCGCCTCGTTGCCGTACTGCACGTCGCGGCGCTCCATGAGGGTGCCGCCGTTCCGCTCCGCGGCGAGCACCGTCGCGCCCACGTCGGGGACCGGGAACTGCACCTGCCAGTGCGGGCGCACCTGCGGGTCGGGGGCGGCCTCGACGGCACCGGAGCTGATCCGGGCCAGCGGGCGCCCGTTGCAGCGTACGAGCACCTCTTCCTTCACGTACGCCGCCTCGCAGCCGCCGGGCTCGCCGCTCGCCCAGCCGAGGACCTCGCCGTAGAAGATCGCGGCGTCGAAGGCGTCCCTGGTGCGCAGCCGGAGCCAGGCGTGCGCGCGGTTCCCGGACGGTGCCAGGGTGGCCGCGCGCCCCGTCCACTCCCAGACCCCGAAGGACGCGCCGTCCCGGTCGGCGGCCAGGACCGCGCGGCCCGTCCCGATCGTCAGCGGGCCCACGGCCACGGTTCCGCTGCGTTCACGGATGCGGTCCGATACGACGTCGGCGTCCTTGACGGAGAAGTACGGCATCCAGGCCACGGCCACCTGGTAGGCGGACGCGACCGCACCGATGCCCGCGACCGGCACACCGTCGGAGCGGGCCATCAGGAAGTCCCTGCCGAGCGGCCCCCGGCGGAACGTCCAGCCGAGGACGGCGCCGTAGAAGCGGCTCGCGTCCTCCAGGTCGCGGGTCACCAGGTGGACCCAGCACGGGGCGCTCGCGCCGCTCAGCACCGCCGGTTCCGGAGCGGTCCGCGGATCGCTAGGGGTCATGGTCCACTGCCTTATCGTTCTGCGGCATGACTTCTTCGGTGCCGCGCGGCCAGGACCAGCCTCATGCGCCCGGGCGACTCCCGCAACACGCGGCGGGCGCGGTCACACGCCGCCCCGGGGCGGCGCGTTCGTGATGTCGAGGAAGACGTGCTCGGCCTCCGGCCACGACCGTGCGATCGACCGCTTGATCCGGACGGCGACCCGCTCGATCTCCTCGCTGTCGATGCCGGGAGCCAGATCGACCCGGGCCGCCACGAGCACCGAATCGAGGCCGAGGCCCATGGTGAACAGGGCCGCCACGTTGTCGATCTCGGCCTGGGAGGTGAGGAACTCCTCCACGCCCCGGCGCAGCCCCGGTCCGGCGGATTCCCCGATCAGCCGGTCGCGGGCGTCCTTGCCGAGCCGGTAGGCGACGTAGACCAGCAGCAGGCCGATCCCCAGGGAGGCCGACGCCTCCCACACGACGTCACCCGTGACGAGGTGCAGCACCATGCCCGCCATGGCCAGCACGACGCCCAGCACGGCGGTGCTGTCCTCGGCGATCACCGTCCGCAGCGCGGGGTCGCGGGCGGCGCCGCCCTTCTCCCCGCGGAGCTGGACCAGCGCGCGGACCAGGGAGCTGCCCTCCGCGACGAGGGCGACCCCGAGGACGATCAGACCTGCCGTGTACCCGTCGGGCGACTCCTGTTCGTCCCGGCCGAGCGCCTCGATCCCCTGGAAGAACGAGAAGCAGCCCCCCACGACGAAGATCCCGACGGCCGCCAGCAGCGACCAGAAATAGCGCTCCTTGCCGTACCCGAAGGGGTGACGGGCGTCAGGAGGCCGTCGGCTGCGCCTGAGCGCGGCCAGCAGGAAGACCTCGTTCACGCTGTCCGCCACGGAGTGGGCGGCCTCGGACAGCAGGGCGGGGGACCCCGACAGGAATCCCCCCACCCCCTTGGCCACAGCGATGACGAGGTTGGCGCCCAGTGCCACCAGGACCGTGATCCGGGTCCTGCGGTCGGACTTCGGCCGGTTCATGCTCCCCCCATCCGTCGGCGCCGCCGTCAGTCGCGCGGGCGCTCGGGATCGGGGCCGGGCTCGGGCGGGATCACCTCGTTGCCGTGGTCACCGAGTTCGTACGGCGTCATCGCCCGCCCGTCCTCGGGGAAGCGGTCCGAGCCGTGCACGTCGCTCTCCCGGATCTCCGTACGGTGGTCCGGCCGGGCCGGCTGCTCCTCGGGGCGCGGCGGCGGCGACTCCTTGTCCCGGCGCCGCATGCCCCACCAGAAGGCGCCGATCAGCAGCACCACCACGGCGACCCCGACGACGCCGAGGATCACACCTGCCGCACCGCCGCCGCTGTCAGCGAGGGTGGCGGCCAGCGAGTCCCTTGCTCCGTTCGTTACGTCCATGCATGGCGCATACCCCGGGGTATCGATCACAGACAGCCATTGACATGAATTCATGTTTTATGACGATGTCACGGTAAATGTGTTTCGTATGGTTCAAATCGGCTACACGATGATGACCGAGCAAGCAGGCCCGCGAGCCCTCGTCCAGGACGTGGTCGCCGCGGAACGGGCCGGATTCGACTTCTCCGTCACCTCGGATCACTACTTCCCCTGGTTGGCTTCCCAGGGACACGCGCCCTATGCGTGGTCCGTGCTGGGCGCCGCCGCGCAGGCCACCTCCACGATCCCCCTGATGACGTACGTGACCTGCCCGACCACCCGCTACCACCCCGCGGTGATCGCCCAGAAGGCCGCCACGCTCCAACTGCTCGCCGAAGGCCGGTTCCGACTCGGACTCGGCTCGGGGGAGAGCCTCAACGAGCACGTCGTGGGCGGCGGGTGGCCCGCACCCCATGTCCGCCTGGAGATGCTCGAGGAGGCCGTGCACATCATCCGCGCGCTCTTCGACGGGGGCTACGTCAACCACCACGGCGCCCACTTCGACGTGGAGAACGCCAAGCTGTGGGACCTGCCCGAACAGCGCGTCCCCCTCGGCATCGCGGTCTCCGGCGGAAGGTCCTGCGCGCTCGCCGGCCGGCTCGCCGACCTGGTCATCGCGACCGAACCCAAGGGCGAACTCCTGAGCGAGTTCGACCGGCACGGCGGTGCGGGGAAGCCCCGGGTGGGGCAGGTGCCCGTCTGCTACGACCCCGACCGGGACGCCGCGATCGACCGCGCCCACGACCAGTTCTGCTGGTCGCTCGGCGGCTGGAAGGTCAACTCGGAGCTGCCGGGACCGGCCGCCTTCGACCAGGCCACCCAGTTCGTACGCAAGGAGGACATCGCCGACGCGATCCCCTGCGGCCCGGACGTCGACGCGTTCGTCGAGGCCGTACGCCCCTACGCCGAGGCGGGCTTCACCGAGGTCGCCCTCGTCCAGATCGGCGGGGCCCAGCAGGCGCCCTTCATCGACTGGGCCCGCAGCACGCTCCTGCCGGCGCTGCGCGAACTGTAGGCGGCGGCGCGGGCCGTCCCACGTTTCCCCGCCGCACACCGGGTACGAGATCTTTCGCGGGCCCGCCCGTCGAGACCTCGCTCGTGTCGCCGACACGGAGCCGTGGGGCGAGCCTGGAGTCAGTCCCCGGACCGCTGGAGGAATCGCGATGGGAGCAGGCAATCCGCTCGGCCGCTGGCCCGTGTACCGGCAGCTGACCGGCGGCGATCCTCTGGGCAGGGGACGGGCGGTGATGTCACGGGAGACGGAGCAGCTCCGGCCCCGGACGGCCACGGCGGACCGCGTCGTCAAGTCCGTCTGCCCGTACTGCGCGGTGGGCTGCGGCCAGCAGGTGTACGTGAAGGACGACCGGGTCGTCCAGATCGAGGGCGACCCGGACTCACCCGTCAGCCGCGGCAGGCTCTGCCCCAAGGGCTCCTCGACGCTCCAGCTCACCACCGGCCCGGCCCGCCGTCACCAGGTGCTCCACAGGCGCCCTTACGGCACCGACTGGGAGCCGCTCGACCTGGAGACCGCGATGGACATGGTCGCGGACCGCGTCATCGAGACCCGGCGCAGGACCTGGCAGTGGGAGCACGAGGGGCTCCGCACGGCACGCACCCTGGGCATCGCCAGTCTCGGCGGCGCGACCTTGGACAACGAGGAGAACTACCTGATCAAGAAGCTCTTCACGGGCCTCGGCGTCGTCCAGGTGGAGAACCAGGCGCGGGTCTGCCACAGCTCCACCGTCGCCGGACTCGGCACCTCGTTCGGCCGGGGCGGGGCAACCACCTTCATGCAGGACCTCCAGCACTCGGACTGCATCGTCATCCAGGGATCGAACTTCGCCGAGGCCCACCCGGTCGGTTTCCAGTGGGTGATGGAGGCGAAGGCGCGCGGCGCCCGGATCATCCATGTGGACCCGCGCTTCACCCGTACGAGCGCACTGGCCGATCTTTTCGTGCCCATCCGCGCCGGCAGCGACATCGCGTTCCTCGGCGGCATCATCAACCACGTCCTCAGCGAGGAGAAGGACTTCCGCGAGTACGTCCTCAACTACACCAACGCCGCCACGCTGGTCGGCGACGACTTCCGGGACACCGAGGACCTCGACGGAGTCTTCTCCGGTCTCGACGAGGAACGCGCCCACTACGACCCCAGCAGCTGGCAGTACCGGGACTCCGAGGTGCAGTCGCCCGCCGGGGACGTGGACGAGCAGTACGAGGAACGCGCCAGGAGCGACGACGCGCAGAGCCGGATCCACTCCGCGGCCAGGTCCGAGACCCACGGGTCGGGAGGCGCGCAGGCCGGCGCACGGCCGCCGCGCGACGAGACCCTCCAGGACCCGCGGTGCGTCTATCAGATCCTCAGGCGTCACTACGCCCGCTACACCCCCGAGATGGTCGAGGAGATCTGCGGGGTGAAGCGCGAGGTCTTCCTGGAGGTCTGCGACGCGCTGACCTCCAACTCCGGACGCGAGCGGACCGCCGCCTTCGCGTACGCCGTCGGCTGGACCCAGCACACCACCGGCGCCCAGTGCATCCGCGCGGCGAGCGTGCTCCAGCTGCTCCTGGGCAACATCGGCCGGCCCGGCGGCGGCATCCAGGCGCTGCGCGGGCACGCCTCGATCCAGGGCTCCAGCGACATCCCGACCCTCTTCAACCTGCTGCCGGGCTATCTCCCGATGCCGCACGCCCACGCCCACGAGGACCTCGACGCCTTCATCCGGGCCAGCCGCACCGACAAGGGCTTCTGGGGCAACATGCGGGCCTACTTCGTCAGCCTGCTCAAGGCCTACTACGGGGACGCGGCCACCGCCGCGAACGACTTCTGCTTCGACCACCTGCCCCGCCTCACCGGCTCCCACGGCACGTACGAGACGGTGATGGCGCAGCTGGCGGGGGAGTGCAAGGGCTACTTCCTGATGGGCGAGAACCCGGCCGTCGGCTCCGCCAACACCCGGCTGCAACGGCTCGGCATGGCGCAGCTCGAATGGCTGGTCGTCCGCGACTTCTCCCTCATCGAGTCCGCGACCTGGTGGCAGGACGGCCCGGAGACCGAGACCGGCGAGATGACCACCGAGGAGATCGGCACCGAGGTCTTCTTCTTCCCGGCGGCGGCGCACACCGAGAAGTCCGGCTCCTTCACCAACACCAACCGGTGGCTCCAGTGGCACCACACCGCCGTCGAACCCGAGGGCGACGCGCGCAGCGACCTCTGGTTCATGTACCACCTGGGCCGCCGCATCAAGGAGCGGCTCGCGGGCTCCACCGATCCGATGGACCGCGCCATCCAGGACCTGACCTGGGACTACCCCGTGGACGGGCCGCTCGGTGAACCCGTCTCCGCGGCGGTCCTGGCGGAGATCAACGGACACGGCCCGGACGGGGCGCCGCTCTCCGCCTACACCGAGCTCAAGGACGACGGTTCGACCCGGTGCGGATGCTGGATCTACTGCGGGGTGTACGCGGACGGCGTCAACCAGGCCGCCCGCCGCAAGCCCCACACCGAGCAGGACTGGGTGGCCGCCGAATGGGCCTGGGCCTGGCCCGCGAACCGGCGCATCCTCTACAACCGGGCCTCGGCGGCCCCCGACGGCACCCCGTGGAGCGACCGCAAGGCCCACATCTGGTGGGACGAGGCCGCAGGCCGGTGGACCGGGTACGACGTCCCCGACTTCATCCCCGACCGTGCCCCCGGCCACGTACCTCCGCCCGGCGCCGAGGGGCCCGACGCACTGCGCGGCGACGACCCGTTCATCATGCAGGCCGACGGCAAGGGCTGGCTCTACGCCCCCGCCGGCCTGGAGGACGGCCCGCTGCCCACGCACTACGAGCCGCAGGACTCGCCGTTCACCAACGCGCTCCACCCCTCGCGCTCCCGCTCGCCGGTCAGGAAGCTGCACCCGCGCGAGGGCAACCGCTCCCACCCGAGCGGCGACGAGCCGGGCGCGGACGTGTATCCGTACGTCGTCACCACCCACCGCCTCACCGAACACTTCACGGCGGGCGGGATGAGCCGCTGGTCGCCCTATCTCTCCGAGCTGCAGCCCGAGTTCTTCTGCGAGGTGTCACCGATGCTCGCCGAGGAGAGAGGGCTGGAGCACGGTGGCTGGGCCACCATCGTCACGGCGCGCAACGCCGTCGAGGCCCGCGTCATGGTGACCCGCAGGATCACGCCCCTGACCGTCGGCGGCCGCACCGTGCACCAGATCGGCCTGCCCTTCCACTGGGGCCCCAACGGGATCGCCACCGGGGACGCGGCCAACGAGCTGGTCGCCATCGCGCTCGACCCCAACGCCCTGATCCAGGAGGACAAGGCGCTCACCGCCGACATCCGGCCCGGACGCAGGCCCAGGGGGCCCGCGCTGCCCGAACTCGTCGCCGAGTACCGCCGCAGGGCCGGAATCACCGGGACCACCGGAACGCGGGAGACGTCATGAGGGACATCATGGGGAACGACCTCTTCAGCGGGCCCGAGCCCGACCCGGCGGGCGACGCCGGGCACGAGAACGCCCCGCCGCGCGTCGGCTTCTTCACCGACACCTCCGTCTGCATCGGCTGCAAGGCGTGCGAGGTCGCCTGCAAGGAGTGGAACGCCCTCCCCGAGGACGGGCTGTCGCTCACCGGCATGTCGTACGACAACACCGTCGGCCTGGGCGCCTCCACCTGGCGGCACGTCGCCTTCATCGAGCAGCCCGTGCCCGCCGGACGCACCGAACTGCCGCTCCTCGCACCGGACTCCGGGACGCCCGGGGCGGGTGAGGACGACGGGGCGGGCGTGCGGTGGCTGATGTCCTCGGACGTCTGCAAGCACTGCACCCACGCCGCGTGCCTGGACGTCTGTCCGACCGGATCGCTGTTCCGCACGGAGTTCGGCACCGTCGTCGTCCAGGAGGACATCTGCAACGGCTGCGGCTACTGCGTGCCCGCCTGCCCGTACGGGGTCATCGAGCAGCGCCCCACGGACGGCCGGGCCTTCAAGTGCACCATGTGCTACGACCGCCTGGGCGCCGGGCAGGAACCCGCCTGCGCCAAGGCCTGTCCCACCGAGTCCATCCAGTTCGGCCCGCTCGACGAACTGCGGGAGCGCGCCGCACTGCGGGTGGAGCAGCTGCACGACGCCGGAGTCACCGAGGCACGGCTGTACGGCCACGAACCGGACAACGGGGTCGGAGGGGACGGGGCGTTCTTCCTCCTCATGGACGAACCCGAGGTGTACGGGCTGCCTCCGGACCCCGTGGTCACCACCCGGGACCTGGCCGCCATGTGGCGTCACGCGGGCATCGCCGCACTGTCACTCGTCACGGGCGCGGCCCTGTCCTTCGCCCTTCCCGCACTCACCCGAAGGAGCGGCCGGACATGACCAGCGGCACGACCAGCAGGCAGAAACCCCGCCGTGAGGAGCCCGTGTCCTACTACGGACGCCCCGTCATCAAGGCACCGTCGTGGTCCGCCCAGGACATCGCCGGCTACTTCTTCCTCGGCGGCCTCGCGGGCGCCGGGTCCGTCGTCGCCGCCGGAGCCCAGCTGACCGGCCGCGCCACCACGGCCAAGGCCCTGAAGGTGTCCTCCCTCGCCGCCGTCAGTCTCTCCGCCGCCGCGCTCGTCCACGACCTCGGCCGTCCGTCGCGCTTCTCGCACATGCTGCGCGTCTTCAAGCCGACCTCCCCGATGAGCATGGGCTCCTGGCTGCTCTCCGTCTACGGGCCGGCCGCCGGTGCCGCCGCCCTCACCGCGGTAACGGGACGGCTGCCCAGGACCGGCGTGGCCGCCACCACGGCCGCCGCGGTGCTCGGGCCCGCCCTGGCGACGTACACCGCGGTCCTGGCCGCCGACACCGCCGTACCCGCGTGGCACGGCGCCCACCGTGAACTCCCCTACCTCTTCGCGGCGTCGGCCACCGCCGCTGCCGCCGGAATGGCACTGGCCACCGGGCCACCGCACGAGAACACCCCGGCGCGCTACGCCTGCGTACTCGCCGCCGTCGCCGACGGTGCCGCGACCCACGCCATGGAGCGGCGCCTCGGCACCGTCGCGGTGACCTGCCGCGAGGGCCGGGCCGGAGCGCTGCTGCGCACGGCACGCGGGCTCACCGCGGCCGGAGCGGCGGCGGCCCTCCTCCTCGGCCACCGCAGCCGTCCCGTCGCCGTCGGCGCGGGCCTCGCGCTGCTCGCCGGATCGGTCTGCACACGCTTCGGGATCTTCGCGGCGGGCATCGCCTCCGCAGAGGACCCCGCCCACACGGTCGGCCCCCAGCGCGAGGCCGCCGAGCAGCGCGCACAGCGCTCCCAGTGAAAGGAATCCAGTGGTGAACAGCACGCGGGAACAGACACAGGAACACCAGGAGAGCGGCGATGTCGTGGTGGCGGTGACGGGCTGCCCCAAGGAGGACGCACGCACCGTGTTCGACGTGCTGCGCCGCTCGTTCGTCTCCGACCGCCCGGCGGGCGACACCCCCGAGGACGCGTCGGACACCCGCCCCACCGTGTGGACCGCGACCGTCGACGTCTCCGAGACGAAGACCGGCCCGGGGCCCTCGCGGCTCTCCGTGCCGGTGATGGTCGAGGCCCAGGGCGGCTACTGGGCGGTCGACCGCCTCCGCAAGCACCTGGCCGACGCCTTCACCGTCCGGCTCGTCGGCACGGCCGCCGGCGACCAGGAGCAGGAGATCCGCCTGAGGCTGGAGAGCCACCGGCCCGCGTGACGCCCGTACGACCCGAACCCGGAAGGTAATGCGCAGATGAACGCCACCCCGGGGACCGTCGACGCGGAAGCGGCCCAGGTGCCGACTCCCGACGACTGTTCCACCTTCACCCTGTACGTCAACGGCACGGCACGGACCCTGACACTCGATCACCGCACCACCGTGCTGGACGCCCTGAGGGAGCACCTCGGACTCACCGGCGCCAAGAAAGGCTGCGACCACGGACAGTGCGGAGCGTGCACCGTGCTCGTCGACGGCCGGCGCGCCAACAGCTGTCTCCTGCTCGCCGTCGCCCAGGAGGACGCCCACATCACCACCGTCGAAGGGCTGGCCGAGGGCGACCGGCTGCACCCGCTGCAGTCGGCGTTCCTGGAGAGGGACGCCCTCCAGTGCGGCTACTGCACCCCCGGGCAGATCTGCTCGGCCGCCGGCATGCTCGGTGAGGCCGAGGACGGCTTCCCCTCGCACGCCACCCCCCGGGCGGTGCTCGCCGCCGGGGGACCGGTCGCGCTGGACGCGGACGAGATCCGCGAGCGCATGAGCGGCAACCTCTGCCGGTGCGGTGCCTACCCGCACATCGTCGAGGCGATCGAGGACGTGGCCCCGTGAGACCCTTCGCCTATCTGCGCCCCGCATCCGTTGCCGAAGCCGTCCGCGCCGGCGCCGGGCATCCCGGCGCACGGTTCCTCGGCGGCGGCACCAACCTCGTCGACCTGATGAAGCTCGGCGTCGAGTCGCCCGGCCTGCTCGTCGACGTCAGCCGGCTGCCGCTGGACCGGGTGGAACCGACCGACGACGGCGGTCTCCGGATCGGCGCCACCGTGCGCAACAGCGACCTGGCCGCCCACCCCGGCGTACGGAGCGGCTACCCCGCCCTGTCGCAGGCCCTGCTGGCCGGCGCCTCCGGGCAGCTGCGCAACACCGCCACCACCGGCGGGAACCTGCTCCAGCGCACCCGGTGCCCGTACTTCCAGGACGTCTCCAAGCCCTGCAACAAACGGCTGCCCGGCTCCGGCTGCCCGGCCAGGGAGGGCGCACACCGCGATCTCGCGGTGCTGGGCCACTCCGAGGACTGCGTCGCCACCAACCCCTCGGACATGGCGGTCGCCCTCGCCGCGCTCGACGCCGCGATCCTGCTGCACGGACCCGAGGGCGAGCGGACCGTGCCCGTGACCGACTTCCACCGGCTGCCCGGCGACAACCCGGACCAGGACACGGTGATCCGCCCGGGCGAGCTGATCACCGAGGTGGTGCTGCCGCCGCCCGCCGCCACCTCCCTGTACCGCAAGGCCCGCGACCGCGCCTCGTACGCCTTCGCCCTGGCCTCCGTCGCTGCCGTGCTGAGCGTGCGCGACGGCCGGGTCGAGCGGGCCGCCCTCGCCTTCGGCGGAGTCGCGCCCCGGCCCTGGCGTGCCCGGGTGGCCGAGGACGTGCTGCGCGGCGCCCCCGCGGACGAGGAGACCTTCGCACGCGCCGTGAGCGCCGAACTCGCCACGGCCCGGCCCCTGCGCGACAACGGCTTCAAGGTGGACCTGGCCCACCGGCTGGCCGTCGGCGCCCTGGCCGAACTCGCCGGCCTCGCGCCGCCCGCCTGACCCGCCGTCGCCCCGCACACCCCCCGAGAGACCGAGGACGTCCGTCATGAGCGACACCACCCGGGCGCTGGGCGCGCCCGTACTCCGGCGCGAGGGCCGGGACAAGGTCACCGGCACCGCCCGGTACGCCGCGGAACACACCACGCCGGGCTGTCTGTACGGCTGGGTCGTCCCGGCCACCGTGGCGAGCGGGCGCGTCACCGCGATCCGTACCGCCGACGCGCTCGCGGTGCCGGGGGTGCACACCGTCCTGACCCAGGACAACGCGCCACGGCTGAAGGAGCCCGACGACCCGATCCTCGCCGTGCTCCAGGACGACCGGGTTCCGCACCGGGGCTGGCCCGTGGCCCTCGTCCTCGCGGAGAGCCTGGAATCCGCCCGGGCCGGTGCGGAGGCCGTGCACGTCGAGTACGCCACCACCGGGCACGACGTCGTCCTCACCGCCGACCACCCCGGCCTCTACACCCCCGAGGAGGCCAACGGCGGCTACCCGGCCCTGCGCGAACGCGGTGACGCCATGCGCGCCTTCGACGCCGCACCCGTGCGGATCGACGCCACCTACACGCTGCACGGGCTGCACAACCACCCCATGGAACCGCACGCCTCCACCGCCCGGTGGGCCGACGGGCATCTGACCGTCCACGACTCCAGCCAGGGCTCGACCGCCGTGCGTGAGAGCCTCGCCAAGGCCCTGGGGCTCGACCGCGACCGCATCACCGTCATCTCCGAGCACGTCGGCGGCGGCTTCGGCTCCAAGGGCACCCCCCGCCCCCAGGCCGTCCTCGCCGCGATGGCCGCCCGGCACACCGGCCGCCCGGTCCAGCTCTCCCTGCCCCGGCGGTACATGGCGGCGGTCGTGGGACACAGGGCGCCCACCCTGCAACGGGTACGCCTGGGCGCCGACCGCGACGGCGTGCTCTCCAGCGTCTCCCACGAGATCGCCACCCACACCTCGCGGATCAAGGAGTTCGTCGAGCAGGCCGCCGTGCCCGCCCGCATCATGTACGCCTCGCCCCACAGCCGCACCGAGCACCGGGTGGTGGCGCTCGACGTGCCCAGCCCGTCCTGGATGCGCGCGCCGGGGGAGGCCTCGGGCATGTACGCCCTGGAGTCCGCCATGGACGAACTGGCCAACGCCCTCGGGCTCGACCCCGTCGAGCTGAGGCTGCGCAACGAACCGCAGACCGAACCCGACAGCGGGCGCCCGTTCAGCAGCCGCGGCCTCACGGCCTGCCTGCGCGAGGGAGCCCGCCGCTTCGGCTGGTACGACCGGGACCCGCAGCCCGCCACCCGCGAGGAGGGCCCCTGGCTGCTCGGCACGGGCGTCGCCTCGGCCACGTACCCCGTCCTCGTCTCGAAGGCGGCTGCCACCGCGCAGGCCGCTCCCGACGGCTCCTACCGGATCGGGGTCAACGCCACCGACATCGGCACCGGCGCCCGCACCGTCCTCGCGCAGATCGCCGCCTCGGTCCTGGACACGCCGCAGGAGAACGTGACGGTCGACATCGGCAACAGCGATCTGCCCCCCGCCCCCGTCGCGGGCGGCTCCTCCGGCACCGCCTCCTGGGGCTCCGCGGTCCACAAGGCCGCCACCGCGCTGGTACGCCGGCTCGACGGGCACACCGGACCGATCCCGCCGGAGGGCGTCACCGTCACCGCCGACACCGGCGAGGAGACCGCACAGGAGTCCCCGTACGCCCGGCACGCCTTCGGCGCCCACTTCGCGGAGGTGGCCGTCGACTCCCTCACCGGCGAGGTCCGGGTGCGCCGGCTGCTCGGGGTGTTCGCCGCCGGACACATCCTCAACTCCCGTACGGCACGATCCCAGTTCATCGGCGGCATGGTCATGGGGCTCGGGATGGCCCTCACCGAGGGCAGCACCATGGACCCGGCCTTCGGCGACTTCACCGAGAGCGACCTGGCCTCGTACCACGTACCGTCCTGCGCCGACGTCCCCGACATCCAGGCGCACTGGATCGACGAGGACGACCCGCACCTCAACCCCATGGGGAGCAAGGGCATCGGCGAGATCGGCATCGTCGGGACCGCCGCCGCCATCGGGAACGCCGTACGGCACGCCACCGGCGCCCGGCTGCGCGAACTGCCCCTCACCCCGGACAAACTGCTGCCCTACCTGCCGTGACGCCCGGTGCCGGCCCCTTCGGTTGCGCAAGCGGCCCCGTCGGGTCACCCTGATGAGTGACCCAGAAGTGATTACTGCTCACGCTTCGTGTTCGGGGGTCGTTGGTTCAAACGAGGTGAAGCATGTGGGCCTCGCGGTGAGGAGCCTCGACGATGACCGTTCCACTCGACCGGCACTATCTGGTCGAACTGCAGGTGTCGGCAGAGCGCATTTCCCAGCTGCGGCGCATAGTCGCCGCACACCTTCGTCACTGGAGTCTCGATCTGCACGTCCGGCCCGTGTGCCGGGCGGCGGAGGAGCTCCTGACGAACGTCCAGCGACACGTCGGCGACGACAACCACTGCGTCGTCGAACTCCGCTGGAGCGGCCGGCACCTGACGGTGTCCGTGGCCGACGACGATTCCCGGATGCCCCGGCTGCTCGACGGCGGTGGCGGCGGCCTCAGCCGCGTCATGGCCCTCAGCGACAGCTGGGGCACCTGCCGGACCACCGACGGCAAGGTCGTGTGGTTCACGCGCTACGCCGAGTCGCCGAGTACCACCGGGCTGCTCCCGCGTACCCCGCTCCCCGGCGGACGTACGTTCCTCAGCGGCCCGGTCGCCGAACTCGTGTGACCGACAGCTCTGCCGGCCCCGGCCGGTGCGGACGGCGTGCCCGCGGCACGCATGATCCGCGCCGGCCGGGTACGTGTGCGTGAGGGTCGCGTTGCGCGCGGGGGCGTGGCGCGGCACGGTCGAAGAACAACGCTAGGAGGCACTGCCATGCCCATCGCGACGGTCAATCCCGCGAACGGCGAGACGCTCAGGACATTCGACGCGCTGGACGAGCGGGAGACCGAGCGCAGGCTCGCCGCCGCGCACCGCGCGTTCCACGACCACCGCACCACGACCTTCGCCGAGCGCGCCCGCCTGATGAACCGGGCCGCCGATCTCCTCGACGAGGACCAGCAGGAGATCGCCCGCACCATGACTACCGAGATGGGCAAGCCGGTCAAGGCCGCCCGCGCCGAGGCCGCCAAGTGCGCCAAGGCCATGCGCTGGTACGCGGCCAACGCCGAACGCCTGCTCGCCGACGAGCACCCCGACGAGGCCGACGTCAAGGACTCCGGTGCCACCCGCGCCCGGGTGCACTACCGGCCGCTCGGCGTCGTGCTCGCCGTGATGCCGTGGAACTTCCCGCTCTGGCAGGTCATGCGCTTCGCCGCGCCCGCCCTCATGGCCGGCAACACCGGCCTGCTCAAGCACGCGTCGAACGTGCCGCAGACCGCCCTGTACATCGAGGACCTGTTCACCAGGGCCGGATTCCCGGCCGGCGTCTTCCAGACGCTCCTCATCGGCTCGGGCGCCGTCGAGGCGGTCCTGCGCGACCCGCGGGTCGCCGCCGCGACGCTCACCGGCAGCGAACCGGCCGGCCGCTCGGTCGCCTCCGTCGCGGGCGACGAGGTGAAGAAGACCGTGCTGGAACTGGGCGGCAGTGACCCTTACGTCGTCCTGCCCTCGGCGGACGTCGAGAAGGCCGCCGACACCGCCGTGACCGCCCGCGTCCAGAACAACGGCCAGTCCTGTATCGCGGCCAAGCGCTTCATCGTCCACACGGACGCCTACGACGCGTTCACCGAGCGCTTCACGGCCGGGATGCGCGCCCTGACCGTCGGCGACCCGCTGGAGGAGTCCACCGACGTCGGGCCGCTCTCCAGCGAACAGGGCCGCGCCGACCTCGAGGAACTCGTCGAGGACGCCCTCGCCAAGGGCGCCACCGTGCTGTGCGGCGGCGGACGGCCCGCTGGGCTGGACCGCGGCTGGTTCTACGAGCCCACCGTGCTCACCGGCATCACCCCGGACATGCGCATCCACCGCGAGGAGACCTTCGGCCCGGTGGCGACGCTCTACCGGGTGGCGGACCTGGACGAGGCCGTGGACCTCGCCAACGACACCCCCTTCGGTCTCAGTTCCAACGTCTGGACGCGCGACGCGGGGGAGATGGACCGCTGTGTACGCGACCTGGAGGCAGGCGGGGTCTTCTTCAACGGCATGACGGCCTCCCACCCCGCGCTGCCCTTCGGCGGTGTGAAGCGCTCCGGCTACGGGCGCGAGCTGGCAGGACACGGGATCCGCGAGTTCTGCAACGCCACCACCGTCTGGTACGGCCCCGGCTCGGACGCGTGAACAACCCTGCGGGTCAAAACATCTAGACCGTACGCAGCCAGCCTTGCCCCAGGGAGACGCTTCATGACCGACGCCCGCACACCCTCCGGGGCCTCAGCCCTGTCCGACGCCGAGACCGAGGCGCTCGACGCCCACTGGCGCGCCGCCAACTACCTCGCGGTCGGCCAGATCTACCTGATGGCCAACCCCCTGCTGGAGGAGCCGCTGGCCCCCGAGCACATCAAACCGCGGCTGCTCGGCCACTGGGGCACCTCACCCGGGCTGAACCTCGTCCACACCCACCTCAACCGGATCGTCAAGACACGGAACCGGCCCGCCCTCTGCGTCTGGGGGCCGGGCCACGGCGGCCCCGCCGTCCTCGCCAACTCCTGGCTGGAGGGCAGCTACTCCGAGACGTACCCCGACATCAGCCGCGACCGCGCCGGAATGGCAGCCCTGTTCAAGCAGTTCTCCTTCCCCGGCGGTGTGCCCAGCCACGTCGCCCCCGAGACACCCGGCTCCATCCACGAGGGCGGCGAACTGGGCTACGCGCTCACCCACGCCTACGGCGCCGCCTTCGACCACCCCGAACTGCTGGTCGCCTGTGTCGTCGGGGACGGAGAGGCGGAGACGGGACCGCTGGCCGCCTCCTGGCATTCGAACAAGTTCCTCGACCCGGTGCACGACGGGGCCGTCCTGCCGATCCTCCACCTCAACGGATACAAGATCGCGAACCCGACGGTCCTCGCCCGGCTGCCCGAGGACGAACTCGACGCGCTCCTGCGCGGATACGGCCACGACCCCCTGTACGTCGAAGGGGACGAGCCCGCCACGGTCCACCGCGCGCTGGCCGCCGCCCTCGACCTCGCCGTGGACCGCATCGACGCATACCAGCGCGCCGCCCGCTCCGAGGGCGCGACCGTACGGCCGCGATGGCCGATGATCGTGCTGCGCACCCCCAAGGGCTGGACGGGCCCGGAGGTGGTGGACGGGCTCCCCGTCGAGAACACCTGGCGCGCCCACCAGGTCCCGCTGCCCGGTGTCCGGGACGACCCCGGCCATCTGCGCCAGCTGGAGGAGTGGATGCGCTCGTACCGGCCCGAGGAACTCTTCGACTCCGAGGGCCGGCCCACCGCCCAGGTCCTGGAGTGCGTCCCCGAGGGCGCCGCCCGCCTCGGCTCGACGCCGTACGCCAACGGCGGACAGCTCCTGCGTGACCTGCCGATCCCCCCGCTGGAGGACCACGCGGTGCGGGTCGACACCCCGGGCACCGTCCTGCACGAACCCACCCGGGTCCTGGGCGGACTGCTGCGGGACGTCATGGCGGCCACCGCCGGCCGCCGGGACTTCCGCGTGGTCGGCCCCGACGAGACCGAGTCCAACCGGCTGGGCGCCCTCTACGGAGCCACCGGAAAGGCCTGGCAGGCCCAGGTGCTCCCGACCGACGAGCACCTGGCCCGCGACGGCCGGGTGATGGAGGTGCTCTCGGAACACCTCTGCGAGGGCTGGCTGGAGGGATACCTCCTGACCGGGCGGCACGGACTGTTCTCCTCGTACGAGGCGTTCGCCCATATCGTCGACTCGATGGTCAACCAGCACATCAAGTGGCTGCGCACCTCGCGCCGGCTGCACTGGCGGGCGCCCATCGCCTCCCTGAACTACCTGCTCACCTCGCATGTCTGGCGCCAGGACCACAACGGCTTCTCGCACCAGGACCCCGGTTTCGTCGACCACATCCTCAACAAGAGCCCCGAGGTCGTCCGGGTCTACATGCCGCCGGACGCCAACACGCTGCTGTCCACCGCGGACCACGTGCTGCGCAGCCGCGACTACGTCAATGTGATCGTCGCAGGCAAGCAGCCCGGCTTCGACTGGCTCACCCTCGACGAGGCCCGCGCGCACTGTGCCCGGGGCGCCGGGGTGTGGGAGTGGGCCGGCACCGAGGACGGCGGGCGCGAGCCCGACGTCGTGCTGGCCTGCGCCGGGGACGTACCCACCCTGGAGACCGTCGCCGCGGCAGGGCTGCTGCGGCGTCACCTCCCGGAGCTCGCCGTACGCGTGGTCAACGTCGTCGACATGACCCGGCTGCTGCCCCACGAGGAGCACCCGCACGGCATGCCGGACGCCGAGTACGACGCGCTGTTCACCCGGGACAAGCCGGTGATCTTCGCCTACCACGGCTATCCCTGGCTGGTGCACCGTCTGGCGTACCGGCGCGCGGGCCACGCCCATCTGCACGTCCGGGGCTACAAGGAGGAGGGGACCACCACCACGCCCTTCGACATGGTGGTCCGCAACGACCTGGACCGCTACCGGCTCGTCATGGACGTGGTCGACCGGGTGCCCGGACTGGGGGTCCGCGCCGTCGCCGTACGGCAGGCGATGGCGGACGTACGCACCCGGCACCACGCCTGGATCCGGGAACACGGGACGGACCTGCCCGAGGTGGCCGACTGGACCTGGGAGGGCTGAAGTTCCGGCCCCCACGCACTCCGGCCGGCCCGCTTCTTCGCGGGCCGGCCGGAGTGCGTGGGGCAGGAGGGGAGGGCGCTCAGTTCACGGTCGTACGGACGACCGGGGAGACGGCGCCGCCGCCGACGATCCGGAGGGCGTTCTCCCCCTTGATGCCGAGCTTCACGCGCAGGGTGTACTCGCCGCTGCGGGCCGTCCTCATCGTGGCGGGCAGGGACACCCAGCGCTTGCCCTGCTTCTGCTGAAGGGTGACCGGGGTGCCGGCGCCGACGTTGCGGGCTGAGCCGTGGACGCGGAACTCCTCCCAGGCCGCGACGGTGCGCGCGGTCGAGTGGGCGGAGAGGGCCGGCCGCGTCGCCAGGTCCTGCGCGCGCTCCCCGGACGGCGGTGCGGGGACACCGGACGACGCCGCGGCCCCGCCCACCGCGCCGGCCAGTGCCACCGCTGTCAGCAGGGCGGCCGCCGATGCGCGCCTGAATCGGTCCATGAATGGCTCTCCTTCGTGCACGACGTGATCGGTGCGATCAACGCGGTGAGATCGACTTGAGAGCGCCAAACCTAGACATAATTCACATAATCCTCACGTAGGGACACGCGGTAAGGCGTCCGTGGCCGGGCGTGCGCGGTCAGAAGCGCAGGGCGGCCGCGATCCTGCCGTGGCCGGCGAGGGAGTCGTCGGCGACGAAGACCACCTCGCCGCCGTTGTCCAGGACCGTCTCGATGAGCTCGTCCACGATGTCCTCGCGGATCCCCTCGTCCCCCGGTGTGACGTCCGCCGGGTCCACGGGCTGCAGGTGGTTGTCGCTGACCCTGACCGTCCGCTGGAAGTGCTCCTCGACGGCGACGAGGGCGACACGGCTCTCCCCGGCGGCTGTCCAGACCTCGTCGAGGCCGCTCGTGAAGGTCTTGGCGCCGAGAGCGGTGTCGAGCCTGTCCCGGACGGCGGCGTCCTTCTGTGCGCGCCAGTCGTCCAGCGCGGCCTTCAGCTCGGCGGCCAGCTCGGGTGCGGTCGTCTCCGCAGTCGTCCCCTTCGGGACCTTGCAGACGGCCGACTTGGCGCACTCCCCGACGTCCTCGAGCAGGGAGAGCGCCTGCGGCAGTCCGACCAGGAACAGCGGCCGCGGGTCCGCTGCCTGCACGGTGCGCAGCTTGCCGTCGACGGCGCGGAAGAAGCTGCGGGTGTCCTCGCTGGAGTAGATGCTCGGGGCGCCGCCGCTCCGGGCCTGGCGCTCCGGGTCGAAGTTCTCGTGCGGGGGCCTCAGCGGGAATCCGTACCCGTCCTCGGCGCGCAGCACCTCGTTCGTGCCCGACCAGAGTGCCGCGTGCTCGGCGGACACGCTCAGCACCCGGAACACCTGGGCCCCGGCCTTCGCCGCGACCAGGTTGCGGGTGAGGTAGCTGTCGCTGAGGACCACCCGTTCGGGGGCGGTGCGCGGCAGCTGCCAGATCTGGTACTCGTCGGGACCGGCGAGGATGACGAGGGAGTCGAGGGCCCGGCGCTGGTCCACCTCGGCCACCGCGCGGTCGAGCTGCGCCTTCACCGCGGCCCCGGTCTCGTGGGACACCCGGGGGTCGGCGTCCAGCCGGCTGCCGGCCTCGGCCACCAGGTTCCGCAGCCGTACGGCGTCCTGGGCGTTGTCCGGCGCGCGTCGGTGGGTCGGCATCGTCAGGGACAGGGCCGGATAGGGCCTGGTCGCGCGAAGTTCCTGCAGCAGGCCGGGCGTCAGGGCGTCCGTATCCATCGTTCCCTCCCGGAGGGTTCGGGGTCCGCGGTGCTGGAGCCACCCCTGGGCGCGGAGCGGCCGTTCAACGAGTCAATTCATACCTTTTGATCATAATATGGGCGAATTGTTGGGGGAATTATCCCTTCACTCCTCCGGAGGTAGATGTGATGTCGCTGGGGGAGTGCTCGCCCTTCACGGGTCCCGCAGGATGCCCCGTACGGCGTCCGGAGGCTTCCCTGTGAGTGCGTCGGAGGCCGTCACGGACACGCTGCGCGAACTCCACGGCCGGTTCGCCGGCGTACGCGAGGGACAGCCGGCCGACTACATCCCGGAGTTGGCCAGGGCCGCCTCCGACGACTTCGGGCTCGCCCTCGTCAGCATGGACGGACATGCCTACGGGGCGGGCGCGGCCGACACCCCTTTCACCCTGCAGTCGGTGTCCAAACCCTTCGTCTACGCCCTCGCGCTGACCGCGCTCGGCCTCGACGAGGTCACCCGCTGGGTGGGCGCCGAGCCGAGCGGCGAGGCGTTCAACGCGATCAGCCTCGAGCACGGCACCGGGCGGCCGGCCAACGCCATGGTCAACGCCGGGGCCATCGTCACCACGGCCCTGGTCCCCGACACCCGCGAGGCTCCTGCGTTCCAGCGCATCCTGACCTGCCTGAGCCGGTTCGCCGGGCGGAAACTGGACGTCGACGAGGGCGTGTACGGCTCCGAGGCCGCGACGGGGGACCGTAACCGGGCGCTCGCCTATCTGATCCGCAGCACCGGCGCCCTGCCCGTCGACCCGGTGGCCGCCGTCGACACCTACTTCCGGCAGTGCGCGGTGCGGGTCACCGCCCTCGACCTCGCCGTGATGGCCGCGACGCTGGCGCACGGCGGCGTCAATCCGGTCACCGGGGAGCGGGTGGTCTCCCCGGAGGTCGCCGCCCAGGTCCTCGCCGTCATGGCCACCTGCGGGATGTACGACTCCTCCGGCGACTGGCTGCTGAGGGTCGGGCTGCCCGCCAAGAGCGGTGTGTCCGGCGGGCTGATCGCCGCCGGCCCCGCACGCTTCGGGCTGGCCGCCTACAGTCCGCTGCTGGACGCGGCGGGCACGTCGGTGCGCGGCCACGCCGCGCTCGCCGCACTCTCGGAACGCTTCGGTCTGCACCTGATGCGGAACCCGGCGCTGCCCGGCTCCACCGTCACGCTGGTCACCACCGCCGATGTGCTGCCCTCGGCGCCGTCCGGACCCCACAGCCGCGCGCTGCGCGAGCGGGTGGGTGTCGTGGCCGCCCAGGGGGCGCTCGACTTCACCGCCGCCGAGCGTGTGCTCCACGCCCTGGACGAGTCGGGTGGGGAGCCGCCCGGACCGGTGGTGCTCGACCTGCGCGAGGTGACCGGCGCCGACTCCGTCGCCCTGTCGCTGCTGCACGCCGGGCTGTCCCGGCTCGCCCGGGACGGGCGGAGCGCGGCCGTCGTCGACCCGGGCGACCGCCTGGGGCCGCCGGACCTGGTCCGGGAACGGACCGGCCAGGACCTGCCGCGCTTCGGCTCCGTCGAGGAGGCCGCCGAACACTGCGCGCAGACCCTGGCCGGACCGGGGTGAGCCGCCGGATCCCGGGGGCTCGTCGCCGGTGCTACCAGATTGCCTCGACCCACTCGGGGTGGTCGATGAACGGGTTCCGGTTGTGCTGGAACCGGTCGAATATGACCTGGTTGCGGTTCTGTTCGAAGCTGTCCGGCGGGTCCTCCTGGCTCCACTGCTTCAGCACCGAGAGCCGCCCGATGTTCGGGGCCGACCCGTTGCTCACGCTGTCGTTCGGCTCCAGGTCGGCGAAGGCGTCGTCGCCCTCGTACCGCACCGCCATGTAGAGGATCATCCGGGCGACATCACCCTTGACCGCGTCGCGCGGTTCGAAGGAGTCGCCGTCGCTGAAGTTGCCGGGCGCTCCCGAGACGGCGCTGCCGCCGTTGTCGAAGTCCTTGTTGCCGCGGACCGAGTTCACCTGGACGTCCTCGGGGCGCAGGTGGTGGATGTCGGTGCCGGGGCCGGTCGCGGTCCCGAAGTCGCCGTGGGACTTGGCCCAGACGTGCTCCCGGTTCCAGTCGCCGGTGTTGCCCCCGTTCTCGCTCTTGGCCTGGGAGCGGCCGGTGTAGAGGAGGATCACGTTGGAGGAGTTGGCCGGGTCCTCGTCGGTCGCCTTGAGCGCGTCCCAGACCTGGCTGTAGGAGAGCGTGGTCTGTTCGCTGATGATCGAGTGCAGCGAGCTCTTGAGCGCGGTACCCGTCTTGCCCAGGGCGTCCTGGTAGTAGGTGTCGTCGAGCGCGGCGGCCGGGGACGCCTGGCCGGCGGACGTGGGGGTGGCGGCGGGCGCGGTGGCCGCGACGCCGGTGAGAACGGCGATCGAGGCGGCTGTCGCGAGGAGTGGACGCGCGTAGAAACGGCGACGGCTGGACATGTGGGGTGTCCTTTCCGGGGCGGCAGAACGGTGTCGTGGGGGCCGGACGTTGACTGCTCGGTCGGGAGCCTTCCACACGCACGGTGCCGGTCGTGTGAACGTTGCGTATTCATCATGTGCAAGTCAAGTGACAAGTCCTCCGGGGTCTCCGGGGTATCGGATGCGGGGATGTCGCCCCGGCGCGAGAATTGCCGGAAGGACGAGGAGGCGGTATGAGCGAAGAGTCCGAATCCGTATCCGTATCCGTGCCGGAAGTGCGGGGGGTGACCCCTGACCGTCTGCTGCACACCGGAGCCGGCGATCAGCCCACCGCGGAGGATCTGGTGCTCGCCTCCGGGCGGGATCTCACCCCCGAGAGCCTGGAATGGGCCCAGCGCAGGCTGTCCGAGGAAGGCCGCTCCGCCATGGACAAGCGGCTCCCCTAGAGCCGGCGGGACCCCCTCCGTGGTGGGGAGCGTGCGGGGCGCTCCCCGCCACTCGGTTAGCCTGAACTCAATATGAACCGTTTGACGACGTCACAGGGCGAATTCGATCTCGCCCGCTTTCCCGAGAACCCCCGCGACCCGTTCCGTGCGTGGGACGCCGCCGACGAGTATCTGCTGCGGCGGCTGGAGGGGGAGGAGGGGAGCGAGCCGGTCCGTCCGTCCGGCACCGTGGCCGTGGTCGGCGACCGCTGGGGCGCCCTCGCCACCGTGCTGGCCGCGTACAGCCCCGTACAGATCACCGACTCGTATCTCACCCGCCGGGCCACCGAGGCCAACCTGGCGCGCAACGGCGCTGCCCCCGACGCGGTGCGCATGCTCTCGGTGCGCGACACCCCGCCGGAGCGCATCGACGTCCTGCTCGTGCGCGTCCCCAAGAGCCTCGCGCTCCTGGAGGACCAGCTCCACAGGCTCGCGCCCGCCGTGCATGCCGGGACCGTGGTCATCGGGACCGGCATGGTGAAGGAGATCCACACCTCCACCCTCAAGCTGTTCGAGCGGATCATCGGCCCCACCCGCACCTCCCTCGCGGTGAAGAAGGCACGGCTCATCTTCTGCACCCCGGACCCGGCCCTGCCCAGGACCCCCAGCCCCTGGCCGCGCCGCTACGAACTGCCCGACGACGTCGGCGTGGTCTCCGGCCGCACGGTCACCAACCACGCCGGGATCTTCTGCGCCGAACGCCTCGACATCGGCACCCGCTTCTTCCTCAAGCACCTCCCGCGGCGCACGGGACCCGACCGCGTCGTCGACCTCGGCTGCGGGAACGGCGTCCTCGGCACAGCCGCGGCACTCGCCAACCCCGACGCCACGGTCACCTTCGTCGACGAGTCCTACCAGGCCGTCGCCTCCGCCGAGGCGACCTTCCACGACAACGCGGGGGCCGACGCCAAGGCCGAGTTCGTGGTCGGCGACGGGACGGCGGACATCCCCCGGGCCGGCGTGGACCTGGTCCTGTGCAACCCGCCGTTCCACTCGCACCAGGCGGTCACCGACGCCACGGCCCGGAACATGTTCGCCGGGGCGCACGCCGCGCTGCGCCAGGGCGGGGAGCTCTGGGTCGTCGGCAACCGGCACCTCGCCTACCACACCCAGCTGCGCCGGATCTTCGGCAACTGCGTCACCGTCGCCGGAGATCCGAAGTTCGTGGTGCTGCGGGCCGTCAAGCGCTGACCCGCCTCAGGAGAGGTCGTCCCGGCCCAGCCAGGACGGCACCTCCGGCACCTGTGCGTCCCAGGCGGGCGGGGGACCGGGCTCCGCCGGCGCCGGCGCCGGCGCTGTGGGCCCGTCCCGCACCTCCGCCTCGGCCGCTTCCTCCGCGGGCTCGGGAACAGTGCTGTCGTACAGCTGCTCGGCCACCGAGAACCGGCAGTGGAAGGGCTGCCAGACGCCCTCGACGACCAGCAGGAAGCCGTCCGCCTCCCGGTACAGCTTCCGGCTCTTCGGGTTGGCGGGGTGGACCGGCTCGAAACGCTCGGCCCGGAGCCGGAGCGCCTCCAGCGCCTCCTCGCGCGTCCCCTCCACATGGTCCATCACGCCGATCGACCACATCCGCCCCTTCCGGCCGTAGCCGAGGTTCTGCTCCACCACCAGTCCCCACGTGGACACAGCCCCACCCCTCCCCGGATCGTGCGCGGTTGCGGTATGCAGGTAACCGCGCCGGACGTCATCCTACGAGTCATGATCTCTCCGGGACCCGGCCCGGCCCCCGGTCCCGCCGTCGAACGGAAGGCACGAGCCGATGGACGACAGGAACGAGCCGACGGACGGTCTCGACCCCGGGCTGTTCGGCCCCCGCTCCGTCACCTGGCAGATGCACGGCGACCCCATGATGTGGGTGGCAGGCGTCCGTGCCCTGTACCTCCAGGCGCTCCACCCGCGCGCCGTCCGCGGCGTCATGCAGAACAGCGACTTCCGCCAGGACGCCTGGGGGCGACTGCTGCGTACGGCCGACTTCGTGGGCACGGTCACCTACGACCCCACCGGGGCCGCGGAGAGGTGCGGGGCGCGCGTCCGTAAGATCCACCGGCTCCTCAAGGCCACCGACCCGGAGACCGGCGAGGTCTACGGCGTCGACGAGCCCGGGCTGCTGCTCTGGGTCCACTGCGCCGAGGTCGACTCCTACCTCCAGGTCGAGCGCCGCTCCGGCTACCCGCTCACCGACGCCCAGGCCGACCGTTACGTCGACGAGCAGCGGGAGGGCGCCCGGCTCGTCGGCCTCGACCCGGCCGGCGTCCCCGCCACGGCCGCCGCCCTCGCCGCCTACTTCGAACAGGTCAGGCCCGAACTGGCCGCGGGGCCAGAGGCGTCTGACGTCGACGCCTTCCTGCGCGACCCGCCGGTCCCCGCCCTGCTGACCCCTGCGCGCGCCCTGCTCTGGAGGCGCGTGGCCGCGCTCGCCTACGACTCCCTGCCGGCGTACGCCCACGAGCTGTACGGCAGGGCCGCGCCGCCTCCCGCGGCGGTCGACCGCCGGCTGCGCCGCACGGGAACCGCCCTGCGCGCCATCCCCTCCCGCCTCCGCTGGCGCCTGCCGCCCGGTCACATCGTGAAGGCCATGGCACGACTCGGCCCGGGGAGCCGCCCCGCCCCGTACAAACTCCGCAGACAGGCAGCCATACTGGACGGGCCGGGGAGGGCGCAGCAGCGGTAGCGGGCAGCGGAGCATACGGGGGCGACAACACGCGATGGCGGACACCACCAGGCTGATCCAGAGCCGGTACCGGCTGCTCGACATGATCGGGCGCGGAGGCATGGGCGAGGTCTGGCGTGCGCGCGACGAGTCGCTGGGCCGGCAGGTCGCCGTCAAGTGCCTGAAACCGATGGGGCCGCAGCACGACCAGGCCTTCACCCGCATCCTGCGCGAGCGCTTCCGGCGTGAGGCGCGGGTGGCCGCGGCACTCCAGCACCGAGGAGTCACCGTCGTCCACGACTTCGGGGAGTCCGACGGCGTCCTCTACCTCGTCATGGAACTCCTGGAGGGGCGCAACCTCAGCCAGCTCCTGGAGGACAACAAGCAGCACCCCCTGCCCGTGGCCGACGTCGTGGACATCGCGGAACAGGTCGCCGACGCCCTCGGCTACACCCACCAGCAGGGCATCGTGCACCGCGACCTCAAGCCCGCGAACATCATGCGCCTGGACGACGGCGCCGTGAAGATCTGCGACTTCGGCATCGCCAGGCTCGGCCACGACATCGGCTTCACCTCCCGGCTCACCGGCACCGGCATCGCCATGGGCACCCCGCACTACATGTCGCCCGAGCAGATCAGCGGCGGAGAGGTCGACCACCGCAGCGATCTCTACTCCCTGGGCTGCGTGCTGTACGAAATCGCCACCGGCGTGCCCCCGTTCGACATGGACGACGCCTGGGCCGTGCTCGTCGGGCACCGCGACACCGTTCCCGAACCGCCGCGCACCCACCGCGCCGAACTGCCCAGGTTCTTCGACGAGGTCGTCCTGGACCTGCTGGCCAAGACGCCCGGCGAACGCCCGGCCGACGCCGGTGACCTGCGGCGGCGCATCACGCTCGGGCGTACCGGCGGGCAGCCGGAGATCGGGCGGGTCCGGCTCGCCCCGCCCGTCCCGGTCCAGCACCCCGGAGGCCGGGCCTACCGACTGCCCTCCTGGACACGCAACATGACCGCCGGTCACAAGGCGGGCGGCGCCGCCGACCCGGGGACAGCCGCCATCGACCAGGCGACCGCGCTGACCGGGGCATGGACCACCGCGACCGGTCCGGCGCCCGGCAACGGCCTCCCGCCCGGGGGATCCGGCCGCCCCACCCCGCCGCCCGGGCTGCTCGCCACCCTGGCAAGCCGCCACAGCGCGGGGCTCAACCTCGGCCGGCTGGGGCACTGGGAGGAGGCGGGCGACGTACACCGCGCGGTCGCCTCCGAGCGGGAGCACGCCCTCGGCGCCGACCACCCCGACACCCTCGCCAGCAGGTACGAGGTCGGATTCACCCTCAGCCGCACCGGCCGGGCCGAGGACGCCCTGCGCGAGTTCGGCCGGGTCGCCGACGGCCGCGCACGCACGCTGGGCCCCGACCACCCCGAGACCCTCGCCGCCCGGCAGGAGACGGCGTACGTCCTCGGGCAGCTCGGCCGGCACTTCGAGGCCCACCAGGTCTACGCCGCGGTGCTCGCCTCGCGGGAGCGCTCCATGGGGCCCGACCACCCCGACACCCTGCGCTGCCGCCACAACCTCGCCTTCAACCTCAGCAGGCTGGGCCGCCTGGAGGACTCGTACCGCATGGCCCGCGAGGTGGCGGACGCCCGCGGCCGGCTGCTCGGCACGACGCACCCGGACACCCTGGTCACGCTGTACGAAGTGGCGTACACCCTGGGCCGGCTGGACCGCTGGACGGAGGCCCTGCAGACCTACCGGGAGGTGGCGCAGGGCCGCGCCGCCACCCTCGGGGCCGACCACCCCGACACCCTGTCCGCGCGCTACGAGGTGGGCATCAGCCTCGGCAGGCTGGGCCGCAGCGCCGAGGCCATGGAGCTCTACCGCGCCCTGGTCGCCGACCGCACCCGGGCCGGCGGCCCCGACCACCCCGAGACACTGCGTGCCCGGCACGGCCTCGGCGTCAACCTGGGGCGGATGGCGCGCTGGGAGGAGGCGCTCGACGAGGCACGCCAGGTCTGCGCGATCCGGGAACGCACCCTGGGCCCCGACCACCCCGACACCCTCGTCAGCCGCCGCGAGGTGGCCGTGGGGCTGGGCTGGCTCGGCCGCTGGGCCGAGGCGCTCACCGACTACCGCACGGTCGCCGAGATCCGCGAACAGGTGCTGGGCGCCGACCACCCCGACACCCTCGCGAGCCGCAACGACGAGGCGCACTGCCTGGAACAGCTCGGCCGCAGCACGGAAGCCGTGGACCTCTACCGGCGGGTCGCCGACCTGCGCCGGCAGCGCGCGATGCCGCCCCACTGACCGTCAGGCCAGGCCGCCCCGTACGCGGTAGAGGTCGCGCAGCAGCGCGATCTCCGCCCCGTGGTGCAGCATCTCCTGGTTGACCCACCACACGGTCTCCAGGAAGAGGTCCTCCGGGTCGCTGCCGTGCGGGTAGGAGCTGTACCCGACCGTGTCCAGCGCCGCGTCGTCGGCGCCGAGCAGCGCCGCACGCCACGCGTCCGCCGAGGCGCCGAAGTCCGCGAGGGCCCCCGCCGCGTCACCCACCGGGCGGTAGTCGTCCCGGGTGAGGCTGTGGCTGCCCGCCGTGTGGTCGGCACGCAGCGTCAGCAGCTCGCTGAGGTGGCTCAGACGCCACGCGAGAGTGGTGAACGGCGGCGGCGAAGGATGCGGGTGCGGCGCCGTGTCACGTCCCCAGTCGCCCGTGCCCGTCAGCGCGGTCGCCCCCGGCCCGGGCCCCGTGTCGCGGCGGCGGACCGACCAGCAGCCCGGCACCGGCTCCCACAGGTACTCCTCGTCGGTCAGCGGGGGAACCTCCACGTCCGTACCGCTGCCGCTGTCCACGAACGGGCCCGCGAGCCGGCCCGTGAGCCGCTCGCGTGCCAGATCGAACTGGTCGAGCAGCGGGATCAGACGGGCGGGTGCGTTCATCGGTTCTCCATGGTCAGGCGCGGGAGGACGCGGTCCGGGGGAGCACCCTGCCACACGGGCCGCCGGGTCCCCACCGGATTTCCGGCGCCCCGTCCCCGCGCCACGGGCCGCGACCCCTGTCCAGAGACGATCATCCCGTGTTACGAAGGGGCATGCCCGCAGACGAGACGTCCTCACCCGGTGCCCCCACGCACGCCGCCTACGACACGGTGATCGTCGGCGGCGGCCACAACGGCCTGGTCGCCGCCGCCTATCTGGCCCGTGCCGGGCGGTCCGTGCTCGTCCTGGAACGCCTCGGCAGCACCGGCGGAGCCGCCGTGTCGACCCGCCCCTTCGAGGGGATCGACGCCCGGCTCTCCCGCTACTCCTACCTCGTCTCGCTCCTCCCGCAGAAGATCGTCCGCGAGCTCGGCCTCGACTTCGCCGTACGCAAGCGCACCGTCTCCTCCTACACCCCGGCGGTGCGCGACGGCCGGTCCACCGGGCTGCTCGTCGGCGGTGACGGCACCCGGGAATCGTTCGCCGCGCTCACCGGCGACGGCCGGGAGCACGAGGCCTGGCAGCGGTTCTACGCGATGACGGGCCGGGTCGCCGAGCGGGTGTTCCCCACCCTCACCGAACCCCTGCCGGCCCGTGACGACCTGCGGGCACGGGTGGACGACGCGGACGCCTGGCACATGCTGTTCGAGGAGCCCATCGGCGTCGCCGTCGAGGAGAACTTCACCGACGACCTCGTCCGCGGAGTCGTGCTCACCGACGCGCTGATCGGCACCTTCGCCGACGCCCACGACCCGTCCCTGATCCAGAACCGCTGCTTCCTCTACCACGTGATCGGCAACTCCACGGGGGACTGGGACGTCCCCGTCGGCGGCATGGGCGCGCTCACCGACGCCCTGGCCGGAGCCGCCCGGGCGGCGGGCGCCGAGATCCGTGTGCTGCACGAGGCGACGCGTATCGAGACCGACGGCACCCAGGCCGAGGTCACCGTCCGCTCACCGGACGGGGAACACGTCATCGGCGCCCGCCGGGTCCTGGTCAACGCCTCGCCCCAGGCGCTGGCCGCGCTCCTCGGCGAGGAGCCGCCCGCCCCCGCCGAGGGCGCCCAGCTGAAGGTGAACATGCTGCTCACCCGGCTGCCGAGGCTGCGTGACCGCTCCGTCGACCCGCACGAGGCGTTCGCCGGGACCTTCCACATCGCCGAGGGGTACGGCCAACTGGCCGCCGCCTACCGCGAGGCAGCGGCCGGACACCTGCCCTCCGCCCCGCCCTCGGAGATCTACTGCCACTCCCTGACCGACCCGTCGATCCTCGGCCCCGACCTCGCCTCCCGCGGCTACCAGACCCTCACCCTGTTCGGCCTGCACACCCCCGCGAGGCTCTTCGCCGAGGACAACGAGACGGCGCGCGAAGCCCTCCTGTCGGCCACCCTGGCCCAGCTCGACGCCCATCTCGAGGAGCCCCTCACCGACTGCCTGGCCCTCGACGCCGACGGCCGCCCGTGCATCGAGGCGAAGACCCCCCTCGACCTGGAGCGCGACCTGAGGCTCCCCGGCGGCCACATCTTCCACCGGGACCTCTCCTTCCCGTACGCCACCGGGGAGACGGGCCGCTGGGGCGTGGAGACCGCCCACGCCAACGTCCTGCTGTGCGGGGCGGGCGCGGTGCGCGGCGGCGGGGTCAGCGGGGTGCCCGGCCACAACGCCGCCATGGCGGCGCTGGGCCGGTGACCCGCACCCCTACCGGCCGAACACCCCGCGCAGCGCCCCGATCTTGCGCGGCAGGTCGTACTCCGCGCCGCCCTCGTGGCCGTTGTACGGGAACACCTCCAGCTCGGCCGGGCCCGCGTACGCGTGGTACGCCGCGAACACCGTCGACGAGGGGCAGATGCGGTCCATCAGCCCCACCGAGAACCACGCCGGAGCCGTCGCCCGCGCCGCGAAGTTGACCCCGTCGAAGTAGGACAGGGTCTCCATCGCCTCCTCGACCCGGAAGCGGTGCCCGGACAGCCAGCGGGCGATCTCCGCGTACGGACCCGAGTCGGTGATCTGCGAGCCGCGCCGGAAGTGGCAGAGGAACGGCACATCGGCCACGGCCGCCGCCACGTCGTCCCGCAGCCCGGCGACCGCGAGCACCAGGCCGCCGCCCTGGCTGCCGCCGAGCACCGCGACCCGCGAGGGGTCCACGGCCTCGTGCGCCTTCACCGCGTCGACCGCGCGCACGGCGTCGGTGATGAGCCGCCGGTAGTAGTGCCGGCAGGGGTCCTCGATGCCCCGGGTGAGGAAGCCGGGGGAGGAGGAGCCGTGGCCCTCCGGGCCGAGGTCCGGGGTGTCCGCCGTGTTCTTGCCGCCGCCGCCCTGCCCCCGGTTGTCCATCACCAGATGGGCGTAACCGAGCGCGCTCCACGTCAGCCACGCGTACGGGACACCGCGCCCGCCGTTGTACCCGATGTACTGCACCACGGCCGGCAGCGGACCCGAGCGGACGCGCGGCAGCATCAGCCACGCCTTCACCGGCTGCCCGCCCCAGCCGTTGAACGTCACGTCGTACACGTCGACGGTCGCGAAGCCGGCGTCGTACGGCACGAACACGGCGTCCAGGCCGTGCCGCGCGCTCTCGCCGAGCGTCTTCTCCCAGAAGGCGTCGAAGTCGGCGGGCTCCTCCGGCTCGGGACGGTACGCGCGCAACCGCTCCAGGGGCATGTCGAACAGCAAGGGTCTAGCTCCTCTTCAGGGTGAGGTCGAGGGTCGCGCCGTGCAGGCCGGCCGTGTCCGCGGTGATCCGCAGGCCCCGGCCCGTGGCGGTGGTACGGACACCGGGATCGGCCGAGGCGACCGTGAGGCCGGGCAGGTCCAGGTCGAGCACCACCGAGGACCGCAGCTGCGTCGGGTCGGACAGGGCGACCGTCACCGTCCTGCCGTCCGGGCGCACCAGCACCGAGGCGGGGCCGTCGCAGGTCAGCTCCTGCGCGGTGCCGGCACTCCAGAAGTTCGCGGCGAGCAGCCCGTCACAGGGGCGGCGCACGGCGTGGACCGCCGTCGAGCGGGAGACCAGCTCCACGGGAGGCGCCGCCGCCCACTGCCGGGTCCGCGCCGCCGAGGCCGCCGGGGCCTGGAGCCAGAAGTACCCGGCCCCGGAGGGCGCCTCGCCGTGGTCCTGCCACAGCGTCAGATACGGGCGGGTGACCGGAGTGTCCGTACCGTACTTGAGGTTGATCTCCCGCCAGGCCGCCGTACGGTCCTCACGCAGACCGCGCAGGCCGGCCGGCTCGGGGAAGACATAGCCCCCGGTCCCTTCGAGGTGCAGCCACCGGACCCCGTCCAGTCGCGCCGACCAGCCCGTGCCGGCGGGGGCGGGAACGCCGTCGACGAGGAGCGCCGCCGCCGGATCACGCAGCTTGCGGTTCTCGACGACGGTCTCCACGGCGCCCGTGTCCGCGCCGATGCCCGACCCGACGCACGCGATCACGTCGTCCAGGCAGAACCAGCTCTTCAGTGCGCGCAGCGTGCTCCCGTACGCCCGCAGCTCCATGCCGTACGCCCCGAGCGTCGTGCCGGACAGCGCGGTGCCGCCCGCCCAGTCGGCGGTGCTCGTCGTGCGCTGGCCCGCGGCGTCCGCCGGCCGGCCGGCGACGACCGTGGTGCCCGGCAGCCGGGTGGGGTCGACGGTGGGCCAGTAGTCCTCGCTGTAGTGCCCGAGGTCGTCGGTGTACAGCAGAACCATGCCGTCGGACAGGTGCCAGCCGTGCAGATTCTCGTTCTGGATCGACTCGTAGGTGTAGATCCGGCTCGAGTACGCCGAGATGCCCAGGGCGAACGACGGCCGGTGGTGCGCCGCCTTGTCCATCCGGGGGTGCTGCTTGTGGGCGACCAGCGGACCGCGCGCCGGGACGGGTGAGCCGAGGACCCGCAGCGCGGCGACCAGGGACGCGGGGTCGGTCACGGAGAGGAAGTCACGGTAGGTGTCCTCGGCGATCCACTGCTTGACCAGCGCGGCGAACACCTCGCCCGTCTCACCCGGGAAGCCGGGGATCAGCCGCAGCACCGCCTCGACGACCGTCTGCGCCGAGGCGTGGCCCTGCTTGCTGGGACGTGCGATCTCCCGCCCGCACACCGAGGCCATCACATCGCCGCGCACGAGCAGCGGGTCGAAACCGTCGACGACCCAGCCGCGGACGTTGTCGAGGGCGGGGTCGGTGACCGCCCAGTCCGTGCCGGCGAGCAGATTCAGCAGCCGGGAGAGACTGTTGAGCAGTTCCTTCCCGTAGCCGCCGTTGTACGGGTGCTTGTAGTGCTGCAGGAACGAGCCGTCCGCGTAGAAGCCCTCTCCGGTGCCCGCGGCCCCGTCCGTACCGTCGTTGAAGGCCAGGACGCTGTTGGCGCCCGAACCCTCGACGTCCGAAAGAGCGTCACGCACCGCGCCCAGGGCGTCCCCGTCGTCACGCAGCACCGCGTTGACGGCGACGACGGTGGAGACCCACACCCGGTTGGCGCCGGTGGAGATCTGCCGGTCGGCGCGCCACAGGTTGGGGTCGGAGGTGTAGTGCCGCACCGCGGTGGTGATCCGCTCCAGCCGGTCCGCGCCGAGTGCGTCGTACAGCAGGACGGACGCGTCGTTGAGGGCGAGGGCCGAGCCGATCTCCCAGTCCCAGTCGTTGTCGAAGCGGGTGTGCCCGGGGCCGTAACGGTTCGTCAGCATCCAGTCGACGCCCGCGAGCAGCAGGTCGCGCACGGTGGTGTCGCCGTGCTGCGGGGTGCCGGGGACCGCCCAGGCGGTCGCGATCGTGGCGAGGCGCTTGAACGAGGTGGTGACGTGGTTGGAGAGCGTCGTGCTGGTCAGATCCTCGAACAGCCCGTCGGTACGGGACGGGTCGAGGCCCTTGGCCGCGGTGGTGGCGGCCTTGCCGGTCCGGGCCACGGCCGCCGCGATCCGCTCGTCGGCCAGGTCGAGACCGGGACCTCCGGTCAGCAGGGTGTGCCAGCGGGCGCGCAGCGCGGCGGCGTCACCGGCGGCGGCGTGGGCGGCCCCCGGGGTAAGGGTCAGGGGCAGGGTGACGGCCGCGCCGAGCGCCGCCGCTCCGGCCAGTACGGTGCGTCGGGTGGTGCCGGTGACTGGGCGCATGGTCCGGGTCCTCACAGGTGTCGGCGGTCGACGGCGCCGGCGAGCGCGGCATGACCGGAGGGGGTGGGGTGCAGGCCGTCACCGCTGTCGAAGGCGGGCCGCAGACGTGACGGACGTACGGGATCGCGCAGCGCCGCGTCGAAGTCGGCGACGGCGTCGTACAGGTGCCCGGTGCGCACGGCGCGGTTGATCCGCTGCCGTACCTCGTCGGCCTCCCGCGTCCAGCGGGTCCAGCCCTCGAACGGGGTGATGGTCGCGCCGACGGTCCGCAGCCCCGCACTCCGGGCCCGCAGCACCAGCTGGCGGTAACCGGCCAGCACGACCGAGGAGTCGGTCTGCGCGGGCGGCTGCTGGAGGTCGTTGACACCGAGCTGGACCAGCACGGTGCGCAGACCGGGCAGCGACAGGACATCGCGGTCGAAGCGCGCCTGGCCACCGGGCCCGAACCGGGCGTCGTCCAGCAGCAGCCTGTTGCCGCTGATCCCCAGGTTGGCCACCGCCGATCCGGGCAGCCGGCGCGCCAGCTGGTCCGGCCAGCGCAGATCGGCGTCGTCGGGCGTGCCGACACCCTCCGCGACGGAGTCGCCCAGCACGGCCACGACGGGCCCGTGGGCGCCCGTCACCTCGACGCCGGTCAGGAGGAACACCGAGGTGGTACGCGCCCCGTCGACGCTGTGCGACGCGTGCGTGTTGCGGTGGAAGGACAGCGGGCCGGTGGGGCCGGGCAGCCGCGTCTCCACCGTGAGCGCCGACCCGTCCGGAGCGCGCAGTCCGTCGACCGGGTCGCTGGTCAGGGACGCCCCCGCGGCCAGCCACGCCTGCCGCCGCCCGCCGAACGTCACCGCCCGCCCGCCGGCGGTCACCGGACCGACCAGCACCGGTACGGTCCCGAAGGCGTGCCCGTACCGCAGGCGCACCCGGCCGCCGGCCGAGAGCCGCACGGTCGCGGTGCACACCCCGTCGGTCAGTCCGGCGGCCGCCACCGTGTCCGCAGCGGTCGGCGCGGTCTGCGCCGTCGCCCAGGACGTGGCCCAGCCCGTGCGGGACGCCTTCCGCTCGGCCGCCCGGGCCTCGGGCACCGTCGCCGCGACCGCCGCCACACCCGCGACCGTGGCCGTCAGCACCCCGCGTCTCGCGGGCCCCCGGCCGGTCACCGCGGGCACGCGCCGGTCGGGTCGTAGTCGCCGGCGTAGGTGCCGACCGCGTCGCCGCCGGTGTTGCCGCTCATGGTGTTGGTGCACACCGGGCCCTGCGGGGTGCGCATGAACTTGATGCCACCGCCCGCGTTGCCGGTGATCGTGTTCCCGTACACGCTCGTGCCGGTGCCGTCGGCCTCGGTGTCACCGCCGAGGCGGACACCCGCGCCAACGTTGTCGTGCACGGTGTTGTAACGGAAGATGTTGCCGCTGCCTCGGGCGTCCAGCCCGCCGGAGCTCGGGTCCTTCTGTCCGCTGCAGTCGTTGTACTCGACGTAGTTGACGGTGGAGTTCTCCTTCACGTCCACGCACTCGTTGCCCCGGGTGACGATGGTGTTGTGGTGGATGCGGTTGTTCCTGCTGACGTCGGCCGCCGCGTCCGGCGCGCCGTTGGCGCCCTGCTGCTCGGGCGCCGTACCGAGATAGATCCCCTCACCGTTCTTGCCGCCCCCGCCGAACCTGAAGTCGGCGACCCCGCAGTCGGTGATGGTGTTGCCGTCCACCTCCGCGCCGGTGACCAGATAGCGCAGCCGCAGACACTCGTCCGCCGCGTTCCTCAGCGTCATCCCGGTGATGCGCAGGGCGCCCACCCCGTTGCCCGGGGTCGTGCTCATGACGTAGATCAGCTTGAGACGGTAGCCCGCGACGTCGTCGGCCGCGCCGTGCAGTCCGTCGACGGTGAAGCCGCTCAGCGTCGTCGAGTCGTGCCGCACCTGGATGATCCTGCTGTCACCCGCGCCCTTCACCACCGCGTTCGCGGGCCCGGTGAGCGTGACGCCGGGGCGCGTGGTGACCACGTCCTGCCGGTACGTACCCGCCGCGAGATGCACCACCGCCCCCGTGGGCGCAAGGTCCAGCGCCTTCTGGATGGTGGCGAGCGGCGCCCCCGCCGACGTACCGGAGGCGGAGTCGCTCCCGGACGGTGAGACGTAGTACGCGCCGGCCGCCTCGGCGGCCGGGGACGGCGGGGCGAGAAGGAGCGGGATGCCCGCGGCGAGCGCGGTGACGAGGACGGTACGCGGTAAACGCCTCATGGGGTGTGCCTCCTGGGATCGGCGAAGGACAGAGCGAGCAGTACGGGGACGCTGGGGCCCAGCAGCAGCGGCCCCAGCGGTACGACGAGCGAGAGCAGCACGGCGGAGACCACCGCGCCGAGCAGGGCGGTGCCCCGGGCCGGGGACCCGAAGCCGAGCGCGAGCGCACCGGCCGACCAGGTGCGGACCGAACCGCCGGGGGAGCGGCCCGCCTCGGCCGCCAGGGCGATGTGATGGATGACGAGGGCCGCGGCGATGCCCACCTGCGCCGCTAGCACGACGAAGGTCCAGGGCTCGGAACGCCCCAGCAGATAGACGATGTTCGCCGTCAGGACCACCGCCGCCACCGTGGAGAGCAGCCCGTGGAGCCACAGCGTCCGCCAGTACCGGGCGAACGCGGCGAAGGTGTTCACGAACACCCGGCTGTCCCCCTCCGTACGCCAGAGCTGGAGGGCGTGCCCCATCGCCGCCAGCGCGGGCAGCCACGTCACGACACCCAGGGAGAGCACCGTGCACGCGGCCCCGGCGACGGCGGGGAAGGCGATGAACTCCAGGCGGCGCAGCAGCGCCGTGCCGCCCGAGGGGAGGATTGCCTGCATGGTCAGCCGACCTTTCCTGTGTACGGCTCCGGCGCGTCCAGGAGCACCACCCCGTCCAGTTCCAGCCGGGTGCACCCCACGACGTACGGCTCCGCGCCTGCCCGGATCAGCACGGCGGCGGCGTCGGCGCTCACCCGTGGCGAACGGATCCGCCGGGCGGCGGGGGACAGCAGGACGCTCTCCCCGGTCTCCGCGAAGGTGACACCGTGCCCGTCCGTGCACGCGATCTGCTCGGCGCCCGGCGCCCCGCCCGGGGTGAGCGCCGTCAGGAAGACCCCTTCGCGGGACCGCGCGGTCGTGGCCCGGAGCGTGTGCAGGGTGCGGGTCAGACGCAGCTCCGGCGTGCTGGACGTCGGATTGGCCTCCACCTCGGTGACCTCGCAGGTGACCGAGGCGTCATGGGGCGCGAACCGGTGTACGAGCGCGGTGGCCGCACCCGACCTGATCAGTCGGCTGCCGTCGGGCCCCGGCTCCGTCGGGCGGTCGGTCTGGAGCAGGAACGTCCATGCACGCGCCTCCTCCGCCTCGGCCAGATCGAGCAGGACGAGCCGCCCCGACGGGGTGAACACCAGGGTCCGGTCCAGGCGCCGGACGCCGAGCCCGGGGTCGTACATCGCGGCGATCTCCGCCGTGGCGTGCGCCCAGCCGCCCTCGGCGTCCGCCAGCACATCGCGCTGCCGGGCCTGCCGCTCGTACGGGACGCCCTCGTAGACGTGGTAGCGGCCCTCGTCCGCGTACCCCTGCCCGTCCACCAGCAGCAGATTGTGGTGGGCCGCCTGCTTGCGGTTGCTGTAGCCCTCGTCGACGGCGAGGAACTCGCCCTGCGAGACCAGCACGAACGAGCCGGAATCGGGATGGTGATGCCCCTGGTTCAGGGTCTTCCACCCCTGCTCGGCCCGGTGCTTCGCCGAGGTCTCCCACGCCGTGTGACCGCCCCCGGGACTCGCCTTGAACGACACCAGCGTGGCGTCGTCGTCCCAGCCCGTACGGGCCGCGAGCAGCCCGAGGTCCGGGAAGAACGCATGGGTCTCCGTCGGCCGGGCGGCCCGCACCGACGGGTCGTACCAGAGGTACTCCAGATACGCCTCCGGCAGGATCCCCGGCCGCACCCCGCTCTCCGAGGCCTCCTTCCACAGCAGTTCACCCGACGCGAGATCACCCATCCACTGGGCCTCCGCGATCCCGTACCGCGCCGCGAGCCGGTAGTACAGACCGGCGCTGTGGCCGCTGCGCCGGTCATGGCAGTCACCGTGGTCGACGTTGGACGCGAAGCCCGGCGCCGTCTGGTGGAGCCGGTAGCGGAACGTCGAGGAGAGGAAACCGCCGCGCTCCCACCAGTCGACGCCCTCGGCCTCCTGGAGCAGGTCCAGATGGGCCGCGAGGAACGGCACACCGTAACGCCAGTAGACGACGCCTTCCGCGTGCGAACCGTCCGGAGGCATCAGATCGAGGACCGTGCCCAGATTCTCCTTGGCGCGCCCGGTCCACTCCTCCTTGCCCAGCACATAGCCGGCCGTCGCCAGACCCGCGTGACAGATCCAGTTGTGGTTCTGCCAGTACGACGACGACCACCAGCTGCCCTCGCTCGCCACCGCGAACTCGTACATCCGGCGGCCCTGGAGCAGCAGCTTGTACCGGAGCATGGCCTCGACCTCCTCCGGCAGGTCGTCACCGATCCACCGGAGGGTGAGCGAGAGGTGGTGCAGCAGCCAGCCCGCGTCCAGGTCGTGGTCCGGCATATGGGCGCGGCCCCAGTGCGGCAGCCGCACCACGGCCTCGATCCAGCGCCGGCTCTCGTCCAGATGCGCGCGGTCACCGGTGACGCGGTACGCCAGCGCCGGGTTGGAGGCGGCCGGACCGAGCCAGGTGATGCTGGCCAGGGGGTGCGTACGGGGCGGGGTGAGGCCGCGGTGACGTGCGGCCTCCTCCCGCAGCCGGAGCTCCTGCGCGGGGCGCGGCCCGGGCGGCGGTGTCGCGGAGAGCAGCACGGATCAGACCCCCGTTCCGAAACGCGCGGCCGAACCGTCCGCCAGCTCCACCGTCAGCTCCTCGCCGTCGAACCGCACACCGGTCACCGCAGGGCCCGCGGACGCCGCCTGGTACACCGAGGCGAACGTGATCCGCTCCGCCTGCGCGGTGAGGTCGACCCAGGTGCGCGTGCGCTGCGGATCGTCGGCCGGTCCGGGGCCCGGCCGCGAGAACGGACGGACCTCCGCCCCCGGGGTGTGCGTGTGCCGGCCGTGCAGGGTCTCGTCGCCGTACCAGGTGGTGCGCAGGGGGCCGGTGGCCTGCTGCTGGACGTCCAGAGCCGTCCCCGGACGCAGCTGGCCGGTGATGCGGCGTGCCTCCCCGCCCGTCACGCTCAGCAGGTCCACCAGGTAGCAGTCACCCGCCACGACCCTGCGCACCGCACGCACCCCGTCGTACGCCGTGGTGACCTCGGCGGTCACCGAGCGGGCGTCCGAGGCCAGCAGCGCGCCCGCGCATTCCGCCTGCTCCGCGCCGTCGACGCGGAACGCCGGATGCGCCTCGGTGGACGCGTACAGATCCCGGAACTCGGCGTGGGCGTACGGCACCTGACCGGGATCCGGCTGCCACGGAGTCGTGTCGCCGTACAGATAAAGAGACAGTTTGTCGCGGTGCCCGTGGGATCCCCCGTGCGGACCGAAGTCCAGCAGGGCGTGGACGCCCGCCGCGCGCACCACCCCGTAACCGGCCGACGGGAACACGGTGACCGTGTCCGGTGCCGGGCGCCGGGGGAGGGGCGGCCCCGAGAACCAGCCTCCCAGCTCACGGTCCAGCCCGTCGTCGTACGCCCCCAGCTCCTCCCGGGCCCGTGCCGCCACCGCGTCCAGGCCGCCGGACGGAACCAACTGCTGGGCCAGTGCAATCAGTTCGAGCCACTCCAGGGCCAGCGGGCGGCGCAGATAGGGGCCGTCGTGCAGGGCCGGCAGAATGCCGCCGGCCGTGGCGATCCCCGCCAGTACGTCCGTCATCCCGGCCAGCACCCCCACCACGTCGGACGGGATCACCGCGGGGTCGGTGGAACGCAGCGCCAGCAGCGCCGCCCGCAGCACGAAGCCGTGGTAGTAGGTGCTGCCCTCCCACTCCCAGCCGTCCTCGGCGACGGCCACCCGCAGATGCGCGTACAGCCCGTGCTCACCCTCCAGCCACGGCTTGCCGCCGTCCCACTCCAGGCCGCGCGCCGCCGAAGCGGCACGGCCCGCGGAGGCGCCGGCCGCGTTCAGCCAGGCGGTGTAGTTGGACGCCAGCTGACCGCGGCCCGTCAGCACACCGCGCGCCTCCAGCGCCGCCTGCTCCAGCTCGTCCAGCAGCGGCAGCACCGCCGCCAGATCCTCCGTGCCGTCCCGCGACAGCGTGATCACGGCATGCCCGATGTTCACCGCCCAGATCGCGTCGGTCAGCGCCTGGTGGAAGAGCCGGCCACGCAGCATCCAGCCCTGCGCCTCGCCGTGCCGCTCCGTGGTGAGCGACGCGTACACACCGGCGTACTCGGCCAGCCGCGCCACCGCCTCCGCACGCTCGCCCCGATGGGCGAGCACCCGCAGATGCCGCGCCCACGCCTGGTGCGACAGGACCACCCACGCGCCGCGCACCGCGGCGCTGTCCACCCGGCAGCCGTGCGCGCACCGCGCACCGCCCTCGGGGAAGACCCCGGCGAGCAGATCACCGTGATCGAGCTCCACGCCGTGCGCCGGGCAGACGTACGCGTGCCACCAGCCGCCCCGCTCCCGGGGGATCCGCCTCAACGCGGCCATACGCCACCGTCGATGTCCACCGTGGTGGCGGTCAGGAACCCCGAGGCGGGCGAGGCCAGATGGACGACCGCGTGGGCGACGTCCTCCGGGGTGCCGGCCCGGCCGACCGGAATGCCGGCCTCCATGGCCTCCTGCGCCGGAGCGGCGGTGAACGTGTCGTGGAACGCCGTGCCCTTGATGAAGCCGGGGGCGACCGTGTTGACGGTGATACCGGTGCCGGCGAGCTCCTTCGCGAGGCCCTTGGTGAAGCCCCGGACGCCCGCCTTGGCCGCCGCGTACGCGACCGAACCGGGACCGCCGCCGTTGTGCGCGGCCAGCGACGACATGGTGATGACGCGTCCGGCGGACGACTGCGTCAGATGCGGCAGAGCGGCCCGCACCGTGCGGAACGCCGACGTCAGATTGGTGGAGATGACCCGCTCGAAGTGGTCGTCGGACATCTCCGCGATCTTCTCGCGGCCGATGAGGTGGCCCGCGTTGCAGACGAGGACGTCCAGCCCGCCGAGGAACCCGGTGGCCTCCTCGACCAGCAGGTCCACCTCGGCGGTCACGGTCGCGTCGGCCCGGAACGCCTTGGCCCTGCGGCCCAGGGCCTCGATCGCGGAGACGGTCCTCGCGGCCTCGTCGGCGGAGGAGTGGTAGTGGACGGCGACATCGGCGCCGGCCTCGGCCAGGGCGACGGCGATGGCCCGGCCGATGCCGTGCCCCGCCCCCGTGACGAGCGCGCGGGAGCCATGGAGATCAGCAGACATGGGTGAAGCCCTTTCGGTGACCGGCCCGCAGGGGGCCGGAACCGGTCACTTGAGACCGGCGGTTGCGAAGCCCTGCACGAAGTAGCGCTGGCCGATGAGGAAGAGGACGACCATGGGCAGGGTGGCGAGCGTGGTGCCCGCCATCAGGAAGTGCCACTGGGTGCCGTTCTCCGTCTTGAACACGGAGAGCCCCACCTGGATCACCCGCAGGCTGTCCGTGTGGGTCACCAGCAGCGGCCAGAGGAAGTTGTTCCACGACGACTCGAAGGTCAGCAGAGCCACGGTGATGAAGGCGGGCTTGACCTGCGGCGACATGATCCGCGAATAGATCCGGTACTCACCGAGCCCGTCGAGCCTGGCCGCCTCCTCGAGCTCGACCGGCAGGTCCAGGTAGAACTGCCGGAAGAGGAAGACGGCGAACGGCGTGACGGCGCCCGGGACGATCAGCGCCCACCAGCTGTCCAGCCAGCCGCTGCCGCCCTGGCCGAGGATGTCGTTCCCGCCGGCCAGCGGCATGAAGCGGACGATCAGGAACTCCGGCAGCACCTTGGTGTACGTGGGGATCATCAGGGCCGCGACGAAGAGATAGAAGATCATCTCGCTGCCGCGGAACCTGATCCGCGCCAGCGCGTACCCCGCCATCGACGCCACCAGGACGTTGAGCACGGTGTGACTGATCGCGATGATGAAGCTGTTCCGGGCGTACGTGGCGAACGGCGCGGCCTTCAGCGCGTCGGCGTAGTTGCCGAACTCCCAGTGTTCCGGCAGCAGTCCGGCGTCCTGCGAAGCGATCTCCACCGGCGTCCTGAGCGAGGTGAGCACCATCCAGGCGAACGGCACCACCATCAGCAGGGAGACGACGGACAGCGTCACGTAGAGCGCGATCCTGCCGAGCGGAACGGTTCGCCTCCGCAGGGCGGGAGCCGGTTCCAGCAGCTCAGTTGTGGCCACGACTGCCTCCCATGATCCGCTTGTTGACCAGGGTGAAGCCCATCAGCAGCACGAAGAGCACCAGTGACTGCGCGCTGGCGTAACCGACGCGGAACTCCCGGAAGGCGGACTTGTAGATCTCGTACGTCATCATCGTGGTGCTGTTGGCGGGGCCGCCGTCGGTCAGGATGTAGATCTGGTCGAAGGACTGGAACGCGCTGATCATCGAGGTGATGAGCACGAAGAACGTCGCCGGCTTGAGCAGCGGCAGCGTGATCGAGAAGAACTGCCGCACCCGGGACGCCCCGTCCACCGACGCCGCCTCGTACAGCTCCCTCGGCAGGGACTGGAGCGCGGCGAGGTAGATGAGCATCTTCATGCCGATGCCCTGCCAGATGCCGACCAGGATCACCGACGGCAGCGCCCAGGTCGTCGAGGCGAGCCAGGCCGGGCCGTCGACACCGAGGAACGCCAGCATCGTGTTGAGCAGACCGTTGCCCGGGTTGTAGATCCACAGCCAGACCAGCGCGATCGCGACGGTGGCGGTGACCTGGGGCAGGAACACGGCGGTGCGGAAGATGCCGCGCGCCTTGAGCCCCGTGTGCAGGGCGAGGGCCACCAGCAGGCCCAGTGCCATCCCGAACGGCACGGTGAAGAAGGTGTACAGCAGGGTGTTGACGATGGACTTGCGGAAGACCGCGTCGTCCAGCATGTCCCGGAAGTTGTCCAGGCCCACGAACTCCGGTGCGGTCAGCACGTCGTACTTCGTGAACGCCAGGGCCACCGAGACCACGACCGGAAGGCCGATCCACAGCGAGGCGTGCAGCAGCGCGGGCGCCACCATGAGCATGCCCGCCCGCCGCCGGCGGCGTCCCGGGCCGGTGGGGACCCGGCCGGTCCGCAGCGGCGCCGAGGTCTCAGGAGGGGAAGGCGGCCTGGCCGGCCGGGCCTTCACTACGGTTGTCGCTCCCATGGTGACGCGTCCTCACATCCGGCCGATGGCGGCCTCGGCGAGACGGCCGAGCTCCGCGATGGCGTCCTTCGCGGACTGGTCGCCGACGATCGCGGGCTCCAGCGTCGGCTTGATCTTTTCCCGGATCTCCATCCAGGCCGCGGTCCCGCCCTCGGAGAAGGCGTGCTGGAGGTTCTTCAGGGAGAGATCGACGAACTGGTTCTCCTTGACGTATCCGGTGTCGTCGAGGTCGCTCAGACCGGGCACCGAACCACGCTGCTCGGCGGCCCCGAGGATCGAGTCGGGCGTGGCGAGGTACTCGACGAGCGCCCGCGCCGCCGCCGGGTGCCTGGAGCGTGCGGCCTGCGTGACGAGGGTGCCGCCCTGGAGCATGGCGGGCCTGCGGTTGGCGAGCACGAACGAGCCGAGCTTGTCGTCCTCGATGAGGTCGGGGTTCTGCTCCTTCACCTGGACCCACAGGGCGCTGGTCGTCATCATCATCGACGCCTTGCCGGTCTGGACGTTGGAGGGGGCGCCGGCGTCCGTCTTCCTGGCGTAGTCGGCAGAACCGTCCTTGACCAGGTCCTTGAAGAGCTGGAGGGCCTCCACCCCGCGGGCGCCGGTGAACAGGACCTTCTTCCCGTCGGCGCTGAACAGCTCACCGCCGTTGGCGAAGAGGAACGTCTCCCAGCACTGGCGCAGGTCGATGGAGAACGGGTCGAAGCCGACTCGGCCGTCCCGGGTCAGCTGCTTGGCGACGGCGCGGAGTTCGGACCAGTTCGCCGGCGTCTTCCTCACCCCGGCCTCGGCGAAGTGGTCCTTGCGGTAGACGACGATGCGGGTGTCGAGGACGACGGGTAGGGCGTAGAGCTTCCCGTCGTAGCGCGAGGGCTCCAGCACGCGCTTCTCGTAGTCGTGCGCGGAGGCCAGCGTCTCCGGCAGCTCGGCGATCGCCTTCTTCGCCGCGAACGGGGGGATCCAGCCGACGCCCATCATCAGCACGTCGGGCAGCAGCCCGCCGGCCAGGCCGGTGGTGATCTTCTCGTTGAGTTGCGCGTACGTCGTGTAGTCCACGTTCACCTTGACGTCCGGATACTTCTTCCGGAACCCGCCGAGGATCTTCTTCTCCAGCAGTGTCTTCCCGTCGGCGCCTTCGTAGATCGGTGTGAGCAGCGTGATCTCGCCCTCGGCCGGGCCGTCGGCCGAGCCGGCGGACGACGCGCCGCCGCCACAGCCTGCGAGAGCGGCGGCGGCGGTGCCCGCGCCGATCGCGGCGAGCACGGACCGTCGGTTGAGTTCCATGGGACACCCCTTTTGAGGTGGAGCGGTGGATCGATCCAGCATTGACGTCCCCAAGATGGCTGGGAAGTGCTGGTAAATCGATGCAGTGATGCTAGGAACGCCTTGAGAGTGGCGTCAACAGCTGATGCACAAGAATTTTCAGGGATGTTAACGGGTGTACCGGTGGAGTGAGTTCAGTAAATCGGTACACTAGGCTGGGCAGTGCGTTCCGAACCGGAGGTGGCATGAGCGGGGTAACGATCCATCAGGTCGCGGAGACCGCAGGGGTCTCGGCGAGCACGGTCTCCAACGTCCTCAACGGGCGGACCGACCGTATGCAGGCGGCCACCCTGGCTCGCGTGGAGCAGGCGATCGAGCAGCTCAACTACCGCCCCAACCGGGCGGCCCGCATGCTCCGCACGGGCCGGATCAAGGTCATCGGCCTGATCGTGCCGTCCGTCGCCAACCCGTTCTGGGGGGCGCTGGCCAGGGAGCTGGAGGCCATCGCGCTGGCCGAGGGCTACCACGTACTGCTCTGCAACAGCGAGCGCGACCCCGCCAGGGAGCTGAAGTACGGCGAGGAGCTGCTCGCCGACGGGGTGAGCGGGGTGGTGCTCTGCTCCTCGCTGCCCTCGCTGGACCACATGACGCCCCTGCTGGGCAGGGGGCTCAAGATGGTGGCCTTCGACCGGACGGCGCAGGCGGGCGACCCGTCGTCCCTGGCCAGCATCAGTGTGGACAACGCGATGGGGGCCGAGCTCGCCACCCGTCATCTGATCGAACTGGGCCACCGGAAGCTGGCCTTCGTCTCCGGCTCCGTCCACAGTGTGAACCGGCGTGAGCGGCTACGGGGCTTCCGTTCGGCCCTGGAGGCGGCGGGAATCGATCCGGCCGGGGCGATCGTGTGGCCCGGTGCGGACACCACCGAGTTCGGCGACAAGGACGCGGCGGAACTGGGCCGGAACGCCGCCAGGGAGCTCCTCGCCCGGGCCGACCCGCCCACCGGCTTCGTCGCGATCAACGACATGTGCGCGATCGGCATCTGCCGGGGCGCCAAGGACGCCGGGCGCGCCGCGGGACGGGACGTCTCGGTGGTCGGCTTCGACGACATCCTGCTCGCCGACCTCTTCGAACCGCCGCTCACCACGGTCCGCCAGCCGCTTCCGGAGATGGCCGCGGAGACCTTCCAGCAGTTGCGGGCCCGGATCGACTCCGCCCCTGCCGCAGGACGTTCGCTGCTGATCAGGCCCCGGCTGGTGGTACGCGAATCGACGGCACCGGCACCGGCGCCGGCACCGGAGGGGGCTGGTGTCCCGGCCGGGGCCGTCCTCGCCGCGTCCACCGCCCCGGCACTCGCCGCCACCGGCAGCGGCCCCTCCGCCGCCGGCTGACCGCACCGGCAGTGCTCCGCCCCGCCCGGTCGGAAGCCCGGGCGGGGCGGAGGCCGTGGGGGGTGGTCAGGAGGCGGTGCAGGCGCCGACGACGGGGGCCGACGTGTTGCCGTTCGTCGTGACGGTGAACCCGAAGCTCGTCGAGGCACCGGCCGCCAGGGTCCCGTTCCAGGCGGGCCTGACCGTCATCACGTCGCCCGACGTGGTGGGCGTGCCGTTCCAGACGGCCGAGACCTTCTGGGGCGAGGGGACGGTCACCGGGACCGTCCAGGTGGTGATGCCCGAACCGCCGGCCTTCACGGTCACCTCGCCGTTGTACCCGCCGTTCCAGGTCGAGGTCTGGGAGTACGTCGCCGTGCAGGCACCGGTGCCGCCGCCGTCCTCACCGCCGTCGTCACCGCCACCGCTCGACCCGCCGAGCGCCGCCAGCACCGCGTCGTACGCCGGCTTCTTGTTGTAGTCACCGTCGAAGAGCAACGGGGTGCCGCTGCTGCGCCACGAGTATTTGTCCGTGACCCCCCAGACGGTCAGGCCGGTGCACCGGGTGACCGCCAGGCAGGCGTTCACGACCTTGGTGTAGTTCGCGGCCTGCGCCGATCCGGAGCCCTCGATGTCCAGCTCGGTGATCTGCACATCGACACCGAGATCGGCGAAGCGCTGCAGATTGGCCTGGTAGTCGGAGGGGACGGGCGAGTTGCTGTTGAAGTGCGACTGGAAACCGACGCAGTCGATCGGCACGCCGCGCTGCTTGAAGTCCTTCACCATGTCGTAGACCGCGTTGCTCTTCGCGTTCTGACCGTCGGTGTTGTAGTCGTTGTAGCAGAGCTTGGCGCCGGCATCGACCGTACGAGCGGTGCGGAACGCCTCCTCGATGAAGCCGTTGCCGAGCTTGTCCTGGAACGGCGAACTGCGCCGTGCGCCGCTGCTCCCGTCCTGGTACGCCTCGTTCACCACGTCCCACGAGTGGATCTTGCCCTTGTAGTGGGTCATCACCTGGGTGATGTGGTTGTTCATGGCGGAACGGAGCTCGGTGGCGGACAGACCGCTCACCCAGCCCGGGAGCTGCGAGTGCCACACGAGGGTGTGGCCCCTGACCTTCATCCCCTTGGTCTGCGCGTGGCTGACGATCTGGTCGGCCGCCGAGAAGCTGAACGAGTTGCGGGAGCTCTCGACGGCGTCCCACTTCATCTCGTTCTCGGGGGTGACCGAGTCGAACTGGGCGTCCAGCGTCGACGCGTACGCCGCCTCGCCGAGGTGGTTGGCGGCCACCGCCGTGCCGAAGTAGCGGCCCTTGGCGGCCGCGGCGTCGCCGAGGGCGCCGACGGCCTGGGCGTTGCCGGCGAGCGCGACGACACCGGCTGCGGCGAGCACGCCCGCCGTGACGAAGGACAGGGCCCGTCTGCCGCGGGCCGGCAGGAACGGGCGGGCGGGAGCTTCGCCGTGGGGATTCTGGGCCATCACGTTTCCAGCCTCTTCTTCCGGTTGCCGGGCGTGTCGAACCGGACGCCCGGACAGGGGGATTCGGACCGTTCGAGGTGCTGTGCGGCCGTCTGCGGACGCGGGGGAAGGGCGTCGGCCGACGGAGGGAAGAGCTGTGGAACAAGGGGAGCGAGGGAGAGTATGCGCTTCACGGGAAGTCACGTCAACGTCGCATTTCCGAAACATTTCCGAGTGAACAGCCGCTCATATGAGGGGTGTTGACGGCCTGGCCTGCGGAGAGGTGCGTACTGCACGCGCGTTCAGGGTTGGACTCGGGAAGATCGCACTCGTCCGACTCGGTCACGACGAAATGTGTTCACATCGCGAGGCGAAACTTTCGAACCGCTCCTGGGGTGGGGAAACGGACCTCCGGGGGAGCGGGGGAGCGGGGGTGCGGGGTGCGGGAGCGCGGGGGCGCGGGAAATGGGAAGGCGCGGGCCCCCGCCGGGGGCCCGCGCCCGTCGTCGCGCCGTGGCGCGTGTGCTCAGCCGCCGATGAGCGAGAGGCCGAGGACGACCCCCGCGGACACGGTCACCTTGCCGGGCGTCAGATCGCCCTCGCCACCGCCATCACCGCCCCGGGGGCTGCTGTGGCCGCGGTAGTTCTGCACCTGCTCGGCGTCCACGTCCTTGATGTGGATGACGGGCCCGAGCTGCGCACCGGCCGCCTCCGCGTACAGGGCCGCCTTCTCCCGCGCCGCCGCCACGGCCGCCGTGCGGGCACGGGCGCGCAGCTCCTTCTTCGAGCGCACGTCGAACTCGACGCCCTGGACCTCGTTGGCCCCGGCCTCCACGACGTCGATGAGGACCGTCTCCAGCGTGTCCAGCTCACGGAGTTCGATCACGAACGAGGCCGTGCACTCATAACCGGCGAACGTGCGCTCGGTGCCGTAATTCCACTGCGACGACAGGTTCAGCCTCGACGTGGACACGGCGGACTCCGGCACCTCGTGCCCGCGCAGGACCTCCCGGATCGCGTTCACCCCGCTCCGGGTGGCGGCGAACGCCTCGCCCGGCTTGTTCCTGGTCTGCGATATCGCGACGCGGAGGCGTGCCAGGTCGGGCGCGGCATCCACGCTCGCCGCCCCGAACACCGACACGCCCCACGGGCTCTCTATGGACTGGGTTCCGTTCATGCCGGCCATCCAACCAGCCGGACCCGCCCGGCCGGAGGGATCAGCCGGAGGAATCAGCCGCCGGAATCAGCCGGAGGAACCGGACGGCGGAATCAGTCGGAGGAGACGGTCCACCCCGTCGCCTCCACGCGCCCGGCGTCACGCGGCCTGCCGTCGTCGAAGAGCGTACGGCCGGCGTCCTCGACCCGCACCCCGTCCACGTACACCCCGCGCCCGACGTACAACTGGTCGGTGACGTAACGCCAGCGGAGTTGCACCTCGGTGCCCCGCCATGCCTTCAGGTCCGCCTCGAGCCGGTGCCAGACGCGCCCCGACCAGCCCGAGACCGAGCCGTCCGGGTGGGGCGTCGACTCCCTGGGCCGGTCACCCTGCGTCGGTACGGTGGTGAAGGGTACGGGCCGCCATGTCGTCCCGGAGTCCGACGAGGCCTCCAGGCGGAGGACGTCCGAGGCCGGCTCGGTGTCCCACCACAAGGCGCAGCTCAGTGACGGGCGTGAGGACGCCGGGCGCAGCGCGGGCAGCGTGAGCGTCGCGGTGGAGGCGCTCGCCATGCCGGAGAACCAGGCGGTACGGCCCCGCGACGGCCTGACGGGCACCGCGCGCGCCATCCGGTTGGCCGTCGCGACCCGCGGAGCACTGCCGGAACGCCAGCTGCGTACGGGATGGACGGAGTTGCCCAGGACGATCAGGAACGAGTCCGTGGTCGGATCGAGGACCAGGCTCGTCCCGGTGAACCCCGTGTGGCCCGCGGTGCGCGGCGTGGCCATCGCGCCCATGTACCAGTGCTGGTAGAGCTCGAAGCCCAGACCGTGCTCGTCTCCGGGGAACGCGGTGTTGAAGTCCGTGAACAGCAGCTCCACGGACTTCTCGGACAGGATCCGCGCCGAGCCGTAACTCCCGCCGTTGAGCAGGGCGCGGGCCAGCACGGCCAGATCCCAGGCGCAGGAGAAGACCCCCGCGTGACCGGCGACCCCTCCCAGGCTGTACGCGTTCTCGTCATGGACCTCGCCCCACACCAGCCCGCGCTCCAGCCCCGACCAGGGCAGCCGGGCATCCTCGGTGGCCGCGATCTTCGGCTTCCAGGAGGCGGGCGGGTTGTACCGGGTGCGGTGCATCCCGAGTGGAGCGGTGATCTCGTCGCGGAGCAGGGCGTCCTCGGTGCGACCGGTGATCTTCTCCAGGATCAGCTGGAGCGAGATCAGGTTGAGGTCGGAGTAGAGGTACGCCGTACCGGGAGGCGAGGCCGGGACCTCGTCCCAGAGCATGCGCAGCTTCCCCTCGCGGGTCGGCTCCGAGTAGAGCGGGATCCAGGCCCGGAAGCCCGAGGTGTGCGTCAGCAGCTGACGGACCGTGATGTCCTGCTTGCCGCCGCCGGCGAAATGGGGGAGGTAGGACGCGACCGGCGCCTCCAGCTCCAGCGCGCCCCGCTCGATCTGCTGCACGGCGAGGATCGAGGTGAACAGCTTGGACACCGAGGCCAGGTCGAAGACCGTGTCCTCGGCCATCGCGATCTGCTGGTCCGGCGGAAACTCCACGCCGGTGTCGGTCGCCTCGTCGTACGCCGCATAGCGCACGGCGTGGCCGATGGGCCGGTGCAGGGCGACGGTGCCGCCCCGGCCGGCCAGCAGGACCGCGCCCGCGTACCAGGGGTGCGCGGGGGAGTCGGCGAGGTACTTCTCCGCGTCCGAGACGAGCAGGTCGAGCTGGTCCGGCAGCAGCCCGGCCCGTGCGGCCGACCCGCGGCGCAGGGTCGGTCCGCCCCGTCCTGATCCCATACCCGTCCCGGTTCCCGATGCTGTACCGCCGGGCTGCTGCGTCACCCGCCCGGCGCCGGCCGCCGCTCCCGCAGCACCCGCGAAGGGGATCGGAGCGAGGGCGAACGCTCCGCCCAGGGCCAGTATCCCGCCGCCCAGCCCCCGACGGCTCATTCCCCGTCCCGACACGTCTCCGGTCATCCGGAACCCCTTCCCCTCATGTCGAAAGCACCCGCGTGAAAGTAACTTTCGAAATATCGTACGGTGGTGAAACTTCCTGCCGGAGCAGAGGGTACTGTCACCGCCGCCGCCCGTGGGACCCCTCGCAGGACAAAGAATTTGACGAACCGTCAGCTGACCGGGGTGGACCCGGTGTACGACGCCGAACGGCCGGCCGCGCGGAGGCGGGGGCCGACACGGGCGCTCCGGGCTCTTGACCCCCGGCGACCCGCCGCCCAGGATCACGCCATGACAGGTGTACGCAGCAGCACAGTGGACGGCGTCCTGACCCGCAGCGCACGGCGCACCCCCGGGCGCACCGCCGTGCGGTACGCCGAGCGGTCATGGACCTACGCCGCCCTGGACGAGGCGGTCAGCACGGCGGCCGCGGTGCTGACCGAGGCGCACGGACTGCGCCCCGGCGACCGCGTGGCCTCCTACGCCCACAACTCGGACGTGTACCTGATCGCCTATCTGGCCTGCGCCCGGGCCGGACTGATCCATGTTCCGGTCAACCAGAACCTCACCGGCGAGGACCTGGCGTACATCCTCGGCCAGTCCGGCAGCGCGCTCGTCCTCACCGACCCCGGTCTCGCGCCGCGCGTCCCGGCGGGCCACACCGTGCGGGCCCTGCGCGACGCACCGGACTCCCTCCTGGACGAACTGGCCACCCCGCGCCCCTTCACCCCCGAACGCGAACCCGGCGCCGACGACCTGGTCCAGCTGCTCTACACCTCCGGGACGACCGCCCAGCCCAAGGGCGCGATGATGACGCACGGAGCGCTGGTCCACGAGTACGTCAGTGCCGTCACCGCCCTCGACCTGCGGGCCACCGACCGGCCGGTGCACTCGCTGCCCCTCTACCACTCCGCCCAGATGCATGTGTTCCTGCTGCCGTACCTCGCGGTGGGCGCCGAGAACACCATCCTCGACGCCCCGGACGCCGTCCGGATCTTCGACCTGGTCGAGGCGGGCCGGGCGGACAGCCTCTTCGCGCCGCCGACCGTCTGGATCGGACTCGCCAACCACCCCGAGTTCGCGACCCGCGACCTCGGATCCCTGCGCAAGGCCTACTACGGCGCGTCGATCATGCCCGTGCCCGTGCTGGAACGACTGCGCGAGCGGCTGCCGGAGCTGGCCTTCTACAACTGCTTCGGCCAGAGCGAGATCGGCCCCCTCGCCACCGTCCTCGGACCCGACGAGCACGAGGGGCGGATGGACTCCTGCGGGCGTCCCGTGCTCTTCGTCGAGGCGAAGGTGGTCGACGAGGACGGCACGGAGGTGCCGGACGGAACGGCGGGCGAAGTGGTCTACCGCTCCCCGCAGCTGTGCCGGGGGTACTGGGACAAGCCGGAGGAGAGTGCGGAGGCATTCCGCGACGGCTGGTTCCACTCCGGCGACCTCGCCGTACGCGACCCGGAGGGCTACTTCACGGTCGTCGACCGGGTGAAGGACGTCATCAATTCGGGCGGCGTGCTCGTCGCCTCCCGGCAGGTCGAGGATGCTCTCTACACGCATCCCGCGGTGGCCGAGGCGGCCGTGGTGGGACTGCCCGACGAGCGCTGGATCGAAGCGGTCACCGCGGTCGTGGTGCTCCGCGGTGAGGCCTCGGAGTCCGATCTCATCGAGCACGCCCGCGACGCACTCGCCCACTTCAAGGCGCCGAAGCGGGTCCTGTTCGTCGGTGAACTCCCGCGCAACGCCAGCGGCAAGATCCTCAAGCGAGAGCTGCGCGACCGGTTCTCCGGGACCGAAGCATCCGAGGCCGAGGCATCCCGGACCGCGACTTCGAGAGCCGAGGCATCCGGGACCGCGAAGGTTCAGGAGCCCGTCGCCCCGGCGCCGGGCACGAGCAGCTGAGCCTGTTCCCCGGACCTGGCGGCGGACAGTGGGCCGCCGCCGACGCTGGTCGCGGCAGCCTGCTTACGCCGTTCGCCGTCCTGGGTGTGATACCTCCTCAGCTCCCGGGCCGGAAAGAGGTGACCTGGGGAAACGGGCGCCAGGGCGGCGAGGTGGCGGGACCGGCCGGGTGACGGGAGCGGCGGAGGCGTGTTGCGGGGGTGACGGACTGTCGGTTGCCTCGACAACGGAGCACAGCAGAGGTGCCGCGCAGACGGGCCGGACCCTGCTCCCGTTGGAGGATCCACATGCGCAACACACGCATCGTTGCGGGTATCTGTCTGGCCGTAGGTTCTCTCGCGCTCGTGGCTCCGGCCGCGGAAGCGGCGGCCGGCCCTTCCGGTGAACAGACCATTCGCATCACCCCGGCGGCGGCCACGCCGGGCTCGCAGGTCACCGTCACCACCGGGGCCTGCGGCAAGGAGACCTACGGCAAGGGGACGTCCCAGGCGGGAGGGGCCTTCCACCTCTTCGCGGGCGACCGGGCGGGTGTCCTCGTCGGCGTCTTCGACATCCCGCCGGGCACCCGGCCGGGCACGGACACCGTCACGGTGAAGTGCCCGCCGCGGACCAGGATCACGGACACGTACCGGATCGTCGAGCGCGCCCCCTCCGGCGGGGTGGACGCGGGCTTCGGCGCCCCCACCGACCAGGGCACGCAGCTCGCCGCGGGCAGTGTGCTGCTCGCCGCGGCCGCCGCCGGGGGAGTGGTCCGGATGCGCCGCAGGACGGCCACAGCGGCCCGTTCCTGACCGTACGGCGCACGGCCGCCGTACGTCCTCGGGCCCGGACACCGTCCCGACCGGGCCCGAGGACGCCCCCCTCCCCACCCGCTGCGAGGCGGAGGCACACGCGGAAGCAGAGGCACACGATGGAATCCGGGCGTACCCCCAGTACGGCACCCCCGTCGTTCCCGGCGGTCAAGCACCTCGTCTGGGCCCTGGTGGCGGGCACAGCACTGGTGATGAGCGGCCTGCGCGACGACCGGCCGCCCCAGCCGCCGGCCGCCGGAAGCGCGGCCACCGCCTCGGCCCCCGCGTCGGCCGCGGCCTCGGCCGCCGGAACAGCAGCCCGCGTGCCGTCCGCCCCCGTGCCGTCCGCCACCGCGTCCCCCGCCGGCAGCGCTCCCCAAGGGCCCGGCGCCCGGCAGGTCTCCGGCCCTGCGGGTGCTCCCCTCTACCTGTCCGGGGAACCTCAGGCCCCCGAGCCGCCCTCCTATCTGCGCCGGCCCTCCACGACTCCGGCGCCGCTGTCCCGACCGCCTTACCGCCCCGCCCCCCTGGCCCCCCTGTGGACCGGCCCCGCCCTGACGATCCCCCCGGCCCCTGCCCCGGCCGGCCCGTCGGGCTCGCCCTCCGCCGGCCCCCCATCCGGCCGCACCACCGCGCCCCGCCCGGTCTCCTCCATCCCCGCCGTACGGCCGCTCCCGCCCTCGACACCGCTCCGGCTGCGGATCCCGGCCATCAAGGTGGACGCGCCCATGATGAAGCTCGCTCTGAACGCGACCGGCGCTCTCGTCCCCCCGCCCGACAACAACCCCGTACTCGCGGGCTGGTACGCCGGCGGCACGGTTCCCGGAGCCGTCGGCACCGCCGTCACGACCGGCCACGTCGACACCAGCATGGGGCCCGGTGTCTTCCACGGGCTGGGTTCCGTGCGCAAGGGCGCCACCGTCGACATCATCCGGGCCGACGGGCGCATCGCCGTGTTCACCGTCTACGCCGTCGGGGTCTACGACAAGGCCGACTTCCCCGACGAGAAGGTCTATGGCCCCTCCAGCCGGCCCGAACTTCGGGTGATCACCTGCGGAGGCCCGTACGACAAGAAGTCCGGCTACCAGGACAACGTCGTGCTCTTCGCAGCCATGACCGCCACGCGCTGACCCCCCGGAGCGGCCTCCAGGAGCTCGCCGTACCGAAGCCGCTCCCTCAGCCGGCCCCGACCGGCGCCACCGTCCCTTCGCCGTCCCCGGCCCCACCGTCCCCAGCCCCACCGTCCCCGGCTCGGACTGCCGCTGAGGCCGCCCTCAGCGAGCCTCCCTCAGATCGACGATCCGCTTGATCTTGCCGACCGACCGCTCCAAGGTCTCCGGATCGACGATCTCGACCTCGACGCTCACGCCGACCCCGTCCTTCACGGCCGCCGCTATGGACCGGGCGGCCGCTTCGCGCTCAGCCGTGGAGGCTCCGGTTCGTGCCTCCGCGCGCACGGTCAGCGCGTCCATCCGTCCCTGCCGCGTCAGCCGCAGCTGGAAGTGCGGTGCCACGCCCGGTGTCCGCAGCACGATCTCCTCGATCTGCGTGGGGAAGAGATTCACCCCTCGCAGGATCACCATGTCGTCACTGCGCCCGGTGACCTTCTCCATCCTGCGGAAGACACGCGCCGTGCCCGGCAGCAGCCGCGTCAGATCACGGGTCCGGTAGCGGATCACCGGCATGGCTTCCTTGGTGAGCGACGTGAAGACCAGCTCGCCCTCCTCCCCGTCCGGCAGGACCTCACCCGTGAACGGGTCGACGACCTCCGGGTAGAAATGGTCCTCCCAGATGTGCAGCCCGTCCTTGGTCTCGACGCACTCCTGCGCCACCCCCGGGCCCATCACCTCCGACAGCCCGTAGATGTCGACCGCGTCGATGGCGAACCGCTCCTCGATCTCGCCGCGCATCTGCTCCGTCCACGGCTCGGCGCCGAATATCCCCACCTTCAGCGACGTCGACCGCGGATCCACCCCCTGGCGCTCGAACTCGTCCAGAAGGGTCAGCATGTACGAGGGCGTGATCATGATGATCTCGGGCCGGAAGTCCTGGATCAGCTGCACCTGGCGCGCCGTCATCCCCCCGGACGCCGGAATGACGGTGCAGCCGAGCCGCTCCGCCCCGTAATGGGCGCCGAGTCCTCCGGTGAACAGCCCGTACCCGTACGCCACATGGGCCTTGTGGCCCGTGCGCCCGCCCGCCGCCCTGATCGACCGCGCGACCACGTCCGCCCACGTGTCCAGATCCCGCTCGGTGTACCCCACCACCGTGGGCCGGCCGGTCGTGCCGCTGGAGGCATGGATCCGCCGCACCCGGTCCTCGGGAACGGCGAACATCCCGAACGGGTAGTTGTCCCGCAGGTCGGCCTTGACGGTGAACGGGAAACGGGAGAGGTCGGCGAGCGTGCGGCAGTCCTCGGGGTGCAACCCCGCCTTCTCGAAGGCCGCGCGGTAGAAACCGACGTTCTCGTAGGCATGCCGCAGCGTGGCCCGGAGCCGCTCCAGCTGCAGGGCTTCGAGCTCGTCGCGGCCGAGCCGCTCGCCGGCGTCAAGCAGCGCGGTCATACGGATCATCCCCTCGCCGACCGGCGACCGACCATTCGGTCGCCTCCTGGGAGCAGTAATTCAGGAGGCGGGGGGTTCTGGCAAGGTGTGCGGTGCGCCTGTGGATAACTCCTGGTCGAACCCCCGGCCCGGGCCGCCCGGACGGCCGGCGTCCGGCCGCGTCCGGCACCCTGGGCCCTGGCGCCCGATCACCGTGTGCACGGCCCGGCGCCCGCCCACCGTGCCCGCTGGACGGCCACGATGCCCGCAGGACGGCTGCCCCGCGTCTGGTGGGCCGCCGTCATCACCTGATTCGCTCTGGGCGTACGCACCCGCGAAGCACCGCCCGCCCTGTTTGGATGACTGTATGCCGATCTTCAGCACGTACGACGGAACCGAACTCGCCTATCACCTGATGGGCGAGGGCGAACCGCTGATCTGCCTGCCCGGCGGCCCCATGCGGGCGGCCCGCTACTTCGGCGACCTCGGCGGTCTGTCCCGGGTGCGCCAACTGGTGCTGCTCGACCTGCGGGGCACCGGCGACTCCGCCGCCCCGCGGGACCCGTCCACGTACCGGATCGACCGGCTCGTCGAGGACGTCGAAGCACTCCGCGCGCACCTCGGCCTCGAACAGGCCGACGTGCTCGGCCACTCCGCCTCCGGCGAACTCGCGGCGCTCTACGCGGCGAAGTACCCCCAGCGGCTGCGCTCCCTCACCCTCGTCACCCCCGGTACGGGCATCCTGGGCCTCCCCGCCACCGACCAGGACCGCTGCGACGCCGCCGAGCTGCGTGCGGACGAACCCTGGTACGCCGAGGCCAGGACCGCGCTCGACGAGATCCAGGCCGGACGGGCCACGCCCGCGACCTGGGCGGGGATCCGGCCGTTCATGTACGGACGCTGGGACGCCGCGGCCCAGGCCCACGCCGCCGAATCACCCGCGCAGCGCAACGCGGAAGCAGGCTCGCTCTACTACCCGGAGGGCGGCCTCGACACCGACGCCGCCGTCGCCGTACTCCGCGAGCTGCCGGCGCCCGTGCTCGTCCTCGCGGGGGAGTACGACGGCGGCCCCACCCCCGACCGCGCGGCGGAGCTCGCCGCGCTCTTCCCCCACGCGGAGTTCGCCGTCCAGCGGGGCGCGGCCCACTTCCCGTGGATGGACGGCCCCGGCGCCTTCGTCCGGACCGTCGCGGCCTTCCTCGACCCCGGTGTCCGCAGTGTGCAGGCGGGCGGGATCCGGCTCGCGTACCGCACCTGGGGTGACCCCTCGGATCCGCCCGTCGTCCTCGCCCACGGTCGCGGCGGGAACAGCCTGGACTGGACGGGTATCGCCGAACGGCTCGCGGCCCGTCACCGGGTGTACGCGCTCGACTTCCGGGGCCACGGCCTCAGCGACTGGCCCGGCCGCTACTCCTTCGAATTCTTCCGTGACGACCTGCACGCCTTCCTGGAGGCCCGCAACCTCTCCGGCGCCACGGTGATCGGGCACTCCATGGGCGGCGCGGCAGCCCTGCTGCTCGCCGAGCGGCACCCGGCGCTGATCGGCGCCCTGGTCGTCGAGGACGCCCCGACCCTGCTCCCGCTCGACCCGCCCCGTCCGCCGGCCGAACGGCCGGCGGAAGAGCTCGACTTCGACTGGGAGGTGGTCCCCTCCATCGACGCCCAGCTGAACGCCCCGGACCCGGCAGCCCGGGAGTGCCTGGGCGACATCACCGCCCCCACCCTCGTCGTCGGAGGGAACCGCAGCCACATAGACCAGGAACAACTGGCCTGGATGGCACGGCAGATACCCGATGGGCGCTTCGCCTCCGTGGACGCCGGCCACCTCGTGCACGCCGACAACCCGGAGGCGTTCCTCGACGCCCTCAAGTCGTTCGGCGTCGGCTGACGGGCCCCGTTGGGGGCCCGCCGGCCGTACGTCCTCCGCCTCAGCCGCGGTGCAGCAGGGTCACCATGACCTCGTACAGCGTCGCCTCCGGGTCCGCCGCCGCGCCCACCGAACGCCAGGCCACGAATCCGTCGGGGCGCACCAGTACGGCGCCCTCGTCGGACGTGCCGTGGGAGGCGGCCCAGTCGGCGCCCTCCTCGGGCTCCAGATCGGCGCCCGGGGCGGTGCCGATCCCGAACGCCTCCAGCGGGACGGACAGGCGCTTCGCCACCTGCTCCGCCGCCGCACGCCAGTCCGGGTGGCGGGCGTCGGACAGCAGCACGAACGACTTCTCGTAGAGGTCCAGCGTCGAGACCCTGGCACCGTCGCGGCCGAGCCACATGTGCGGTGCGCGTGTGCCGGGCTCGCCCGAAAGGTTCATGCCGTCCGGCACCACCGGGAGGCCGGGGTCGACGTCCAGGACGGCGCCCCGCACGTAGCGGTAGCCGAGCGCGACCGTCAGCATGCCGCCCTTGCGGCCGCCGGTGGGGCCGGGTGAGCCGGCGTACCCCGGGTGGCTGTGCTCTCCCGAACGGGCCGACGCCCGCGCGCTCGTGGCCTTCGCCACCGGAAGCCGCTCCGCCTCGTACGTCTCGAGAAGCCCGGGCCCCGCCACCTCGCCGATCACGGCAGCCAGCTTCCAGGCCAGGTTGTGTGCGTCCTGGATGCCGGTGTTCGAGCCGAAGGCCCCGGTGGGGGACATCTCGTGTGCCGAGTCACCGGCGAGGAAGACCCGGCCGGCGCCGTACCGTTCGGCGACCCGCTCGGCGGCGTGCCACGGGGCCTTGCCCGTGATCTCGATGTCCAGGTCCGGTGCTCCGACCGCCCTGCGGATGTGGTCCGCGCACCGCTCGTCGGTGAAGTCCTCCAGCGTCTCGCCCCGGTCCGGCTGCCACGGCGCGTGGAACACCCACCGCTCCTCGTTGTCGACGGGCAGCAGCGCCCCGTCCGCGTCCGGAGCCGTGAGATAGCAGACGATGAAGCGCCGGTCACCGACCACGGAGGCGAGTCGCCGGGAGCGGAACGTGATGCTCACGTTGTGGAAGAGGTCACCGGGACCCGTCTGGCCGATGCCCAGCTGCTCCCGGATCGGGCTGCGGGGCCCGTCGGCCGCGACGAGGTAGTCCGCACGCACCGTGGTGTGGGCCCCGGTCTCCCGGTCCTTGATCACGGCGGTGACCCCGTCCGCGTCCTGCTCGAAGCTGAGCAGCTCGGTGGAGAAGCGCAGCTCGCTCCCCAGCGACCGGGCGTGGTCGACCAGCACGGGCTCCAGGTCGTTCTGGCTGCACAGGCACCAGCCGCTCGGACTGAACCTGGCGATGCCGCCGCCCGGGTCGATCTCCTTGAACAGCCACTCCTGGTCGTCGCCGGTGAGCGATCCGGCCTGCAGGATTCCGTGGTTGTCCGCCAGGACGGACGCGGCGTCCCTGATCAGCTGCTCCGCCCCCGCGGTCCGGAACACCTCCATCGTGCGGACGTTGTTCCCGCGCCCCCGCGGGTGGGTCGAGGTGTCGCTGTGTTTCTCCACCAGCAGGTGACGGACTCCGAGCCGGCTCAGGAAGAGGGAGGTGGACAGGCCCACCAGGGAGCCGCCCACGATGAGGACCGGTACGCGGAGGTCGACGTTCTCGTTCATCAGTTGCTCCAGCTCGGACGCATGACGGATGCAGTGTCCATGCCCTCGCCGGAGGCCTTCGGCCGGACTTCGGCCGACGCCTCACCTGAACGGTTCATAAATCTCGCGCCGCCCGTACCAGCGTTCCACGATCAGTCGCGGGAGCGTTGCTCGCGATGCGGGGGTGGACCACACACGCCGGCGGGCGGAGACCTGTGCCGCTTCCACCGAAACCGACGGATGACGAGGGGCCACGGGACGTGGCCGCCGCACCGTCTCGAAGGAGAGCGAAAGATGACAACCCTCTCGGAACGGATATCTCAGTCCGCCTTCGACGGTTCGAGGCTCCGGGTCATACTGCTGCTGGACCTGCACGACGGCGCCCAGAACCAGTTCCTCGAGGCGTACGAGCACATGCGCAACCAGGTGGCCTCGATCCCCGGACACATCAGCGACCAGCTGTGCCAGTCCATCGAGAACCCCTCGCAGTGGCTCATCACCAGTGAGTGGGAGAGCGCGCCGCCGTTCCTCGCCTGGGTGAACAGCGAGGAGCACGTGGCAACGGTGCAGCCGCTGCACAGCTGCGTGCGTGACACCCGCTCCCTCCGCTTCAGCGTTCTGCGGGAGACCGGGAAGGCGTTCGAGAGCACGCCCGAACCGGCTGCCAAGGGCAACCTCCAGGCAGCTCCGCGGCTGGGCGACGGCGTCGTACGCCACGCGCTCACCTTCACGGTCAAGCCGGGCACCGAGGAGATGGTCGCGAAGATCCTCGCCGACTACGACTCCCCGCAGTCCCGCGTCGACGAGAACACCCGGCTGCGCCGCACCTCGCTCTTCATGCACGGCAACCGTGTCGTGCGAGCGGTCGAGGTCGAGGGCGACCTCATGGCAGCTCTGCGCCACGTCTCCCGTCAGCCCGAGGTCAGGGCCGTCGAGGAGGCCATCAACCCCTACCTGGAGCAGGACCGCGACCTCGGCGATCCCGACTCCGCCCGGATGTTCTTCACCAGGGCCGCGCTCCCGACCGTCCACCACGTGACGGCCGGACGGCACGACTCCGGCGATGTCCAGCGTCACGCGCTCTTCTACCAGGCCAAGGAAGGCTGCGGCATGGCACTCGCCAGGCTGCTCGCCGGCCAGGACGAGGAAGCGGCGAACGAGGCGTCGAGCCCGATCGAGAGCAGCACGATCTTCCAGCGCGACGACATCGTCGTGCGGCTGCTCGAAGTGAGCGGCCCGCTCGGCGCGCAGCCCACCCAGGCGCTCGGCATCGGCGGTCACCGCAAGGCGGCCATGCTCGGCCGGCTGCTCGACGGCGGTGCGAACGGCATGCCGACGAACGACCAGGAGGCCGCGCGCTTCCTCGCGCAGGCCGAGATGAACCTGATCACCGACCGTCGGGCCGCCGAGTCCTGATGCGTCAACGGCAGCGGGGCCGACCCGTGCTGCCGTCCCACCGCACAACGTGCCTGGAGGAGAACAGCCATGACCACCCACCGGCCTCGCATCGTGGACCTCAGCGAGACTCAGCCCAACCGCAGGCGCGGAGGCGACCTGCGCGCCATGCTCACCCCCACGGCGGTGGGCGCCACCAGCGGCTTCATGGGGCTGGCCATCGTCGCCCCCGGCGACCGCATCGGCGAGCACTACCACCCGTACTCCGAGGAGTTCGTGTACGTCGTGGACGGGCTCCTCGAAGTGGACCTGGACGGCGAGTCGCACCCGATGCGGCCCGACCAGGGCCTGCTGATCCCGCCGCACGTCCGCCACCGCTTCCGCAACGTGGGGGACGTGGAGGCCCGCATGGTCTTCCACCTCGGCCCGCTGGCCCCCCGCCCCGAGCTCGGGCACGTGGACACCGAGGTCACGGAAACGGCGGACTCCAGTGACGGCTACGCCCCGCCAGAACGAACGGGGGCCGCCTCATGACCCGGCGCGTGGCTGTCACCGGGGTCGGTGTCGTCGCACCCGGCGGCATCGGCGCCCCGGCCTTCTGGGACCTGCTCGCCAACGGCCGTACGGCGACACGCGGCATCACCCTGTTCGACCCGGCGGAGTTCCGCTCGCGCATCGCCGCCGAGTGCGACTTCGATCCCGTCGCGCACGGCCTGGACGCCGACCTGATCGCCCGCTCCGACCGCTACATCCAGTTCGCGCTGGTGGCGGCCAGGGAGGCGCTCGGTGACGCCGGGCTCGACCTCGAGAAGGAGGACCCCTGGCGCATCGGGGTCTCCCTCGGAACCGCGGTCGGCGGCACCACGCGCCTGGAGCACGACTACGTCGCCGTCAGCGGCAGCGGGGCGCGCTGGGACGTCGACCACCGGCCGGCGGGCGCCCATCTCGAACGGGCGTTCGCGCCGAGTACCCTCGCCTCCGCGGTCGCGGAGGAGGTTGGCGCGCACGGGCCCGTGCAGACGGTCTCGACCGGCTGCACCTCCGGCCTCGACGCGATCGGCTACGCCTTCCACTCCGTGGAGGAGGGCCGCGTGGACATCTGCGTCGCCGGCGCGTCCGACACGCCGATCACCCCCATCACGGTGGCCTGCTTCGACGCGATCAAGGCGACCTCGGCGAACAACGACGACCCGGAGCACGCCTCCAGGCCGTTCGACGCCCGCCGGGACGGCTTCGTCATGGGCGAGGGCGGCGCCGTCCTCATCCTGGAGGAGCTGGAGCACGCCCGCGCCCGCGGTGCGACCGTCTACTGCGAGATATCCGGCTACGCCACGTTCGGCAACGCCTACCACATGACCGGGCTGACCACCGAGGGACTGGAGATGGCCGAGGCCATCAACACCGCCCTCGCGCACTCCCGGCTCGACGGATCGCAGGTCGACTACGTCAACGCGCACGGCTCGGGCACCAAGCAGAACGACCGGCA
>NZ_JAERUC010000183.1 GCF_016745505.1 Streptomyces silvae | reverse complement strand
CGGCCGTCCCGAAGAACAGCGCCCACAGCGACCACAGGAACGCGGCCGACGTGCCGACCGAGATCAGGGTGTCCATGGTGGCCGCGCCGTGCCTGGCGTTGGTCCAGGCGGCGCGGTGGAACGGCCAGGCGGCGTACGTGACGACCGGGGCGGCCAGCGTGAGGGAGAGCCACTGCCAGTACTCGAACTGGAGGGCCGGGATCATCGCCATCGCGATGACCGGCGCGGCGAGCAGGACCGCGGTGACGAGGCGCTGGCGCAGCGACCGCAGCTCGCCGTCGGCGCGCTCGTCCTCACCCCCGGCGGCGGCCGGTGTCCCGGTGTCCCCGGGCTCGGGACGGGGCGGGGCCGGCGGCTGCGCGGTGTAGCCGGTCGCCTCGACCGTGGCGATCAGGTCGTCGACCGAGACGTCCTCGGCGAACGCGACCCGCGCCTTCTCGGTGGCGTAGTTGACGGTGGCCTCGACCCCCTCCATGCGGTTGAGCTTCTTCTCGATCCGCGCCGCGCACGAAGCGCAGGTCATGCCGCCGATGGCGAGCTCGACCCGGGCGGCGCCGGGGGTGGTTGGAGTCATTGCCTGCTCCTCGTCCGAACGGGACCCAGTATACCCCTCATGGGTATCCCTCTCGCGATCCAGGTATACCCCCCACCCGTATACATTTCAAGTCCGGACCACCTTGCTTGCACATACCCCTGGAGGGTATAGGTTGGAGGCATCGGACCGTCGCGAGCCTCCGCTCAGGAAGCGCTCCTCCCGGGAAGCGCTCCGCTCAGGAAGCAACAGGAGCAGTCATGAACCCCGCCGCGAAGATCACCGCGTTCACCGCCGCACTCGCGGCGTCCTTCGGTGCCGCCTACGGCATCGGGGCCGCCGTCGACCCCGGAACCGGCACCGCCGAGCGCCCGGACCATACGGAGAGCTCCGCACCGCACGCCGAGGACGGCGGCACCGGCTCCCCGGCCGGGGGCCTCCAGATCTCCGAGGGCGGCTACACCCTCGACCTGAAGACTCCGCGCGTGGAGGCGGAGGAGCGGAGCGAGCTGCGCTTCGCCGTCCTCGACCGGGCGGGCAGGCCGGTCACCGACTTCCAGCGCGAGCACGACAAGGAGCTGCATCTGATCCTCGCCTCACGCGATCTGGCCACCTACCGCCATCTGCATCCGACCCGGGCGGCGGACGGCACGTGGAGCACCCCTGTCGAGCTGCCCGCCGCGGGCGACTACCGGGTCTTCGCCGACTTCACGCCCGCCGGCAAGAACGCGCCGGACCTCACACTGGGCGCCGATCTGGCCGTCTCCGGGCCGTACAAGCCGGCGGAGCTCCCGAAGCCCGCCCGGACGGCCGAGGCCGACGGGTACACGGTCTCCTTGAACGGCACGCTGCGGCCCGGCGTGCCGGAGCGGCTCACGTTCACCGTGCGGAAGGACGGCCGCCCGGTCACCGATCTGCAGCCCTATCTCGGGGCGTACGGACACCTCGTCGCCCTGCGCGCCGGCGACCTCGCCTATCTGCACGTGCACCCGGACGGGGCACCCGGCGACGGTTCCACCGAGCCGGGCCCGGAGGTGTCGTTCACCGCGACGGCTCCGAGCTCCGCCTCGTACCGGCTGTTCCTGGACTTCAAGCATGACGGCGTCGTCCGCACGGTGGCCTTCACCGTCCCGTCCGGAACGGCGACGGACACGCCCGCGCCCACGACACCGCCGGACGGACACGAGGAGAGCACCCCGGGCGGTCACGAGGACGGGGGCCACGGGCACTGACGGGTACGGGGTCGGGGCACGGGTACCGGTGGGGTCCGCGCGCAGGGACGCGGGCCCGGGTGCGGGGTCCTCAGATCCCGGCCTGCCCCAGCCAGGCGTCCTGCCCGTCGGCCAGCGGCCGGCGCAGCGGAAGGGGCTCGAACCGGCAGGCGAAGGTGAGGCCGGCATCGGCGCCGTCACCCCGCACCCGGTGAAGCCACGCGTCGGGGGTGTCCTCCGGGGCCCGCAGCAGGAAGAAGGTGGTCCTGCGCGGCCGGCGCGTCTCCGGATGCGGCCGCTCGTCCACGGCGACCTCCCGCAGCACGGTGGCGTCCGGCAGGCCGGTCTCCTCGGCGACCTCCCGCAGGACGGCGTACGACATCTCCTCGCCCGGCTCGACTCCCCCGGCGGGGACCTGCGTTCCGGCGTCGGCCATGCCCACATGGTCGAACACCAGGAGTTCCGGCACCGCGCGGCGGCGGATCACATACGCGGCGACACGGATCCTCGGCCCGTCCATCGTCGTCCCCTCCTGGCCCCGGCGACCGGCCGCTACAGCGACGTGAGCCGGGTGAGTGTCTGTTCCAGTTCCTCGCGGAGCGTGTGGGCGGCAGCGTCGGCGTCTCCCCGCGCGACCGCGTCCACCAGGGCCGCATGGCTCTCGTCGCCGTGGTTCGGGTCCCCGGAGCGCAGCCCGAGCAGTTCGAGCATGTCGATCAGCCCCTTGCGCAGCGTGGGGACGAACTCGGTGAACAGGGCCGAGAGTACGGGGTTGTGGGCCGCCGCGACCACGGCGGTGTGCAGGGCGATGTCCGCGTCGACGAACGCGGCGTCGCCCCCGTCGGCGGCGGCGCGGCGTCCGGCCAGGGCGGCGGTGAGGGCGGCGAGGTCCTCGTCCGTACGGCGCCGCGCGGCCAGCCGCGCGGCCTCGACCTCGATGCTGATGCGGACCTCGTAGACGTCGGTGACGGCGGCGCGGCGCAGCCGTGTCGCCCAGTCCTCCTCGGGCTCGGCCGCGATGACGAAGACGCCCGCCCCCTGCCGTGCCTGCACCAGCCCCGCCCCGGCGAGCGCGCGCAGGGCCTCGCGGACCGTGGAGCGCCCGACGCCGAGGGACGCGGCCAGCGTCGTCTCGCCGGGGAGCTTCGTCCCCACCGGCCAGGAGCCTCCGGTGATCTGCTCGCGCAGATGCTCGGTGGCCTGCTCGACCAGGGGCGAGGGTCTCAGGGGTCCCAGCGGCATACGCGTCACTTCCCGAGTCGCTTCGCGAGGCACCCCTCAGGTTGTCTGAGGAGTTGGTTCGGGGCTACTGTACCCGGCATGCCGCTGAACGGGCTCCTTCTTCTCGTCCGCCGCTGCGGGGCCTGACACACGACCGACCGGCCCCCCGCAGCGGGTGTCGGGCTGTGCCGGTCGCTCCACGGCCGAAGAAAGCAGTTCTCCCGCATGACCTCCTCCTTCGTCCCGCCGGCCCCCTCCGGGACCACGGCGTTCCCCACTCTGCGTACGCCGTCCGGTGAACTCCCGGCGGACGCCCCGGCCTGGAACCCCCAGCGCCCGAGTTCGATGCCCCACCACCGCTACCGCCCCGCCCACGACCGGGTGGCGCTGCCCCTGGCGGACCGCACCTGGCCCGGACGCCGGGTGGAGCGGGCTCCGCTGTGGGTCCCCGTCGACCTGCGGGACGGCAACCAGGCGCTGGCCGAGCCCATGGACACCGCGCGCAAGCGCCGCTTCTTCGACCTGCTGGTCGCCATGGGCTTCAAGGAGATCGAGGTCGGCTACCCGTCCGCCAGCCGTACCGACTTCGACTTCGTACGTCACCTCGCCGAGAGCGGCGCGGTCCCCGACGACGTGACGATCTCCGTGTTCACCCCCGCCCGCACGGACCTGATCGACCGGACCGTCGACTCCGTCGACGGACTCCCCCGCACCCTGATCCACCTCTACACCGCCACCGCGCCCGTGTGGCGGGACGTCGTCCTGGGGCGCTCCCGTGCCGAGGTCCACACGCTGATCAGGGAGGCCGCCACGCATCTGATGCGGCGTGCCGGGGAACGTCCGGGTGCGGACATCCGGTTCGAGTTCTCCCCCGAGGTCTTCAACCTCACCGAACCGGACTTCGTCCTGGAGATCTGCGACGGCCTCACCGAGCTGTGGGAGGCGAGCCCGGACCGGCCGGTGATCCACAATCTGCCCGCCACGGTGGAGATCGCGACGCCCGATGTGTACGCCGACCAGATCGAGTACATGCACCGGCATCTGGCCCGACGCGACTCCGTGATCCTCTCCGTGCACCCTCACAACGACCGGGCACGGGCGTCGCCTGCGCCGAACTCGCCGTACTGGCGGGAGCCCAGCGGGTGGAGGGCTGCCTGTTCGGCAACGGCGAGCGCACGGGCAACGTCGACCTGGTGACGCTGGCCCTCAACCTGTACGCGCAGGGCGTCGACCCGATGGTCGACTTCTCGGACATCGACGCCGTCCGTGACGTGGTGGAGCACTGCAACCGGCTGCCGGTCCACCCCCGGCACCCCTACGGCGGCGACCTCGTGCACACCGCGTTCTCCGGGACCCACCAGGACGCCATCGCCAAGGGCATGGCCCTGCACACCGAGCGGGCCGCCGCGTCCGGCGTGAGCCCCGGGGACGCGCCGTGGGAGGTGCCGTACCTGCCCATCGACCCGGGCGACATCGGCCGTACGTACGAAGAGGTCATCCGCATCAACTCCCAGTCGGGGAAGGGGGGAATCGCCCACCTGCTCCGCACCCACCACGGACTGGACCTGCCGCGCGCGATGCGCCCGGACTTCTCACGGACGGTGCAGTACGTCACGGACGGCACCGGGCGCGAGCTCTCGCACAAGGAGCTGTGGGAGCTCTTCCGCACCACCTACCTCACCCCCGCCCACGACGGCACGCTCACGCTGGATTCCTGGACGGCCTCGGAAACCGGGCCCGGCGAGCACGAGTTCGTCTGTGAGCTGCGCACCGGCGGGCGGGTCCGCACGTGCCGGGGCACCGGCAACAGCCCGCAGGCCGCCCTGGCGGACGCCCTGCGTTCGGCCGGGGTCCCGGTCGAAGTCCTGGGCTGCACCCAGCATTCCACCGCCACCGGGCCGGGCAGCCCCGCCGTCGCGTACGCCGAGTGCCGCGTGGACGGGGTCACCCGCTGGGGCGCCGGCCGGGACACCTCGGTCCTGGCCGCATCCGTCCAGGCGGTCATGGCCGCCGTCAACCGCACTGGAGCACAGACCCGATGACCGCCACACCTCCCGTCCTCCGTGTCCGCGACGTGGACCTCGTACGCGACGGGAACCACATCCTGAGCGAGGTGTCGCTGACCGCGCGGGCCGGCGAACACTGGGCCCTGCTCGGTGCCAACGGCGCCGGCAAGAGCACGCTGCTCGGCCTCCTCGGGGCCCTCACGCACCCCACCCGGGGCACGGTCGAGGTCCTGGGCCACGAGCTGGGGCGGGTCGACCTCCGCCAACTGCGTACGTACGTCGGCCATGTCGACCCGCGCCACGCGCTGCGCACACCCCTGAGGGTCAGGGACGTCGTCCTGACGGGCCTGACCAACAGCATCGAGCCCCTGCCGCGCTGGAGGCCCACGGCCGAGCAGCTGGAACTGGCCGACAGCCTCACCGGTCTGCTGGGCCTCGCCGGGCGGCGCGAGGCGCGGTGGCCGACCCTGTCGCAGGGCGAGCGGGGACGCGCCCTGATCGCCCGGGCACTGATGCCCCAACCGCGGCTGCTGCTCCTGGACGAACCGGCGACGGGTCTGGACGTCGCGGGCCGTGAGCAGCTGATCGAGCGGCTCGACACCCTTCAGCAGAGCTCGCCGGAGCTGGCGTCGGTGCTGGTCACGCACCACCTGGAGGAGCTGCCTCCGGGCACGACCCATGTGATGCTGCTGCGGGACGGTCGGTGCCTGGCATCGGGGCCCGCCGACGAGGTGCTGACCAGCGATCAGGTCAGCAAGTGCTTCGACCACCCGGTCCACCTCAGCCGCTTCGAAGGCCGGTGGAGCGTACGGACGAACCGCCGGCCGCGGTGATCCGGGAGGGTCGGCCCCGGACGGGTCAGCCGGCCCGGATCGCGGACCGGGCAGGCTGAGCCGCGGCGGTCTGTCCCGGCAGCCGGAACGACGCGGCGGCGTGCCTGACGAAGCGCCGGATGCCCGGCGTCGCCCGCTCCTTCGGCCAGACGAGCCGCAGGGGCACCAGCGGCCCGTCCTCCAGGCGGAGGCTGACGGTCCCCTCGGGTGCGCGGCCGCCGTCCGGCAGCTGGGCGGCGAGTGCGACCGCCTGCCCGAGCCGGACGACCGCCAGCATCTGCAGGCCGTCGCTCACCTGGGGGCCCGGTGTGCCCGGCAGTCCGTCCGGCCAGAGACCGGGGTCGTCGAGCTGGGCTCCCGGGCCCACCCAGCCGAGCAGCGGCTCACCGGCGAGGTCGGCGATCCTCAAGGTCTCCCGGCCGGCCAGCCGGTGCCCGGCGCTCATCAGGACGCGGATGCTCTCGCGGCGCAGCACCACGCCGTTCAGTCCGTGGTCCCGTACGGGCCCGCGCCACAGGGCGATGTCGGCCTGCCCCGACCGGAGCCGGCCGAGCTGGTCGTCGATCGTGCCGACGGCCATCCGGGCCGGATGCTGCGGGCCGGCCTCGTTGTACGACCGGATCATCCGGTCCAGCAGCGCGGCGTCGCACCCGGGGCCGGTCACCGTCACCGAGGCGTGCTGCTCGGCGGCCCGGCGTACCCGCGACGTCACGTTTCCCGCCTGGGCCAGCAGGGTCCTGCCCTCCTCGAGCATCGCGTGACCTGCGGCGGTGAGCGTGACGCCCTTCGGGGTGCGCAGCAGCAGCGTGGCGCCGAGGGTTCTCTCCAGGGCCAGGACCGCCCGGGAGAGTGCGGGCTGTGTCATCGCCAGCCGTTGCGCGGCGCGGGTGAAATTGCCCTCCTCCGCCACGGCGATGAAGTAGTGGACCTGCCGGATCTCCACATCACCCATGCGGACATTCTCCCACCTGTGGGCATGCCGGTGGGGCATTGGGCCATGCCGGATCGGAACTTCCATGATCGACTTCGGCGCTGTCTGCTGGGTCCACGGACGGAGGGCGACCGCCCACGGACGAGGCACCGACATGGGAGTACGGGATGACTGAGCACGCCCCGAGGGCAGTGGTGACGGCCGGTACCGGCGGCATAGGTCTGGAGACGGCGCTCGGCCTGGCGCGCCGGGGATGGGACGTCACGCTCGTCGCACGCGACCCGGCACGGGGGGAGGCTGCGGTGGCCCGCGTCGACGAGGCCGCCGGGCGGCCCGCCGGCCGTTTCGTCCGCGCGGATCTGTCGTCCCTGGCCGCGACCAGGCGGCTGGGAGAGCACCTCGCCGCCGAAGGTGCGCTGAACCTGCTGGTGAACAACGTGGGCGGCATGTGGACCGAGCGGTGGGTGAGCCCAGAGGGCATCGAGGGGAGCATCGCCCTCAACCACCTGTCTCCGTACGTCCTCACCGAGACGCTGCTCGACGCGCTCGCCGCAGCGGCCCCGAGCCGCGTCGTGAACGTCACGTCGTCCGCCATCACCGCCGCCCAGGCCGTGTTCGAGGACGCCGAACCGCCGGGCCCCCACTACGGCCTGCCCGCGACGGGACGGGCCAAGCTGGCCCATCTCGCGCACTCGGTGGAGCTCGCCGGGCGTCTCGCGCCCAGAGGCATCTCGGTGATCGCCGCCGACCCCGGGGCCGCCGCGACGGGCAACGCGGCGCTGATGACCCTCGACATCCTGCCGCCGGCCATGCGGCCCTTCTGGGAGCAGATCCAGAAGGGTGTGTCGGCTCCCGTCGCCGCCGCCGCGACGGGCCCCCTGATCGCCGCCCTCGACCCGGCGCTGGACGGGCGCACCGGTCTGGTCGTGGGGCCCGACGGGACGGTGGACGACACGCTCCTGGCGTTCGTCACCCCCGAGGTCACAAAGGCCGTGCGCCGGTGGACGACTGAGCTCATGGCGGCGGCGGAACAAGCATCCTGACGGGGCGTCTTTTCACGGTCAGGGGCTACCGCACCAGGCAGGGCCGTTTGGTGTCGAACGTCCAGCCGGGCACGAGGTACTGCATGGCCCGGGCGTCGTCCCGCGCCCCCAACGCCTCCTTGCGGTAGAGCTCGTGGGCCGCGAGGAGACGGTCCATGTCGAGCTCGACGCCCAGGCCGGGGGCGTCGGGGACGGCGATCTCACCGCCCTCGATGCGCGGCGGTTCGACGGTGAGCCGCTCCAGGCCCTCCTGCCAGATCCAGTGTGTGTCCAGGGCGTTGTACTCCCCCGGGGCGGCGGCACCGCAGTGCGTGATCATGGCCAGTGAGATGTCGAAGTGGTTGTTGGAGTGGCATCCCCAGGTCAGACCCATGGCGTTGCAGAGCTGGGCCACGCGCACGGAGCCCTGCATGGTCCAGAAGTGCGGGTCGGCCAGCGGGATGGACACCGACTGGAGGGCCAGGGCGTGGGTCAGCTGGCGCCAGTCGGTGGCGATCATGTTGGTCGCGGTCGGAAGGCCGGTGGCCCGGCGGAACTCGGCGAGGACCTCCCGCCCCGAGTAGCCGTCCTCCGCCCCACAGGGATCCTCGGCGTACGCGAGGGTGTCCACCAGCGGGGAGCACAGCTCGACCGCCTCGCGCAGGGACCAGGCGCCGTTCGGGTCCAGGGTGATCCGCGCTTCGGGGAAGCGGTCCTTGAGGGCGCGGACGGCCCGGACCTCCTCCGCGCCCGCGAGGACCCCGCCCTTGAGCTTGAAGTCCCGGAAGCCGTACAGCTCGTGGGCCGCCTCGGCCTGGCGGACGATCGCCTCGGGGGTGAGCGCCTCCTCGTGGCGGACGCGGTACCAGTCGACGTCGGCGCCCGGATCGCGGACGTACTCCAGGTCGGTGCGGTCGGGGTCGCCGACGTAGAAGAGGTAGCCCAGCACCCGTACGGAATCCCGCTGCCGGCCGTCACCGAGCAGCGCCGCCACCGGCACGCCGAGGTGCCGGCCCAGCAGGTCGAGCAGCGCCGACTCGACGGCGGTGACCGCGTGCACGGTGGTCCGCAGGTCGAAGGTCTGCGCACCGCGTCCGCCGGTGTCCCGGCCCGCGAACCGGCTCCCGATCTCGCGCAGCACCCGCTTGTAGTCGCCCAGCTTCGCGCCGACGACCAGCGGCTCTGCGTCGCGCAGGGTCCGGGTGATCTTCTCGCCGCCGGGCACTTCCCCCAGTCCCGTACGGCCTTCGGAGTCCGTGAGCACGACGATGTTGCGCGTGAAGAACGGGCCGTGGGCGCCGGAGAGGTTCAGCTCCATGCTGTCCCGTCCCGCGACGGGATAGACGGCGAAGTGGGTGACGGTCGGCTGATTCATACGGGTCGGGTTCCTTGGGTGCGAGAGGGGCGCCGGGCGGGGAGAGGTGCGGAGGCCGGGGACGCCGGGGTCCGCCGCGCTGGACCACCCACAGCACTCATCTCCGTATGCAGATGTCATACATGTATGAGAACTGAGATTAGGCGTGTGAACGCGCCCCGGTCAATGGCCGCGCCGGGGGCGAGCGCCCTGCCCTCCGCCCCCGGCGCCCCGGTTCCGCCGCTCGTTCAGTCCGTCACCGGCGGGGCACGTCGAGCGCGTCCAGGAGGCGGTCGACGTCGTCGTCGCAGGTGTAGGGCGCGAGACCGACCCGGACACCGCCCTCCTCGCCCAGTCCGAGCCTGCGGGAGGCCTCCCACGCGTAGAAGGATCCGGCCGGTGCGTCGACGCCGCGCTCGGCCAGCTGCCGGGAGACGTCCCCCGGGGTCCTGCCGGCCACGGTGAACAGGGTGGTCGGGGTGCGCCGTCGGGCGCGGGAGTGGACCGTGACGCCGTCCAGCGCGGCGAGGCCGGCCTCGATGCGTCCGCGCAGCCGGTCCTCGTGCGCGGTGAGCGCCGTGAACGCGCGGACCAGCCGTTCCCGCCGGCTTCCCGGGCCGGGGGCGAGGCCGGCGAGGAAGTCAACAGCCGCCGTCGCGCCCACCAGGAGTTCGTAGGGAAGCGTGCCCAGCTCGAAGCGCTCGGGCACGGCGTCGCTGGAGGGCAGCAGTTTGTCCGGCCGCAGGCTGTGGAGCAGTTCGCTCCGCCCGGTCAGTACGCCGAGATGCGGTCCGAGGAATTTGTACGGCGAGCAGACCAGGGTGTCCGCGCCGAGTGCGGCCAGGTCGACGGTGGCGTGCGAGGCGTAGTGCACGGCGTCGACGTGGAGCAGCGCGCCGGCGCCGTGCGCCAGCTCCGCGAGGGCGGGGACGTCGGGGCAGGTGCCGATGAGGTTGGAGGCGGCGGTGACGGCGACGAGCCGGGTACGGCCGGAGAGCACGGCCTGGAGGTGCTCCGGCTCGAACTCCCCCGTCCCGGGGTCGAAGTCGGCCCACCGGACCGTCGCGCCCACCGCCTCGGCGGCCTGGATCCATGGCCGTATGTTCGAGTCGTGGTCCAGACGCGAGACCACCACCTCGTCCCCCGGGCCCCACTCCTTGGCCAGGGTGCGCGCCAGGTCGTAGACGAGCTGTGTGGCGCTGCGGCCGAACACCACGGCGCCGGGCTCCGAGCCGAGGAGATCGGCCAGGGCCTGCCGGGCGCCGGTCACGAGGGCCTCGGCGTTGCGCGCGCCCTCGGTGAGCACACCGCGGTTGGCCAGCGGACGGGTGAGGGACTCGGTGATCGCGTCGATCACCTGCTGGGGAGTCTGGGTGCCGCCGGGTGCGTCGAAGCGGGCGGTCCCCGCCTTCAGGGCGGGGAAGCAGGCACGGATCGCCTGTACGTCGAGGGTGTCGCCGGTACGGGCGCTCTCACTGCTCAAGGGGTGCTCCAGGGGGAGAAAGGACGGGCGGCGCCGACGGTGCCGGGCACCGGGCCGACCCGCCGGGTCCCCGGACCGGCCGGGCCGGTCCGCCGATTCCACCACAGGGCCCGCACCCGGTCACCGCCCCCGGGCGCGTCCGCAGCCCTCGCTCCCCCGGCGCACACGGACCGCACACGGACCCGCCCACGCGAACGGGGGCCGTCGCGTCCGACGGCCCCCGTCCCGGACGGGTCGGGCGGCGGGGTCACGGTCCCGGACGACGGTGCGCCGGGACCGCCCCAACTATCCGGCGTACGTCTCGAACTCGGCCACCTTCGGCGTCCCCGTGGAGCCGGTGATCTCGAAGGTGATCTTCTTCAGTGAGGTCGGCGGCACCGCGATGACGCCCGCCCCGCTGCCGGATTTCAGCACGGCGCCGGTGTCACCGTTGAGGACCCTCCAGGACCCGATGGCGCCGGTGGATCCCGACGCCTCACGGATGTTGATCCTGGAGACCGAGGTGGCGCTCCCCCACTTGACCGAGACGGAACCGGTCGCTCCGGCCGGCGACCAGTAGGTGCTCAGGTCACCGTCCCGTACGTTGCCGTAGCTGGTACCGGAGGCCTTGCTGGAACCGTCGGCACCGGCGTCCAGGCTGAGGTTGGTGCCGCTGGGCTGGGTGGGGTCGGGCGTGGGGTCCGTCGGATCCGGTGTCGGGTCCGTCGGGCCGGTCGTCGGGTCCGGCGTCTGCGGCGAGCAGTTGCCGTCCGAGACCTTCAGCCCCTTGTTGGCACCGGCCGTCGCCGTCACGATGCCCGGCACGCAGCTCGCGGCGTCGAGGCTGTACGCGTAGGGGATGCTGACGGTGGTGTTGGACTTCGGGTCGGGACCGGCCGGGTTGTTCTCGCTGCCGGGCGCGGACCAGGTCACGTTGTCGAAGGTGTTGCCGCTGACCTGCCAGTATCCGGCCGCGTCGGTGTAGAACGTGCCCAGGACGTCCTTGGAGTCCTTGAAGTAGTTGTTGTCCACCTTGGCGCGGGCGCCCGCCCGGGAGTTGATGCCGGACTCGTTGAGCTTCACGTAGTAGTTGTTGTAGATGTGGGCGATGCCGCCGCGCAGCAGGGGTACCCGCGAGTCGATGTTCTCGTACAGGTTGTGGTGGTACGTGATGTAGCCGTTGGAGAGCTCGGTCTCGCTGGACCCGACCAGGCCGCCGCGGCCGGAGTTGCGCAGGGTGCTGTAGGACAGCGTGACGTACTGGGTGTTGGCCTTCATGTCGAAGAGGCCGTCGAACCCCTCCGACTCACCGCCCGACGCCTCGAGGGTGGTGTGGTCGACCCAGACGTTGCGGACGTCGCTCTCCATACCGATGGCGTCACCGCCGTTGGAGGTGGGCGAGCCGGACTTCTTGACGTTCTTGACGGTCACGTTCTGAATGATGATGTTGCTGGACTGGCGGATGTGGATGCCCAGCTGGTCGAAGACGGCTCCGCTGCCGACGCCGACGATCGTGACGTTGCTGATCTGCTTGAGCTCGATCACGCCGGCTGCGGTGTTGCAGCTGTCGCCGGACACCTTGGCGGTGTTGCCGTGGTTGATCGTGCCCTCGACCTCGATGGTGATCGGGGTGCTGCTGCTGGCCCGGTTGCAGAGGGCCGTGTGGATCGCCGTACCCGTGGTGGCCCGCACCGTCGTCCCGCCGGCGCCGCCGGTGGTCCCGCCGTTCTGGGTCGCGTACCCGGTGGCGCTCCCGGTCACCGCCGCCGACGCCGCCTCGGGCATCGACAGCACCACGCCGGTCGCGGCCGCCACGGCCAGGGTGGCCAGGGCGGCGTTGAGTCGCAGCGCGACTGGTCGTCTCATCTTCGTGTCCCCATTCGTCTTCACGTGCTGGGTGTCGCCGCGGTCGCAACGGCGGACCGGCGGAGCTGCCGTCGACGGGCGGCTCACGCCGGCTTGACGCGTGCGCTTCTCCGGAGAAGCCGAGCTCTCGGAGAAGCCCTGGCCCGGGCCGGTGGCGGCTCGTGCACGTCCGTCACGACGGCCGTCGTGACGGGCGCTTCCACCGGACGGGAGCCAGGAGGGGAAAGCGCTTTCTGTCCGCGACAATAGAGCGCCCGGAGCCAGGCTGACAAGGTTCATGACAGGTACGGATTCCGGCTCCACCCGACGGCGCACGGCAGTGGGGCGGATGAGCAACGCCCTTGCGGGGCAACGGACTTCGGATGCCGGTCGTGCGTGGGTGCGATCGGCGGGCTAGTAGGAGACGTCGAAGTAGTCGACGTCCGTGAGCGCGACTTCGAGGTCCTGGGCCCTGCGTCCGCCGTCCTTGAAGTAGATCTCCTGGAGACCCTCGGCGACGATGTCCCGCAGGCGCGCGTCGTCGGCGCCCTGCTGCTGGGCGTCGAACAGACGGCGGGCGTACGGAGGGGGAAGGTGCACGGTCAGCCGGCGCATCCGTCCGTCGTCGGTCGTGCCGACGGGTGCGGTGTAGCCGAACCGGGCCCGCGTCTCCACGGTCATACCGGTCGCGGCGGCGGCCTGCTGTTGCCGGCGCCGGCGGACCCTCGGCTGCCACCGGGAACGTACCGCCGTGTCGATCCGGTCGGAGACGGCCTTGGGAGGGTGCTTGCGCTCGCCCTTGATGTAGCGCTCCACCGAGCGCTGGCTGACCCCGATCTCACGGGCGACGGCCTTGGTCGTCCTGAGCTGCTTCATCAGGAAGTTGATGCGCGCCTTGAGGCTCCTGGGCGGCTCCCGGGTGAACGCCTCCTGGTCCGCGCGGTCCAGGGCGTCGTCGACGATCCCCACAGAATCACTCTCCCTCGTCCGACGGCGTGCGGTCGGAGCCGGGTGGACGACGCAGTCTGACCACCGCCGCCGCAACCCTAGCAAGGCCCGCACCTGCCGTGGAGCGCCCGGGACGCGGGCGGGGCCGCCCCGCGGTCTTCACGCGTCGAGGCCCCCGCGCCTGACCAGCTGGCTCGCGATGACGTTGCGCTGGATCTCGTTGGTGCCCTCGCCGACGATCATCAGCGGGGCGTCCCGGAAGTAGCGCTCCACGTCGAACTCGGTCGAGTAGCCGTAACCGCCGTGGATACGTACGGCGTTGAGGGCGATCTGCATGGCCGTCTCGGAGGCGAACAGCTTCGCCATGCCCGCCTCCATGTCCACGCGCCGCCCGGCGTCCGCCTCGCGGGCCGCGTACAGGGTGAGCTGTCGGGCGGCGGTGAGCGACGTCGCCATGTCGGCCAGGTAGTTGCCGATGGACTGGTGCTTCCAGATCGGCTGTCCGAAGGACTCCCGCTCCTGGGCGTAGGCGAGGGAGTCCTCCAGTGCGGCCCGGCCGACGCCGAGGGCGCGGGCGGCGACCTGGAGACGGCCGGTCTCCAGGCCCTTCATCATCTGGCCGAACCCGTCGCCCTCGGCCCCGCCGAGCACCGCGTCGGCCGGCGCCCGGTAGCCCTCGAAGGAGAGTTCGCAGCTCTCCACGCCCTTGTAGCCCAGCTTGGGCAGATCGCGGGAGACCGTCAGCCCGGGGCCGTGCTCGACGAGAAGGATGGAGATCCCCTTGTGCGCCGGGGACGCCTGCGGATCGGTCTTGCACAGCAGGGCGATCAGCTGCGAGCGCCGCGAGTTGGTGATCCAGGTCTTGGCGCCGTCGATCACGTATTCCTCGCCGTCCTTGCGGGCGACGGTGCGCATGGCCTGGAGGTCGGAGCCGCCGCCCGGCTCGGTGAGGGCCATGGTGGCCCTGACCTCGCCGGTGGCCATCCTCGGCAGGTACCGCCGCTTCTGCTCCTCGGTGCCGAAGCGGAGCAGCAGCTTGGCGACCACGGTGTGTCCGCCCATGGCGCCGGCCAGGCTCATCCAGCCGCGCGCCAGCTCCTCGGTGACGAGGACGTAGCAAGGGGTCGACACGGGGGTGCCGCCGTACTCCTCAGGGACGGCCAGGCCGAAGATGCCGAGCTCCTTCATCTGCTCGATCAGGGCCTCGGGATAGGTGTCGGTGTGGTCGAGTTCCCGCGCGACGGGCTTGATGTCCTTGTCGACGAAGGCGCGCACCGTGCGGACGACGAACTGCTCGTCCTCGGAGAGGATGTCGAGGGTGCTCATGTGGGGGCGGCCTCCTTGCCGCGGGTCCTGCTGGGGTGGCGGGTGGTCAGATGGCGCCGTGGGCGCGCAGGGCCTCGATCCGGGCGGGTGAGTGGCCCAGCTCGGCCAGGATCCGTTCGGTGTGCTCGCCGACGGCGGGGACCGCGCCCATGCGCGGCGCGGTGCCGACCAGGTCGACGGGCGGCAGCAGGGCCGTCATCGTCGCCCCACCGGGCACGGGCACCTCCCGCCAGCGGTCACGGCCCGCCAGCACGGGGTGCTCCAGGAACTGCTTCACGTCGTTGACGGGGGCGTTGGCGATGCCGATGGTGTCGAGCAGCCTCATCACCTCGCCGCTGTCCGACGCGGCGATCCTCCCGGCCAGGAGCGCGTCGACCTCCTCGCGGTGGCGCACCCGGGCGGACCCGGTGGCGTAGCGGGGGTCGGTGGTCAGGCCCGGGTCGCCGAGGAACTCCTCGCAGAGGGCGGCCCATTCGCGTTCGTTCTGCACGGAGAGCAGGACGTCCTTGCCGTCGGCCGCCGTGTAGGTGCCGTACGGGGCGATGGTGGCGTGCCGGGTGCCGACGCGCGGCGGCTGCGTCCCGCTGTACGCCGTGTAGTACGCGGGCTGGCTCATCCATTCGGCCAGCGCCTCGAACAGCGAGACCTCCACGGCCCGTACGGAACCGCGCGTCGCCCGGGTGAACAGCGCGGTGAGGATGCCGCTGTAGGCGTACATGCCGGCGGCGATGTCGGCGACCGACACCCCGACCCGCGCGGCCTCCTCGGCGCTGCCGGTCAGGGAGACCAGGCCGGTCTGACACTGCACCAGCAGGTCGTACGCCTTGCGGTCCGACCAGGGCCCGCTCGATCCGTAGCCGGTGACGGAACACGGGATCAGCGACGGGAACCGCTGAGCCAGGTCCTCGGCGCCCAGGCCCATGCGGGCGGCGGCGCCGGGGGCCAGGTTCTGCACGAACACGTCGGCCCCCGCCAGGAGTTCCTCCAGGACGGCCCGGCCCTCCTCCGACTTCAGGTCCAGGGTCAGCGATTCCTTGGAGCGGTTCAGCCACACGAAGTAGCTGGACTGGCCGTGCACCGTGGTGTCGTACGCCCGGGCGAAGTCCCCGTCGCCGGGGCGTTCCACCTTGATGACCCGTGCTCCGAGGTCGGCGAGCTGGCGGGTGGCGAAGGGGGCGGCGACCGCCTGCTCGATGCTCACGACCGTGATGCCGGACAGCGGCAGGTCATCGGCGGGCGCGGCGTTCTCTGGCATGCGTTGTCCTCCGGAGGTGTCGGTTGCCCGAGCGGGAGTATCATCATGTGCACTCATGTGAAGCCAAGGGAAATAACAATCCGTGATGCTGCCATGCGGGCCGCGGATGCCGGAAGAGGGACTCACCATGGACGTCAAGCAGCTCAAGGCACTCATCACGGTCGCCGAGGTGGGCAGCGTGACGCGCGCCGCCGAGCTGCTCCACCTGGTGCAGCCCGCCGTCACCCGGCAGATCCGCACGCTGGAGGAGGAGCTCGGCGTCGCCCTCTTCCGGCGTACGCGCCAGGGCATGCGGCCCACCGAGGCCGGCGAGATCATGATCGACCGGGCGCGCCGGGCCCTGAGCGAGCTGGAGCGGGCGCGCGCCGAGGTGCAGCCCAGCCCGGGTGAGGTGACGGGCATCGTCACGGTCGGGCTGCTGGAGAGCACGAGCGATCTGCTCGCGGAGCCGCTGGTGTCGGCGGTCGGCGCGGCCCATCCGGGTGTGGAACTGCGGCTGATGACGGGGTACTCAGGCCATCTCCAGCGGTGGCTCGACGACGGCGACCTGGATCTCACCCTGCTGTACAACCTGGACAGCTCCCCGTCCCTGAACGCCCGCCCCCTGGTGCGCGAGCGCCTGTGGGCGGTGGCCCCCGCGGCGGCCGGGCTGCGGGCGGACCTTCCGGTGGCCTTCGCCGACGTGGCGGCCCACCCCCTGGTGATGCCCGCCGCGGGTCATGCCCTGCGCACCCTGATCGACGCGGCGGCGGCCCGGTCCGGGAGCCCGATGGACATCGCCGTACAGACCAACGCCATGCGCGTGCAGAAGCAGCTGGTGCTGGCCGGGCACGGCTGGACCGTGCTGCCCGGGGTCGGCATCGCGGAGGACGTCGCGGACGGCACGCTGAGCGCCGCACCGCTCTGCGAACCCGACGTATGGCGGTCGATCGTCCTCGGCACCCCTCGGTACCGGCGGGTCCCGCCCGCCGTCGAGGTCGTCGCCCGGGAGCTGGTCCTCCGGGTGGAGGCAGCCGTGGCACAGGGGCGGTGGCCCTCGGCGCAGTTGCACACCTCCGGGGAACAGGGCAGCGGCGCCTGACGGGCTCGGGCGGTTGTACACGTCCGGGGAACAGGACACCCGCGCCTGACGGCCTCGCCCCGGGACGCGCTCGGGGTGGCGGGCCGTCGTCATGCGGTCGAGTCATGCACGCATCACGGATTTCTATTGTTCTTCCGGCTGGATCAGCGCTCATGATGTGGGGCACGTGAGCCGCCGAGCACCTGGAGTCGCCGCGCCGAAGGGCCGCCCGAGCCGCCGCGTCTTCCGGGCGACGAGAGCAACGGAGCTTCCCATGCCGCAGAGCCGCACCCCCGCACCTCCCACCCCCGACCGCTCCCGCGTCACCGCGAACGTCGTACGCGGCTGTCTGGGCAACCTCGTCGAGTGGTACGACTGGTTCGCCTACGCCACGTTCAGCATCTACTTCGCGTCGGTGTTCTTCCCCGAGGGCGACCGCACGGCCCAGCTGCTCTCCACGGCGGTCGTCTTCGCCGTCGGTTTCTTCATGCGCCCCCTCGGCGGCTGGCTGCTCGGCGCGTACGCGGACCGGTTCGGCCGGCGCCGCGCGCTGACCCTGTCGGTCACCCTGATGAGTGCCGGTTCCCTGACCATCGCGCTCGCCCCCGGCCACGACGTCATCGGTCTCTGGGCCCCCGCCCTGCTGGTCCTGGCGCGGCTGGCCCAGGGCCTGTCCGTGGGCGGGGAGTTCGGGTCCAGCGCCTCCTACCTCTCCGAGGTCGCTCCGGCGGGACGGCGCGGTTTCTACTCCAGCTTCCAGTACGTCTCGATCGTGATGGGCCAGCTCGCCGCGCTGCTCGTGGCGATCGTCCTGCAGAACCTGCTCACCGAGGAGCAGCTGCACGGCTGGGGCTGGCGCGTCCCCTTCGTGATCGGCGCCGCGGCCGGCCTGGTCGTGATGTACCTGCGCCGCAGCATGGAGGAGTCCGAGCACTTCGAGAAGGAGCGGCAGCGCACCGTGGAGGGCGGGTCCGGCGCCGGGAGTCCCGAACGCAAGGGCCTCGTCGCGCTGTTCGCCGAGTACCCGCGCCAGCTCCTCGCGGTCTTCGGCCTCGCCATCGGCGGCACCGTCGCCTTCTACACGTACACCACGTACCTCCAGAAGTACCTGGTGAACACCGCCGGCATTGCCAAGCCGACGGTCACCCTGATCGGCTTCGCCGCGCTGTTCGTCTACATGCTGATGCAGCCCGCCGTCGGCGCCCTGTCCGACCGCATAGGCCGCCGCCCGGTCATGTTCGTTTTCTCCGGCGGCTGCATGCTGCTGACCGTGCCGCTCATGACGCTCCTCGGCCGCACCAGCAGCCCCTGGATCGCCTTCCTCCTCATGACCGTGGCGCTGACCTTCGTCACCGGCTACTCCGCGCTGGCCGCGATCATCAAGGCCGAGATGTTCCCCACCAAGGTCCGCGCGCTCGGCGTGGGGCTGCCGCACGCCCTGGTCACCGCCACCTTCGGCGGGCTGACCGAGCCCATCGCGCTCGCCCTGAAGGACGGCGGCCGCGAGACGCTCTTCTTCTGGTACGTCACCGGATGCGTCGGCCTGACGTTCCTGGCCACCCTGTTCGTACGGGAACCCTCCCGCACCTCCCATCTCGACGACGCCCCGGAGGCACCCGCCGCCGCCCCGCAGCCGTCGAGTGCCTCCCCGCTCGCCTGAGACACGAGGTCCGATCCCATGCAGCCCGCGCCCCTCAGTTCGTACGTCGAGACCTGGCACCCCGAACCCGTCACCGCCCACGACCCGATGGACCCCGGCCCGGCCGCCGCCGTGTCCGCCCTCCTGGACCTGCCCGGACCGGCGGCGGAGGCCGGCGACCCCCTGCCGCCGCTGTGGCAGTGGTTCCACTTCCTGCACTGGCCCGCCCAGCACGAGCTCGGACCCGACGGCCATCTGCGCGACGCGCGCTTCCTGCCGCCCCTCCCCGACCGCCAGCGCATGTTCGCCGGTGGACGCAGCCGGATCGTGCACCCGCTGCGCCTGGGCGAACCGGCCGAACGCGTCAGCAGCCTGGGCGCGGTGACGCCGAAGCACGGACGCAGCGGGGAGCTGCTCTTCGTGACCGAGCGCCAGGAGTTCCGTCAGGCGGGCCGCACCTGCCTGGTGGAGGAGCAGGACATCGTCTACCGGTCCGGCCGCAGCGGCGGCGGGCAGCATCCGGCCACCGTCGACGACCGCACGGTCCCGGCCGCCGGGGAGCCCTGGCAGCTCCGCGCCCGGCCGGACCCGACGCTGCTGTTCCGGCTGAGTGCGCTCACCGCCAACGCCCACCGCATCCACTACGACGCCCCGTACTGCCGTGACACGGAGGGCTATCCGGGGCTCGTCGTCCACGGTCCGCTGCTCGCCCTCCTCATGCTGGACGTGGTCCGGCGCGAGGCCCCCGGCCGCCGGGTGAGCACGCTCTCCTTCAGGCTGCGGCGCCCGGCGTTCGCGGGGGAGCACCTCCTCGCCGAGGGCGGTCCCACGGACACGGGCGCGCTGCTGCGCACCGCCACCCACCGCGACACCCGTCACGCCACCGCCGAGGTGACCTTCGCATGACCACGCCCGCCACGCTTCGCATGAGCACGCCCCCGATGATCGCGGCCGCCCGCACCCTGCTCTTCGTACCGGGAGACCGACCCGACCGCTTCGACAAGGCCGCGGGCTCCGGCGCCGACCTCGTCGTCGTCGACCTGGAGGACGCGGTCGCCCCGGAGCACAAGGACCGGGCCCGCCGGGCCGCCGCCGAGTGGCCCGGGATCGGCCACCGGTGCGTCGTACGCGTCAACGCGCCCGGCACACCATGGTTCGAGGCGGATCTGCGCATGGCGGCCGGGCTCGGCTGCCCGGTGATGGTGCCGAAGGCCGAGGACCCGGCGGCCCTCGCCGAGGTCGCCGCCCGCTGCACGCCGATCCCCCTCATCGAGACGGCACTCGGCGCCGAACGGGCGTACGAAGTGTGCTCCGTGCCGGGAGTCGTCCGCGCCGCGTTCGGCAACGTGGATCTCGCGGCGCAACTCGGCGTCGCCCCCGACTACACCCTCGCCCTTGCGTACGCGCGCTCCCGCCTCGTCCTGGCGTCGGCGGCGGCGGGGATCAGCGCGCCGGTGGACGGCGTCACGACGGCCGTCCGGGACACCGATGCACTGACGGCGGACACGGCGCACGCCCGCCGGCTCGGCTTCACCGGAAAGCTCTGCGTCCACCCCGCGCAGATCGCCCCGGTCGCTGCGGGCTTCGCCCCGACGGAGGGCGAACTGCGGTGGGCGCGGGCGGTCCTGGGCGCCGGCGAAACGGTCACGACCGTCGACGGGCACATGGTCGACAAGCCGGTCCTGGACCGCGCCCGGGGGATCCTGGCGCGGGCCCCGGAGGGAGCACGACCGCACGACGATTGACATGTGCAGGACCATTCACGATGCTGGGGGAGCGCTCTTTTCATCGATGTACAAGCTGGTTCTCGTCCCGTCGGTGTACGGCGTCGGTCCGTCGACCGGCACATCGGAGGGACGGCCGCCTTGCCCCTCCCCCGGTGCCGCTCCGGCGCCGGGCCCGACCCGTGGAGCGGGATGATGACGTTCTCTCGTCGCTTTGCCGGTGCCGCCGCCTTCGTTCTCTCCCTCATGCTCGCCGCCGCGATGTCGCTCTCCTCGGCCGAGCCCGCGCGGGCGGAGCAGACCGGTCTCCGCGCGGCCGATCCCAGCGTGCTGCGGGTCGGGAGCACGTACGTCTCGGTGGAGTCGACCGGGGGCGGAATCGCCGTACGGCAGGCTTCGTCGACGGCGGCCCTGGCCTCGGCCCCCGCGCGTCAGGTCTGGTCGGACACCGGCGGCCTCGGCGAGATCTGGGCCCCGGAGATCGTGCGGGACGGCGGCCGGTACTACATCTACTTCTCGGCCGGGCGGGGCGCCGCCCACCGGATGTACGTCATCGATTCCGCCGCACCCGACAGCGGGTACTCCGCCGGGACGAAGCTCGCGCTGGCCGACGACAAGTGGGCCATCGACGGCACCCTGTTCACGTTCGGCGGGCAGCGCTGGTTCGTCTGGTCCGGCTGGGAGGGCGACACCAACGTCGAGCAGAACCTCTACATCAGCAGGATGAGCAGCCCGACCACGCCCACCGGAGGCCGGTACGTCATCTCGCAGCCACGGGAGAGCTGGGAGCGGGTGGTCGGCAACCCGTTCATCAACGAGGCACCCGAGGCGATCAAGGACCCGAACGGCCAGCTGCACGTCACGTACTCCGCCAACGGCAGCTGGAGCGACCGGTACTGCCTGGCCGACCTGCGGCTCCGGGCCGGCGGCGACCCCACGTACGTATGGGACTGGTACAAGTCGAACGGCTGTCTCTTCGGCTCCGACCGCGGGACGATGATGCCCGGCTGGGACCCGACCCTGTATGTCGACGGGCCCGGCCACCACAGCTTCGTCCTGCTCGACGGCGACATCGCGACGAGCCCGCCGGCCGGTCCGCGGTTCCCCCTGATGTTCCACGCGGTCGCGAAGGGGACGCCGTACTCGTGGGAGAACCGGCACTGGTACACGGGGACGTTCAGCTGGTGGGGCGACATCACCTACAGCCGCGCCAACGTCCCGGGCGACCCCACCAACACCGGCTGGAGCCTCAAGTTCTTCGAGTGAGGGGAACGCGGGGTGCGCGGGCGGGTGCGTTGCGGTGGGTACGGAAAAGACGTGGCCGCACAGGCGAGTTCGGGCTACGCTCCCGCCGATGACTACTCGATGTGTCCGCAGATTGGGGGTCCCGTCCGCGCAAGGTGAGTGCTGATGCTCACCACGACCGCGTTCGAGGATTCCCGCCTCTCCCTCTGGCTGCGCGTGCGGGAGATCGCCGTGCCGCCCCTCATGATCGAGTCCGCGACCGCCCGGCGCATTGCCGGCGACTGGGCGGGTGCGTGCGCCGCCGCCGGATTCGACACCGACCTCGATCTCCGTACCGCCGGCCGTGTCCACGGCCGCGAGCTGGCCGCCCGCGTCCGGGCGGACCTGCGGCTGCTCGCGCCCGACCTGTTGCGGTGGCACATGCCGAGGACCGCACCCGACGGCCTCCTCCGGCCCGGCACGTCCGTCACGCTCACCCGGTACGACGAACCCGGACGGACGCGCCCGGTGCACCTCGTCGCACGCACCGCTCCCGCGTGGGCGGATGCGGGACAGCGGATCAGCCTCGCCCTGTGGGACGGCTCCGCCTCCGCGGGGCCGGATGGCTACCGGGCCCCCGACCGGCGTTTCCGTCTGGATCTGCACCGCCATCTGTGGGACGCGAGCCGCAGCGGTGAACTGCGGTGGCGTTCCGGCGCGGAGGGGGACACCACCGGACCCGCACCGGGGTGGGCCGCGTGCCTGCCGGGCGCCGGGCGGTTCGCACCCGGCCGGTGGGCGGCCGAGACTGCGCTGCTGCTGACGGCGGAGGGGCGTGCCGGAGGCGGCCGTGCCGTGGTACGCCTCGGCGCCCGGCGCCGTCTCCTCCTGGACGTGCGCACCTCCACTACCTCCGGTGGGGGCCATCCGCCCGATGTGCTGTCCGCAGAGGTCTCACGGGCGGGCGCCTGCGCGGGACTTCCGGTCCTGCCCGACGCCGCCACGTGGGTCCTGCCCGACCTGGAACTGCTGCGTGGCGGGTGGATCACGCCCGGCCGGCTGCACCCCCTGGTCGCGGCGGCCCTGACGCCGGGGGCGCCACGGCCCCCGGACGGCGGCGCCGGTGCCCGTACCGGTCCGCGCTCGGACAGTGGCGTCGACCCGGCCCCGGACGTGGGCGGCCCCGCCGTGCCGCGCGTCGTGGACTGCCGGGGGGCCCGGCACCGGATCGGCCTGGTCGACGGGGAGTTGGTCCCCCTGGACCACCCTCCCGCCGAGATCCGGCGGGAGGAGCTGCTCGCCGCGCTCACCGGCACACCCCTCCCCTGCCTCCAGGTCATCGACGTGGCGCACCGTCGGCCGGACTGGCTCACCGAGGTCCGTGACCGGCTGGCCCACGGGGACACGGCAGGTGCGCTGGCCCGGGTCGAGGGCGTGCTCGGCGCCGAGGCGCGGCTCCGGGACGGCGAGCTGCGCGACGTACTCCTCGATGCGGCCCGACGGCGGGTCAGGCACGGTCTGTTCAGGGCGGGCCTGGCCCTGCCCGCCCCTGGGCGGGAGCCGTCCGCACGGACAGCGTCCTGGCCCGCGACCCACCGCTCCCGGCCTCGGCCGGCGGCCTTCCGCTGATCTGCGGCGGCGGATCCGCAGGGGCCGTCCGTCCCTTCCGTACCCTCACGCGCCCGGGCCCCCGGCGCCGACCGCTCTCGCTCACCGCTTCCGGCGCTTTCGACAACTGCCGCCGACGACCGCTTTCCTGACCGCCGCTTTCGACGACTTCACAGGTGATGCCTCATGACCACGTACGCCTCCCTCGCCTCCTCTCCTCCGCCCCCTGCCGCGCCTTCCGCCCCCGCTTCCCGGCTCGACGTGTCCGCCGCGCTGCTCGATCTGCTGCGGGACACGACCACCGCACCGCGCCCGGATCCGCAGTTGGAGGCGCTGACCCTGGCCGTGGCGGCCGATCTGCCGGTCCTGCTGTGGGGTGAGCCCGGCATCGGCAAGACGGCCGCGCTCACCCAGCTCGCCGCCACCCTGGAGCTGCCGCTGACCACGGTGATCGCCAGCGTGCACGAGCCGTCGGACTTCTCCGGCCTGCCCGTCATCGGCGACGACCCTGCGGAGAACGGCGTCCCGATGGCACCGCCGGACTGGGCGGTACAGCTGGTACGGGCGGGCCGTGGGCTGTTGTTCCTCGACGAACTCTCCACCGCGCCACCGGCCGTGCAGGCGGCGCTGCTGCGCCTGGTGCTCGAACGCCGGGTCGGCGCCCTGCGTCTGCCGCCGGGTGTACGGATCGTGGCGGCCGCCAATCCCCGTTCGTCCGCCGCCGACGGCTGGGAGCTGAGCCCGCCGCTCGCCAACCGGTTCGTCCATCTGCAGTGGGTCCACGATGCCGATGTCGTGGTGCGCGGCCTCGGAGGGGTCTGGCCCAGGGCCGCCCTGCCGGTGCTCGACGGCGGCCGGCTGCCCGAGGCCGTGGCGTACGCCCGGCGCGCGGTGTGCGGGCTGCTGGGCGCCCGGCCCGCCCTGGTGCACCGGCTGCCGTCGAGCGAGGCCGGGCGCGGCGGGGCGTGGCCGTCACCGCGCAGCTGGGACATGGCGCTGCGCCTGACCGCCTTCGCGGCGGCCGCCGATGCGTCGCGCGACGTCCTGTCCATGCTGGTCAGGGGGACGGTGGGGGACGGGCCTGGGCTGGAGTACCTGGCGTACCTCGACCGGATGGACCTGCCCGATCCGGAGGATCTGCTGGCCGACCCCGCGGGTGCGGAGCTGCCGGAGCGCGGCGATCTGCGCCAGGCGACGCTCGACGCGGTGGTCGCCGCGGTCCGCTCACGCCCCGAGAGGGGCCGGTGGGATGCCGCCTGGGCTCTGCTGGCGAGGGCGGCGGAGACCGGCGCTCCGGATCTGCTGGTCGTACCGGCGACGACGCTGGCCACGCTGCGTCGCGACGACTGGGAGGTGCCGGATTCGATCGAGGGACTCGCCGGGGCGGTGTCCGTATCGCGGCGGGCCGGCCTGGCGGAGGTGCGGTCGCTCGGCGTGACGGGGGCGGGCCGATGAAGGCGCCCGTCCCCGGCCGGCCGCTGTACCCCCGTGCCGTCCGGGCCGTACACAGCCCACGTCCTTCGCCGGACACTCCGGAACGCGTGCTGGACACCGGCAAGCTCTTCGCGGCCCGTCTCCAGGCGGCGCGTGTACGCCCGTACCTGGCGACGGCACTGTTCGCTCTGCACCCCGTGGAGTCCCGCACCGTGCCGACGATGGCCGTCGATCCGTACTGGCGGTGCTACGTCTCCCCCGCCTTCGTGGACCGTACGCCCGTGGAGGAGCTGGCCGGGGTCTGGGTGCACGAGGTGTCGCACCTGCTGCGCGACCACCACGGGCGCAGTGACCGCTATGCGCGCCGGCACGGGCTGACCGGACCGGCGGAGCGGCTGCGGATGAACATCGCGGCCGACTGCGAGATCAACGACGACATATTCGGCGAGGGCCTGACGGGGCCCGAGGGAGCCGTCCGCCCGGGGTCCCTGGGGCTGGAGGACGGCGAGCTGATGGAGGACTACCTCCGGCAGTTCCGCCTCGGGCCGCACACCGCGCATCTGGCGTGGCTGGAGTGCGGCAGCGGCGCGGACGGGCTCCCCCGCCCGTGGGACCTGGGCCCGGACGGGGCGCACGGGCTCAGCACGCAGGAACGGGACGCGGTCCGCTTCCGCGTGGCGCGCGGCATCGCGGGCCGTCCGGGGAGCGCGCCCGCCGGATGGCGGCGGTGGGCGGAGGAGGCGTTCCATCCACCGCAGCCCTGGCGGGAGTTGCTCGGGGCGGCCGTACGGGCGGCGGCGTCCGCGCCGGGCACCGGCGAGGACTACGTGTACGGCAGGCCGACGCGCCGTTCGGCGGCCGTCCCCGGCGCCGTGCTGCCGAGCCTGCGGCGCAGGCCGACGCGGGTGGTCGTGGTGATCGACACCTCGGGCTCGGTCAGCGACGCCGAGCTGGGCAGTGCGCTGCTGGAGGTGGCGGCGATCTCACGGGCCGTGGGTGGCCGCCGCGACCTCGTCGGCGTACTGCCGTGCGACGCGGCGGCCGGGCGGGTCCGGCCCCTGTGCGGCGGCACGGAGGGCGTCGAGCTGCTGGGCGGCGGCGGAACGGATCTGCGTACGGGCTTCTCACGCGCCCTGGAGTCCAGGCCCCGCCCGGACGTCGTGGTGATGCTGACGGACGGCCAGACCCCGTGGCCGTCCCGGCGCCCGCCGTGCCGGACGGTGGTGGGCCTGTTCGGCCGCCACCACCGGCGTTCGTCCTACGGCGAGTCCGACCCCGAGTACACCCCCGACGGGCCGCCCGCATGGGCGCGGGTGGTGACCATCGGCTAGCGGGGGCGGGGACACCCCGGCGGGAAGGGCTGCTCAGAAGCCGAGGTCGCTGAGGCCGGGGTGGTCGTCGGGGCGGCGGCCGAGCGGCCAGAAGTACGCGCGCTCGGACTCGGCGATCGGGAGGGTGTTGATGGACGCGTGGCGCGTACGCATCAGCCCGTGTTCGTCGAACTCCCAGTTCTCGTTGCCGTAGGAGCGGTACCAGTTACCGGCGTCGTCGTGGTGCTCGTAGGCGAATCGCACGGCGATGCGGTTGCCGTCGTGGGCCCACAGCTCCTTGATCAGCCGGTAGTCGAGTTCGGTGTTCCACTTGCGGGTCAGCAGCGCGACGATCTCGTCCCGGCCCGTGGCGAACTCCGTCCGGTTACGCCAGCGGGAGTCCTGCGTGTAGGCGAGCGACACACGCTGCGGGTCCCTCGTGTTCCAGCCGTCCTCGGCCGCCCGGACCTTGGCGAGGGCGGTCTCCCGGGTGAACGGCGGCACCGGCGGGCGGGTCTGGTCGGCCATGTCTCCTCGACTCCTTCGAACTCCGGTCCCACCGCACACCGGTGAGGTGCGGGAACGTCAGCGGGAACGTCAGCGAGAACGGCCGTTCTCACCGCTCGCTTGCTAACGTAGAGAACGTTGGTTCTCCACGCAAGCGGCGGCGACAGGACGAAGAGGCGCAGAGCGCAGATGACGGATCGGGAAGAAGCGGCGCGGGAGCAGGTGCTCGACGCGGCGCGGGAACGGGTGCTCGACGCCGCCCAGGAGCTTTTCTACGGCCGGGGTGTCCAGGCGGTCGGGATGGATGCGGTGCGCAGCGCGTCCGGGGTCTCGCTCAAGCGCCTCTACCAGCTGTTCCCGTCCAAGGACGCGCTCGTGCTGGAGTTCCTGCGGCAGCGGGATGTGCGGTGGCGGCTGCGCCTCGCCGATCACGTCGAGGCGCAGCCGACGCCCGACGAGCGGATCACCGCGGTGTTCGACTGGCTGCACGGGTGGTTCTCCGAGCCCGGCTACCGGGGCTGCGCCTTCATCAACACCTTCGGCGAGATGGGCGCGGTCTCATCCGAAGTCGCCGCGGAGGCCCAGCACCACAAGAAGGCCTTCCACGACTACCTCGCCCGGCTCGTGACAGCCGCCGGGCGGCCCGACGCACTGGCAGGCCAGCTCGCGCTTCTCGCCGAGGGAGCGATGGTCACGGCGGCGATCTCCGGCACTCCCGAGCCCGCGCGCCAGGCCCGGGACGCCGCACGGCTGCTGATGCAGGCACATCCCGGCACCGGCCAGCCGTAACCGGCCCCGATCGCGTCTGCGCACGACGAGGGAGCAGCCCACACCGGAGAGCTGTCGTAGCGACCGGGAATGCAGGCGTACGCCGTACGGGGGCGGTGGGCCGACTCGGTCAGAGGGACGGAGTACGGAAATAGTGCCCCTTGCCGAGATCGTCGAGGAGCCCCGGCTGCGTCGGCTGCCATCCCGTCAGCTCGCGGGTCAGCGCGCTGGAGGCCGGCTGGTCCGACGAGAGCACCATGGTCAGCCAGCCGAAGTGTCCGGCCGCCTCCTCCGGCGGCACGGAGACCACCGGCACATCCAGATGGCGGCCGATGACCTCGGCGATGTCGCGCAGGGCCACCCCCTCGTCGGCGACGGCGTGCAGCGTCGATCCGGCGGGCGCGTCCTCCAGTGCGACGCGGAACATGCGCGCGGAGTCCAGGCGGTGGACGGCGGGCCAGCGGTTGCTCCCGTCACCGTAGTAGCCCGCCCCACCCTTGTCACGAGCGGTCCGGACCAGGGTCGCGATGAAGCCCTCGTCCCCTTCACCGTGGTTGGTGCGGGGCAGGCGCACGACGGACGAGCGGACACCGCGGGAGGCGAGCGAGAGCGTGTACTCGGCGGTGGCCATCCGGGCCGCCGGGCCGGCGAGCGCCGGGTTATCAGCGGCACCGGGGGCGATCTCGTGGCCGTCTCGTTCGGTGGCCGCCCGCCCGGGCTGCGCGGGGGTCCCCGAGGCGAGGACGAACGGCTTGTCCGAACCGGCCAGCACCTCTCCCATCGCCTCGACGGCGCGACGGTCCGCGTCGGCGGCGCCCTTGAAATCCCCTCCCTCGAAAGCGAGTTCATGATTGAACGCGAGATGGATCACGCCGTCCGCCGAGGCGGACGCGCTGCGCAGGACGCCGAGGTCGTCGAGGCTGCCACGGACCACCGTGACGCCGGCCTGGGCCAGGGCGTCGGCGGAGGCATCCGAACGGGCGAGCCCGACGACCTCGTGCCCTGCTCCGATGAGGTCGGGAACGACGGCCGATCCGATCCAGCCGGACGCGCCGGTGACGAAAACACGCATGTGAAACGACCTCCTTGTGCCGCCGGGCGGCACGAGTGCATCAATGTCAGTTACTGACATCAGGATAACAGGCGATGACAGTGCCTGCCATCAGGCGCGACGCGATGGAACAGGTCACGGCGAGCCGGACGCCGAGACCGAGGGGTGCAGGGGGTGGCGGGTGCGGGGACGGTGGGCACCGCCCGGGGCCGGTGGCGGGTGTAGGGCCGGCGGGCACCACCCGGGGCCGGTGGCGGGTGCGGACCGATGGGCCCCCGCCGGACCCATCGGCCGCCGGGCCGCCGGTGCGCCAGTGCGAACGATGCAGACAGGGCCGCGCGTCAGGAGCGCAGGAGCGCAGCCATGGCCCTCCGTGCCGCACGGCCTTCCGGGATCGGCAGGAGCGGATAGACGTGCACCATGCCCTGGGCTTCGTGGAAATCGACCTCGACGCCGGCCGCACGGGCCCTGCTCACCAGCAGGCGGACATCGGGATAGGTGATGTCGACGGTGCCACTGAACACCGCGAGCGGGCCGAGGCCCGCGAGATCCGCGAGCAGGGGGCTGACGCGCGGGTCCTCCAGGGGCAGGTCTGCCCGCCACAGGTCGATGGCTCCCCGGATCCCCGGCCGCGCCAGCCAGGGGTCCCGCGGCTCCACGGCGTCGATCTCCGGGTTGTCGAGGCGGAGATCGACGGCGGGCGAGATCAGAACGGTGCGGCGCAGCGCAATACCTTCCTCGCGCAGCAACAGCCCGGCGGAGAGGGCGATCTGTCCGCCCGCCGAGTCCCCGATCACCGACACCTGCCCGGCACCGTGTTCGGCGACAAGGCCGCGCAGGAGCCCGGCCGCCCTGGGGACGACCGTGGCGGCTGTCCCATGTGGCGCCAGGGGATATATGGGGACGACGATCCGGATCCCCGCCGTCGAGGCGAGAAGAGCGATGAGCCTCCAGTGGTGGCTCGTGATCTCGTTGATCCAGGCGCCGCCGTGCAGATAGAGGGCGTGGCCCTTCGGCCGGCCCCCCTTGCCCACCACGTCGTAGACCGGCCAGCCGTGGTCGTCGCGCACGCTGATCCGCACGTCGCGCGGCAGACGCCGCGGGGGGCCGTACTGCTTGGGGCGCAGGCGGTCTTCGAGCACCTGGTCGAGGGTTGCCTGCCGGTTCGCATAGCGCCGTTTACGCCCCTGGGCCGCGAGCACCGGAGGCACCAGACGGCTCGCGAGACTGACCACGGACATCTCCTCGGATCGGAGCGGACGGCAGGACCCCGCGCCGACCGTGCGGGATCGTCGGGGCGGACCAGGAGCGTTGCACGGAAGACCGATCGGCGATACCCAACTCGCCCATATCGAGATGGAGTTGCCGCTACGCCGACGGGACGGCCCCGCCGACGGATGCTGCGCGCCCGGCCCGCGAACGAGCCTTACGCGTCGGCAGTATCCAGGTGGGCGAGGGTGGTGATAATGCGGTCGGCGATGTCCTCCGGCCAGGGGAAGGCACGCGTCACGGCCCTCTGGTGGGCGAGTCCGTGCAGACCAAGCCAGAGAGCGACCGCGTCGGCGGAGGGATCGGTACTGGTGGACTGCCCGGCAGCGACACAGTCCCCGAGGGCGTCGACGAGGATCTGCATCGTCTCCATGCCCAGCGTGGCCAGATCCTGCGTGGTCAGGGAGCTTTCACCGAGGTCCGGGACCCAGAGCCCGCCGAACATCGTGCGGTAGCGCTCGGGGTGGAGACGGGCGAACTCGAGGTAGGCGTCGCACACCGCGTACAGGCGCCGGCGGGGGCCGTCGCCGGTCTCGTCCAGTATGGAGCGAAGGCTGTTCTCCAGTCCGGTGAACTCCTGGCGCACGACGGCGAGCATGATGGCCGGCTGGTCGGGGAAGTGCGGGTAGATCGACGGCGCGGCGATCCCGACCTTACGGGCGACCGACCGCAGGGTGATGGCGCGCTCATCGCCTGCCTCGTCGAGCAGTTCCACCGCGGCGGCGACGATGTCGTCGCGAAGACGGCCTCCCTCACCGCGGCGGTTGCGCGCGCGTGCCGGGGCGGGTGGGGCCGAGGCGGCTTTTCCAGTGCGTTCCATGCCGTCACCTTACACAGTGAAGTTTATCGTGGCAGCCCCTTGCGCACGGCGACTAACGCTTGTAGCTTTACACATGTAAGTACACGGCGTGAAGCGTTTGGGGGGTCGTCATGACCAGCAAGGTCATCTGCACTTTTGTCAGCGAGATGCCTCTGATTGGCGAGGTGATCGTTCCGAAGAGCTTGGGCCTGGCGCCGAGGGCGCACGCCAGGGGCTCCGGCCGGTGGGCCTCGGGGGCTGTGGTCGTCCGGAGCGTGCCCGCCGTACCCACCTGCGGCTCCCTCGCCGGATCCGCTGTCGGCTCCGCTGTCTCTGCCTCCGCCGCTTCCCGCAGCACGTCCGCGAGCCCGTCCGTGGCCACCACCATGCTCACCGGCGCCGAGCTGTTGAGGCACAGGGCGTGGCCCTGGGGGATCCGGCCGAGCAGGTCGGCGACCGGGAGCAGTTCGAACCCCACCTGCCCGACGGCCTGAAGATGGCGGGAGGAGGTGTAGACGGGAACCACGGCTGTGCCGCCCGGCGCGGCCGCGCTGACCGGCTCCCCGTCCGCCGTGACCAGCACCGCGACCTCAGCCCCTGCCAGGGCGGCGGTGACGTCGTCCGCCGGGCCGTATCCGGTGGTGGCGAGCTGGACGGCGCGGTCCACGTCGTCGGTCGGCTCGGGCCACCCCATCGCCTCGGGTGACGGCCTGTAGTCCTCGTCGTCCTCCCACTCGACGATCTGGCCCTCGGCGTCGGAGCGCCACTGACCGACCACGGCCCACGTCGGCGGCTGCCCGTCCCCCTGCCAGGCGGGGTCGGCCAGATGGAGCCGGTGATCGGGTGCCAGCCTGGCGGCCTGGACGAACTCCTCCGGCGACGCGAGGACTTCGGGGTTGGCGGAGGCGTCCGCGCCGGGCTCACTCATCTGGTCCTCGCTTGCTGGGGCTGCCTGGGTCGGTGCTGGGACGCCCGGCGGCGGGCGCCGGCGTGGGCTGTGGGACGGGAGTGTGAGCGGGAGCGGTCCAGCGGGGGTGCAGGACCAGGCCGGAGCGGAGGGTGTCGGCAGTTCGGTGAGCCCGAAGTCCCGTACAGCGACCGGCGGTCCGTCCACGCCGGCCTGGAGGGTGTTCAGGACTGGGCCAGCTCAGCCGCGAGCGCCCCGGCGACGGCGTCCAGCCGCCGGCCTGCCCGCTGTACTTGCTGTGGCACCAGGCTACGACGACTGCGCCCACACCTGGCTGCGGGACCTGGCCACCGAAACCGTCCAGGCGCTGTTCGCGCCACGAAAGGCCTGATCATCGTCCGGTCGACCCAGCCGGAGGCGGCGACGCGCACCCTCACCCGGCCTCAGGAAAGAGAACGCCCCCGTTCCCGAGAGGCGGTCGAGTGCGACTCGGGAACGGGGACGTCGGTCCGCCGGAACGGATCCTCAGACGATCCAGCGGTCGCCGTAACCGCACATGGCGATTTCGAGCCGGGCGTCGTTGCCCGCGGCCGCGCCACCGGTCGGACGCAGGCACAGGTCGTTGCTGACGGCGTTACGGATCCAGTTGGTCCCGTCCCCGCGGGGGTCGAGCCACCAGAGCTGGTTGTCGCCGGCCGCGTTGCAGTGGAACTCGCCTACCTTCGTACCCACCGCCTTCGCCGTGTAGTAGGGCAGGTCCAGGCAGAACCCGTCCTTGCTGTTGCGGATCAGGAAGAGGGGGGCATTCTGCGGCCCACCGTCCTTGTCAACGATGTCCAGGTTCCACAGCTGGTTGTCGGCGGTCGTGCCGTTGCACGGGTACTGATTGACACGCTCGTTGATCTTGCCCTTGCCGAAGCCCCCGATGTCCACGCACTGGCCGGTCGCCGCGTTCTTGAGCACGGTGTTCTGCACGCCGGAGCGTCCGTTGGCCCACTGGCGGAGCTTCTCGGCCGCGGTCAACTCCTTGACCGCGGCCTTCTTCTCGACCTTGGGCTTCTTCTCGGACGCGCTCGGCGACGGGGCGGTGGTCTGCTTCTGGACCACCGGCGCGGGCGGCGGCTCCTCCTCCTTCTTCTTCTTGCTCGGCGTGGCGGAGGGAACCGGGGACGCGCTGGTGTAGGTGTCCGGAACGGCGGAGCGTTCGGTGTCCAGGACCGTACCGGCCGCGTTCTCCGTCCGGGGTTGTTCCGGCTTACGGTCGTCCTGTCCCGCCAAGAGGAACGGGACCGCGATCAGTACTGCGCCGACGATCGCCGCCGCCGCCAGCATCGGCTTCTTGGGGCGACTGCCGGGCGGTTCGTCGCCCGCGTGCGAACCGCTCGCGCCCGCGCCGCCGCTGCCGGCCGCTGATGCCGCCATGGCGGCGTCCGGGGGCGTGCCCGTGGTGCTGACGGCCGCCGGGGGCGAGGGAGGCGCGGAGCCCGCCGCCTCGGAGGACGCCACGGCTGCGGAACCCCCCGAAGTGGCAGCGGAGTTGAGCGAGGGCGCATCCGGTTCGGACGTGCCATCGGCCGACGGATCCGGGGCGCCGATGCCTCTCAGCGTGCCGGTGGCCTCGTCGGCGTTCGTACGCTCCGATGTCTTCTTCCGGGCCTCCGTGTTCTCCGGGGCGGTGGTCTCCGGCTCCGTGCTCTCCGGGGCCGTGCTCTCCGGGGCCGCGTTCTCCGGGCCCTTCTCCGGCTGCTTGCTCGCCGGGATCTGCTCGGGGGCAGCCGTGTCCGGGGTGGCCGCCGCCGATGACGCGTTCGGGCGGCCACGCTGTGCGCCGCCCGGTGCGAGGGCGCCGCCGGGGTCGCCGGCGGCTCCTCGCATCGTCACCGCCCGGCGGACCGACACGGGTGAACTCCCGGATGTCCCGGAGTCGCCCGCGCCGGCGGATGTGCCCGGCCTCGGTGATATGCGATGGGAAGGATCATGCTCACGTGCCATGCAATTTCCTTACTCA
>NZ_JAERUC010000182.1 GCF_016745505.1 Streptomyces silvae | reverse complement strand
CCGGGAGCCGGGAGCCGGGAGCCGGGAGCCGGGAGCCGGGCGTCCTGGGCCGCGCGTCGTGAGCCGGACCGTCTGCCTGAGCCGGACTGGGCCGCCTGCCTGAGCCGGCCCGCGTCCTGAGCACCGCTACCCCAGGTCGTCCGGCGCCAGGTCCGGACGCAGCCGGTGCCAGGAGGGGTGACGCAGCCGTCCCGCCTTGGTGCGCGTCGAGTACCGCACCTCGCCGACCAGCCGCGGCAGCACCCAGTGGGCGCCCGCGACCGGGGGCGTCTCGTCGAAGGGGCAGGTGTCGACCGCGGCGACGCCGAGCAGCTCGGCCAGCCGGGTCCGCTCGGCGTCGCTCCAGCCCGTACCGACGCTGCCCGCGTACCGCAGGCCGCCTCCCGGGTGCCGCTCGCCGACCAGCAGCGCCCCGGGGAGGCCGCCCAGCCGCCCGCGTCCGGGCACCCAGCCGCCGACGATCACGTCCACCGTGCGGGTGTGGCGGATCTTGATCCACGTACGGGCGCGGACCCCGGGCTCGTACACCGAGTTCAGCCTCTTCGCGATCAGGCCCTCCAGACCGGCCTCCCGCGTCATGGCCAGGGCCTCCTCGCCGTGGCCCACGACCACCGCGGGCGTCGACCAGCGTGGCCCGTTCAGCCCGAGCTCCTCCAGGGCGGCGCGGCGCTCGGCGTAGGGCAGCGTCACGAGGCTCCGGCTGCGCAGGAACAACGCGTCGAAGAGCACCAGGTGCGCCGGTGTCCGCTGCGCCATGCGGGCCGCCTTCCCGGGAGACCCGGAGAGCCCCATCCGTGACTGGAGCCGCTCGAAGTCGCTGCGCCCCTGCTCGTCCAGCGCGACGATCTCGCCGTCCAGCACCGCCGGTACGCCGTCGAGCGCGGTGCCGAGCCCCGCCAGGTCCGGATACGCCGGGGTGATGTCGGCCCCGGACCTGGCGAGTAGCTGGAGTGAGCCGTCCCCCGGCAGGTAGGCGAGGGCGCGCTGCCCGTCCTGCTTCACCTCGTACGCCCACTGCTCGTCGGTCGCGGGCGGCGGCAGGCGGCCGGGGGTGGCGAGCATGGGGGCGTACCGGGGCAGAGAGGCCATGGCAGCAGGCTCTCAGCAGTTACGCCTCCGGGCCCGCGGACACGGCCCGGTCCTCCTGGCCGGGCGCCCGGAAAGTAATCGGAGCTCTCCGGGCCTGAGCCGGGGCACCGGAAATGACGGGACACCCTGTGCGCGCGCCTGGCAGCATGGGCGGCATGACGACGAACCGAAAGGTCCATGCCGCGTAACCGGCCAGGGCACCGACGCCGCGCGCTTCTTCGCCGGCCGTCCGGCGCGAACACCGTCGTCGACGGCCTGTCCGCGCGCACACTCGCCGAGATCGCCCGCCTGGAGCTGAGCCGTAACTACCTCTCGCCCGGCGAGGTCAGCGCCGCCGTGCGGACCTGGAAGGCGCACATGCGGCAGCCGCTGCGCGTGCTGTGGCGCGAGGACGAACTGGGCGGCACCCACTGGGACTGCTGCGGCGATCCGCTGGAGGCGCGGGAGCTTCTCGGCACCGTGATGCGGGCTCTGTCGCCGCGCGCGGCCCGGGAGCTGCGACGGGTCGTCAGCAGGCTCGACGGGCGCGACGGACGCGACGGGATCGACGGGCACGGTTGAGGGGCGTGCGACCCGGGTTCACCGCTCCGCGGACGGTGTGGCGGTCGGCGTGGGGAGGGCCACCCGGGTGAGGCCCACGCACGTTCGGGCGGACGATTCCCGGGCGGTGACGCGAGCCCCGCCGCCGCGCTCCGGAGTGACGTCGAAGACGTAACACCCGTCCACGTATGTCGCGGAGGCGAGCAGGAAACCCGGGCCCGTGCCCGTGACGCCGACCGTGAGACGGACGGAATCCGCCTTCCGCTCGACGGCGAGCAGCCCCCTCGACGGGCCGCCCCGGGGGAATTCCGCGGCGAGCTCGGCGTCCGTCAGCCGGCCGTCCGCCGCCGCCCGGGCGAGCCGCTCCTTGTGCACGTCGGCAGCCGCACGCATGTCGGCGCGGGCCTTGTCCTCGTTACGGCCGGGCGCCGTGGCCGCCCAGATCCAGAAGGCCGTGACGAGCACCAGGCACACGCCGAGAACCCCGATGCAGCTCCTGAAGAGGCAGGTGCCGACCGCTCCCATGACCGCACGGCCCCCGTCCGGTGTCCTGTCCATGCGGCACAGCCTGTACGGAGGCGGGGGGCGTGGCCGGGCGAGAGGCCGATCCGTGACCGTACCGACCCGTGCCCGATACGGGCCCGCCGGGTGACCGTGTCATCCCGGCGGGCCCTGGACGGACGTCAGTTGAGGCTCACAGTCACCGCCGTCACCGGTAGCCGAAGCCCCGGGGCAGCGGGGCCTGGCGGAACAGCCGGGTGGGGACGGCGTCGGCCATCGCCCGGTAGCCGGAGGGGTTGAGGTGGAGGTGGTCGCCGGTGTCGAGCGCGGCCCGGAGCTGCCGGGGCGCCTGCGGGTCGCGGACGGTCCGGTCGAAGTCGATCACGCTGTCGAAGCGCCCGCTCGTACGGATCCAGGTGTTGACGGTCTGCCGGGCCTGCTCGCGGTGTCCGTCCGGATCGTCGTAGTCCGTGTTGCCGCCCATCGGGGTGAGGGTGGCCCCGTACACGCGGATGCCCTGGGTGTGGGCCCGGGTGATGATCTGCTCGTACGCGGCGATGACGTCGGCCGCGACCTGCTTCTGGGCGGCCGGGGTGGCCTCGGCCGTGCCGATGTCGTTGATGCCCTCGAAGACGAGCAGCCAGTCCACGCCGCTCTGCGCCAGGACGTCACGGTCGAGCCGGGCCAGGCCGTTGGGGCCCAGGCCGTCGTTCAGGAGCCGGTTCCCGCCGGCCGCCTGGTTGACGACGGCGGCCTTCGACGTGGCGGCCCCGGCCCGCAGCCGCTTCTGCAGCAGATCGGGCCAGCGGTCGTTCGCGTTGGTGGTGGAGCCCCGGCCGTCGGTGAGCGAGTCGCCGAGCACGACGGCCGCCGAGGTGGTGCTCCTGGACCAGACCTCGACGCCGCTGAGGAAGTACCAGTGGTCGGTGGGTGTCGCCCCGGGCAGGTCCGTGTCGGTCACATGGTCCCCGGACCGCAGGTAGGACGTCGTACGGGAGCCGGGGTGCGAGGTGATGGAGGTGGAGGCCTGGCCGGTCGCCAGGTACACCGTCGCCGTGAGGTCGGAGCCCGGCGCGAGCGGGAAGTCCAGCGGGTCGGAGACCGCCTGGGCGCCCACCGGGACCGACACCGAGGAGCGGCCCTGGAAGGTCACGGGCCGCGAAGTCCCCGCCTTCACCGCGCTGGCCCCGGCCCTGCCGTCGAGCGGCAGGGCCACGGACACCTTGGTGATCGGCAGTACGGCGCCACCGAAAGCATTCGAGAAGCGGAGCCGGATGTGCTCACCGCCCGCCGACACACGGACCGTCTGACGGAGGGTGGCGTCCGTCAGGACCGCGCCGTCCTCGGTGAAGGGCGCCGGTGGCATGTTGGCCGGCTCCGTCAGCTGCGGCATGGACGTCCAGGTGCCCACCCAGCGGGCGTTGCGCTCCCCGGGCGCCGGTGAGCTGCCCGGACCACGGCCGTCCCCGGCGCCGAGTGCGGGGGTGACGACGGCGGCGGTGAGCGCGGCGGCGGCGAACAGGCCGAGCATCGGTGATCTTCGGATCACGGTGGTGCTCCCTCTGGCTGGGTGGGGGGAAGCAGGGCGAACCCACGGACAGCGAGAGCGACTTGACCGGTGTCCGGGGATTCGAGCGGCAGGCTAGCCGCTCCGACAAATTTCGGTCAACGCTCCGAAACGTTCGAAAACTTTCGGTGCGGATAGGAGCTACTGCGGACCGCGCGGTGGAGGGCACGGATTCAGCTGAAGAGGTCCCGGGCGGCCCTTCTGAATGCCTCCTTCGTGAGGGGCCCGAGCGCGGAGTGGTCGACCAGGCCGTCGTCCCGCAGGGCCGCGTCGTGCGGGACGCGCACCACGTTCCGAACGAGGGGCCCCAACTGCCGCTCCGCTTCGTCGAGTCCGGCCAGGCCGGCGGCGGTCCCCGTGAGGTCGGACAGGACCAGGAGAGCGTCGGACACGAGCGAGGCGTGGCGGTGCCTGGCCAGCCAGTCCAGCTGGCCTGCGGTCCCGGACACCTGCTCCGGGTCGTCGGAGCAGGTGACCACGAGACGGTCGACCTCGCCGAAGGTGCCGCGCAGCGACGGCCCGGGCGGTGCGAAGCCGCCGGTGAAGTCGACCACGAGAGTGCCCATCCTGCGCATGCGGGCGAGGACGTCCCGGTGTTCACGCACCGGGGGCGGGGGCTGTCCGGCCGGAGCGTGCTGGTGGACGAAGTCCGCGCGGTTGGAGTCCTTGAGCGTCACCCAGACCCCGGTGGGCGAGAGCCGGAGATCGGCGGGGGAGAGCGTCGCGGACACCCGGTAGCCGGGGAGGCCGCGCCGGTACGCGGCGCCCTCGTCGGCCACCATGCGGTACCCGATCACGTGTGCCGCGGGGTCGAACGGCAGCATCAGCACAGGGGGCCGCCGGGACGCGGGGGTCTCAGCGGCGAGAGCGGAGGCGAGCTGCACGGCCACGGTCGACCGTCCGGAGCCTGTGCCCGCGCCGCACACAACGGCGAGACGGCCCGAGCGATCCGGCCTGTCGTCGAGCGGCCGGATGACGGTCTCCTCGCCCGGCTTGGTCCGGCGGCGCAGGACACGGCGCGAGACCTGCTCGGGGCGGCCCGGCAGGCGGAACCACTTCGTGAGCTGCCGGCCACGGCGGCCCGGCTCATGCGTCTCGTGCTGCCGGTCGCCCGCGGTGGCCTCCCCGCCCGGGACCGGGATCTCGGCGCCGGGCGGCAGCTGTGCCGGGAGCAGGATATGCGGATCCGGCGCCGCTCTGGAGGACAGGTCGACCCGGGCGTCGTCGATGACGGCCCTCGAACTCGCGGGGAGCCACCAGGAGAACGGCTGGAGGAACGCGTCCCGGGGGACACGGTCGCGGAAAGCGGCCAGCATGTCCTCCGCCGTCATCGCCCGGTGGTGCGTGGGGAGCGTCAGGAACGGGCGGAGGAGGGCGGCCAGGGACGGGTCGGAGATCTCCTCGGCGAGCTCGTGACCCACCTCGGGCGCGTCGTCGCCGTCGGTCAGCAGGGGCGCGAACCGCCGTGTGCCGGACGGGTGCCAGTCCGTACGGGCTCCGAGAAAGCCGAGCAGGGCGGCGAGCGCGCGTACGTCCCCGGCCGGGCGGCCGGTCGCGGGGGCGCCACCCGGGGCGGCGATCTCGGAGCGGTGCCAGCCGACGAGCAGCGGCCCGTCGAGCGTGAGCAGGACGCGGTCCGCCGACAGATGGCCGTGCACGACCCCCGCGTGGTGGCTGTGGTCGAGGGCCGAGGCGAGCCGCTGGCCGAGGACCAGGATCAGGTCAGTGCCGAAGCTCTCGTACACCCGCAGCGCCTGTGCGACTCCCCGCAGCGCCGGGGCTCCCTGCCCCAGCCGGTTGAGGGCGCCGGTGGTGGCGGCCCAGGGGGTACCGGCGCCGAAGTCGGCGTCGAGGAGCGACGGGAGGCAGGGGTGGTCGAACCGGGCGAGGGCGAGGGCCTCACGGCGGACTTCGGCCACGCTGCGGGGGTGCGTCGAGGCGGCCCGGATCACCGCTTGGTCCCCGCCCTTGGACCCGGAGAACAGCGACGGCCCGCCGGGCTGGTTGGCCTGCCCGGTGAGCCGGTATCCGCCGAGGGACCCGCCTTCCACGGCGGACCAGGTGGTGTTTGCCGCCGAGTAGCCCACGAGGGGGAACTGCGGGTAGATGCTCCCCGGCGGGCTGAGCCTGATCTCCCGGGGCAGCGTGGGCTGTTCGGTCCACTCCTGCGCCGACAGGCCGGTCAGTCCGAGCCGGTCCTGCAGCGCCGGGCTCAGCCAGGCGAAGGCGCTGCTGTCGTCGGGCAGCCGGCTCGTCCCGTCGGGCCGGTCCAGCCAGGCGGGAAAGTCCGGTGAACGGCCCACCAGTTCCGCGATGTGCTCGGACACCCGGCGGGTGGAGGCGAGGACCTCGGCGGTGGGGACTGCATCCAGAAGGATGTCCCGGGAGTGGGTGGTGAACGCGAAGACACGCTGCTGGGGAAGGACATCGGCGGCCGGGGGCCCGTGCTCGGCCTCCGCCGGGCGCAGCATCCCGCTCAGGAAGACCTCGGCCAGATGGGCCGTGGTGACCGGGCGCGGAAGAGAGTGGACGACGAGGCGCATCACCGGGATCGTCAGCGGTGAGACGGCCGCGAGATGGGCGGCCAGGCGGTAGGCCTCCGGCGACACGGCCCGGCGGAACCGCTGCACCTCCGCGTCGGGCCGGACGCGCCGGGGCGGCTGCTCCCCGCGCGCACGGGCCCGGCCCCCCGACGGGCGCTGCCGTTCCGCCGTGCCCGCGTCCCACAGGGTGAGCACGCCTCCGGAGCCGCCGGCCGCGATGACCCGGGCCCAGTCGGCGAACGACTGCGGTGACGGCGTCAGGACCGGGACGGGGACCGTGCCGAGCGAGGAGAGGGCCTCCGGCAGCACCGGATCCCGCACCCGCCACGTCGAGTTGGCGGCCCCGGGCCCCGGCGCCTGGACCGACCAGCGGCGTGTGGGCAGCCCGGAACCCCGCCACATGCGGGGCGGCAGTGTGTGGATCACCGCGGTGGGGCCGTGCGCCGCCCAGCGGGACAGCACGGCCCGCATGGAACCGGTACGCCACCCGGGCCCGGCCCCGTCGGAAATCACCAGCGTCATGGTCCGGCCCGACGGGTCGGTGAGCACCTCGGCGGACACCGTCGGCGCGTCCGGCACGAAGGGGCGGGAACTGAGTCGCGGCGCCCGCCCGGGCCTCAGCCGCAGTCCGTACGTACGGATCTGGCGGAAGGCTCCGAGGTGCGCGAGCAGCGAGTTGAGCTCCGAGCACAGCTGCTGCCACAGGAGCATCGAGACACCGTCGTCGACGACGACTGTGAGGTCCAGCCAGCGGTCACGGGCGGGGCGGGTCACCACGTCGAGCAGCCCGGAGTGCGCGATCCGCGCCGCGGTCTCCGCCTCGTCCAGCTCCTCGGCCGACGGGTGCGGGCGGTACTGCTTCAGTGGCCGCAGCGCCCGAGCCGTGCGTAACGGGAGGGCGAGCGCGTGCGGATGCGGGATGCGCACGGGCAGCGCGGCGCTCCGGTCCTCCACGGGCTCGGGCTCCGCCGGCCCGGGCTCCGGCTCCGGGACTCCGGGCCCGTCATCCCGGCCACAGTCCTCGATGACGCCCGTGTCGGCCACCTCCGCCTGGGGCGCTTCCGCCGCCGGGGCCACGGAGGCGTGCAGCCCGGCCCGCGCCGGCTCGTCCCTCGGGGCATCCGGCCGGCCGGTGCTCTGTTCCTCCTCCGGCCACGCGGTCACGGGAGGGACGCCGGGCTCCCGCGCCGCGTCCGGCGGGCGGGCGCCCCCGCCCAGGAGACCGGTGGCCACCGCCAGCGGCGCGTCGGCCGGCATCCGTTCCGCCAGCCACAGGCAGTCGACCAACTCCTCGGCGGTGACGTCGAATCCGACGTCACGCAACAGGGAGAGAAGACGGTCGGGCACGGCTACAGAGCACCCCCCAGCCGGTGCAGCACCGCTTCCAGGAGCCCCTCGGCGTCCAGATCGACCCCGCCGAGCCGCAGGAACGCCGCGTTCAGCAACTGGTCCGTGGCCAGCTCGCCCGGGGCCCGCCTGGCCAGGAACGCCCGTACCAGATCGTCCACCCGCGGTAGGGCGTCCGCACCCAGATGGGCGGCCACGATGGCGCGCAGCCGTTCCTCGTCGGGGTCGGGCAGGTCCAGCCGTAGACACCGCCGCAGGAAGGCGGGCGGGAACTCCCGCTCACCGTTGCTCGTGATGACCACGACAGGGAACTCCTGGCAGCGCACCACTCCCCGGTGGACGGTCACGGTGTCTCCGCCCCTCGAGCTGTGGACCTCGACGTCGTCCTCACCGGGAGGCAGCCGGGAGAGCTCGGGGATCTCGAACTCGCCCTCCTCGAACACCGTCAGCAGGTCGTTGGGCAGGTCGACATCCCCCTTGTCGAGCTCGTCCACGAGCAGCACGCGGGGGCGCCCGTCCGCCACCAGGGCCGTGCCGAGCGGGCCGAGCCGGATGAAGTAGCCGATGCCCGGGGCGTCGTCGTCAGCGTGCTGCCGGAGGTTCGTCTCGCGGAGCCTGCCCACCGCGTCGTACTGGTACAGCGCCTCGGCGAGCGTGGACCGGCTGTTGACCGGCCACCGCAGTACGGGGCCCAGCGAGAGCTCATGGGCCACGGCATGGGCGAGTGACGACTTGCCGGTGCCCGGATGACCGGTGACCAGCAGCGGCCTGCGCAGATGCAGGGCGGCGTTCACGATGTCCCGCTGCGTCGGTCCGATCAGGTACGGGCGCGGCGCCCTTGGAGCGGCGGCCTCGGACCCGGCCGTGTCCTGCCCTCCGAACCGCCGCCACGGCGGCGCGGGAGGCATTGTCACCTGGCGCGGCGGTCCCTCCCCGCGGAAGAGCCGCCAGCCGTCGGGGTTCTGCGGCATGAGGTGATCTGCTGCCGTCATGAGGTCGCGTCCTCCCAGGACGGGTCGCTCCAGTAGGGCTCGGGCGGAGTGCGGGAGGCGTCGTCCCACACCAGTACGGGGGCCACCGTGTCCTCGCCGGAGCCCCCCAGCGTCCGGGCGCGATGAGCACGGACACGCTCGGGCAGGCTCCGCGGGTGGCCGTTCAGCATGAGCGCGGTGAGCTGATCGATCCGCCGCGGCGAGTCGTTGCGGTCCCACAGCACGACGGGGATGCCGTGCGCCAGGCACACGACCTGGAGCCTGGGCCGGTGCTCCGGCGCACAGCCGACGGCCAGGCGGCCGGTCTTCTGGTCCTGGTGCAGGAGCTTGTACACGTGTTCCGGCTCGCTGTGCTCGGGCATGAGCCGGGCGAACCCACCGGAGGGGAAGCCTACCGACCGGGTCTCCCAGGCCCTGAGCCTCTTCAGCGACTGCGTACGCAGCTCCGGGCACCGCACCACCACGGCGTACTCCACACCCAGGACGGACGGAAAACCTCCGTCCGCGTCACCGTCGTCCCAGTGGTCCACCGGCAGGTCCAGGTCCTCCGGCTCGACCAGGAACTCGATCAGCGGGGAGCTGCGCACCCGCACCGCGGCAGGGACCTCGCGCAGGAGAATGTCCTGGACCAGCCGGGCCACCTCTTGGGGCACGCGCGGATCGTCGTCCGACCGCACCAGCCGCAGGGCGCCGTCCTGCCCGGTGCCGGGGTCGTACCAAACGGTGCAGCGGTGCCCGCCCGACTGGTCCCGGGCGAGCTGCACGGTCAGCCGCGGCTCCGCTGGTGTCGTACGGGACCGCCTGGCGCGGGCCCAGTCCTCCGCGTCAGTACGCCGGGACAGCAGCACCGACTCGTGCACGCCGGTCCGCTCCGCCACCGCCGCGACCCACTCGCGCAGCTCGCGCCGCTGCCCGGGGGCGGTGAGCGCGGCGACGTACTCCACTGCCGTCAGCAGGGCGGGCACCCGGTGCGGGGTGTCGGTGGAAGCACTGTCGCCCCAGTAGTTCTCCAGGGCGAGCACGAGACCGCGTACGGCGTCGTCCGGATCGCCCCGGAGCGCGTCGAGCGGCTCGTCCCAGAACGTGGTGTTGACCAGTGCGTCACGCGCCGCCTCCTCCAGCAGCCGGCCCGGCTCCCCGTCCAGCAGATCCAGCAGGGACGCCAGCTCCAGCGGTGTGAGGATCCCCGGCACCAGCGCGCCACGGCACAGCGACAGCAGTTTCAGCGCGGTCTCGCGCAGCCTGCCCGGCAGTTCGTCGGTGAGGACGGCCGCGGCGCGGGGCCGGGTCAGCACGAGGTCCACCAGCGCGGCCACCGAGGCGTCGGCCGCGGAGTCGCCCGGCAGCCCGAGGGCCGAGAGCACCCGGTGGGTGTGGCGCAGCCGCTGCTCCTCGTCCGGCAGGAGACTCAGGACGACCTTGTGGAGCTTGTGCCGTAGGACCGGGGCTACCTGCCTGGGCGGGAGCCGGCCGGTGTCGCCGGGTGCCGTGCCGGCCGTCATCTCCTGCGCGGCCAGGAACCGTTCGACGCTCTGCCACGGGGCGACGATGGCGCGGCGCTGGACGTTTTCGGCGCGGAAGGGGCCGTCCGGCGGGGACATCACCCCGAGGACGAGCCCGACGGCCGCCTGCTCCTTCTCGCACCACAGCGGCCCTCCGCTGTAGCCGGGGCCGATCGCGGCACCGCGCGGCGCACCGTCGACGAAGCCGTGGTCCTGGTGCACCGCACCGACGTTGCTGTCGGCGTAGGTGAACGACGCGCCGTCGCCGTACCACGCACGGACCTCCTGGCCACGGTCCATGTACTGCCAGGGCGCCGGTGCCACGGGGTCCCCGGGCTCCTCCGCCAGCTCCAGTACGGCCAGGTCGCCGCCCCAGAGGGGCTCGCCGAGCTGTACAGGGATGTCGGGCGCCCCCGCGCGGTGTGCGGGCTTCCACGCGACGAGCCGTGCCGGGAGGGCGGGTCCCTCGGGCAGGCACGGGAAGCCGACCTGCAGGGAAGCGTTCTCCGGGGCGGGGCGGGTGAACATGGCCCGGCCCAGCGCCTCGTTGACCACGTGCGCGCATGTCAGCAGCCGCCGCCCGCCCACGTAGACGCCGCTGCCCACGACGCGTGCGGTGCCGGGGCTCAGGACCGACACCAGGGACAGCCGAGAGGCGTCCTTGCCGGACGTGCCACGATGCCCCCGTCCGAGCATCTCAGCCGTCCGTGGTGGCTTGCTGTCCCAGGTGCCAGTTGGCGGTGACGGTCAGCGTCGCCTCGCCCGCCACGCCCACGACCCCCAGCTTGAGGTCGTGCCCGACGCGCACTCCGAAACTGACCGAGATTTCGTCGGGCGGATCGGGGACGGCGGCTGCGGTGTCACGGACCTGCTGCAGGAGCGGGACCAGGGGAGCCAGCACGCCTCGCAACGCGGTTCCAGCCACCGCACCCAGCCGCGACCCGCGGGCCACCGGCACGGACGTGCCGAAGCCTGGCGCCGATCCCTCGGCCGGGGTGGCCGCCGGGAACACCTGGAGGGCCAGCGATGAACCGTCGTCGAACTCGAACTCCATGAAGTCTGACACGGAGTAATCCTCTCCCAATGGCCGCGCGCTTAGGCGTGATTGGGAAAGATGATCCGCGCGCGACGGACACCGGGACCGGCCGCCGGGGAACGAGGCCCCCGCCGGCCGGTCCAACGTGCGCGCGGGTCAGGCCGTCGTGCAGGTGCTGCCGCTGAGCGTGAAGGCCGACGGGGCCGTGTTGGTGGCTCCGCTGGTGCCGGTGAAGCCGACCGTGACCGAGCCGTTGGCGGCGATCGCGGCGGTGTATCCGGCGGGGGCGACGCTGACGGTGGCGCCGCTCTGGGTGGGGGTGCCGCCCCACATGTTGGAGACGGTCTGGCCGTCGGCGAAGGTGAAGCCGAGGTTCCAGCCGTTGATGGCGCCGGTGCCCGTGTTACGGATGGTGATCTCGCCCTGGAAGCCGCCGGGCCAGGCGCCGGTCACCCGGTACGCCACGGAGCAGCCGACCCCCGGTGTCGGGCCGTTGTCGTCGGTGGTGACGCTCACCGTGGCGGAGCGGGCCGAGCGGTTGCCGGCCGCGTCGCGGGCATAGACGGCGAACGCGTAGGCCGTGCCCGCGCCGAGCCCGGTCACGGTGACGCTGTTCGTCGTGGTGGAGGCGGCCGTGGTCTCGGTGCCGCCGCTGACCCGGACGACGTCGTACCCGCTGATGGCAACGTTGTCGGTCGCCGCGGGCCAGGTCAGTGTGGCGGAGGTGGCCGTCACCGCGGAGGCGGTCGGGGTGCCGGGAGCCGTCGGGGCCTCCGTGTCCTCCGGGCCGGTGCTGCCGTCGAAGACGGTGGCCTCCCGGGAGGTCTGGGCGATGCCGTTCGCTCCGTGGAAGATGCGCTCGCCCCAGGAGCTCAGCCGGCTCGGGTCGAAGTCGATGGCCAGGTCGAGGATCGGGTCGGTGTTGCCGCTCCAGGACCATGCCAGGTAGCCGAGGCCGAGCTGCTCGGCGGCGGCCATCATGGTGTCCTCGTCCGGGTCCCCGTACTGGTCGGCGGGACCGCCGAACTCACCGATGAGCAGCGGAAGTCCGGCGTCGACGAAGGCGTTCAGATAGTCGGTGACCGCCTGGGCCGTGCTGTAGACGCTGTACATGTGGATCGAGAAGATCAGGTTGCCCGTGGTGTCGGCGTCGTACACGGCCTGGGCGTTGGCGCGCATGACGCCCTGCCAGTCCTGGCCCCAGTTGGGCGCGTCCACCATGATCGTGTGGGCGAATCCGGCGCCGCGCAGCTTCTGTACGGCGGCCGTCGTGGGGGCGGTCCAGCCCTCGGGGTCGGTGTTGCCCCAGGGCTCGTTGCCGATGTTGATGATGACGTAGTCCTCCTGGCCCGCGAGGACGTCCTTGAGCCCGATCCAGTAGTCGGCCGCGTGGTCGAGGGTGCCCGCCGCCGTGTCCTCGCCGTAACCGGTGGTGTCGTGCACCTCCAGGACGCAGATCAGCCGGTTCGCCTTGCAGTCCTCGACGATGCCCGCGACCTCGTCGGGGCCGTTCTTCGTCCAGCGGTGGCCGTCGGAGAGGACGACGCGGACGGTGTTCGCGCCGAAGGCCTTGATGTCGGCCAGCGACTGCGTCTCGCCCGGGTACCAGGTGTGCGCGTGGTTGACGCCGCGCATCACGAAGTCGTTGCCGTTGCCCTCCAGCAGGCGGCCGTCGCTGATGTGCAGTCCGGTGGCCTCGGCCCGCGCGGGCGCCGCCTGCGCGGCCGCGGGGCCGAGCGTGCCCAGCAGGACGACGCCGAGAAGGGCGGCCAGGCCCTTCAGCAGGGCGGCGCTTCTCGCGAGGGCGGTCGCGGGGCTCTTCCGTGCCGTGTTCGTTGCTGATCTCACTGCGACTCCAGAAAGTGGGTGCCGGGTGACGCAAACATCGGATGGCTTATGGGAGCGCTCCCATGAAGGCATCTCGGCAGGGGCACGTCAAGACATCGCACACACTTGGGCGCCCTCGCTCGGCACCCGCCCGCCCGACCGGGCCGGGCCCCGCGCACGTACGCACGCACGTACGCACGGGGGCCCGGCCGTCCCGCCTCGCGTCAGGTCAGGCCTTGCTCGTGCAGATCGCGTCGTACGGCCGGCCCGGGCTCGGGAAGAGCTCGATGGGGTTGTCCGCGGCCGCCGGGCACTCCTCGGCGGTCTTGGTCAGGGCGAGGACCTTGTTCCCGCCGGTCGCGCAGGCCACTTCCTTCGCCTCGTCGCTCACGCAGTCGCCCACCACGAGCTGACCGCCGCCCGCACCCGCGTCCCCGGGGTGGTCGTCGGAGAGGTTACGGCCGCAGATCGTCTTGCTGGGCAGGCCGCCGCCGGAGCTCCCGCCGAAGGACACCTTCACCGAGATGATCTCGTCGGTGCCGGCCGGACACTCGACGGCACCGGCGAAGATCTCGCCGTCCTTGACCTCCAGCGCCTTGATCGTCGCCTTCGGGTCGTCGCAGTCGAGGGGCTGGAAGCCGTCCTTCGACTCGCTCGTGTCGGGCCCGGCGCAGTCGCCGACCTTCCAGTCCTTGGCCGCGTGACTGCCGCCCTTCGACGAACCGCTGCGCCCCTTCGACGACCCGCTCCCGTCCGACGGACCGCAGGCCGCGGCGCCCCCGACCACGAGCGTGAGCACCAGGACGCCCTTCGCGCAGTCCCGGAGAACCGTGCGCGCGCTGCGCGTCGACAGGGAGCCGGAGCTCCTCGGGCGGCTGTTCCGGGGTCGCGTACTGCCGTGGGCGGTCATCCTGCTCCTTGGATACGTGGGGTGTCCCGCACGGCACGGACCGTGCCCCGCGCGGTAGTTCGGCCGTGAGGACGGCTGAAATACGCCATGCGGTTCCCGCAGGGATTTCGGCACTTCCGCCCGCCGCCCGATGCCCGTACGGTCCGAACTCCCTTCCCTTTCGCCGGTCGCCACCGCCCCGGGGCCGATACCGTCGCCGGCATGGACGAATCACCCCCGGACCCGACCGCCGCCCTGCTCGCGCGCGCCGACGGCCCCGTCACCCGCCGCCGGATCGGGCGCGACCTGGCCGCGCTCGGGCTCGCCGAGGGCGACACCGTCATGTTCCACACGCGGATGTCCGCCATCGGTTACGTGGCCGGCGGCCCCCCGGCCGTCATCGGCGCCCTGCGCGACGTCGTGGGGGAGCGGGGGACGCTGGTGGTGAGCTGCGGCTGGCACGACGCCCTGCCGTACGGGTTCACCGGCTGGCCGCAGCTCTGGCAGGACGCCGTGCGCGCCGAACACCCCGTGTACGAACCGGAGTCGAGCGAGGCCGACCACGATCACGGCCGGCTCCCCGAGGTGTTGCGCCGGTGGCCGGGTGCCGTCCGCAGCCGGCATCCCGACGTGAGCCTCGCCGCGCTCGGGGCGGGAGCCGCCGAGCTGATGGCCGACCACCCGTGGGACGACCCGCACGGCCCCGGCAGCCCGCTGGCCCGGCTGGTGGAGGTGGGCGGCCGGGTGCTGATGCTGGGCGCGCCCCTGGAGACGCTCACGCTCCTGCACCATGCGGAGGCGCTCGCGGACGCGCCCGGGAAGCGGTTCGTGGAGTACGAGCAGCCGCTGCTGGAGGGCGGGCGCCGGGTCTGGCGCCGCTTCCGTGACATCGACTCCTCGGGCGGGGCCTTCGACTACTCCGCGGTCACGCCGAGCGGCCAGGACCCGTTCGAGACGATCGTCCGGGACATGCTGGCCGCCGGGATCGGGCGCCGGGGCACGGTCGGCGCCGCCGACAGCCACCTGTTCGAAGCGGCCGAGGTCGTGGACTTCGGCCTCGCGTGGATCCGGGAGAAGGTGGGCGGCGGCCGGTAGGGGTCACGGCTCGGCCCCGGCCCGGCGTCGTACGCGGCGTACCCCGTGCGGCCGGTCAGAGTTCCGGGGCGGGCACCGGCGCCGTCGGCCCCGACCCCGCCCGCCTGCCGAGTTCACGCACCAGCCGTAGCGCGTCCGCGTACTCCCGTTCGCCACGGGCGACCTGTCCCGCGAGCGAGGGGGCACCGGACGCCAGGGTGAGGCCGGTGGCGACCACGGTGACGGCCATCCCCATCTCCTCTCCCAGGATCAGCTCCAGGACGGGAGTCGCGTGGTCACGCCCCTCGTTCACGGTGCCCTTGTCGTAGTCGCCGCCCCGGCTGGTGACCAGCACCGCCGGCCGTCCGGCCAGCGGGGCGCCCGACAGCGCCGACGGTGCCGTCAGCCCCGGTACGTGGATGTGGTCGAGCCAGGCTTTGAGGCTGGAGGGCAGCGAGTAGTTGTACAGCGGTACGCCGACGAGGAGCACGTCCGCACCCAGGAGTTCCGCGACGAGTCGCTGCTGGAGTTCCTCGGCCGCCGGGTCGGGAATCGCCCCCGGCGGGCGCAGCCCTGGGGCCCAGTGCAGGCTCGCATCGGGCAGGTGGGGCAGGGGTGCGGCGTGCAGATCGCGGTGGACCACCACGTTGTCCGGCCCGGCTTCGGAGAAGGCGGACGCGAAGGCCGCGGTGAGGGCCCGCGACCGTGACGTCACGCGGTCGGCCGAGGAATCCAGGTGGAGCAGCGTCGGCATGGCGTCATCCTGCCACCCCGCCCCCGACGGGCCGACCGCGCGGAACGGCCGTCAGGCGGTGGACCGTTCCACGGGGATCCACAGCTCCGCGTCCGCCTGGGTCCCGTCCTCGGAGAGCCGTACGCCCAGGATCTCGGGGCCCGGCCTGCTGGCGTACGGATTCGACGGGAACCACTGCGTGAACACGTCCCGCCAGAGGTACTGGAGGGCCTCCGGGAACTGGCCGGAGTGCTCGAACACGGCCCAGAGCCCGGCCGGGACGGCCAGGGCGTCCAGGTCCTCGGGGACCTCGGCTCCCGTCACCACCCCGTGGTAGTAGTCGAGTTCGGTGCCTTCGGCCCGGCTCGGGTCGAGCTGGTCGCTGACTCCGACGATCCCCGCGGGCTCCTGGTCGGCCAGCGCCGCGATGCGCTGGAGTGTGTCCGGGGCGATGCTCCGGATGAAGTCGGCGATGGCCGGGTTGGCCCCTTCATGGACGAGCGGTACGCGGGCCTTCCTGCCGACCACCTGGAAGGCGTCCTTGTCCACGATCCTGTAGCGCATGCTGCTGTTCCCTTCGATGACGAGGCGGAAGGACATCCGGGGCTGGGAGTGCAGCGCGGCACCTGTGTGCCGGGCCTCGCCCGGGCCCACGCCGTGCATGGCGCGGAACGCCCGCGCGAAGGCCTCGCCCGAGCCGTAGCCGTAGCGTGTCGCGATGTCCAGCAGGGTCCGGTCACCGGCGAGCACCTCGGCGCCCGCCACGGTCAGCCGTCTGCGCCGGACGTACTCCGACAGCGGCAGGCCCGCCAGCGCGGAGAACATCCGCCGGAAGTGGTACTCCGACGTCATCGCGAGGCGCGCGAGAGCGCCCACGTCGACGGGCTGGTCGAGCTGGGACTCGATGTGCTCCATGGCCTGGTTCAGCCGGTCCAGCATCCCGGTCTCCTTCCCTTGTGCTTCCTCACGTTAGGAAGGGCCCACCCTGCCGGACCCGACATCCTGTGCCCGATGCGGTGGGGTGCGGCAGCCCCGGCGGCCGCCGTGGGTGTACGCCATGACGCGGGCCCGGGCCTCAAGGGGACTTGAGCAGGTCCCTGAGTCCGGCGGCGAGCGTACGGACGTCCTGCTCGCCGGGCCGGTCCGGCGGGGTCACGGGCGCGGTGTCCTGTCCGGGCGCGCGGCAGGGGCGGCACAGGCCGTCGGGCAGGGCTTCGGGGCGGCCCGGGGTGCCGCACCTGGTGCACTCCAGCATCACGCGGTGTACGGGCGCGTCCGGTGCGGGCGGCGTCGGTGCGGCCGGTGCGTGCGGGGGGATCTTGTCGGTGAGGCGGCGGCGGACCAGGCCCACGGGGGAGGACACCCGCTCGGGGAGCCCGGCGACGAGGGCCTGCGTGAGGTAGTCGGTGTCCACGCCACGCGCGAGCCACTCGGCGGCCCGGGCCTCCAGGGCCGCGCAGTCGGCGGCGGACAGGGCCAGCCGGGAGTCGATGCGGCCGAGCCGCGCGAGGGCGAGGTAGGCGGGGGAGGGGGCGTCGGGGGCAGGGGTGACCGGGGTGCGTTGCTGGGGCAGGGTGGGCGCGGTGGGCGCAGTGGGTGCGGCCTGGGAGCCCGCCAGGGCGGGCGGCGCGGGCTCGGGGGCCGGCGTGGCCACCAGGGCGGGCGGCACGGGCTGGAGGGCGGCCGGAGCGGGAGGTGCGGGCGCCGCGAGAGGCACCGGAGGCGCAGGCGCGGCGGCCGGGGCGGAGGTGAGGGAGGCCTCGGTGGCGGCCCACCACTCGTTGTCCCGGGCCGTACGCGACCAGAACGTCCGGAAGACCCAGCGGACTTGGCCCGGCTCGCCGACCAGGCACCGTACGCGGCGCAGATATCCGGCGGTGGACAGCGCCTTGAGGGCCGAGCCCACGGCCTGCTGGCCGTAGAGCGGGAGTTGCTTGGCGAGGCTCTTGACGTCCATCGCCGCGCCGTCCGGCAGCTGCTCGATGAACCCGGCGATCTGCCGTTCGCGCGCCGGGAGCAGGGTGAAGTCCGCTGCGGTGCGCGGGTGTTGATCGGGCATGGTCCGCTTGCCGTAACCGGGGGAGGCCATCGGGTACGGGCGGGAGGGTGCGGGCGTGCGAGGGGCGGAGCTAATGTGCTGGGTAGCCATGAGATCGGGATTCCTAAGGTGTCGATCTTGGGTGAGACCCCGGCCTGGTGCGCCAACACCGCGTCGGGGTCGTTCAGTTCTCGCACCGTAGGCAGCCGCGACGCTCCGCCGCAAGTCGGTCACGATTAGTCATACTTGCTGGCTGTGCGGGGGTCGTTGCGGGGTTTGACGGGTCAGGGAGGTCGGGGAGGTTTTCCCCAACCCCTTCTTTCCCCACCGGTGAAAGGCGTCGCTCGGATCTTGGCCCTCGGATCCCGGCTCTCGCATCCCGACGCCCGGATCCCGAAGCTCAAGTGCCGGGCAGAAGCGCCGATTCCGTCCCTCGGGCGGGTGAAACTCCCCCTTCCGGCGCTCGGACCCCGGCACCCGGGCTCCGAGCGCCGGGACCGACCCCCGCACTGAAGTTCGGCCCGTGTGCAACTGCCCGGACGTGGGACGGCCACCGAGGAGGCGGCTCTCCGGGCCGCCCGGCGCTACGAGGCACTGGGGCCCGACGGACCCGCCGCCGACCGCACCGTCCTGCTGCTCCTGACGGCCACGGCGGCCACGTCCCTGCACCTGTCGTCCGGCATTGCCCAGGAGATCCTGGGCATCCTCCGTGCCGCCGCCACCACGCTGACCGCCGACGGCTTCGACGGCGGCGCGTGCGCCCACCCGGACGGCCATGCGCGCCGGGGCGAGCGCACCCAGGACCTCATGGCTCGCGTTGCACGCCTCTACGAGCCCGACGCGGACGCCGAAGCCGAAGCCGTGGCCGCGGGCCAGGAGTTCGGGTCCGAGGTGCTGGCCTGCCCGGCCCATCTGAGGGACGTCGTGGCGAAGGGCGTCGCGGACCTGGAGGAGCAGTGCGCGGAGGAGCCGGACCTGCTGGAGCAACTCCTGGCCGAGTGAGGCGAGCCGCGACGGCACCCGCGCCCCCAGACCCGCGCCCCCCCAGACCCGCGCCCCCGGACCCGCGCGTCAGCGCAGCGACTCGGGCAGCTCCTCCCGGTGCACGATGCCCAGGCGCTGCGTGGCGCGGGTCAGCGCCACGTACAGGTCGCTCGTCCCGAACCTCCCGGGCTCCACGACCAGCACATGGTCGAATTCGAGCCCCTTCGCCTCGCGCGGCCCCAGCAGCACCACGGGCCGGGTGAGGTCGGGTTCGGCGCCCGGTGTGATCCCGTCGAGCGGGGCCGCGATCTCCTCGTGCAGCGCACGCGGCGCGATCACCGCGAGGCGGCCCTCCTCGGGGGTCAGCTCCTCCACCGCCCGCGCCACCGCGCCCGCGAGGTCCGCGCCGGCGTCCCGGGTCCACGGGTTCTCGCCGGTGGACCGCACCGAACCGGGCGGCTCGAACGACGGGTCCTCGGCCCGTACGACCCTGGCCGCCAGCTCCATGATCTCGGCGGGCGTACGGTAGTTGACGCCCAGCCGTACGTGCTCGAAGCGGTCGCCGACGTACGGCTCCAGGATCTTCTCCCAGGAGCCGATGCCCGCCTCCTCGGACGTCTGCGCCGGGTCGCCGACCAGGGTCAGCGAGCGGGTCGGCGACCGGCGCATCAGCAGCCGCCAGGCCATCGGCGACAGCTCCTGCGCCTCGTCCACGATGATGTGGCCGAACGCCCAGGTCCGGTCGGCGGCGGCCCGCTCGGCGGCGCTGCGGTGGTCGGCCTCCTCCTGGCGCTCCGCCATCCGCTCGGCGTCGATGATGTCGTGGGCGGCCAGGACCTCCGAGTCCTCCTCGTCCTCGAACTCGTACGTCTCCGAGCCCCGGGACAGATCCAGGACGCCCTGCGCGTACGCGACCCGTTCCTGTCGCTCCGCCTCGGCGGCGGCCCGCTCGGCGCTGTCGTCGGAGCCGAGCAGCTCGGCCGACTCGTCGAGGAGCGGGACGTCGGCCGGTGTCCACTCCCGGTCGCCCGGGGCGCGCCGGATGGCCTCGGCGTCCTCGTCCGGTACGTACACCGGCTCGGCGAGGTAGTCGGCGAGGAAGTCCTCGGGGGTGAGCAGCGGCCACAGCTCACCGACGGCGGCGTGCACCTCCTCGCTCGCGGCGACGCTCTTGCCGAGCTGGGCGACGTCGTCCGGGCCCAGGAAGTTCGGCCCGCCGTACGGGTCGGCGCCGATGCGTTCGGTGAGCTGCCGGGTGAGGGCGTCGATGACGTGGAAGCTGAAGTAGGGGCGGGCGAGGTTGTGCGGCAGCCGGGTCTCGCGGGCCGCCTGCCGGGCCTCGTAGGCGATCTCCCAGTCCAGGACCAGGTCGCCGTCGTCGTGCGGGATGACCAGGGGCGCGCCAGGCTCGGGCAGCGCCTGCCGGTCGCGTACGGCGAGGGCGAGCGCCTCCGCCATGCCCGCGCCGCCCTTCACGGCCGCCGCGCGGGGGGTGTCGGTGCCCCGGGCGTGGACGCCCGGGAACAGCTCGGCCTGCGTGGCCAGCATGACGCCGGTCTCGCCGAGCGCGGGCAGCACCTCGCCGATGTAGCGCAGGAAGGCCGGGTTGGGGCCCACGACCAGGACCGCGCGCTTGGCCAGCAGCTCCCGGTGCTCGTACAGCAGGAACGCGGCCCGGTGCAGCGCGACCGCCGTCTTTCCGGTGCCGGGCCCGCCCTCGACGACGAGGACCCCACGGTGCGGGGCGCGGATGATGCGGTCCTGCTCGGCCTGGATGGTCCGCACGATGTCGCCCATGCGGCCGGTGCGGGCGGAGCTCAGCGCGGCGAGCAGCACGGCGTCGCCGCTCGGGTCCTCGAAGCCGGTGCGCTCGTCGTCCCCCAGGTCGAGGATCTCGTCGTGCAGCTCGGTCACCGTGCGGCCCTCGGTGGTGAGGTGTCTGCGTCGGCGCAGCCCCATCGGCGTATGCCCGGTGGCGAGATAGAAGGGGCGGGCGACCGGTGCCCGCCAGTCGATCAGAAGGGGCGTGTGCTCGGTGTCGTCCTCACGAATTCCGATACGGCCGATATGGTGCGCGACGCCGTTACGGAGATCGATTCGGCCGAAGCACAGCGAACCGTCCACCGCATTCAGGGCGGCCAGCAGCCCGGAACGCTCCGAGACGAGCACATCGCGTTCGAGCCGGGCCTGCAGGTTGTTCCCCACCGGGGTCAGGGCGTCCTCGACGCGCTGTGCGGTGACCCCGCGCAGCGCGTCGACACGGTCGTAGAGCCGGTCGATGAATTCCTGTTCCTTCTGCAATTCGACGTTTTCGCGAGTTGACAAAATCGCTCCCTGCCGGATATGGTGTTTCTAGTGGCCCCGGTGAGGGGCCTTTTCTGTGGGCACACAGAACCACTCAATATACGTGAGGAAATCCCCGTTCCGCAATTCCGGAACGGGGATTTTCCGTGCTCGGGCCCGCCGCGCCGGACGCAGGCCCGACGCCCGGCACGAGTGGTGCGGCCGTGCGGTCTGTCACCTGTGGACATGACAGCCGTCATACGGAGCTGATGACACACCGCACTGCCCCCGGCCCCGTATCGCCGGGAGTGTGGAGGACATGAACGCAGTCATCGAAACCATCGGACTGAAGCGAAGCTATCGGGGCTTCGAGGCCGTACGCGGGATCGACTTCACGGTCGCCCGGGGCGAGCTCTTCGCCCTGCTGGGGACCAACGGCGCCGGCAAGACCTCCACGCTGGAGCTCCTGGAAGGCCAGGACGTCCCCACCGGCGGGAGCGTGCGGGTGCTGGGCCACGACCCGTTCCACGACCGGGGGAAGGTCCGCCACCGCATCGGGGTGATGCTCCAGGAGGGCGGCTTCCCGCCGGAGCTGACGGTCCTGGAGACCGTACGGATGTGGGCGGGCTGCACGACCGGCGCCCGGCCCGTCGACGAGGCGCTCGAACTGACCAGCCTGTCCGGCCGGCGCGCCGTCCGCGTCAAGCAGCTCTCCGGCGGCGAACGCCGCCGCCTCGACCTCGCACTGGCCCTGCTCGGACGGCCCGAGGTGCTGTTCCTCGACGAGCCGACGACCGGCCTGGACGCCCAGTCCCGCCGCGACACCTGGGACCTGATCCGCGAGCTGAAGGCCCAGGGCACGACCGTGCTGCTCACCACGCACTACCTGGAGGAGGCCGAACAGCTCGCCGACCGGCTGGCGATCATGCACCAGGGGCTGATCGCCACCACCGGACGGGTCGCCGACGTGGTGGCCGAGCGGCCCTCCCGGATCAGCTTCGAGCTGCCCCGGGACCGCTTCCTCGGTGAGCTGCCACCGCTCGCGGCGATGGGCGTGACCCGGCACTCCGACGAGGGAGGGACCGTACGGCTGGAGACCCGGGACCTCCAGCGCACGGCCACCGAGCTGCTCAGCTGGGCCCACCACGCGGGCGTCACGCTGCACGCACTCGACGCGCGGTCGGCGTCGCTGGAAGAGGCGTTCATGGAGATCGCCAAGGGCTTCGAGGACTTCGGGAACCCGGGCAACCACGGGGACCCCGGCGACCCCGGGCGCCACGGGACCACCAAGAGCACCGGCAGCCCCGGCAACCACGGGACCACCAGGAGCCCCGGCAACCACGGGACCATCAGGACCACCGCGAACACCAGGACCACCGCGAGCACCGGGAACGGGGAGACACGATGACGACGACCGCGAGCGTGACACGACCGGGGACGACCGCGCCCGCGCGCAGCGGGGCCACGGCCCGGCTGGCCGCCCTCGGCCGCGCGGAGCTGACGCTCCTGCTGCGCAGCAGGGCCGCGCTGGTCACCGCACTCCTCGTGCCGGCCGTCACGGCCTTCTCGATGCGGGGCATGGTGAAGGGCCTGGACCTGGGCGGCACCGGCCTGTCGATCGCCACCGTCCTGCTGCCCGGTTCGCTGGGTCTGGCGCTGTTCTTCTCCGTCTACTCGAATCTGGTCGGCGTGTACGTGACCCGCCGGGAGAGCCTCGTGCTCAAGCGGCTGCGTACGGGCGAGGTGCGCGACTGGGAGATCTTCGCGGGCGGAGCGCTCCCGGCTCTGATGCTGGCGCTGGTGCAGTGTGTCCTGCTGATCGTCGGCCTGACGGTGGTCCTGGACGCACCCGCCCCCGCGGCGCCCCACCTGGTGGTCCTCGGTCTGCTGGTGGGTGTGGCGATGCTCGTCGCCGCGGGCGCGCTGACGGCCGCGGTCACCCGGACGGCAGAGAGCGCGCAGCTGACCTTCCTGCCGTTCTGGCTGCTGAGCATGGTCGGCTCCGGGATGTTCGTACCGCGTGGGGTACTGCCGGGCGTGGCGGGCGACATCAGCGCCTGGCTGCCCTTCTCACCGGTGATGGATCTCCTCCAGGGCGGCTGGACGGGCGGCCTCGGCGGCCTGGACCAGATCCGCCTGCTGCTCGCCGCCCTGGCCTGGACAGGTGTGGCGGCCCTCGGAGTGCGGCAGTGGTTCCGTTGGGGCCCGCGCAGTTGACAGAACGCCGGGGCATACGCGGGCGCACCGACGAGGAAGCTGGGGACCATGAGCACCATGAGCGTGGAGGAGTGGGTGGAGAGGCTCGGCGGCCCCGACGGCCCCAGCCGGTACCGCCGCTACGCCGTGAGCAGCGTCGGCTTCATGTCCTTCTGCGAGGTGGGGCTGTGGACGATCTGGGTCGTACGGGGCGGCTTCGGCCCGCTGGTCACGGCCACCGTGATGGTGCTGGGCGTGGCGCACGCAGGCATCCAGCTCCTGCTGTGGCGCTCCGCCCTGTACCACTACCTCTCGCTCGGCCCGCGGCCCCACGGGCCGGCGGCGGCGTACACGGCGGTGACCGCGGCCATGGCGGCCTGGGGCTGCGTGATGCTGTCGTCCGGCCGCATCGAGAACGGCGATCTGACGGCCTACATGCTGTGGCTGCTGATGTTCTACGCAGGGCCGCCCGTGCTGGGGCTCGGACTGCGCGCGGGGGCGGCCCTCGTGGCCGTCCTGTCGGTCGCGTCCGTGGCGGGCGCGGCGGTGGCGGGGCTGTCGGGCGAGACCCTGATCCTCCTCATCGGCGCCACCGCGGTCATGGTGCCGTTCATGGCCACCGCGTCCCTGGCCTCCGGCTGGGGCGTCCGGCTCGTCGAGGAACTGGTGGCCGCCCGCGAGACGCAGGCACGCCTGGCCGTCGCCGAGGAACGCCTGCGCTTCGGCCGCGATCTGCACGACGTCCTGGGCCGCAACCTCGCGGTCGTGGCGCTCAAGGGGGAACTCGCGGCGCAGCTCGCCCGGCGCGGCAGGCCCGAGGCGGTCGAGCACATGGAGGAGGTGCAGCGCATCGCGCGGGAGTCGCAGCGGGAGATCCGGTCGGTGGTACGCGGCTACCGCACCGCCGACCTCCACACCGAACTCGCCGGAGCCCGCTCCGTCCTGGAGGCCGCCGGCATCGACTGCCGCATCGAGTACGGGCCCGCCGACCGCCTGCCCCCGGACGTGCAGTCGGCCCTCGGCTGGGTGGTGCGCGAGGCGACGACGAACGTGCTCCGCCACGCACAGGGCGCCTCCCGCTGCACCATGGCCCTGCGTACGGCGGGCCCGACCACGGCCCTGCTCGTGATGGAGAACGACGGCGCACCCGACGAGGGACCCGGCACGGGTACGGGCCTGAGCGGCCTGCGGGAACGCCTGACCGGACTGAACGGCACGCTGGCCGTCGAACACAGCGGCGGCACCTTCCGCCTCACCGCACGCATCCCCTGGGAGGAAGGCGCATGATCACGGTCCTGCTGGCGGACGACGAGCACCTCATCCGGGGCGCGCTCGCCTCGCTCCTCACCCTGGAGGACGACATCACGGTCGTCGCGCAGGCCGCGACCGGCGACGAGGCCCTGGCGATGGCGCGGGCCCACCGCCCCGACGTCGCCGTACTCGACCTCCAGATGCCCGGCCTCGACGGGGTCGCGGTCGCCGACCAGCTGCGGGGCGCCGTGCCCGGCTGCGCCACGATGATCGTCACCAGCCATGCCAGGGCCGGAGCCCTGAAGCGCGCGCTGAGCGCCGGGGTGCGCGGCTTCGTCCCCAAGACGGTCTCCGCGCAAGAGCTGGCGCGGATCATCCGGACCGTCCACACCGGCGGCCGCTACGTCGACCAGGAGCTCGCGGCCGACGCCATCGCCGCCGGTGAGTCACCCCTGACACCCCGGGAGGCGGAGCTCCTGTCGTACGCGGAGGACGGGGCACCGGTCGCGGACATCGCCGCCCGCGCCTCGCTGACCAGCGGGACCGTACGCAACTACCTCTCGTCCGCCGCGATGAAGCTCGGCGCGGAGAACCGCCACGTCGCCGTCCGCATCGCCCGGGAGCACGGCTGGCTCTAGAGCAGGTCCGGGCCGCCTCCGGAACACGGACGGCCCCGGAGCGCGGCCGCCTCCGCAAGCCTCTGGAGGGCTCGCGCACAGGAGTGTACGTTTGTACATACTCATCCGGGGGGCGGCGTCCGCCCGGCCGTGCACTCCTGAAAGAGCGCGTCACTGATGGACCTGGCCACACGCCGCCGACGGGCGTCCCTGTTCTTCTTCTTCCTCATACCCGGCCTGTCGATCTCCTCCTGGGTGACGCGTACACCCGACATCAGGGATCAACTCGGGGCGTCCACGGCCCAGATGGGCCTGGTGCTCTTCGGCCTGTCCGTGGGCTCGATGCTCGGCATCCTCAGCTCCGGCGCGCTGGTCGCCCGGTTCGGTACCCGGCCCGTCATGGGCGTGGGGACCGCGCTGATCGTGGCCGGGTCGGTGGCCATCGGCTGCGGCGCCCTGTTCTCCTCCGCCCCCGCGGTCACGGCCGGACTGTTCCTCTTCGGGGCCGGGATGGGCGGCGGGGAGGTGGCCGTCAACATCGACGGTGCGGAGGTCGAGCGGATCACCGGCCGCACCGTACTGCCCACGCTGCACGGCTTCTTCAGCCTCGGCACCGTCGTGGGAGCCGCGCTAGGCATCCTCTGCACCGCCGTCGAGTTCCCGGTGCAGTGGCACCTGGGCGGCATGGCCGTGGTCACGGCCGGGATGTTCGCGTACGCCATCCGGGCCATCCCCGCCGGCGTCGGCAGGACCAGGCGGAACACGGCCGACGGCGGCACCGCACCGGCCCGCCCCGCCGTCTGGAAGGACCGGCGCCTGCTGCTGATCGGCGGGATCATCCTCGCGATGGCCCTGGCCGAAGGCGCCGCCAACGACTGGCTGCCGCTGCTCATGGTCGACGGCCACGGCGTCGACCCCGCCCTGGGATCGGCCGTCTACGCGGGCTTCGCCGCCGCCATGACGCTCGGCCGCTTCTGCGGCGGCTTCTTCATCGACCGCTTCGGCCGCGCCCCCGTCGTCCGGGCCAGCGCCCTGTCCGCCGCCCTCGGACTGGCCCTCGTCATCTTCGCCGACTCGCCGGTCCTCGCGGGTGCGGCCGTCCTCTTCTGGGGCCTGGGCGCCTCGTTGGGCTTCCCCGTCGCCCTCTCGGCGGCCGGCGACTCGGGCCCCGACGCGGCGGCCCGCGTCAGCCTGGTCGCGATGATCGGCTACATCGCGTTCCTCGTCGGCCCGCCCGTGCTCGGCTTCCTCGGCGACCACTACGGCCTGCGGTCCGCCATGATCGTCGTCCTGGCGTTCGTCGCGGTGGCGGTCCTCCTCGCCCCGGCGATCGGCACCCGGAGGGCGACGGTGGCGGGCGGAACCCCGGCCACCGCCGACGAACAGGACGAACAGCCGGTCACGGAGAAGTAGGAACCACCGGTGCCGGCCCGCGTGACGCGCACGGGGCCGCCCCACCACCCCGTTCAGGTACGTCGAGGCGTCGCCCGCGGGCGACGCCTCGAAGCGGGCGGGCTAAGACGTGCCCGAAGAACAGGCCGCCCGGCGCGTCCGGGTCGTCGGAGAGGAAGTGCTCGCGCACCGCGCGGATGAACTCCTGGCGCGAGATCATCCCGTCGCCGTCGGTGTCCAGCCGGGCGAACATGTCCGTCGCGTCGGGTGCGTCGGTCTTCCAGACGTCCCTCAGGAAGCGGGCGAACTCGTCCCTGCTGATCTCGTTGTCCCCGTCGGCGTCGATGACATCGAAGATCGCGTGGCCGCCGCCCTCGGTCACATTGAGCCGGCTGGTGTCGATCACGGCGAGCCGGTTGGCCGTGATGAACTCGCCCTTCGTCAGCCGGTCCCCGTCCACGCCGGCGTGCCGCAGCAGCTCCAGCCAGTAGATCTGACAGAAGGTCTGGAGCGCCCTGGCCCGCCGGTCGTCCCTCGCCAGCTTGTAGGCGCTGATGTAACGGTCGGCGAGCCGCTGGTAGTCCGTCCAGTCCAGGTAGCCGTCGTGGTTGGAGTCCATGCTGTCGAAGGTGCGCTCGAGCTTGCTGGTGATGATGTCCTGTGCCGCAGCGGTCATGGCCGGGTCCTTCCGTGATCTTGTCTCGGGCCACCCAGCCTCGGGCACATCGCCAGAAAGGAACATCGAACACCGCATACGGCACACCATGCAGTGATCGTTTTCGCGGGCCGGGGCGTGTCACTCCGTAATCGTGCTAGGCGCGTACCGTGCTGGGCGCGTTCCTGCGTGCAGGAGGTGCTTGGACTGCCGACGACCAGCAGCCCAGCCGTTCCGCACCTCCTCGGGATGCCGGCTGAGTACGTGTACCTACGTCCCGGGGGTAGCCGGGCCCATCCGCCGCACGGTCCTCGGTCATACCGTCCCCGTATGCCCGAGGCCACCGCACCAGCTCCTACGCCGACCACGTCACGGTCCCGCTCGTCCGTCCTCGCGATCCTCGGATGCGTAAGCGCCGCGCTCGCCGTCGCATGTGTTCTGGTCGCTCAGCTCGCCTGGGGGTCGACGACGGACTTTCCCCGCGTCGCTCCCGAGGAGATGGCGGACCGTGCCTTCCAGCGTTCCCAGGAGGCGTACGACGTCATGGGGTTCACGCGCATCGTGGAGCCAGGGGTCGAGGAGATCGGCGTCAGCACGGAGAACACGCTCGGCTCCGGCTACTGCTACGGCGGAGGACTGCTCAGCCTCGATGAGACCGTGGACGGCGCTTACCGGATGAGCCACCGCTGGGCGCTCGACCGCGTACCCGCCGGCCGGGCCGTCCCCGGCCTTCGCCGGCTGCACCAGCACTTCAAGGCAAACGGCTGGGAGGTCACGTCCTACCGCGAAGGCGGCGCTGCCGGCGACTGGGACCTGTTTGTCCAGCGGGACGGCGGGGGCGAGCGGATGTCCTTCACCTGGTTCCCGGACCGGGAGTACTTCATGGGTGGCGCCACCGGGCCTTGTGCTTCCGACCCCGGGTGGGAGGACGGCGATGTCAGCCCCTCCGGGGACGGCCTGTGGCCGCCCGTCCTCGGGCCGGCACGGCTGAACTGAAGGCGCCCCGCGGCCAGCCGGTGGGCCCGCGGGCGGCGGCTGTCGCGCCGGGGCCAGAGCTTCCGGAAGTCCGAGCATGTCCGCCAGTCACCTCCGGGTGTGGGCGGCGGCCTCATGTGCTTCGAGCGCTTCAGCGTCCACAGTCAGGACACGCCATGGCGGGTGTGCCAGCAGGTGGCGGGTCAGCTCCGCCTTGTCCGGTGCCGTCGGCGAACTCCTCCGCAACGGCGCGGAAGGCGGGCCGGGTCAGGATGTGCCCACCACCTGCGGTACCTCGGACTGCCGAGCCCGTCAGCGGCCCGGGACCGGCGGATAGGTGTGGACGATGTACGCCCAGCGCGCCGCGCCGGCCGTGAGGAAGACCAGTGAGGGCGCCAGCCACCAGCGGCTCAGCACCTTCTGCCGGACGGGGACCAGGGCGAGCAAGGTGATGACGACGCCGAGGACGATCGCGAGTGCTGACGCGACCTCGATCCCGGTCAGGGTGTGTTCGTCCCAGACTCCTTGGGGCTGGAGGACGAGGGCCCCGTACGCGACGTAGGCGTTCAGCAGGTTGGCGGGGACGAGGACGACGCCCCAGAACCACCGCAGCTCACCCGTCACTTCGGGCGCTCCTCGCCTCGTCCGGACACTCGTCGAAGCCACGCCGTGGGCCTCGGCGCTGCCATCCTGCCAGCAGGGCGACCGCTGCGGAGCTGCGCCCGGGTGCGATCCTCGATGGATGAACGATCTTGGCGACGCCCACCTGCGCACCCTGACGCTGCGCTTCATGGCACTCCTCGCGGCCGACACCCAGGACCAGTTGGCCTGGCTGGACGGTCGTGAGCAGGACACACGGTCCGTGGTCGAGGAGGTGGAGCTCCTCTGCCGTATCTCGGAAGGGCTGGGGGAGCGCGGTGTCCTCGGACCCGAGGACCTGCACGACCTCCAGGCCATAGGCCGCCGGCTCGGCGGGATAGACGCCGTCGGCCGCTCCGGCCTCTGGGCCGACGACCTGCCCGTGGACCCGGCATGGGACGACGTACGAGCTCCGGCCCGCCGGTTCCTCGTCAGGACGCTGGGCGACTGGCGGCAGCCACTGCCGCGCCCGGCCAGCCCGGCAGTGGGCGGGCGCTGAGCAGATCCGGTCGGCGGCAGCCGGGCTGCCTCATGAACCGCCCCCCGCAGCCGGTTCGTTCGTCGCGGCAGAGTTGTTCGCTGCGGCCGGTTTGTTCGCCGCGGTCGCCAGCCGGGGTGCCGGGGGCAGCGGCGCTCGCTCAGGATCGGCCGCGAACGCCTCGATCGCCAGCGCCGCGAAGCGCCGGGAGGCCGCGACCTGGGTGGCGGCCGACCTGGTGCGGATCCCCTTGTTGGCCATGAAGACGAGCACGAGATCGTCCAGGACGAAGTCGGGCCGCAGACCTCCCGCGTCCTTGGCCCGCCGGGCCAGACCGGCGAGCGCTTCGAGCGTGTACGCACGGCCCGCTAGGTCCGGTCCCCCGGGGACGGTGGACAGGAAGGCCTCGGTGAAGCCCCGGTCGAGGGCGTGCACCTCACAGATCTTCTCGATCACCCCGCGGAGACCACGCCACGGGTCAGGGTCCGCGCACCCCTCGTCGACGATGGTGCGGCAGGCGTGCAACTGGTCCGCGAAGGCTTCGGCGATCAGCGTCTGCTTGGTCGGGAAGTGCCGGTACAGGGTGGCGGGCCCGACCCCCGCGCGCCGTGCGATCTCCCGCATCGGCACGTCCAGACCGTCGGCGGAGAACAGCGCCCGAGCCGCGTCGAGGAGGCTTGCGCGGTTGTCCAGCGCGTCGGAACGCAGGGTGTGAGGCAAACGCTCGCTCATGCTCTCACTTTAGCCAAACGGACGGGGGCGTCCGCTAACGTCCGGACGGAGGAGCCCGCGTCGCACCCGTGCCCCTGCCGGCGGTAACCGCGCAGGTGGAGGGCCGGTGGCGGGCATCGCGCACGACCGCGCACCAGCGGTCCTGGAACACGTACGGGAGACGAGACAGTGAAGGCGTTCGCGATCCAGACGTACGGCGGCCCCGAGGGCCTGGTCGCCGTGGACCTGCCGGACCCCGCACCCGCCGCCGGGCAGGTGCTGATCGCCACCGAGGCGATAGGCGTCGGCGGCGTCGACACGGTGATCCGGAGCGGGGCCCTGGCGGCCTACGGCTTCAAGGAGGGCTTCGTCCCGGGCAGCGAGGTGGCGGGCACCGTGACCGCGGTCGGCGACGGCGTCGACCCGGCATGGACCGGCCGGCGGGTGTGGGCGTTCACCGGAACCGGCGGAGGTTACGTCGAGCAGGCCGCCGTGCCGGTCACGGAGATCGTCCCCCTCCCCGAGGACCTCTCCGCCGTCGACGCGGTGACGCTGGGCAGCGCCGGTGTGGTGGCCCACTTCGGGCTCCGCCACGCCCACTTCGCTCCCGGGGAGACCGTCCTCGTACGCGGCGCGGCCGGAAGCATCGGGATCACGGCGGTACAGCTCGCCGCCCGCGTCGGCGCCGCAGCGGTCGCGGTCACCACGTCCTCGGCCGGGCGCGGGGAGAAGCTGCGCCGGCTCGGGGCGACCCACGTCCTGGACCGCTCGGGAGGAGGCGGGGAGGACGCTCCCGCGGGGTACGACGTCATCATCGACGTCGTGGCCGGGAAGGACATGCCGTCGTTCTTCGACCGGCTCCGTCCGAACGGCCGCCTGGTGGCCGTGGGCGCGGTCGCGGGCCAGCCGCCCGCGGACTTCGGTACGAGGATCATGGCGGCGTTCCAGAAGTCGCTGTCCTTCGCCGCCTTCAGCGCGGCGACCGTGCCCGGGGCCGACCGGTACGCCGTACGACGCGAACAGTTCGCCGCAGCGGGCCGCGGCGAGATCGAGACGGTGGTGCACGAGGTGCTGCCCCTGGACGCGGCCGTACTGGCGCACCGGAAGATGGACGCGGGCGAGGTCTTCGGCAGGATCGTGCTGACGCCGTGACCCGGCCGAGGGGAGCCGTAACCCGCCCGTGGGAGGCGGCGCGGGCGGCCGGTGGCAGGCTTACGGGGTGCTGATCAAGGGATACGACGCCCCGCTGGTCCCGGGCGAACCGCTGCTGGCCCGGCCGGGCTTCTGGTCGAACCACCTTCTGGCGAGGTGCGACGAGGGGACGAGCGCCGAGCGGCCCTCTCCGGAGTGGTTCGGCGACGACGGTGCCGATACGGACGCCATGTCCGAGGTCCTCTTCGACCCCGAGCGGTGGCCGGTGTTCCGCGTCCCGGCCGCGGACGGTGCCGAAGTCGTGGTGATCCACCGCAACCTGGCCGGCGACCACGGCACCGACTACCTCCTCACGCACCCGGGCGGGAGTGCCGTGCGACGGATGGGCAGCGGGGACGGTGAGTTCTCCGGGTCCGGGCTGACCTGGCAGGAGCTGATCCGTATCGCGGACACCCCGTCCCCCACGGCTCAGGGAGTCCAGCACCCCGCCGAGCGCCTCCTGTTGCTCATCCCCCTCCTCGACGACCTGGACCTACCGGAGACGGCTGCGGCGCGGCTCGGCGCCGCACTGGCTTCCGTCGGAGCACCGCAGGACACCGCCTCCGACACGGCGGCGCGGCTGCTCGCCCACCTGGCGAGAAGGCCCCGGCACGAATCCGCCTGGGGGTCACCGCTGAGCGGCAGCTGAATGGGGAGGCGGGGCGGGCCCGCCGTGCGGGATCATCCGGGCATGCCAGATCGCGCACCAGGACAGGACGTTCCGTCCGGCTTCCGATTCCACCCCTATCGAGACGCGGACGAAGTCCACGACGCCATGGCCGCGGTGCGGCGGGGCTGCGCCGTACGGGACGGGACCGATGCCCGTTCGGTGGTGGAGGGGCTTCCGACGGCGCCGGAGATCGCCGAGGCCTCCGCCGCGTTGGAGGAGCCGTCCAGGAACCAGATCCTGGTGACGCGCAGCGGCGACGTCGTCGGCTACGCGACGATCCGGTGGTGGCGGGAGCGGGACGGCACGTGGCTCTACCTGCACCGCGGCTACCTCCTGCCCGAGCACCGCCGGCAGGGCGTCGGCTCGGCGATGCTGAGCTGGGCCGAGGAACGGATCCGCGGGCTCGTCGCACAGCACGGAACGGCGCGCACGGCGGTGATCGGCGCGAACGCCACGGCCTCCGAGCAGGACGCCACGGAGCTGCTGCTCACCGCCGGCTACCGGCGTGTCTTCAGCCTGGTCGAGCTGGAGCTGGCCGATCTGGGCCGGTTGCCCGGGCAAGGCGCCGAACTGCCGGCCGGGCTACGGACGGGACCGATCGGGCCGAGCCACTACCGCGCGGCCTGGCGGACGGTGGTGGACTCGTACGCGGGCACCGGCTTCACCCAGGAATGGCCGTTCCAGGACTTCGCCGCCACCGCCGACCCGGCCTGCTGGCGGGCGGTATGGAGGGGCCAGGACATGGTCGGGGCCGCCCTCTGCTCCCTCCGCCCGCACGACCGCACCCTGGGCGAGGTCGAGGAACTGAGCATCCGGACGGACCACCGCCGACTCGGAATCGGCCGGGCCCTGCTGCTGGACGGCCTGCGAAGCCTGCGCGACCACGGCGCCACGACGGCCAGACTCTTCACGGGCACGGCGAACCCGCACCGCTCCTACGACCTGTACGAGAGCGTGGGCTTCCGGCGCCGGAACGAGTACGTCCGCTACCGCAGGCCGCTGACGTGACCGGAGGGGCACCCAAGAGCCCGTACGGTCCAGGGAAATCCACCATGTGTCCAGGAGGACCGGAGCCTGCGGCACGCCCCTTATCCTGTCCTTCGCCCGCGCGGCCGACTGTGGCAGCGGGGGAGCGTGACGCGACCGGTGACCGCGTACCTGTCACTTCTGACCAGCCGGGGGGCGATAGTTGGTGCACGGTCCTGTTCCTGTCCCGAGTCACCTGAATCTGCCGCCGGGCCGGTCCGGAATCACCGCGCGACTACGCCGCGCCTGGAGATCGCGAAAGGCGCTGAAGGGCGTCACCCAGTGGGTGCTGGACTGGGGCGTCCCCATAGCCCTCTGCCTGCTGGTGCTGTACGTCTTCGCCGCCAGAGCCGGCAGTCCCAGCGGCGTGTACGAGGTCTTCACGCTCATCGAGGCGCCCAAGCACACCCTTCTCTGGGCCCTGTCCCTCCTCGGCTGGCTCCTGGTCCCGGCCATCATCGGTGGATTCGCGGGACATGTGATCACCACGCGCATCGGCAGCGTGAAGTCGATCTCCGCCAACTCGCTCTTCCGGCAGCGGACATGGGGACAGAGGCTCAGGCCCCCGGGGCTGATCGACGACTTGAGGCCCTACTTCCACGGCAACCACGCCCGGCAGGAGTTCGTCGATGCCTGGGTCCGGGTCGCCCACCGCAACGACTGGAAGCGGGCGCAGGACCACTGGGAGGTCTACGTCCGGGACATCATGTCGACCCCGCAGTACGCGCATCTCGATCGGCGCGAGTGTCTGCGCCAGGCGCAGAACACGAGCAAGATGGGACTGCTCTTCACGGCCCTGGTCGGCCTCTGCATCGTCTGCGAAAGGAGGCGGTAGACCGTGCGAGGAGAGGATGCCGTCGAGATCGTGAAGGTCTCCCTCGCCCTGGCGTTCCCCACGGCCACCGTGGAGGGAATCGCCCGGGCAGCCGAGACGGTGGTCCGCTGGGGAGCGGAGGACGCCGCCGAGTACCTGGACGAGCCCCTGACACAGCGCATGCTCCTGGACCTGCTCCAGGTCGCGGGCCTGTCGGAGAACGACTACACGCCCGCCGACCCGCACTGGCCGAACGCGGACCTCCCTCCGGCGAACTACCGGACCTGGTCCCGTACGGAACTGATGGACGACGAGGTCACCTACCTCCCGCGGCCACCGGACGAGCCCCCGCCCCGCGGCCCGACGCCGCGCCCGGGTCCCGGGGCGGCGGGCTGACCACGGGCCCGACGAGCTGCGCCCTCGAACGACGTACGGCGGCGCAGCCAGGCCGGCCGCTGCTGCGCCCGTGGCGTGCAGCAGCCCGGTTCAGCGCCCACATCCACGCCCACGCCAGTCATGGATCATCTACGGGCCAGGCTCTGGCCGTCTCTTTCGGATCCTGCCGCTGAGGCCTGGCTTTGTTCATGAGAATGGGGTTCTGGCACGGACCTTGGGGATCGATCACGGATCGCGACAGTGCAAGGAGTGCCGGTGTCAGCGGGCCCACGTAGCTTTCAGTTGACCGCCCGGGCGGGGTGGCGGGGAGGGAGTGAGACATGGAATGGGTCGGGGACGCGCGGCTGACAGCCGGGCCCGAGGCCACCTGGTACTTGGAGATGGCTTTCACGCCCGGTGCTCACCTGGGGACGGTGTACGACGATCCGACAACACCGATAGTCGTGACGGGGATCGAGGAGCTGACGACGATCCGCGTACCGAGCGGCCGGCTCGTCGTCGATGCGCCATGGCACGACGACCAGGCCTGGGAGTACAGGAGGGGGCTGCCGGCCAGGCCCCCGCGGGAACTGGCGCTGCGCATCCCCCCGGGCGTCTACCGGGTGGAGATCGCGTGGACAGCGGGCCCGTACGAGTTCATGGGCGAGCACGTCGACGGTGTTCAGTGCGCCGCGACGCGCCTGTGCATCAGCGACGCCCCTGTCGTCGGATGGGAGATGGGCCTGGGTGTCGAGGACGACATCGCCCGGCTCCAGCCGGGCAAACAGCCCCGCTTCTTCTCCGATGCCAATGTCGGCTGCTTCGCCGACGCAGGCGCGTGGACGACCTTGTCCGCACCGTTCCGCATGTTCATGGACGGGGTCCCTGGCCCGCGCGATACCGAGCAGCTGGCCGACGGGTGCGAACGGGTATGCGATGAGTCGCAGCAAGCGGATCTCGTCACGTTCTGGGCCGAGTCCGGCGGCGTCGTCTGGTTGGGACGCACGAAGACCGGAGACGTGGCGACGATCGTCGTCACCAGCGGCATGCCCGGTGCCAAGGCATGACTCTCCCACCATCACCGTCCACTGCTGACCACAGCGGCGGACGGGAGGGATCTGCGGGAGCGTCACTTCCGGCTGTCAGCGAACTCGGGGACGCTCACGTAGCCGAGTTCGGCCAGAGCCTGCTCCACGGTGGCGTCGGCGGGGTCCAGCGCGCCTTCCTCTCGGGCGTCGTCCGTGCCGAAGTAGGCCCCTGGATTGGCGGCGCAGACCTCGGCGAGGGAGCCGAACGTGCTCACGCAGACCACGATCCGCGTCCCGCAGACGGTCGCCTCGGCCGGCACGCGGGCACGCCCGTACTCGCTGGAGTCCTGCGTGTCCTGCTCGAACTCGCACTGGGCCCCGAGGTCCGTCTCGAGCCGGCGCACCAGCCCGCCGAACGCGAGGCGGGCCGCGGCGCGGTCGTAGTTCAACGGCCACCCCAGCTGTTTGGGGTCGTCGAGTTCACGCAGGAGGGCCAGCAATTCCACCTTGCTCATCGCCATCCGGCCATCCTGCCGCTCGGCGGGTGGGAAGGCAGTGACAAGATCCGAAAGAGACGGCCTAGGCTCGCCCCATGCTGAGACTCGGAATCCCTGTCATCGGTGTCACGGACATCCCCCGCGCAGTGGCCTTCTGGACCGAGGCGCTGAACCTGGTCGCCACCGAGGACTGGGCGAGCGACACATGGCGGACGCTCATCCACCCCGACGGCTCCGGCCGGGCCCTCGGCCTGATGCACAGCACATCCCCGGCCGAGCCCCGCCCCCGTATCCACCTGGACCTCTTCGTGGACACGGCCGAGGAGCAACAGGCGGAGGTCCGGCGCCTGATCGGTCTGGGCGCGCAGACGGTCGACTGGGAGCTCTACCCGTCGGACCCCGACTTCGTGGTGCTCGCCGACCCGGACGGCAACATCTTCTGCGTGGTGGACCTGAGCCACGCGCCGAGCGGGGGCGGTGAGCCGACGCTTTGACGGGCCGGACCGCGGCCGTCGCGGGCAGCGGTCCGCTCGCGCGCAGGCGGCTCCGCCTGCGCGCGAAGCCGGAGGAACTGCCGCTGATCATGGACTGCTCCGCCCGATCACCTGCTCACCGGCCCGGCCGAGCCGGGAGAAGCCGCCCCGCCGGGACTTTGTCACAGCAGTGACACCGCCTCCCACATCCGGCTGACGGCTCCGGCTTGCTGGATAAGGTCCCCTGTGAACCACCGGCGGCTGTACGGGAGTTGTCCGGTCGCCGCAGTCGCGGGCCCAGCCGCGTGGCGCCGCGTACGGCGTGAGAGGAGAGCCATGCCACCACCGGAGGGCCGACGCGGCGGACGAGGTGTGGACGAGCACGAGTTCGACGCCTTCTACGCCGCGAGTGTCGGCCGGATCGTCGGCCAGCTGTACGCGATGACGGGCGACCTCTCCGAGGCACAGGACGTGGTCCAGGAGGCCTTCACCCGCGCCTGGGAACGCCGGTCCGAACTGGATCTGAACGGCGCCCCCGAGGCCTGGGTGCGCACGGTGGCCTGGCGGTTGGCGGTCAGCCGGTGGCGGAAGGTGCGTACCGCGCTCGCCTTCGCCCGTCGGCAGGGCCCGCCGGCCGCCGTACCTCCGCCCGAACCCCACCATGTGCTGCTGTTCCAGGCGCTTCGGCAGATCCCCGAGGCACAGCGACGGGCCGTGGTGCTCCACCACCTGTGTGACCTGACGGTCGAACAGGTGGCTGTCGAGGCCGACTGCCCTGTCGGTACGGTCAAGGCACACCTCAGCCGGGGCCGGGCGGCGCTGGCACGGCTGCTGGCGGACACCGAACTGGACCCACGGACGACGAACCGCCTGCCGGAGGTGCGCCATGGCTGATGAGACCGGGCTGAAGGACTGTCTGGCCGACCTCGCCGAGTCGGGCAGGCGGCAGGTGGTGCCGCTCGCCGCGGAGACGATCAGGGCGCGCGGCGACCAGCGCCTGCGCCGCAGGCGGGCCGCACTGGCATCCGGCGGCGCACTGCTGGCCGTGGTGCTGGCCGTGGGCGGAATGTCGCTGGTCCGTGCCCCCGGAGGGGGATCGGAGCCCCCTGCCGCCGGACCGGCACCGGCCGCATCGCCGTTCGTGCCGCCGACACCCGGCCCGAGCGCCGAGTACGCCACCGAACTGGGCTATGTGTACGGCGCGGTGGTGAGGGGCGACACGGTGCGGGTCACCGTCGAACAGGCCCGTATCGCGGGGGGAGCCGCAACCCCCGGGGGTGTGGTGCACACGCTGACACTGCCGAGGGGAGCCCTGGTCGAGGTGCGGCAGCTGTCCGACGGCAAGCCGGCGGACACACAACTGGGCGAACTGGTGGACAGGCTGGGCGCCGGGCCCCGGTGGGTGTTCGCGATCGACTACGACAGCGAGGGCAGGGTGCAGTCGCTGAGAGAGGCGTACTGGCTCTCCGGATGAGGCCGCCCGCGGATCCGGGGGGAGGCCCACCGACGCCTTCCGGTGCCCGCCGAAAAAGAACGCGGCCAGGGTGCAACCTGCGGGGCGGGCCGGCGCGTAGAGAGCAAGGAACCAGAACACAGCTGTCCTTGGGGGGACTTGACCATGCACATCTCGCACCGCAGCGCCACCGTGCGTAGCCTCACCGCCCTCGCCCTCAGCCTGATGGCCCTGACCGCATGCGGCGGGAAGGGAGAGGGGCAGTCGGCCGGCACCGCGCCCGCGGCCTCGGCGACGCCCGCCACATCGGACAGCGGGTCGCCCTCCGTACCGGCCGACGGGACGGCCTCGACGCCCGCGCCCGGCAGCGACGAGCCCTCGGCCTCCGCCTCGGCCGGTGACACCGGCCCGGTTGCGGCGTCGTCGACCAGCGCGGCCCCATGGGCCGGGACCAAGCAGTTCGTGCAGATCGACGATGCCCGGATCACCGACGGCCGGACGTACCTGTCGGTGCGACCCGCTCAGAAGAAGGCGCACCCCGAGTTCGAGGCATGGGTCATCGTCCCGGGCAAGGGGCCCTACACCGAGGTGCCCATGGCCGAGGACGCGACGGTGCTGCTGTCGGTCCCGCTCGGCGACGCGAAGCATCCCGCGTCGTACTCCCAGGCGGACTTCGTCAGCCGGCTGAAGGCGCGGTCGTCCACCGAGGCACCCATGCTCCTCGGATACGACGTGAGCTTCGACGGTGAGGGCCGCATCACCCGACTGCAGTCGCTGTACACGCCCTGAGTACCCAGGGGACGGCACACCCCGGTCCCGGAGAGATCCGGGCCGGGGTCCGGCCCCAGGCCGGCGTCCTCAGGTAGGCGTCCTCAGGTAGGCGTCCTCAGGTCAGTCGTCCTCGGCCAGTCGTCCTCGGGTCAGTTGCTCTCTGGGGCCGGCTCGAACGTGAAGTAGATGCCCAGCATGTAGGGCTCGTCCTCGCCGTACAGGTGATCCCATGAGACGTCTGCCAGGCGGATGTTGTACTCCCCCACCCACTCCTGGGCCTTCCCGAAGGCTCCCGCCGCAGTGGTGGCGAAGAACAGCTTCCGGGCCATGGGATGCACCTGGGAGTCCGCATCCGTGTCGTCGAAGCCCTCAGGGACCTCCAGGCAGAGGTCAGGGTCGATCTCCATGTGCTCCACCCTTCCACTCGGTCATCGGTATGCGTCGACAGAGGTTGAAGCTCCGCGTGCGACGCCCGGTAGGACCGCCCGGCGTGCGGAAGGGTTGCTTCGGGAGGGCTGGGAGGGCATGCGGTGCACTCCACCAAGCGGCGGCGCGCAGGGCGAGCCGCGGCTCGGTACGGCCCGGTCGGGGCGGGGTGAGCTACGCGCTTCTTCTGCCCACCCGGATCAAGGCACCGCTCGAACCTGCCATTGGGCCCTGCCCTCGGATCCGGCACTCGGGGCTGCGGCTCCCGGGTCTCGGCTCCCGACCGGCCACCGGGCAGGTCACCACGGGGGCGCTGACACAGGCGTGGCCCCCGTCGGTCCTACGAGGGCTTCCCGGCCCCCGTGGCCAGGGCGCACTCCGCCCAGACCGTCTTGCCGGGGCCGACGCGGTCATGGACTCCCCAGCGGGTGGAGAGGGCGCCGACGAGGACCAGGCCACGGCCGTGGTCCTCGTCGGTGGCCGGCGCGACAGGGACGGGACGGGCCGGGTGGGTGTCGGACACCTCGATACGGACGAGGCTCCGGCCGTCGTCGTGCCGGAGGAGCAGGGCGAAGTCCCTGCCGGGCACGCGGCCGTGCAGTACGGCATTCGCGGCAAGCTCGGCGACCACGGACGTGACCGTGTCGTGGACACCGCCACCGCGAGGATGCCCCCACTCCACCAACTGCAGCCCGGCAAGCAGGCGCGCGAGACGGGCACCGCGGCGGGTGGCGGAGAAGCGCTGGGCGAAGACGCGCTCCGCGGTGACGGGTTGGCTGTGGGGGATCGGCATGGGGCAAAGCCTGGCGGGGGCGGAGTGCCCGACGGCAGGCACGGCGCCCATACAGATCGGCTTGTACTGGTTCACGCGCTGGACTGGGGGTGTCACTTTACGTAACCCTTGATGACACGCGGTACGGGTGCCCCGGAGGCGGGCGCAGCGCAGGGGAGAGGTGGCCGGGCATGGCTTCGGACAACGGCGGCGGGGGACAGTGCGGCGAGCCGGAGTCGTCGGACAGCCTCAAGACGTTCGGGGCCGTGCTCAAGGCGCTGCGCGACGAGGCGCACCTGACACAGGAGCAGTTCGCACCCCGGGTGCAGTACTCGGCGGCGTACATCGCCAAGATCGAGCAG
>NZ_JAERUC010000181.1 GCF_016745505.1 Streptomyces silvae | reverse complement strand
GCTCCCAGGGGAGGCGCAGAAACGAGAAGGTGCCCTCCTGGCGCGGCTCTCCCCGGCCGGATTCCTGTCGGTCGAAGAGACGTCTGTCGGTTGACCATCCCAGGGGGGCCGTCGCGGCGACGGGACCGGGCCCCCGTGCTGTCCCCGCGCCATACGGTGGACACCGGCCACGGGGACAGCACGCTCGGGTGGGCTCGCTGGTCAGCCACCGTGACCGACGCGGCTTCCCTGACCGAGGCGACGGCACCCAGGCAGACCTGGGCGAAGAATCTGAGCGACGAGGACCGGGGTGGCCTGACCGCGCTGTTCTGGCCGGACGCTCGACCCGGCGGCCCTCGGTTTCAAGGTGCCGTCCTGGCCGAATGACGGCCGGTGGGCGCGGTCAGGCGTCGCTGGCGTCGCTCGGCGCCGCCTGGCCGAGCAGGGCGAGGGTCAGCACGTTGCCGGAGATGCCCCAGCCGCCGTCGGCGACCTCTTCGACCAGCACCATGGTGTTGTTGCGGGCGCGCTCGCCGTAGATCTCGACGTACAGCTCGGTGGTGCGGGTGACGATCATCTCCTTCTGCTTCGGGGTGAGGGTCTTCTCGGGGACCTTGAAGTTCGCGAAAGGCATGGCTGGTCGTTCCTCTTCTCAGTGGGGTGCTACAGGGAGCTTCCTGCCGTGAGCAGGCCGTCCAGCCCGACGCGGCGGAAGAAGTCGGCGCGGAGGCGGTCTGCGACCGCGGAGACGACTTCGCTGCCGTCCCGGCTGGGGTCTATGTGGGTGCGCGGGGGCCGGGTGCCTTGCTCCTCACGACCAGGCGCGCGACGGCTCCGGTGACCAGCGTGACCTTCCCGCTGTGGCCGTCTGTCACGACAGGGCCTTTCGTCGATCGATGGAGTGGCAGCGGGCGGTTTCAGATGATTCCGCCGTTGGCGCGGACGACCTGTCCGTTGATCCAGTGGCCGGCCGGTGCGGCCAGGAACGCCACGACCTCGGCGATGTCGGCCGGAGTACCGAGGCGCTCCAGCGGAGGCTGGGCGGCCAGGCGGGCGATGGTCTCCTCGTCCTTGCCGTCCAGGAACAGGTCGGTCGCCGTGGGGCCGGGCGCGACCGCGTTTGCGGTGATGCCCCGGCCCCGCAGCTCCCGGGCCAGGATCAGCGTCAGCGCCTCGACCGCGCCCTTGCCGGCGGCGTACGCGCCGTAACCCGGGAAGGCAAGTCCCACCACGGACGTGGAGAACGTCACGATCGCGCCGCCGGGGCGCACCCGACGGGCGGCCTGCTGGACGACGACGAACGTGCCGCGGATGTTGGTGCGGTGCAGCTCATCCAGGACGGCCAGGTCCAGCTCCGCGATCGGTGCCAGGTGCATCCGCCCGGCCGCGTGCACGACGACGTCGACCCCGCCGAACTCTGCCTCGGCCGTGTCGAACAGGGCCGCGACCGCGTGTTCGTCGGCGACGTCGGCGCGTACCGCGATGGCCCGGCCACCACCGGTGACAGCCTCCTTCACGGCTGCCTCGGCCTCGTCCCGGTTGCTGGTGTAACCGACCACGACGGCGTACCCGTCGGCGGCCAGCCGGCCGACGGTCCGGCGGCCGATGCCACGCGAGCCGCCGGTGACGATCGCGACACGGGGTGAGGCGGAGGGCTGGGCCGAGGCAGCAGTCCCGTCGAGGGCGGTGGGGGTGGGCATAGCTGACTCCTGTGGTGAATGGGGTGGGGCCGCGGCCTTGCCGTTGCCCTGCTGCGTCCTCCACGATCGGCCAGCCCCCCGTCCCCAGCCAGGGCTGCGTCTACCCAGGGGATGCCACCCCCTGGCTGCGCTGCGGCGTACGAGCGACCATGGTGGGGTGAACCTTCCAGAGCTCGGCGCCTTCCTCAGGACTCGCCGCGACCGCATCCGTCCCGTCGAGGTCGGTCTCCCCCAAGGCCCGCGCCGACGCGTCCCCGGGCTGCGCCGCGAGGAAGTCGCCCAACTGGCAGGACTGTCAGCCGACTACTACACCGAGCTGGAACGCGGCAGCACGAAGAACAAGGTGCAGCCCTCGGCCCAGACCCTGGCCGCCCTCGCCCGAGCCCTGCGCTTGAACGGCGACGAGCGCGACCACCTGTTCTACCTGGCCGAACGGCCGATCCCTCCGTCCGTACACGGACCATCGGCACACGTGCAGCCCGCGCTCCTCGGACTCCTGGACCGGCTGTCCAACACTCCCGCGCGCGTCATCACCGACTTGCACGAAACCCTGGTGGAGAACGCCCTGGCCCTGACCCTGCTCGGCAAGTCCCCGGCACACCGCGGCCCGGCGGCGAGCTTCGTGTACCGCTGGTTCACCGACCCGCAGGCGCGCGAGATCTACCCGCCCGAGGACCACCCGCAGCACTCCCGGGTGTTCGTGGCCGACCTCCAGGCAGCGGCCGCCCGGCGTGGCCGGGACACGGAGGCCACGAAGATGGTCGCCGTACTGCGCCGCCGCAGCCAGGAGTTCGCAGACCTCTGGGACACCCACGACGTAGCGGTGCGCCGCATGGACCACAAGAGGATCGTCCACCCCATGCTCGGCGTCATCGAACTCGATTGCTACAACCTCCTCAGCGAGGACGGACGCCAACGCCTGCTGTGGTTCACCGCTCCGCCCGGAAGCCCGGGAGCCGAGCAATTGGAGCTGCTGTCCGTCGTAGGAACCCAGGAGCTGAGCGTCACGGAGGGCATGGCGCCGGAGAGGTAGTCCGCTACGCACGGGCCTCGACCGCCCCCGGGCAGTCTTTTGACGCACAGCTCGCACGACCCGTCCGGCAGCGTGTTCATCGTGCTCGCAGCCATGTCCGGGAGGCCGCTGGGGGACATGGCCGACTGGACTCGACCAGGATGCCGACGCCGCGCGCGATGAGATGATGGGGGAGTGAACTACAGCCTCGTGATCGCCGCTGCCCAGGCCGCCGGCCCCTGACCGCCCGGTGAGGAAGCTTCCTGGGGGCGCCGCGTGCACACTCTCACGGTCGACCTGCACATGATCGCCAAACAGGCCGCGCAGGACGTCGACCGGTTGGAGAGCGCCAAGACGTTCGTCGCCTTCACTGTGGACCGACTGGGTACCACTGCCCGTCGCGGACCGTGTCGCTGAGCGAGAATTGCTCGCCTAAGGGCCGTCCCGTAAATGATCTCTGACGGACGGGAACGTGGGAGGCGATCAATCCGGCCGCTTATCTAGCCGGCGAGGTTGAAGTTGTGCAGCCGGGCGATGTCGAGCATGGTGCGGTGGACACCATCGCCTTTGAGGCGGCAGTCGCGGAGGGTCTTCCAGTTCTTCATGCGGGCGAAGGCGTGCTCGACGCGGGCGCGAACCTGCTTGTGGGATTTGTTGTGGGCCTGCTTTCAACCGGGCAGCTCCTCGGCTTTGCGGCGCCGGTGAGGCATGACGAGTCCGGTGCCCGGATAGCCGCTGTCGGCGATGGTGGTGGTCGTGCCGACGGCAGCCTTGGCTCCTGACTCCTCCCATGCCTTGCAGTCATTGCGGTTGCCGGGTGCTGGGCGGCCCACCACGACGACGTGGCGAGTGTCAGCGTCGATGACGACCTGGTGGTTGGTGGAGTACCGATAGTGCTTGGGCCTTGACCCCGAATCCTGAACACGGCTTATGCGGCTTGTGCGGCTTGTGCGGCTTGTGCCAGCGTAGTTGGTGTGAGGTGGAAGGCGTTCTCGAAGGCGATCGGTGATCGTTGTCCGAGGCGGGAGTGTCGGCGTCGGGTGTTGTAGCGGTGGAGCCATCTGAAGGCGTCGAGTCGCGCCTCACGCTCGTCTGGCCAGCTCTTTCGTCCCTGCAAGGTCTCGCGTTTGAAGGTCGCGTTGAAGGATTCGGCGAGTGCGTTGTCCGCGCTGGAACCGACCGCGCTCATGCTTTGCCAAACCCCTGCTGACCTGCATGCTTCGGCGAATGCTCTGCTCGTGTACTGGGCTCCGTGGTCGGTGTGCATGATCGATCCGGCGAGGCTGCCGCGGGTGCGGATCGCCGCGGCCAGGGCGTCGGTGACGAGGTCCGCGCGCATGTGGTCGGCGATCGCCCAGCCGGCCAGACGGCGTGATGCGAGATCGATGACGGTCGCCAGGTAGCAGAACTTCCCGCCCTCGATGGGCAGGTAGGTGATGTCGCCCACGTACTTCGTGTTCGGCCTGTCCGCTGTGAAGTCGCGGCCGATCAGGTCCGGGGCCTTGGCCGCAGCCTGATCTGGGACGGTGGTGCGGTGCCGGCGGCGAAGGCGGACTCCTTCGATCCCGGACGCCCTCATGATCCTGGCGACCCGCTTGCGGTTGACCGCCTCACCGTTCTCCTCGCGAAGCTCGGCAGTGATCCTGGGGGCGCCGTAAGTGCCGTCCGATTCCTGATGCACCGCCCGTATCCGGGCCGCCAGGCGGGCATCAGCCGCCCGCCTGGCGGCCCGGTCGGCGGCCGTCCGTTGCCAGTAGTAGAAGCTCGAGCGGCTGACTCCGAGGATGCTGCACAGCTGCTTCACGCCGTGACGGCGCTGGAGGTCGGCGACACACTGAAAGCGGTTCACCAGCGCGTCTCCCCGGCGAAATACTTCGCCGCTTTGCGCAGGATCTCGCGTTCCTCCTCCAGCTCACGGACCTTCTTCCGCAAAGCGGCGTTCTCCGCTTCCAGCGGGGCCGGCGGCTGAGAGGGTTCCTGCGTCCGCCGTCCCCGAGGACGGCTTACTCCGGCTGCCCGAACCCAGTTCCGCAACGTCTCCGGGTTGATCCCCAGATCGGCGGCGACCGACCTGATCGTCGCTTCGGGCCGCGACTCGTACAGCGCGACCGCGTCCGCCTTGAACTGCGGCGGGTAGTTCTTCATCACCACGAGATGTCCGTTCTCAGATCCGCAGGATCCAGTGTCTCGTGTGTCCAACATCAGGGGTCAAGGCCCCGTCGTCGACGGCCCCGCACACCATGCCCTGCTCCAGGCCGCGCAACACGCCGACCTCCTCGTTCTCGGAGTCCGACACCGCCACGGCATCGTCCACCGCGAACTCAGACCCACCCACCACGCCGCACTACGCCACTCGCCCTGCCCCGTCGCCCTCGTAGGTGTCCCCTGGCCAAACTAGGTCGCCCACGGTCCAGGCGAACACCAGCCCCGATCGATCGCGCGGTAGGCCGGCTGTCTGCTACAGCAGGACTGCCGACTGGCTCCCGAGCAGACCAAATCGGAGAAGGTCTTCCGGCAACAGCAGGCAGGAACCAGAGAGCCGACCACTCTGCCAGATGACCTATTGCGCAGACTGTTGCCCTCGACCAGCGTGAGCACCCCGAAAGACCGTCACACCAGCCCTTCGACCAGCGGTTCAGGTTGGCGGAAGCTCACTGCGCGACCGCTCCAACTTCCGCGCCGATGCCCCTTTGCGAGCCCACAACCCCTGCCAAGGGCGTATGGCGCTTCTATCCCCAACCCCAGTTGGCCCATCCTGGAGTGTCCGGCGCAGCACCATCCTCCGTCTCACCCAACCCCACGCGCGTGCTCCGCTACGCCCAATGCACGCCCAGTCCCCGTAGCGCGTCCAGCTGCTCCGCCGTGAGCCGGTCCCTTCTCGATTTGGTGTTCGAAATCCATACGCCCAGCTTGACGGTCACCGGCTCCGTCTCGCTGTCGACCGCGATCTCTTCGCTGTGCCCCCTTGGCACCGGCCGGTGGGATCTCTCGGTTTTGGGACGGTGAGGTGGGAGACAGTGGGGTCTGGGTGTGTTGTTGCTGCTCGGTGGCGGTTCCGAGGCGTGGGGCCACTGTCCTGGGCGTGAGAGAACCGCGGGGTATTGCTGTCCTGGGGCGTTATTGCATGAGGGGTGACGCTGTCTCAGTTTCGTGAGTTCTGATCCGCTGGCCGATGGGTGTTGGTGTGCTCGGGGGCGTGGATCAGGGAGAGCAGGGTCCGGCCCCGGAAGGGGCGGGTGGTGATTCGAGCGGGGCTTTGCCGGCTGTGTCGGTTCGGGCGTTGCGGGGGCCGGCGGTGCGCCGTCTGCTGGCCCTGCGGCGGGAGGGGAAGCTCACCACTGGGCAGGTGAGGTCGGCGGCAGACGTGCTGGGAGTGCGTGAGCGTGCGGTGTGGCGGTGGCTGGCGGCCGCCGAGCGGGACGAGGCTGCGGCCCGGGCACCGGGGGAGCGGGCCGCGTATCCCGGGCGGTTCACGGTTACTGATGAGGTCCGGGCGCTGTTGGGGCTGTGGAAGGGCAACGTCGCGGCGGTGCATCGTGAGCTGACTGCTCGCGCGGCCAGGGGCGAGGGCGAGTCTCCTCCGTCGATCCCGACGCTGCACCGGGCGATCCGTCGTGATCTGACGCCGGGGGAGCGGGCCGGCCTCGCGGGAGGGGAGCGGGCGGCGCGCAAGCACGATGTGTTCCTGGCCCGGCCGCGGGGCTGGCGCAACCAGGCATGGGAGACCGACCACATGCAAGCCCCGGTGCTGGTCGACGTCGACGGCACCGCCCGCAGACCGTGGATCACCTGGTTCACCGACTGCGCCACCAACGCGATCACCGGCTTCGCCGTCACCCCGGTGCATCCCTCGCGGGAGTCGGTGCTGGCCGCGCTGCGCTCCGCGGTCCTGCGCGAGGACCCCTACGGCCCGTTCGGCGGCCTGCCCGAGAAGGTACGCGTCGACCGAGGCAAGGATTTCCTGTCCCGGACGGTGACCGCAGCGTTCGATCTCCTCGACGTCACTGTGGAGGACCTGCCCGCCTACACCCCGCACCTCAAGGGCACGGTCGAGGGCCTGAACCGGGCGGTGGAGAGCATGTTCCTGGCCGCGCTGCCCGGCTACGCCCGCCAGCCGCGCCCCGGCAAACGCCCTTCCCGCCCGAAGGACGAGGTACTGCTCAGCTTCGAGGACTTCACCGCCCGACTGCTGGACTGGACACGGTGGTGGAACACCGAACATCACCCCGCGCCCTTACGGGGCAGGACTCCGCTTCAGGCGTGGCAGGACGATCCCACCCCGCTGCGGGACGTGCCGGCCGCGGATCTGTGGACGTTCACCCTGGAAGACGCCGGCACCCGCACGCTGACCACCCGCGGCATCCGCTACAGGAAACGCGACTACGTGGGTCCGTGGATGACCGGCCACGCCGGGATCCAGGTCCGTATCCGTTTCATGCCCCACCACGACCACCGCATCGAGGTCTACCACGCCGCCACTGGTCGCTACCTCGGTCCCGCGGACCTGGCCGATCAGGCCACCGAGGAACAGGTCAGTGCCGTACGGAAAACGCGGGCCGCCCGTGCGCGCCGCCTGAAGAAGGACCTGGAGGCCTCGCGGCGCGAGCGCTATGCCGCCGCTACCCAGGCCGAGCCCCCTCGGCGGCTCGGCGCGCTGACCACCGCGCAGGCCGAGGCCGAACTCGCTCAGACCGCTGAATCCGACCTCGCGCAACTCGCGCTGCCGGACGTCATCCCGCACGCCGCACCCCCGGCCGACTGGCGCACCCCGCCCTCTCTGGCCTCTCTGACCACGCCGGCCCGCCCCGCCCCGCTCCCACCAGGCCGTGACTCCGCCCCTGCAGTCCCCGACGGCCCGGCCGGACAGGCCGTACCCTCCACCACCGACGAATACGGAGACGCCTGATGACCGCGGCCACCTACCAGTACGTCGACCTGCCCGACGCCTCCGTGGTCACCACCCGCGCCCTGCTCACCGCCCGGGAGAACATCGCCGACACCGTCGCTGCTCGCGCGATGATGTGCATCCACGGCGGCGCCGGTTTCGGCAAGACCCTCGCCGTTAACACCTGCCTGCGCGCACTCGAACCCGCCGACGAGGACGTCCGCAAGATCACTTTCCGGGCCCGGCCCACCGCCCGCGCGGTGCGCTACGAGCTGTTCACCGCCCTCGACCTGGCCGGCGAGCCACCCCGCCACCCGAGCGAGTTCGACCGTCTGCTGAAGACGGCTCTGGCCGAACGCCCCCGCACCTTCCTTGTCGATGAGGCCCAGTGGCTCAACGGTGAGGCGTTCGAGTACTTCCGCTATCTGTGGGATGAGCCCTCCACCCAGCTTGCGATCATCTTCGTCGGTGGGGCGGGCTGCCACACCGTGTTGCGCCGCGAACCCATGCTGTCCTCCCGCATCTTCATCTGGCAGCACTTCACCCGCCTCACCCCCAGCGAGGTCCTCGACGTCATCCCCCTGTTCCACCCGATCTGGGACCACGCCGACCCCGACGACATCGCCTTCGCCGACCAGCATGCCGCGCACGGCAACTTCCGGGCCTGGGCCCAGCTGACCGCCCACGCCCGCACTGCCCTGGCACGCACCGGCCGCCCGCGCGTGGACCAGGAGCTGCTGCGTTGGGCCTTCAGCCGCCTCGCCTGACACCCCACCGCCCGTGCCTCTCGCCCCGCCGCTGCCGCCCGTCACCGTGGTTCTCGACCGCCACGACGACGCGCTGTACACGCATACGGCCCTGGCCGCCCACCACCTGCCGGCTGGCCGGATCACCCTGCACCCCGGCCCGGGCACCACCAGCGAGACCGGCCTCGCCCACGATCTTCTCGTCGCCCTGGGCAAACCGCCCCTGCTCCCGGGCCGCTTTCCCGGCGGCCGTCAGCCCGCCTGGGAAGCCGCCACGGCCTGGATGACCGCCCTGCCCGTGACCCGGCTGACCGTCCTGCGAGCCCACCGCCTCACCGCCCGCCGCGCGATGCGCCTCCTGCGGCTGCAGGCCCTCACTGGTATCCACCTGACCCTGGTCTGCCACCGCCCTCACCTTCCCGCCGCCCTGCACCAGGCCCTGCGGACGGCCGACTACTCCGTCACCACCGACTTCGAGGCAGCCCGCCGCCACTACTACGGCACGCCTATCACCGAACCCCCGCCCGCAGACAAACCCGCCGGGCCGGCCCGCAGGTGGCTCACCCTGCCCGCACTGGACCGCCTCGTCTCCTACGACAGCCCCCGCCCCTGCACCGCCCCGTGCACACCACCGCCGATCGCCTGGCGGCACCGCCCACCACCCGTGCCTCTCACCGCGCCCACCGCCCAGCGAGTCGCCCACCGGCTGCACACGGCGACCGCACACCCTCGCCTGGCCGCGGCCCTCGCCGCCGCACTGATCACCGGCGCCTCCCTCCAGCAACTCGCCACCGCCCGCCCCCGCGACTACGACACCGCCGCGGCCACGCTCGCCCTGCACGACCGCGCCCGCTACACCGACGGCTGCGCCGCCTACCCCGTACCACCCTGGGCGGGCGTCTTCCTGCGAGCGGCGGTCTGCTTCACCCGGCTCGGCTCCGGCGAGGACCAGGAACTGCTCGCCGCGCCAGGTGACCGTGCGCACCTGCTGCGCGTGGCGGAGACGGCCAAGCTGCGCCCGCCCCAGCCGCCCGCAGCCCGCCGCCAAGGCCCGGTCGGCCGTGTGGAGTGGGACTGGCGTGAGCGGCAGGAAGCCGAGAGGTACGACGCGACGCCGGCCGGGCACGCCAGGCCCTCGCGACGCTGAACCCCCTGACAGAGTCGCTCGAAAGGGGCAGACTCATCCGATTGAGAAGTCGGCGAACTCGATGTCGCTGAACGCGATGTGTAGACCGTGGGCGCGGCGGCCCCATTCGCGAAAGTAGGTGTGCCCCAGGGCGCGGGCCAGGATTACCGTCTGCTGCTGCTCACCCGCACCGGCATCCCGAGCGGCGAACAGCTCCCGGGCTACCTCTCCCGGCAGGTCCTGGGTGATCCACCGCACCCGCGGATCGTCCGAGGACCCCGCAGGAGCCGCGAACCCGAATCGCGCACGGGTATGGAAGACGAAGCCCTCCGCCTCTGCCTGGGCACGCCGACGGGCCCGTACCCGGGGCTGCCACCGAGCCAGAACCGCTTCCTCGATCGCCCGGACCTGCAGCGGACCCGGCGGACGACGTGCCTCGGATCTCTTTGTCACCCACCGCTGCACCGTGCGCTGCGAGACCCCCAACACCGTGGCCACCTTCCGGGTGGAACCCCCGTGCGTCGCCAGCAGAAAACGTAGGCGGGCCTCGGTGCTTGAGGGAATGGGCCGGGTGCGCAACGCGCGCTCCAGTCCCTGCCCGATCTGTCCCACGTTCGCCTTCCCGAGCGACCAGCCAGCAGGGCCGGCACCCCACGGTCCGTAGCGTCAGTTCTCCCGCATCGCTTGCCCCTGCCTGCCAGTTTCTGCATTCTCGGGACAGCGCCGGATGACGCAGGCTACGAGCCCCTTGGGGAGCACCGGCGACAAGCTGGCGGGGCGCGTCAGGACGGACCTCGCCGGCGCCCCGGGTGCTGTCCTTCGGTACCGCGAGTCCCACCAGGCACGAGGCGCAAGAGTCACGCCGGATGGAGGCCTGGACCGAATGGATGCCGCACACATCCAGGCCGTGTGATCCTACGGGGGCCGGGACTGCCAGGTGGAGCGGGAGAGGGACGTCGTGCCGGGCGAGGCCACACCACTTCCGCCACTGGTGAGACGCGTTGCAGGTCCGCCGCGATGCGCCGGAGGCATGACGGCTTCTTACGGTCCTGGTGTGACCGGGACCGGAGGCTGGATCCGCTGGAGCATCTGTTCCATGACACGGACCGGCAGGGCGGGGTGTCGGGCCGCGGTTTGTGCGGTGTCGGCGTCCCGCAGCAACCGGATCAGCACCCGGGCGGGCAGCCTTGGATGCAGGGCGGCCGTGTAGCGGACACGTTCGTGCGGGTCGTCGAGCAGCCGGACCGCCGATGCGGGCGAAAGGCGTGGGTCGGACGCGGCCCGGTACCGCACTTCCTCGTTGCTGTCCCGGCTGAACGTCTCCACCAGCTCCGGGCTGGATTCCGGGTCGTCCAAGGCCAGCCGACGCATTCTGACGTTCGGGTCGTTGACGTAGCGCAGCAGGTCGCGGCGGGGGAAGTTGGGGTGGCCGTGAAGGCGGTCGGGGGTGGTGAGGCTGCCGGTCCACCACTGCCACACCCGCAGGAGCATGTCAGCGGGCGCGTCGTCGCAGGATTCTGCGAGGAAGAGCTGGACGACGCGGTCGTCGTCGCGGGCGAGGCGTTCGACGACGTCCGCAGGCAGGTGCCGGGCCCGGGCAACGCACCTGCGGACCAGAGGGTGACAGGAGGCGGCCAGACGGCGCATGGCGCCGGGATCCTCGTGCAGTGCCATGACCCAGTCCAGCGGGTAGTAGTGCCCGCTCGGATCGAAGTCGATGGAGATGCCCGCCCGCTGCTCCTCGGTGATGTCGGCGCGTGTGGCCACCACGAAACGGACGTTCTCGTGAGGGTCCTGGGCAAGAAGTCCGACCAGGTCCGGGTCCAGGTGCGGGTTGCCCGCGAGAGAGCAGCGTTGTGCCGGCTCGCCGCCCGGCTGGACGGCGCCGCCGCCTTCGCCTCCCGCATGGTCCGCCGGCTGGAGGAGATGGGGCTGGTCCAGCGCCACTCGTCGGAGAGCGACCGCCGCGCCATCATCGTCGCGGCCACGCAGGCCGGCGCGGAGCGCCTCGCCGCCATCGACGATGACGTGCACCACCACGTCGCCTTCCTGCAGCGGGGGCTCGGTGACGACGAGAAGCTGATGGCGCTCTCGATCTTCGCCTTCTACGTGGGACTGGACCCGGATTCCCCCATCGCCGCGGCGATCCGGACCGAGGCCGGGTCCTAGGGTGGGAAGTGTTCGACGATCGGCGGATCCGATGGACGTCGAACACTTCCGAGACCGGCCACCGCTCGGCTTCGCAGGAGAACGCCTCGTGCGTCAGCGGTGGCTGGCCTGCACCGCGTCGGGCACAGTCCGGCGGATCACCTCGGCATAGGCGGCCGACCCGTGCCGGCGCACGACCTCGACGCCCGCCGGATCGTCGCCTCGGGCCGCGACTCGGACAGCGCGACCGCGTCCGCCTTGAACCGCGGGCGGACGGTTCTTCATGACCACGAGGTGTCCGTCCTCGGATCCTCGGGATCCTGTGTCTCGTGTGTCCGAAACCCAAGGGTGAAGGCCCCTGCGTGGGCCGGGCTGGACGCGGCGGGTGTGAAGTCGCCGTCCGGAGGTCCGGTGCGGGGCCGGGTCGGGCGATGGTGTCAGGCCGCGCCGAGGCCGTTCAGGAGGGTCGCGGCGACAAGATCGGCGGCCCGGGGAGGTTCCAGGTCGGGGAACCGGTGGGCGACGGTGTCGACGAGTTCGTCCAGGATCGTCCGCGCCCAGGCCGCGTCGACGTCGGCGCGCAGGTAGCCCTCGTCCAACGCGCGGCGGATGAAGGCGTCGAGGCGCGCACTCTGCTCTTGCCGGCGGACACGGGCGGCGGGGTCCTGCTGCATCATGAGGCGCGTGTCGACCGGCCATTCGCGACTGACGGGGATGATTCCCTCCAGGTAGCGGTGGAGGGCGACCGGCAGGGGGGCCTCGACCAGGCGGGCCTGGTCGAGAACGCGTTCGGCGGAGTCGAGCTTGGCCTGGAAAACGGCACTGAGCAGGGCCTCGCGGTTCGCGAAGCGGCGATGGACGGTGGTCCGGTCCACCCCGGCGGCGCTGGCGATGGCCGCCATGGAGGTGCCCGGGTCCTCTGCCAGGAGCCGGGCACCGGCATGGAGGACGGCAGTCAGATTTCGCGCGGCATCGGCTCTCAGCATCCCGCTATCCTACTCGCCGGCTTCACTTAGGCGGCAAATATCCCATTGTGAGACGTAACACTAATCATTACTGCATCATCGATGTTGCAATTAAGGCAATTTTGTCTACAGTGGAGTTGCTGCCCTGTTCGGGGCGGTGAACAGGTGAGGAATCGAGGCGCGCATCGTGGCACGGACTTGGCTGATCACGGGTGGATCGCAGGGCCTGGGCAGGGCCCTGGTACTCGCGGCCCTGGAGGGCGGCGACAATGTTGTGGTGACGTCCCGGAGGTTGGAGGCGCTGGCTTCCCTGAAGGCGGAGCACCCGGACCAGTTGGAAACGGTGGCGCTCGACGTCACCTCCCCTTCCCAGTCCCGGGACGTGGTGGCCGCGGCGGTGGAGCGGTTCGGATCGGTTGACGCCGTCGTCAACAACGCCGGCTACGCCACCAGCGGCTCGATCGAGGACTTCCCCGAGGACGAGTTCCGCACGCAGGTCGACACCAACCTGTACGGCGTGGTCAACATGACCCGGGCGGTCCTTCCCGTCATGCGCCGCCAGCGGTCCGGGCACATCGTGCAGGTCTCCTCGATCGGCGGACGTGTGGGTGGAACGCCGGGCCTGAGCGCCTACCAGACCGCGAAGTTCGCAGTCGAGGGGTTCTCCGAGGCACTGGCCAACGAGGTGGCACCGTTCGGTGTCAAGGTCACCATCGTCGAGCCGGGCGGCATCCGTACCGGCTGGGCCGCCGGTGCCGCGGAGCCTTCCGGCCCCGTAACCCCGGACTACGAGGAGACCGTGGGCCTGTGGCTGGCCCGGTTCGCGGACTACGCCGGCAATGAGCCCGGTGACCCTGACCGCATGGCCCGCGCGATCATCGGCGCCGTGGATGCCGAGGAACCCCCGCGCCGGCTGTTGCTCGGCAGTGACGCCCTGGGGATCGCGATCAGCTCGGAGGAAGGCCGTCTGGCCGAGGCCAACAAGTGGGCCGAGGTCAGCCGCTCCACGGACTACCCCACTGCCTGACGGCACCGTGCGGGGCGGCGGCGGGCCGGTCGAAGCAACCGGATACCCGGACCCCCCGCGGCGACCGACCGCTCCGTTCCGCCTCCCCGCCCGCCCCGCCGGCTCGGCCCACCGATTCCCCAGTAGGGGTGAGAAGCAATGACCAAGACCTTTCTGATAGCCGGTGCCGCCGGAGGCCTGGGCGGCCGTGTCGTCGCGGCGGCGCTCGCCGCCGGCCACAACGTGATGGCGGCCGACCTGGCACCCGACACGGTGCCCGTACCCCACGAGCACCGTGACCGACTGCGCGTACGCGCCCTGGACGTGACCGACCCGGCCTCCGCGCGTGACGCGGTCGCCCATGCGGTCGCCGAGTTCGGAGCCGTCGACGTGCTCGTGAACAGCGCCGGCGTCCGAGGTGTCGGCTCGATCGAGGACATGCCCGAGGACGAGTTCCACCGCGATGTGAACGTCAATTTCTTCGGTGCGGTCAACACGGTGCGCGCCGTGCTTCCGGTGATGCGCCCGCGTCGTTCCGGCAGCATCATCAACCTCTCCACCATCGGAGGCAGGCGCAACCAGCCCGGTCTGGGTGCCTACCAGTCGTCGAAGTGGGCGCTGGGCGGGTTCACCGAGATCCTGGCGCGTGAGGTCGGTCCCATCGGGATCCGCGTCACGCTGGTGGAGCCGGGCGGCATCCGCACCCCCTGGGCGGCCGCACCGCTGCCGGTGCCGGACATCCACGACGAGTACGAGGAAACGGTCGGCGCCTTCGTCCGCGCCTACAGCGACAACCCCGACGTGCAGCGTGGCGACCCGGCCAAGATGGCCGCCGTGATCCTGCGGCTCACCGAGGAGCCGACCCCGCCGACGAGGCTTCTTCTGGGCTCCGACGCGGCCTGGCTCGCCCCGCAGATCGCCCGGGCACGCGCTGCGGAGGACGCGGAGTGGCATGAGCTCAGCGTGTCCACCGACCGCGACGGACTCGGCGATTTCGCCGACTCCGCGGTCGCCCCCAGCGCCCCGGAGTTGACGCTCGACATCCTCTCCCCGCACGACCAGTCGGTGATCGGACGCGTGGCGCAGGCCGCGCCGGCAGACGTCGACAAGGCCGTCGTCGCGGCCCGCGCCGCCTTCGACCACGGTCCGTGGCCGCACACCACGCCGGCCGAACGCCAGGAAGTCGTACGCCGTTACGACGCGCTGCGTACCGCCCGCGCCGACGAGATCGCCGAGGCGATCTCCGCGGAGAACGGATCCGCCGGCTGGTTCACCAAGGTCGGCCAGCCCTTCCTGACCCGCCAGGTCAACGCCTACCTCAAAGCGGCCGAGGAGTTCGGCTGGGAAGAGGTCCTCGCACCGTCCGACCCGTCGGTGGCCTTCGACACCATCGTGCGCCGCGAGGCGATCGGTGTGGTCGCCGCCGTCATACCCTGGAACTCGCCGTTCTCCGCCGCCACCGCCAAGCTGGTCCCGGCCCTGCTGGCCGGTAACACCGTCGTGCTGAAGGTCTCCCCGGAGAACTCGCTGAGCATGGCCCTGCTGGCCGACCTCTGGCACGAGGCAGGCCTGCCCGAGGGCGTGCTCAGCGTCCTCCCGGCCGACCGTCAGACCAGCGAGTACCTCGTCTCGCACGCCGGGGTGGACAAGATCTCCTTCACCGGTTCGACGCGGGCCGGGCGCCGTATCGCCTCCATCGCCGGCGAGCAGCTGAAGCGGGTGGGCCTGGAGCTCGGCGGCAAGTCCGCCGCGCTCATCCTGGACGACGCGGACCTTGCGGCCGCGACACAGGGTCTGCGGTTCGGCTCCCTGGGCAACAACGGCGAGGCGTGCATCCTGCAGACCCGCATCCTGGCCCCCCGCAGCCGTTACGAGGAGGTCGTGGCCGCGGTGAAGGAGATGGTCGAGTCACTGAAGGTCGGCGACCCCTCCGCCCCGGACACCTTCATCGGCCCGATGATCCGCCGCGACCAGCAGCAGCGCGTCATCGACTACATCAACATCGGTATCGAGGACGGCGCACGCCTGGTGACCGGCGGCCCGCACGTCCCCGAAGGCCTGGAGAAGGGCAACTACGTCACGCCCACCGTGTTCGCCGACGTCGACAACAGCATGCGCATCGCGCAGGAGGAGATCTTCGGCCCGGTTCTGGTCGTCATCGCCTACGACGACGATGACGACGCCGTCCGCATCGCCAACGACTCCCAGTACGGCCTGTCCGGCGGCATCTGGACCTCTGATCCCGACCGCGCCCTGGCCACCGCCCGCCGACTGCGCACCGGCACCGTGACCCTGAACGGCTCGCCGATCAGCTTCGACGGCCCCTTCGGCGGCTACAAGGCCAGCGGCCTCGGCCGGGAGTACGGCAAGGCCGGCCTGACCGGCTACGTCGAGCACAAGTCGATCACCCGCACCCGGTAGTCACACACCAGCGGGACAGACTGACGGAGAACGAGCGGCCCGTCCCGCATCGCCCCCGATCCGCCCACCACTCGGGAAACCGCTCGAAGACCATGGGAGGAGCCCCGCCATCGCAGTCCCGACGGGACATTCGATCCACGCCCTGTAGCCCGGACGGTTCACCCGACCGAGCAGGCCGATTGCACCCGGTGCCGGCGTGGAAACCAGTTCGGTGCGACGAACAGCTCACGACCGACCGGCACAAGGAGCAGAGATGAGTACCGACGACGACTACGAGCAGGCGCTGGACACCGCGAGTGAACTCCTGGGACAGCGCCTGGAACTCCCCATGGCCCCCGGCGAACCGGCCTCCGGAGCCGACTTCCGCAAGATCGCGACGGTGCACACGTTCGGGGACTCATGGACCCGTACCGCACTGTCGACACACGACCGGTCCCTGGTCTCCGTCGCCATCGCCGCGACGCTGGGCGCGTTCGAACCGCTGCGCGGGCAGCTGCGCATCGCGCTCAACAACGGCGTCACTCAGGACGAGATCGTCGACCTCTTCATCCACCTCGCCGTCTACGCAGGGGCGGCCCGCGCCTTCGAGACATACCAGGTCGCCTTGTCCGTCTTCGCCGAGGGCGTTTCCTCCAACCCCGTCTGACGCCTGGGTGCGATGTGCCGGTTTCATGTCAGTGGAAGGGTGTCAGTGATGGCACGTCAGGTGGAGGGGGTTGCTGCTGGTCGTGGCGAGATTGGGGATCTGGACCACTGACATGGGGTGGTACATGGGGGGCATACCGCTGACATGGAGCGGTGTATCCCCAGGTGGCTCACTGTCATGAAAGCGGTACATCGCATTCAGACCCGATGCCGACGACTGCTTCGGCTTCCCCTACTCCTCATCAGGGACCGGTACACGGACCGACCCGTTGAGAGCGACGTCCAGGAGGACGGCGAGTTGGCGGGCGGCGAGGTCCTGAAGGTGAGCCACGCGCAGGAGACCCCGGGCCAGCGTGGCTCCGGGGTCTCCTGTGGTCCGGCTCAATGGCCGGGCGGCGGCGGTGTCACGCCCAGTCCACGCCCAGCTTCCGCAGCGCGTCCAACTGCTCCGCCGTGAGCTTGTCGCGCCTCGACTTGGTGTTCGAGACCCACACACCCAGCTTCACGATCACCGGCTCCGCCTCCCCGTCGACCGCGATCGGCTCCCCGTGACCTCGCGGCACCGCCCGGCCCGCACCTTCCCGCTCCACCCACTGCGCAAGGGCCGCCAAACCCCGCTGGAACGCCTGCTGCGCCTTGCCCGGCCCCTTCGTCGCGGGCGCCGCCGCCGGGGCAGGAGACGGGGCCACAGGGGCATTGATGCCCAGCGCGGTCAGCCGCTCGCGCTGCTCGGGCAGGAGCTGCGCCCAGATGCCCGGTTCCTGCTGCCGCCACCGCCAGGTGCCGATGTCGTCACCGTCGTAGACCACGCCGCCCGCGATGTAGGGAAGGTGGCCGTCGGCGTCGACGAGGTCGGCGAGGACGCGGTAGTGGCGCTGCCAGTTCAGCGGCCACGGGCAGTCCCAGTCCGGGTCGATCGCGGTCAGCTGCTGCGCGCGCTTCGCCGCCCGGTCCGCGTCCTTCCCGAGACCGCCCTTCCGGCGCAGGTTCGCCATGTGCTGGCCGACCGGCACCATCGCCTCGCTCTCGCCCCACACCGCGTCCTGACGGGGAGCGAGGTGCCCGGTGGCCCGGCGGTAGGAGCGGAGCGCGGCGAGCTTGGTCTCCCAGGCTTCCTCGCCCGGCTCCCACACCATCCCAGCCTCCGGCAAGTCGAGCAGGGTCTTGCGCCGTCCCTCCAGTTCACCTGCCCGCAGGGCCTTGCGCTGCTGATGCACCCACCTGCCAAGCGGAAAATCCTTCGTCACCCCTACCTGGACCTCGACGTCGTAGGGCACGGCGTGGACGCCGGTGATCTCGTTCTCCTTCCGCCAGCGGATGAGGGCCTGGTAGCCCTCCAGCCAGACCAGGGACTCGGGCCGGTAGACGCGGGTGCGGAGGAAGGCCGCGATGGTCGCGGCGTCGCGTGGGCTGGAGAAGTGGAGCAGGGCGGCTTCGGCGGCGGCCTGGGTGTAGTCGTCCTCCTGGTCCTCGCCGTCGCCCGCGCCGCCGGCCCCGACGATCCGCCCGTCCTTGTCACGCCGGACATGGACCTTGCGCTTGCCGCTGGTGAGCGCACGGGAGGCGAGCTGCTCGACCAGACGTTCATCGTGCGAGCGGAGGCCCTGGAGGACTGCTACAAGGGGGCGGAAGCTGGCGCTGGCGACCATGTTGGTCGGGTCTTCACCGGGCTGCAGGAACACCGGCACGATGATGCGGGCGACCTTGGTGGAGCCGTCCTTGTTGAGCCGGAGGGCGCGGCCGATGTTCTGCACGATCTCGACCTGGGAGCCGCGGGTGTCGGCGAAACAGACGGCCTCGACTCCCCGCTCGCCGGTGATGTCCACACCTTCCCCGAGCACGCGAACGCTGGCGAGGAACGCACGGTGCACCCGCCGCCCGGCCGCGTCGATCCCGTTGGCGAACTGCCGCAGCACCTCGCGCCGCTCGGACACGAGGTGGTCACCGCACAGCCACGCCGACCACACCCGGTCCGGCGGTACGTGACGGCCGACCTCCAGCTCGTAGAACTCCGCATCGATCGACGACTTCGGCAGCTTCTCCGCAGCGGCCAGGTCCTCATCCGAGGCGTCGTTCATGTACAGCTCGGCCGCCGTCTCGGGCAGCTTCTCCGCGAACGCTCGGGCCTCTTCGACCTTCTGGTGGAACGTCATGACCGTACGCAGGTTGCACGCCGCCGCGTGCTCCAAAAGTGCGGTCTGCAGAAGTGCCAGCCGCCGGCCCCGCTGCGCCTCCTCCGACTCCCCGAGGACTGGCGAGGGATCGCGGATCTCCAGGATGTCGATCTCGAACCCGGCGAGGATCTCCCGCTCGATCGCCTCGCTCAGACCGAGCTCCGCGAGCCACGCCCCGTACGTGCCCTCCACATCGTCGGCCATGCTCGCGATCTCCGCCTCCTGGCCGCCGGCGCCCCTCTGCGGGCTGGCCGCGGCGAGGATGCGCGGGGTCGCGGTGAGGTAGAGCCGGAAGTCCGCCGGGATACGGGCGTTGTCGTGGATCGCCGCCCATGGACGGCCAAGATCACCAGCGGTGCCATGGGCCTCATCCACGATCGCGAGGTCGAAGCCGTCCATGCGCTGCCCGTACAGCCGCTCTCCGCCCGCCAGAGCGGCCTCCAGCGGCCCACGAACCTTCCGCCGGCCCTCGGATGCATCGATGTCCTCGCGGTCCACGAGAGAGGCGTACGTGGCGAACACGATGACCGGCCCGGTCCCGGCCCACAGGGCCAGCTGGATCGGGTTCGTGGTGGTGCGCACGCCCAGCTCGTTCAGGACCGCGTCGTTCTCCAGCGAGCACACCGCGACCATCGGGGCCCGGTGGCCCACCAGGCGCCACGCCTGGGCGGTCTGGGCGAGCAGGTCCAGGGTCGGGACGGTCACGAGGATCCGGCCGTCCGCGAAGCTCTCCAGCGCGCACGCGGCGGCCGTGATCGTCTTGCCCGAGCCGGTCGCTGACACGATCATGCCCCGGGCGCCCTGCGGGGGCACAGGTGATCTTGCAGGGAATCCCACCCACTTCCGGAACGCCGACAGTTGGTCGATCTGATGTTCCTTTAGAGTAATTCTCTGCACTTCCGAAACTCTCCTTCTATTTCCCAAAAAGTGCACTCTGTATTTATGAGTTCTACTTAGAATTCTTCCCAGCCCAATACAAGGCAGTGTCGACATCGCGCGCGGTCCAACCGTCTGCTCGCCCTCCGCTGTGTTTGAGGAGAGTGTCGAGGATGTCCATGTAGCGGCCATAGCGGCCCGAGCGGGCCGTGAGTGTGAGCCCGAGGAAGTTAACGGCGCGCTGGACATGCTGGTCGTAGACGGCCATCCGGGTGGGAGCTGCCGAGGTCAGGATGGCCGACGCGAGAGCGTCACCCTTGACGAACCCAGGCAGTTCCGAGATGACGCCGCGTCCCGCCTGAGCCGCCTTGCCGCGAGAGAGACCGAGGTCTTGGACCGACGCGACGGCCTGCTCGGTGATGGCTCGTACCTGGCTGTCGGGCAGAGACATGAGAGCCGTCACCCAAGGCGTCCGCGCGGAGAGCCGTTTCCATACGACCAGGGCCGCGATGTCTGTCTTACCGAGACTGCCAGCCCGCTCGACGCGCTGCGCAACATCCCATAAGACCTCGTCATAGTGAGGTGAAACAGATGCCAGATAGGCGGCGCGCGCCGGGACGAGCACGTCCCACGCAGGGTGACAGAATGAAGCAGATTCTTCTCTATCCAAGGCCATGCGCCTCCTAGTCGATACATCAAGGTAGAGGTGTCTGATATTTTCTCCAACGCTACATGGTGCATCACTTCAACGCACCCACTGCATCGAAACCCACACCAACGAGCAACCCCCACCCTCACAGCCAGCCAGGCCCGCGTCAGCGGGCCCGAAGGTTCTGGAGGCGCAGCCGGAAGGACCGTTGAGGCGAGGGAGCGCAGCGGACTCGCCGGCCTCGGGATGGAGCGCAGCGGAAACCCGAGGCTCGGGGCAAAGCCCCGCAGCTCCGGGAGCGCAGCGGACGGAGCGTCACCCCCGGTGCGCAGCACCGGGGGTGAGTGGGCCGCGCAGCGGCCCACCAGCGCTCCCGCGGAGCGGGAGCGCAACCACCCTGCGCAGCAGGGTGGTT
>NZ_JAERUC010000180.1 GCF_016745505.1 Streptomyces silvae | reverse complement strand
CGAAGTCGGCCGCACCCTGCGGGGTGAGGAAGCCGGCCACGACGATCAGCGAGCCGAAGAGGTACAGCCAGTACGCAAACATGTTCAGCCGCGGGAACGCCACGTCGGGCGCTCCGATCTGCAGCGGCATGATCCAGTTCGCGAACCCGTTGAACAGCGGTGTCGCGAACATCAGCAGCATGATCGTGCCGTGGATCGTGAACGCCTGGTTGAACTGCTCGTTCGAGACGATCTGGTCACCCGGACGGGCCAGCTCGGCACGCATGACGAGCGCCAGGATGCCACCGACGATGAAGAAGGCGAACGAGGTGACCAGATACAGCGTGCCGATGGTCTTGTGGTCGGTGGTGGTCAGCCACCTGATGACCACATTCCCCGGCTGCCGACTCCGCACAGGCAGTTCGTCCTCGTAGGCGGCATCGGCTTCCGCCGATACTGCGGGACCCCTCGTCGTCACTGCGGCACTCCTTCGGTCGACGGCCGACTGCTGACTCGGCGACCAGGATGGACTCCCCGTTGCGGTACCGCAGGTCATCTCCGTGCGCACTGCACCAGTGGCTGGCAAAGGACACTCCACTGGCCGATGGTGATGATGCCTGTGTTGACGCGCGCGTGGCGCCTCAGGAAGGCGAACCCGCCCCTCGGAGCGGATCCGCCTCCGGGAAGGCGGCCTCGCCCCTCAGGAGCGATCCCTTCTCAGGCCGTGGCCCAGTCGCGCATCGCCTTCCGCGAGGCGAAGTCCGCCACGTTCTTGTCGAGCGGGTCGTCGGTGTACTGGTGGATGCGCCAGTCCGCCTCGATCCGCGGTGCGGCCGCCTTGCCGTAGTCGGCGATCCAGAGTCCGTCGCCGGCGTACGAACTCGTGTCGTGGTTGAGCCAGAAGGTGCGGTTGCAGTAGAGCAGGACACGGTGGTGGGGCCTCAGCCTCTTCACCTCACGGATGAAACGGTCCTTGTCCGCGCTGCTCGCGTGCGTCCCCTCACCGGTCTGTTCCCAGTCGACGGCAAGGAGGTCGCCCTCCTTCTCCGGTGTCTTGTCGAGGAAGTACTCCGCCTGCTCCTTCGTGTTTCCCGGCCAGAGGAAGTGGTAGAAGCCGACGACGCATTCGGCGTCCCTGGCGCGTTTCACCTGGCTCTTCAGCCGCGGATTCACATAGGTGCGGCCCTCGGTCGCCTTGACGAAGACGAAGTCCGAACCGTCCGTGTCGTAGTCCGGCTGATAGGCGCTGACATCGACGCCGTGCAGCACAGGCACCACCTCCAAGTGGGGCATTGTGGTTCCGTTTCTCTCCCCCATACGTGCCCACCGGGAGCTCTCCCATCCGCCACCCGGTTGCCGAACCGATTCGGCTCAGCCGGAATAGCGGCTGTGACGCCGGGGTTGGTGATCCGGCGAGACCCTTTCACTCCAGGCACTCGGCATCGGAAGGTCGGACGTCATGAAGATCGGCATCATCGGGGCAGGCAACATCGGCGGCAATCTCACCCGGCGGCTCACCGCGCTCGGGCACGACGTGTCCGTGGCCAATTCGCGTGGGCCGGAGACGCTGAAGGCGCTCGCCGAGGAAACGGGCGCCACCCCGGTCACGGCCGCCGAGGCGGCGCGCGGAGCACGGGTCGTCGTGGTGACCGTTCCCCTCAAGGCGGTCCCCGACCTGCCCTCGGGCCTTCTCGGAGAGGCGGCGGACGACGTCGCCGTCATCGACACGGGCAACTACTACCCGCAGCAGCGTGACGGCCGTATCGCCGCCATCGAGGACGGGCTGACGGAGAGCCGGTGGACCGAGCAGCAGATCGGCCATCCGGTGATCAAGGCGTTCAACGGCACCTACGCCCAGGACATCCTCGACAAGGGGCAGCCCCAGGGCACCCCTGGCCGGCAGGCTCTCCCCGTCGCAGGGGACGACCCGGCGGCCAAGCGGACCGTGCGGGACCTGATCGACGAGCTGGGCTTCGACACCGTGGACGCGGGCGGCCTCGACGAGTCCTGGCGCCAGCAGCCGGGCACGCCCGTCTACGGCAACCGGGGCGACGCCGACGCCATCGCGAAGGCACTGGCCGACGCCTCCCCGGAGCGCACCGCCGAGTGGCGCGCCTGAGCGGGAGCCGACGTCGCCGCGCGCCGGGCGGGGCCTGCGCGCGGCGCGGCTGCCGGGACTCCCCCGCTCAGCTCCCGGCGGGGAGGCTGTCCATGAAGGAGCTGACGGAGAACACGGCGCGGCCGGGGCCCGGAGGGCCGTATCCGGGCGGTGAGGACAGGCCGTACTCCTCCATGGTCGAGCGATAGGCGTCGAGCAGCCTGATGTGGTATTCGAGGGGCGCGCCGTCGGGGTTGGTCTTCCCCAGGGGTGTCGTGGGCTCGGGGCACCAGGTGGTGAAGCGCGGGGTGATGCCGTGCGACATGAAGAAGCGGAGGCCCTCGGTGGTGGACGCGATGGCCTCGTCGACGCTCGTGAAGCCGAAGGGCTCGGCCATCTCCACGCCGGCGACGAAGTTGGGGATCACATTGCGGGCGCCGAACACCTCGGCGGAGTCGAGGATGCGGCGGTGCCATTCGTCGCGGCCGACGTAGCGTTCCTTGCCCGGGCAGTAGAGCTCGAACAGCCTTCGGTCCCACACCTCGTAGTTGGGGTGGTAGATCTGCACGCCGTAGTCGTGGAAGCGCTGGACGTCGGCCTTGGGGAGCGCCTGGGCGACGACCTTGCCGGTCCAGCGGCCGGGGAAGCGTTCCTCGATCGCCTTGGCGTAGTGCCCGTAGAAGTCCGCCTCGTCGCGGCCCTGGAGGCGGGACGTGATGGCGCCGCCGGTGAGGGTGTAGGCGGTGCTCGTCCTGGCGGTGTCGTGGCGGTCGATGATGTCGAGGGCCTCGAGCACCTCCTCGACGTCCTTGACGCCCGTGTAGGGACGGCCTGCCGCCTTGTGCTGGCGCCAGTTGTGGTTGATGTCGCAGTACTGGCACTCCTCCTTGGCACCGAAGTACTGGCAGACGCGGAAGACCGTGAGGTAGATCAGATAGCCCCACTGGATGGTGGGCGCCACCTCCATGACGGACTTTCCGTTGGACAGGGTCTGACGGTAGTAGTCCGGCATCGGGGGCAGGCCCACGTCGGAGATGCGGGTCCCGTCGAGGTAGAGCCCGAGGACGCCGTCGTCCCCGGCGGCGACGCGGTACGGCGATGCGGGGTTGACCCGCACCGACACCACCGTACGGCGGAGGTCGTAGGGCCCTCCGGTGAGCACGATCTCCTCGGGCGGACGGCGCAGCGCCGCGGCGCCCAGCTCGGGCAGCGTGCCGTGGTCGAAGGAGAAGATGAAGTACGACTTGGGCTTGATGTCCCCGTGCTCGTTGTCACTGAGGGCGGAGTCGTCGAACGCCATGCCGCCGCGCAGCAGGTCCTCCTTGAGGACGGCCTCTCTCGGCACATGGGGGAACCGCTCCATGAGCTGCTCCACCAGACGCGTCCGCTCGCCGGTGACGGCGGTGCGGGTGGGGCCGGGTTCACTGGGGTTCGGCATGTGCGGGCTCCTCGGGTCCGGTGTTCAGGACGCTGTTGCGTGTACGCCACACTGTCCAACGAACCAGCAGCGCCGAGCGTTCGCGGATGATCCGTCCGGCTTACGCGAGATACCCAGGCCGGCCCAGGACGAGGAGTACCTCCCATGCCCCGCACCATGTCCGTATCCGACAGCATCCTGATCCGGGCGGCACCGTCGGCCGTGTACGAACACCTGAGTGACCCCAGGGCGATGGGCCGCTGGAGCCCGGAGAACCTGGGCGCACGGATACTCGGGGACCCCGGGCGCACCCATGTCGGCATGGTCTTCGACGGGCGCAACAAGCGTGGCTCCTTCCGCTGGACGACCAGGTGCACGGTGACGGCCGCAGACCCCGGCGAGCGGTTCGCCTTCCGGGTGCATGCGATCGGGGTGCGGCGTCCGCGGCTGCCGGGTGCCATCGCCCTCTGGGAGTACCGCTTCGAGGCGGTCGACGGGTCCACCCGGGTCACGGAGACCTGGACCGACAACCGGCGGGCGTGGCCCGACTTCCTCGCCAACGCCTTCGACCGGGTCGCGACGCGGGGCCATACGTTCGCGGAGTTCCAGCGCGGGAACATCCGTACGACGCTGGAACGCCTCAAGGTGGCACTGGAGCAGGACGGTCCGGAGGAGGGCGGCGGCGGGAACGGCCCCGGCCTGGGGTGAGGCCCGGCTCCGGGTCCTGCCTCCGGCCCCGGGCCCTGCTTCGGGTCCCGCTCCAGGTCCCGCTTCGGAGCTAGGAGGTGCTGCCGGGCGTCACGATGCTATTCAGGGCCTCGGTCGCCGTGGGGGCCGAGGGTATGAGGACGCCGACGCCCGTGACGTCCAGGAGCCTCGTGACGTGTGACGGTACGGCTGCCAGGCTCAGGGATCCGTGCCGGTCCTTCGCGTACCGCAGGATGCTGATCATGGCGTTGAGGCCGGAGGAGTCGCAGAACTCCACGGACTCCAGGTCGATCACCAGGTGCGGTCTGCCCTGCCGTATGAGTTCCAGGGACCTGGTCCGCAGAGCGGGAGCGCTGTCCACATCGATCTCTCCGGCGACGGTGAGGACGGCTACGCTCTCCGCCGGATGGCGGACGGTGAGCGTGAGGGTCTCGCTGTGGGTCATGGGGTGTCAGTGCTCCAGGCCTGGAGCGGGTCGCCGTCGCGGAGGGAGCGGCGGTGGCCCGCTGGAAGATCACGCATCGGATGTCAACTGCGGAACCTTACCCTATGACAACTATTGCCGTTCGGAAACTTACCTGTGTGCGGACTGTGACCACGGATGCTGTTGCAGACAGGGGTACGATATTCGGGGCCACGCGTGTGTCCCGGAACCTTTTCCTGGCTTTCCATACGAGCGCGTCGAATGCCCGGCTCATTCGCCCGGTCCGGTGGCCAGACGGACGAGCGAAGCGATGCCGGATCGGAGTGTCATCAACATGGGCCTGAACCCCGAACCCGATCACCGGTCCCGGGATGCGGCCCGCGAGGGTTCCGAGTTCGTCGAACTCCTCGAAGTCCTCTGGGAGCACGGGCGTGAAGCCGTGCCGACCGGCCCGGTCTCCCCCTCCCAGCTCCGCGTGCTGTACACGCTGGACCGCGAGGAGGGCATCAATCTGCGGATGCTCGCCGAGGCCCTCGGGTCGGCCTCGCCCTCGGTCAGCAGGCTGTGCGACCGCCTCCAGGCCACCGGATTCGTGGAGCGCGCCCCCAGCCCGGTGAGCCGCCGGGAGCTGGAGCTCCGCCTGACCAGCCATGGCAAGGCGTACCTCCTCGACCTGCGTACACGCAGGGAGGAGGTGCTGATGTCCACCATCGACGCGATGCCCGCCAAGGCCCGGCGTTCACTCCTCGAAGGGCTCAGGGCCTTCCGTAACGCGGCCGCCGCCTCAGGACAGGACAGCGGCGGCGGCGCGAGACCCTTGCGCTCGACCGGCTGATCCCCGGCCGGCGCCTCCCCCGCCGTCGATCAGGCGGACACGTCACCGGCGGAGGACTGCCGGCCGAACCAGTCGAGGCAGACCACGAGCGCGTCGTCGTCCAGCGGCGCCGGACCTCGGTAGTCCCTCAGATCACGGAGCACCGCCAGCGGCACCTGGCCGGACGGCAGGAAGCGGTGCGCGGACAGCGACCGCGCGAGGGCACGCTCGCCGTAGCGCTCCCCGGCCGTCGAGGCGCTGTCGTAGACGCCGTCGCTGCCGATCAGCAGCCGGTCGCCCGGCTCCACGCGGAAGTGCTCCGCGACGTACTCCGTCTCCTCGAACATGCCCAGCGGGAGCTGCGCGTCGAAGTCGACGGCCGTGACATCGCCGCCCCTCAGCCGCCACATGCGGGGGGACCCCGCGTCCACGGCCTCGACCTCGCCCGAGGCCAGATCGAAGCGGAGCAGCAGGACCGACGCGTGCAGGGCACCGCGGTGCTGGGCGTAGACGGCCTGATCCGCGAGGCTCGCCTGGCCGGGCAGGTCGAGGCCGGCCCGCCGGGCGTTGCGCAGCGCGTTGACGACGAGGTTGGTCAGCAGCGCTGCCTCCATCCCCTTGCCCATGCCGTTGGTCACGGTGAGCGTGAGGTGATGGGCGGAGACCGACCAGTCGAAGTTGTCACCGAAGATCGCGTACGCGGGCTCCAGGTGGGCACCCAGAGAGAATTCGGGACGGGCCACCGAGCGGCCGGGCAGCAGCTGCCACTGCATCTCCGCGGCCAGGGTCAGCCGTGTGGCGCGGCGCGCGAGGAGATAGAGGTCGGTGTCCCGCTCGGCAACGAGGATCTCGTGGCCGAGGGCTTCGCAGAGCTGCTGCATCTCGGCGAGGCCCGCCCGGTCGCAACTGGCCTCCGGGGCCGTGACGGTCAGGACGCCGAGACGGTCGCCCCGGACGGTCACCGGGAGGTGCGCGGTCACGAGCCCCTGCGTCGCCCGGGACTCCACGTACGGCTCCTGGGCCCCGAAGGCGCGCCCCTGCGGGCTGCCGTGTATGTGCACCGGTTCGGCGAGCGGCGCCTCGGACACCACCTGAAGTGTGGTCATGCCGTAGTCGGCGAGCCGCAACTCCACGTCCCGTACGCCGTACTGCTCCCGCAGAGCCACCGTGACGACGTCGAGGAGCAGGTGGGGTGCGGCCTTACGCAGCTCCCGCTCGACGGCAGCGAATCTGTCCACGTGATCCTGTTTCTCATCGTGCTGGGACGCGACCGGACCGCCTGGGGGCCCCGGCCGTCGGCCTCCAGCGTACGGGGCCTGTGCCCGATCCAGCGCGGCGCGCCCGAAAGGTCGCACCGGTGGCCGGTTGGCCCATCCTACGATGTCCAGGGACAACTGTTTCCACACAGCAAGAAAAATCGTGTCATCACGCATGGGCCCTCCGGGTCGGGGCAGGGGCTGATGACAGAAGAGCGCTCAGCACCAGCGAGGGTGGGAATACACAGTGATTGCTGAACAGACCGCCGGGACCGCACCGGCTGACAGAGCGACGACTGCACAGGGCGCGCCGGGGCACGTCGGTGAGCTGCCCTGGATCGAGGACGCGGGCAAGGTCGCCCCGAAGGACGCTCGTGCTCTGTCGATGCTGTTCTTCGAGCAACTGCAGGTCCTGGAGGAGGGCACGCACGAGTACCAGTACGCGCGCAACACCCTCATCGAGATGAACATCTCCCTGGTCCGGTTCGCCGCGCGCCGCTTCCGCAACCGCGGCAGTGGCGACATGGAGGACATCACCCAGGTAGGGACGATCGGCCTCATCAAGGCCATCGACCGTTTCGAGCTCTCCCGGGAGGTGGAGTTCGCCACCTTCGCCGTCCCCTACATCGTCGGCGAGATAAAGCGCTTCTTCCGGGACACGACCTGGGCCGTCCACGTGCCCCGGCGCCTGCAGGAACTCCGTGTCGACCTGGCCAAGGCGAAGGACGAGCTCGCCACGCGCATGGACCGCGACCCGACGGTGAAGGAACTGGCCGAGTACCTGGACCTCACCGAGGACGAGGTCATGGAGGGCGTCATCGCGTCCAACGGCTACACCGCGGGATCCCTGGACCTTCCGACCGACGGCAGCGAGACCACGGGCTCGGCGACACGCACCTTCGCCGACATCCTGGGTGAGCCGGACTCGGCCATGGAGACGGTGGAGAACCTGCACGCCTTGGCCCCGCTCCTCGGAGAACTCGACGAGCGCGAACGGCGCATCATCGAGATGCGTTTCGGCCAGGAGATGACGCAGTCGCAGATCGGCGCCGAACTCGACGTCTCACAGATGCATGTCTCCCGTCTGCTCACACGCACGCTGGGCAAGCTCCGCAAGGGGATGCTGGCCTGATTCCCGGCAGCGCGCGGCACCGGACCTGCTGGCGGGCTCCGGGGCTCACCGGCCGCCCGGGGGTGAATATCGGGTGCCCCGGCCGCCGGTGGCGGTGCAGACTCGCTCTCCATGACGGAGATGCGCGCATTCCGGGAAGCGGTCGGTCACTGGGCGGCCGGTGGCCCCGGCGGGCCCGCGGGTGAACTGGCCGCCCGGCTGGGGCTGCGGACGGCCGTACTGCTGGAGGGACCGAGCGATCTCGCCGCGGTCGACGCACTGGCGGCACGACGAGGTCTGGACCTCGCGGCCGAGGGGGTGTGCGTCGTACCGATGGGCGGCGCCATGAGTATCGGACGTTACGCCGGTATTCTCGGGCCGCCCGGTCTCGGTCTGCGCCTGAAGGGACTGTGCGACGAGCGCGAGCAGCGCTTCTATGACCTGGGCCTGCAGCGGGCGAGAGCACCGCGGCAGGCCTTTTACGTGTGTGTGGCGGACCTGGAGGACGAGCTCGTCCGCGCACTGGGCACCGCGAGGGTCGAGGAGGTCATCGCCGCCGAGGGCGACCAGCGTGCCTGGCAGACCTTCCTACGTCAGCCGGCACAGCACGGGCGGCCCCGGGAGCAGCAGTTGCGCCGTTTCCTCGGCACGAAGAAGGGCCGCAAGATCCGTTACGGCCGTCTCCTGGTGGAGGCCCTCGGTCCCGGAGAGGTACCGGCCCCGCTGGACGGACTCCTCACCGGCCTGTGACCGGCTTCCGGCTGCTGGACTGCCAGTGCGGGGGCCGGGTCAGGGAGTCGGGCAGTTTCGTCGCGGCGTCGCCCTTCGCCGCGTTGACCTGGGCCTGCGTGAGGAAGAGGGCGCCGGTGAGGTCGGCGCCGGAGAGGTCGGCGTCGCGGAAGTCGGCGCCGATGAGCTCAGCCCGGCGCAGGTCGGCTCCGCGCAGGTCGGCCGCGATGAGGTAGGCCCCTCGGAGCTCGGCGCCGCGCAGGTCGGCCCCTTCGAGGCGGGCTCCGATCAGGTCGGCTCCGCGACCTCCGCGCCTGCTGCGCCGTGGGACGGTGGCGCGTTCGAGCTCCCCGGCGCGCAGCAGCAGGGCAGCGGCCCCGTCCCGGTGCGCGGACACGTCCAGCTCCGCGAGCTCGTCGGCGGGCAGGCGGGTCAGGCGTTCGGTCGTTCCGAGGGCGTCGCGGAGGCCGGCGTACAGACTCGTGGCGGCCGGCAGGGTGAGGGCCTCGGTCAGATACCAGAGCAGTTCGTGGAGCTGCCTCATCACCGGGAAGACCTGGAACATCTGCTGGGCGGTGTCGGCGGCGGTCCGCCAGTCCCGGCCGGCGTAGGTCTCCTGGGAGACCTTCTGGCCCGCGCCGAAGCAGTCGTACACGGTGCAGCCGGAGAAACCTTCCGACCGCAGCCGGGTGTGGATGCCGCAGCGGAAGTCGTCCGCCAGATTGCGGCAGGGGGTCCCCGCGTCCTTGTTGATCGCGAAGTCCGCCGACCTGGTCAGCGTCAGAGCGACGCAGCACAGCCCGAAGCAGTTCGCGCAGTCGGCACGCAGGGCGGCGCGTCCCGTGACAGGTACGGCGGTCGGGTCGTCGTCGGACACGTGCGTGGTTCCTCCGGTGTGCGGTCTCCGTCAATCCTACGGGGGTCCCCGGATCGGGCGGCGCGTTGTCCGGCGGCGTCTGTCAGTGGGGAGTTGCACACTTGGCGACAGGGCTCGGCATCGGCGAGGGGACAGCACATGAGCGCGTCGCAGGAGCAGGAGAGGGGATTCGAGCCGGCGACCGGTGACGGCCCCGCGGCCCCCGGGACCGATGGCGGACGCGCCGGAGAGGTGCGGACCGCCTTCGAGGGGTTGCTCCAGATCCGGCGGCTGACCGGTGCGGGGCGTGCGGATCCCGAGGGTGTGCCCGCCGCCTGGGAGCTCCACCGGCCGCTGCGGGCGGTGGCGTTGGCCCTGGAGGCGGCCGGGATACCCGCGTCGGCGGTCGGCCTGAACGGGGAGCGGGCCGCCACGGGCTATCGGGTGTGCGAGGGCGAGGTGTCCGGCTCGGTGCGGGTCGAGTGGGCCGGCCCGCCGGGCAGCGGCGCGGCGCACGAGGAGGACGAGGCGCTGGCGGAGTGTGCCGCGGCGCTGCGGCGGCTGGGGTGGACGGCTCTGCTGTACCGCGGGCCGCGGCGGCGCCGTTTCCTGGAGGTCGAGCCCCCGCCCGCGGCCCGTCCCTGAGGCTGCTCGGCAGCGGTGGCGAGGGCGTTGTCAGACCCATGAGGGATGCTTGACGGTCCGACACCTCTGACCGGGAGATGCTGAGATGCACGAAGCCGAAATCACTGCGGCCCAGGCGTACATCCGTCTGCTGGCGGCCACGCGCGCCGCGCTCGCCGACCCGGCCGACGCCCCTCTGTACATGCCGTTGCTCGCCTCGCCGATCGAGGAGGCCGACGAGGCTCTGCGGGGCGCGGGCCTCGCCGGCAACGAGGACCGGCTCTTCGCGCTCGTGCGCGAGCTCCGGCCGAGCCTGACGGGGTCCGGGCGCTGACTCACCCGCTGCCGTAGAGGAGGGAGCCGGGGGTGGTGAGGACCTCCCCCGTCTCCAGCCAGGTCTTCAGGCCGGACAGGATCATCGGCCAGCCGCCGTACAGGTCCTCGCTGGCACCCTCGCGGAGCTCGTCGTGGGTGACGGTCAGCCGGCAGGAGTCGCCGACGGGCTCCATTTCCCAGGTGACCCTGGTCGGGCCCTCGCTCCTGGCCTCGTCGCTCCAGAGCGCCACCATGCTCTGGACGAGCCTGCGCGGCGGGTCGACCTCCAGGTTATGCCCCTCGCCGAGCGCGCCGGGGGCACCGGGGGCGCTCATCTCGAAGCGTGAGCCCTGGGTCCAGTCCGAGGTGACGCGTGCGCCGAAGTTGTACTTGCTTCTGATCTCGGGATCGGTGATCGCCTCCCAGAGGCGCTCGGGAGTGGTGCGGATGTAGATCTCGAAGACCTTCTCCATCGGATTCTCCAGTCGGCTCTCGGTCCAGGTCGCCGAGCCCGGTCGCCCAGCCCGGTCGCCCAAGGCTCGGCCACGTGCCACCCGCCCGGTCCTGACAGGCGGAACAGGCACCGTGTTTCAGGGAAGCGTGGGCCTCCGGTCCCCCCAGTGTCCGCCCGTCACGGCGGAAGAGCGCGCCGAACGACCGCAAGCGCTTTCCCCACGCCCGCGATGAATTGATTCAAGTCGTCAAGAAACTTGTCTGACCGCTTGACTAGGAGCAGCGCACAAACCTAGCGTACGTCCCGGATGAAACGATTCACATCCTCGATCCTGACCGGTCGCCGGATGACTCTGCTTACGAGGTGTTCATGTCTGATGTGTCGGCCGTCAAGGCAGCTCTGAAGTCTCAGGTCATCGAGACGCCCTCCTGGGGCTACGGCAACTCCGGGACCCGGTTCAAGGTCTTCGCCCAGCCCGGCGTGCCGCGCGACCCGTTCGAGAAACTGGCGGACGCGGCGCAGGTGCACGCCTTCACCGGGGTGGCTCCGAAGGTGTCGCTGCACATTCCCTGGGACAGGGTCGAGGACTACGCGGCGCTGACCCGGTACGCCGAGGGACTCGGCCTGCGGATCGGTGCGATCAACTCCAACGTCTTCCAGGACGACGACTTCAAGCTGGGTTCGGTCACCCATCCGGATCCCAAGGTCCGCCGCAAGGCCACCGACCATCTGCTCGAATGCGTGGACATCATGGACGCCACCGGTTCGCCCGACCTGAAGCTGTGGTTCTCGGACGGCACCAACTACCCGGGCCAGGACGACATAGCGGGCCGTCAGGACCGTCTGGCCGAGGCGCTCGCCGAGGTCTACGAGCGGCTCGGCGACGACCAGCGGATGCTGCTCGAGTACAAGCTCTTCGAGCCCGCCTTCTACACCACGGACGTCCCGGACTGGGGCACGTCGTACGCCCACTGCCTCAAGCTCGGGCCGAAGGCCCAGGTCGTCGTCGACACCGGCCACCACGCACCGGGCACGAACATCGAGTTCATCGTGGCGTTCCTGCTGCGCGAGGGAAAGCTCGGCGCGTTCGACTTCAACTCCCGCTTCTACGCGGACGACGACCTGATGGCGGGCGCCGCGGACCCGTTCCAGCTGTTCCGGATCATGCACGAGGTGGTCAAGAACGGCGGCCTGGAGGCCGCCACCAACGTCAACTTCATGCTCGACCAGTGCCACAACATCGAGGCCAAGATCCCGGCCGTCATCCGCTCGGTCACCAATGTGCAGGAAGCGACCGCCAAGGCCCTGCTGATCGATGCCGAGGCACTGGCCGGGGCGCAGCGCTCCGGTGATGTCCTGGCCTCCAACGGGGTGCTGATGGACGCGTTCAACACGGATGTGCGGCCGCTGCTCGCCGAGGTCCGCGAGGAGCTCGGCCTGGCGCGCGACCCGTTCGCGGCGTACCTCGCCTCCGGCAACCAGGAGCGCATCGCCGCCGACCGGGTCGGCGGCGAACAGGCGGGCTGGGGCGCCTGAGCCCCGCTCCCCCACCCTCGCTCTCTCCCCGTCCGGCGGTCTCTCCCCCGTCCTGCGCTCCCGCCCGCGCCCTCTTCCCGAAGGAACCCTCATGACGTCCGCGACGCACACCGAGGTCGCCGCGCTCCTGGAGCGCGCCCACCGGATCGGCTCCGACCCCCGTAACACCAACTACGCCGGGGGCAACGCCTCGGTCAAGGCGACGGGGAGGGACCCGGTCACCGGTGGCGAGGCCGAACTGCTCTGGGTCAAGGGGTCGGGCGGCGACCTCGGCACGCTGACCGAGGCGGGGCTCGCCGTGCTGCGGCTGGACCGGGTGCGAGCGCTCAAGGACGTGTACCCGGGGGTGGAGCGCGAGGACGAGATGGTCCCGGCCTTCGACCACTGCCTGCACGGCAAGGGAGGCGCCGCTCCCTCGATCGATACCGCGATGCACGCCCTGGTCGAGGCGGCCCATGTCGACCATCTGCACCCGGACTCCGGGATCGCGCTGGCGTGCGCCGCCGACGGCGAGAAGCTGACCGCCGAGTGCTTCGGCGACAAGGTCGCGTGGGTGGGCTGGCGCCGGCCCGGATTCCAGCTGGGGCTCGACATCGCGGCCGTCAAGGAGGCCAATCCGCAGGCGGTCGGTGTCATCCTGGGCGGTCACGGGATCACCGCCTGGGGTGAGACCTCCGAGGAGTGCGAGCGCCACGCCCTCTGGATGATCCGTACGGCCGAGACGTTCCTCGAAGGGCAGGGCAGGGCCGAGCCGTTCGGCCCCGTGCTCCCCGGCCTGGAGGCTCTTGAGGAGACGGCGCGTCGTGACCGGGCCGCAGCACTCGCTCCGGTGATCCGGGGCCTGGCGTCCACGGACCGTCCCCAGGTCGGGCACTTCACCGACGCGGAGCCCGTCCTGGACTTCCTCTCCCGCGCCGAGCACCCCCGCCTCGCCGCTCTCGGCACGTCCTGCCCGGACCACTTCCTCCGTACGAAGGTCAGCCCGCTGGTCCTCGATCTGCCCGCCGACGCGCCGCTGGAGGAGGCGGTGGCCCGGCTCGAGGTGCTCCACGGGGAGTACCGGGAGGCGTACCGGGCGTACTACGAGCGCCACGCGGCCCCCGACTCGCCCGCGATGCGGGGCGCCGACCCGGCGATCGTGCTGGTGCCCGGTGTCGGCATGTTCTCGTTCGGCAAGGACAAGCAGACCGCTCGGGTCGCCGGGGAGTTCTACCTCAACGCGATCAACGTGATGCGGGGCGCCGAGGCCGTCTCCTCGTACGCGCCGATCGAGGAGTCGGAGAAGTTCCGCATCGAGTACTGGGAGCTGGAGGAGGCCAAGCTCCGCCGGATGCCGAAGCCGAAGGCGCTGGCCACGCGGGTCGCGTTCGTCACCGGAGCGGGGTCGGGCATCGGCAAGGCCGTCGCACACCGGCTCGTCGCGGAGGGGGCGTGTGTGGTCGTCGCGGATCTGAACGCCGTGAACGCGGAGGCCGTCGCCGAGGAGCTCGGCGGTCCGGACAGGGCGGTCGCGGTGACCGTGGACGTCACCTCGGAGGAGCAGATCGCCGCCGCGTTCAAGGCCGCCGCGCTCGCCTTCGGCGGGGTGGACCTGGTCGTGAACAATGCCGGGATCTCCATCTCCAAGCCGCTGCTGGAGACCACCGTCCGCGACTGGGACCTTCAGCACGACATCATGGCGCGGGGTTCGTTCCTGGTGTCCCGCGAGGCCGCGCGGGTGATGCGGGCCCAGAACCTCGGTGGTGACATCATCTACATCGCCTCCAAGAACGCCGTGTTCGCGGGCCCGAACAACATCGCGTACTCGGCCACGAAGGCCGATCAGGCGCACCAGGTGCGTCTGCTGGCGGCGGAGCTCGGCGAGCACGGCATCCGGGTCAACGGGGTCAACCCGGACGGGGTGGTGCGGGGTTCCGGAATCTTCGCGGCGGGCTGGGGAGCCCAGCGTGCGGCGACGTACGGCATCGAGGAGGAGAAGCTGGGCGAGTTCTACGCCCAGCGCACGATCCTCAAGCGCGAGGTTCTCCCCGAGCATGTCGCCAACGCCGTCTTCGCGTTGACGGGCGGCGACCTCACCCACACCACCGGCCTCCACATTCCCGTCGACGCCGGTGTGGCGGCGGCGTTCCTGCGCTGACCATGTGCCGTCGCGCCGCGCCCCGGGTGCTCTTCCGTACACA
>NZ_JAERUC010000179.1 GCF_016745505.1 Streptomyces silvae | reverse complement strand
GACCGAAGGTGAACCTGTCCGCGGAAGTGGGGGTGAAGCGATCCGTCATGGTGGTGTCCGCCTTCGCCTGCCTGGGGTCCGGAGTCGTCGTCCGTACCCCGGGCCTATTTGTTCACTGACATGATTAATTATGCACACGGCACCGCGTGGACGTAACCCCCCGGACAGCGAAACGACGAACGCCCCTGTTCCGGACGCCGTCGATCACGTAATTTGTTTGTCGCACTCCCAAAATGAGAAGAGGTAGCCATGCCGCCGCGTACCGTCGTCATCGGCGTGGACAGCTCCACCCAGTCCACGAAGGCCGCAGTCACCGACACCGAGACCGGTGAGCTGCTCGCCGTCGGCCGCGCCCCGCATGTCGTCACGGGTGAGGGCGGCGCGCGCGAGACCGACCCCGAGGTGTGGTGGCGGGCGCTGTGCGACGCCGTGGCTGCCGGGCTCAAGGAGTCCGGGCTCTCGGCGTCCTCCGTCGTCGGTATCGCCGTCGCGGGGCAGCAGCACGGACTCGTGGCGCTCGACCGCTCCGGCCGCCCGCTGCGCCCCGCCCTCCTGTGGAACGACACGCGCTCCGCGCCCCAGGCGGCGGCGCTCGTCGACGAGCTGGGCGGCCCCGAGGCGTGGACCGCGCGCACCGGCACGGTGCCCGTCGCGTCGATGACCGCGACGAAGTGGCGGTGGCTGCGCGAGAACGACCCGGCGAACGCCGAGGCGACGGCCGCCGTGCGGCTGCCCCACGACTTCCTCACGGAGCGGCTCGCGGGCGTCGCGGCGACGGACCCGGGCGACGCGTCGGGCACGTGCTGGTACTCCACCGCGACGGGGTCCTACGACCCGGAGCTCCTGGACCGCCTCGGCCTGGACCTCTCCATGCTGCCCGAGGTCGCGGCGACGGGCGGGACCCGGATCGGCTCCCTGACCGAGTCGGCGGCGGAGGTGCTCGGCCTGCCGGCCGGGATCGCCGTCGCGGCCGGCACCGGGGACAACATGAGCGCCGCGGTGGGCCTCGGCCTGGGCGGCGCGGGACTGCTGGACCACCCCGTGCTGAGCCTCGGCACCTCGGGCACGGTCTTCGCCGCCTCCCGGGCCCGCCCGGCGTCCACCGCGCTCTCCGGCTTCGCCGGGGCCGACGGTACGTATCTCCCGCTGGCCTGCACCCTCAACTGCACCCTGGCCGTCGACAAGGTGGCGACCCTGCTCGGCCTGCACCGCGACGACGCGACGCCCGGCGGCGAGGCCGTCCTCCTGCCCTACCTGGACGGCGAGCGCACCCCGGACCTGCCCACCTCCTCCGGGCTCCTCACCGGGCTCCGGCACGACACCACTCCGCAGCAGCTGCTGGGCGCGGCGTACGAGGGCGCGGCCTTCACCGTGCTGCGGGCGCTGGACGAGCTCCTGCGGGCGTGCGGGCTCGACCCGGCCGACCCCGAGGTCGCCGGCCGGCCGCTGCGGCTGATCGGCGGCGGCGCCCAGGGCCGCACCTGGGTGGAGACGGTGCGCCGGCTCTCCGGCCGGCCGCTGATCGTGCCGGGCAGCGGCGAACTGGTCGCGCTCGGCGCCGCCGCGCTGGCCGCGTCCGCCGCGGGCGGCGGCGACCCGGTGGCCATCGCCTCCCGCTGGAACGAGAAGTCCGCCGACGCCGAACTCCCGCCGGTGGAGCGGGACACGGAGACCTGGGAGCGGGTCGGGTCGGTGCTGGACAGGGCCGCGGAGCCGCTGCTCGGCGGATGAGAGGAGGCCCCGAAGTCGCGTCCGGCGCACGCGTTTTGGGGATGGCTGCGGATCTTCAATAGGATCCGGCGATGATCATAAGAAAACGGCTGACGGCCGGGGTGTGCGTCCTGCTCGCCACCCTGGCCGCCGGGCTCGGCACCGCCCTTCCGGCCGCCGCCGACGAACCCTCCACCGCCGCCTCGCCCAAGGTCGAACTGGTCCTGGACGTCAGCGGTTCCATGCGCACCCGCGACATCGACGGCGAGTCCCGCATATCCGCCGCCAAGCAGGCGTTCAACGACGTCCTGGACGCGGTGCCCGAAGAGGTCGAGCTCGGCATCCGCACGCTCGGCGCCGACTACCCGGGTGACGACCGGAAGGTCGGCTGCAAGGACACCAAGCAGCTCTACCCGGTCGGCCCGCTCGACCGCACCGAGGCGAAGACCGCCGTCGCCACGCTGGCGCCGACCGGCTGGACCCCGATCGGCCCCGCCCTGCTCGGCGCGGCCGACGACCTCGAAGGCGGCGACTCCACCCGTCGGATCGTCCTGATCACCGACGGCGAGGACACCTGCGGCCCGCTCGACCCGTGCGAGGTCGCGCGTGACATCGCCGCCCGGGGTATCCACCTGGTCATCGACACGCTGGGCCTGGTGCCGAACGCCAAGATCCGGCAGCAGCTGACCTGCATCGCCGAGGCCACCGGCGGCACCTACACCGCGGTCCAGCACACCGACGAGCTCTCCGGCCGTGTCAAACAGCTGGTGGACCGCGCCGCCGAGCCGGTCGTCACCCCCGTGGCGACCGAGGGCGCGGGCAGCTGCTCCGCCGCCCCGGAGCTGAAGGCCGGGCTCTACACCGACCGTCAGGAGATCGGCAAGCACCGCTGGTACCGGGTGGACGTCCTGCCCGGCCAGGAACTGCGCGCCTCGGTGAGTGTCGCGGCGGACCGTGCCGTGAACAACGACTACGGGGTGCTGCTGCGCGCCGTGACCACGCACGGCCGGGAGATCGTCCGGGGCGCGGAGTCCGGCACCGGACGTACGGACGCCGTGTCCACCGGGCTGCGGTACCCGAAGCCCGAGCAGGACGACACCGACTCCGACGTGAAGCCCGCCGCCGAGTCCGTCTGCCTCCAGCTCAGCAACTCCTTCTCGGCGCCCCCGTCCGTGAAGACCACTCCCGGTATGCCCGTCGAGCTGACCATCGACGTGGTGGACGCTCCCGACGACGCCGCCGATGTCGCCGCGTTCGGCCTGGGCCGCGGCTGGTGGCTGCTCGGCCTCATGGTGCTGACCGGACTGATCGCAGGTCTGCTGTTCGGCTGGATCTCGCGCTGGCGCGTCGCCGTATGGAGGACCAACTGATGCGTACCCCCCGCAGAAACACCGTCAGGCGCGCCGGCGTGGGCGCCCTGCTGGCCGCCGTCGCCCTGCTCACCTCGGCGGGCGCCGCCGTCGCCGACGACCCGTCGGCGAGCGCGAGCCCGGCGGAGGGCGAGTCGGCGGCGCCGACGGAGGCCGGCACCACCTTCCGTACCGCCACGCCGGTGCGGCAGGGACAGGCCGCCACCGCGGACGCGTCCACGGGTGACTACCTCTACTGGGCCTTCCCCGCGGACTCCGGACAGCGTCCCACCGTCCGAGCGAAGGTGAGCCTGCCGGAGAGCGCCACCCGGCACGGCGCGTCGACCTGGCAGATCGACGTGTACGACGGCCTCCGCCGCCGGCAGGCCTGTATGTACGGCCACCAGACCAGGAAGGCGGCGCCGGACGCCGGCACCGTCGAGCTGTCCTGTGTCCTGCGTACGGTCCGGGCCTGGTCCGAGCCGTGGGCGTCCGACCCGCTGCCCGGCACCTACTACGTACGCCTGACCGTGGTCGGGCTGGCCGAGGAGGATCTCGGTCTGCCGGTCCATGTCGAGACCCAGGTCGATCCGGCTGATCAGGGCGGCGCGCACGACGTGGACGGCGCCCTCGCGAAGCCCCTGGTGCCGGGTGTCTCGGCCGTCTCGGCGCAGGGCGGCGCCCCGGCGGGCAGCGAACCCGAGGACGGCTGGTCCTCGGGCTGGTGGACCAGCCGCTGGCTGTGGACCGCCGGCGGCGGCGTACTCGCCGCGCTGGCGGGCGTGTTCGGCTACTCCCTGACACGGGGCGGCGGCCGTCCCTCCCGGGTCCCGCCGGGCGTCTGACCGCACAGCACCCCGCCCGAGGGCCGCAGGCGACCGCCTGCGGCCCTCGGCCATGTCCGGACCGGCGCCGCCGGCCCCGTCCCGATCCGTGACCGACTGGCATTAGGCTCTGCAACTCACTTACTGCGTACGGCAGATGACGGGAGTTCCTCATGTCCACGGAATCCGGTGCGACCCTCGACGCCGAGCCGCGCGGCCACCGGCTCGTCCAGGGGCCGAGGGGCCTCCCCCTGCTGGGGAGCCTGCCGCGGTTCGGCAAGGATCCCCTGGCCTTCTTCGAGCGCCTGCGCGGACACGGGGACATGGTCAGCTGGCGCTTCGGCCGCAACGACTGCGTCTTCGTCGCCGACCCCGCGTGCATAGGCGAGCTGCTCACCGAGACGGAACGCACCTTCGACCAGCCGCTGCTGGGCATCGCCTTCCGTACGGTCATGGGCAACGGGGTCGTCGTCGCGCGCGGCAGCGACTGGCGGCGCAAGCGGTCGCTGGTGCAGCCCTCGGTGCGCCCCAAGCAGGTGAAGTCGTACGCCTCCACGATGACCGCGTGCGCGGTGGACCTGGCCGACGGCTGGTCGGGCGGTGAACGCGTCGACATCAAGCGGGAGATGGCGGCGCTGACGCAGAAGATCGCCGTACGCACCATCTTCGGCGTGGACACCCCGGCCGACGCGGAGTCGATGGGCCGCGCGATGGACATCGCACAGCAGGAGATCGGCAAGGAGTTCAGCGGCCTGGGCGCCGTCCTGCCCGACTGGGTGCCGACCCCCGGGCGCGTCAGGATCAAGAAGGCCGCCGCGGTGATCGACGCGGAGGTCGGGCGGGTGGTGGCGCGTCACCGGGACGGCGACGGGGAGCGCCCCGACCTGCTGAGCCGGCTGCTCACGGCGGTGGACGAGAGCGGGGCCCACCTCACCGACCAGGAGATACGCGACGAGACCGTCACGCTCTACATCGGGGGCCACGAGACGACCGCGTCCACGCTGGTGTGGGCCTGGTATCTGCTCTCGCGCACCCCGCACGCCCTGGCGGCGCTCACCGAGGAGCTGGACCGGGTCCTCGGCGACCGGGAGCCGGGCATCGACGACTACGCGCGACTGACGTACGCCCAGGCGGTGGTGAAGGAGACCCTCCGGCTGTACCCGACGATCTGGCTGGTCACCGGAATCGCGAAGGAGGGGGCGCGGATCGGCGGCGTACCGATGCCGGAGGGCACGCGGGTGTGGAGCAGCCAGTGGGCCACGCACCGGGACGAGCGGTGGTTCCCGGAGCCCGAGGCCTTCCGCCCGGAGCGCTGGGACGCGGAGGACGGGGACGAGATCCCGGAGTACGCGTGGTTCCCGTTCGGCGGTGGCCCCCGGGTCTGCCTCGGTACGCGCTTCGCGATGGTCGAGGCGGTGCTGATCCTGGCCGTCCTGGCGCGCCGCTTCGAACTCGCCGTGGACCCGGGCACGATCAACCCCGTACCGACGCTGACCCTGCAGCCGGACCGGGAGGTCATGGCGACCGTACGGGCGCGCTGAACGCACCGACGGGTGAAGCCGGCCGGGAACGCTTGACCTCAAGTTTTCTTGAGGTTCTAGCGTGCCACGCATACCGACCGACTCCCCCGGAGGCACCTCATGGACATGGAAGTCACCGCATGGCACTCGCTGCACAGCACGGTGAACGCGCAGCAGGACCGCAGGCCCTTCTCCCGGGCCACGCTGCGCCGTATCGCGGAGTTCGCCCGGCCGCACCGGGGCAGGATCCTCCGCTTCCTGCTCCTCAGTGTGGTGACGGCCCTGCTGGCGGTGGCCACACCGGTGCTGGCGGGGTCGGTCGTCGACGCGATCGTGCAGGGCGACGACCCCGGGACGGTCACCCGGCTCGCCCTGCTGATCGCCCTGATCGCCGTGGCCGAGGCGGGGCTCGGGCTCCTCACCCGGTGGCTGTCGGCCACCCTCGGCGAGGGGCTGATCCTCGATCTGCGTACCGCCGTCTTCGACCATGTCCAGCGGATGCCCGTCGCCTTCTTCACCCGCACCAGGACCGGGGCGCTGGTCAGCAGGCTCAACAACGACGTGATCGGCGCCCAGCGGGCCTTCAGCAACACCCTCTCCGGCGTCGTCTCCAATCTCGTCACCCTGCTGCTGACCCTGGCCGTGATGCTCACGATCTCCTGGCAGATCACGCTGCTCGCCCTGGTGCTGCTCCCGGTGTTCGTCGTCCCCGCCCGACGGCTGGGCTCCCGGATGGCCGGTCTCCAGCGGGAGGCCGCCGGCCACAACGCCACGATGGGCACCCGGATGACCGAGCGTTTCTCCGCCCCGGGCGCGACGCTCATCAAGCTCTTCGGACGCCCCGCCGACGAGTCCGCCGAATTCGCCGCCCGCGCCGGCCGGGTGCGTGACATCGGCATCCGTACGGCGATGCTCCAGTCCACGTTCATCACGGCGCTCACCCTGGTGTCGGCCCTCGCCCTCGCCCTGGTCTACGGGCTCGGCGGGCACCTGGCCCTGCGCGGCAGCCTGGAGCCCGGGGCCGTCGTCGCGCTGGCCCTGCTCCTCACCCGGCTCTACGCACCGCTGACGGCACTGGCCGGGGCCCGGGTCGAGGTGATGAGCGCCCTGGTCAGCTTCGAGCGGGTCTTCGAGATCCTCGACCTGAAGCCGCTGATCGCCGAGAAGCCGGACGCCCGCCGGGTACCGGACGGCCCGGTGTCCGTGGAGTTCGACGGGGTGTCCTTCGGCTATCCCTCCGCCGACAAGGTCTCCCTCGCCTCGCTGGAGGAGGTCGCCACGCTCGACTCCGGGGACGGCACGCAGGTGCTGCACGACGTCTCCTTCACGGCCGCGCCGGGCCGGATGATCGCACTCGTGGGGTCCTCCGGAGCCGGGAAGTCGACGATCGCGCAGCTCCTCCCCCGCTTGTACGACACCGACGCGGGCACCGTGCGGCTGAACGGCGTCGACGTACGCGATCTGACGGCCGATTCGATCCGGGAGACGCTCGGCATGGTCACCCAGGACGGGCACCTCTTCCACGAGTCGGTCCGCGCCAACCTGCTGCTGGCCCGGCCGGAGGCCACCGAGAAGGAGATCTGGGACGCGCTGCGCCGCTCCCGCCTGGACGGCCTGGTGGCATCGCTGCCCGAGGGGCTGGACACGGTGGTAGGCGAGCGCGGCTACCGGCTCTCCGGCGGCGAACGCCAGCGGCTCACCATCGCCCGGCTGCTGCTGGCCCGTCAGCGGGTGGTGATCCTGGACGAGGCGACCGCACATCTGGACTCCACCTCCGAGGCGGCCGTCCAGGAGGCGCTGACCGAGGCCCTGGAGGGCCGTACGGCCGTGGTGATCGCCCACCGGCTGTCGACGGTGCGCGCGGCCGACCTGATCCTGGTCGTCGAGGACGGCAGGGTCGTCGAACGGGGCACGCACGACGAGCTGCTGGCAGCCGGAGGGCGGTACGAGGAGCTGCACCGCACCCAGTTCGAACGGCCGGGGGACGCGGAGGCCCACGCGCTGCGCTGACCGGCGGCCTGTCGGCGTTGCGTGCCCGCGCGGACCGCTCGTAACGTGACCGTGTCCGTCGAGCCGGCCGACCCGGCCACGGCCTGCGCGGCCGGCCTCGTCAGGCTCCGCCGCCCTCGGGGCCGGCGGGGCCCGAACAGCCCTCCCACCGATGGAACCGGGAACGAATGAGCCAGTCACACTCCGCCTTCGGCGCATGGCATCGGCCGATGGTCGCCCGCCTCGCCGGCGAGGAACACCGCACGGCGACCGCACTCGAACTCTTCTTCGACCTGTGCTTCGTCGCCGCCGTCGCCCAGGCGTCGGCCGCCTTCGAGCACGAACTCGCCGAGGGGAACGTCGGGCACGCGGTCCTCGGCTACGCGATGGTGTTCTTCGCGATCTGGTGGGCCTGGATGAACTTCACCTGGTTCGCCTCCGCGTACGACACCGACGACGTCCCGTACCGGCTGCTCACGCTGGTCCAGATCACGGGAGCGCTGGTCGTGGCCGCTGGCGCGGCCGAGGCGCTCCGGCACGAGGACTTCACCGTCATCACCTGGGGCTACGTCGTCATGCGGCTGGCCATGGTCACCCAGTGGCTGCGCGCCGCTCGCTCCGACCCCGAACGACGGCGCTCCTGCCTGCGGTACGCGGCCGGCATCCTGGTCGTGCAGGCCGGCTGGGTCGCCCGCCTGGCCCTGCCCGAGGACTGGGGCCTGCCGGCGTTCGCCGTCCTGGTCCTGGCCGAGATCGCCGTCCCCGTCTGGGCCGAGAACGCGGCTATGACCACCTGGCACCCGCACCACATCGCCGAGCGGTACGGCCTGTTCACCCTCATCGTCCTGGGCGAGACCATGACGGCGGCCACCGCGGCCGTGCGTACCGCCCTGGACGGTGAGACGACGCCCGGCGACATCGCGGCCCTCGTCGTCGGCGGCGTACTGACCGTCTTCGCCCTGTGGTGGCTGTACTTCGCGCAGAACGCCCCGCGCAGGCTCACCAGCCTCAGGTCGGCGATCCTCTGGGGCTACGGCCACTACGCCGTCTTCGCCTCGGCCGCCGCGGTCGGCGCCGGGCTGGCGGTGAACGTCGCCCACTCCACCGGTCACGGTCACCTCTCCGACCACGCGGCGGCGGCCACGTTCACGGTGCCGGTGGCCGTGTTCATCACCCTGGTGTGGCTGCTGCACCACCGGGCGGACGAGCTGCGCAGCCGCAACGACCTCATCCACCCGGCGGCCGTCCTCGCCGTCCTGGCCGTGACGTTCACCCCCGGCCCGGTCCTCGCCACCGGCCTCCTGTCCGCCGCCCTGGTCGCCGCCACGCTGGTGGTGGCGGCGCGTGCGCAGGGCGGGGCGGATCCCACGAGGAGCGCTACGTGAACCGGAGTTCGGCGGGGTGCGCCGCGCGCCGCAGGAGCGGCAGGGACGTCGCCGCGGCGAGCAGACACGCCGCGTAGACGGCCGGGGGGACGAGGAGCGGCGTCAGCGGTACGCCGGTGCCCGCGATCCGGGCGTACGCGACGCAGACCGCGGTGCCTCCGATGCCCGCGAGCAGGAGCGCCGGCGCCAGGGGGAGCGCCGTCTCCAGGATCGCCGCCCTGGCCAGGACGGTGCGCGGCACCCCCGCCGCGGCCTGTGCGGCCAGGCCCCTGCGGCGGGTCGCCAGCGACTCGGCGGTCCCCACGGCGAGTCCGCACAGGCTGATCGCCAAGGCGACCAGCACGGCGGTTCCGGCGAGGTCGATGCCGGTGGTGTAGAACGCCAGGTCGTCCGGCAGGGTCCCGCTGTCGTGGAGGATCTCGAGCATGACCGCCCGCACGCCGACGAAGGCGACTCCGACGACGGTGACCAACAGCAGCGCCGCATGGGTACGCGCGGCCGCCCAGGGGTCGTGCGCGAGCCGTCCCGCGGCGATGAGGACCGCGGGCTGCCGCGCCCTGCGGGTGAGCCGCCGGCCCAGGTACGCGGCGGACGCGCCGGCCGCCCAGATGACCCCCGTCCCGGTGAGGAACACCAGGGCCACCACCAGTACGGGAAATGCCGCGGCGCGGAGGCTGGTGGGGCCGATCAGGAGCATTCCCACCGCGGAGATCAGCGCGCCCGCTGCCAGGAATCCGAATGCTGCCCGTGGGCCACGCTCCGGGCCCACGCGGCGCACCTCGTCGAGCGGCGACGCGACCACACGCCGCAGGGCGAGGACGCCGACCAGGGCCGCGGCCACGGGGACGGCGAGGACGACCACCGCGAAGCCGGCCCAGGCCAGGGGCGGCGGCGTGTGCCCTGCGGCCGCGAGGAGTACGGCGAAGAGGGCGCAGCCGGCCAGCGAGCCGGGCAGGGAGGGGAACGCGGCCTCCACCGCCGCGATCCTCCGTACCTGTGCGGGAGTCGCCCCGGTGAGCCGCATCGCGGCCATCCGATGGTGGCGGTGAACGGCCCCGATGCGGGCGCACTGTCCGAGGAATCCGAGCACGGGGACCAGCAGGAGCACGAGCGTGAGCACCACTCCCGCGCGCTCACCGGGCTGGTTCAGCAGGCCGTGGGCGAACGGGATGGACACCTGGCCCCGGACGGCGGCGACCGCCACCGCCGCGAGGGCGAATCCCGTCGCGGCCACGGCGCCCAGCGCGGTGAGCGCGATCCGCCACCCTTCACCGCGTCCGGAACCGCGGGTGAGGGTCCAGGCCATACGGATGTCAGCCCTCATGGCGTGCCGCCTCCTGGACGGTGACGGCGTCCGCACCGGGGTCGACGACCCCGTCACGCAGCCACACCTCACGGTCCGCGTAGGCCGCGGTACGGGCGTCGTGCGTGATCAGCAGCACCGCCGTACCTGCCTCCCTCGCGGTGTGCACCAGGGCGGTCATCACCTGTTCCCCGGCGAGCGTGTCCAGCGCCCCGGTCGGCTCGTCCGCGAAGACCGCCTTGGGCCCGGTGACCAAGGCGCGTGCCAGCGCGACGCGTTGGCTCTGGCCGCCGCTCATCTCACCGGGGCGCAGGTCCGCCTGGCCGCGGACTCCGAAACGCTCCAGCCACTCCCCCGCCCTCTGCTGCGCCGGGCCGCGACGGACCCCCGCGAGCAGCAGGGGCAGCGCCACGTTGTCGAGCGCGGTGAGCTCGGGGATCAGCTGCCCGAACTGGAACACCACCCCGAAGTCGGTGCGCCGCAGTTCGCCGAGCCGCTCCTCGGAGGCCCGGTCGATCCGTTCGCCCCCGTAGGTGACGGAGCCGTCGTCGGGGCGGACGATCCCGGCCAGGCAGTGCAGGAGGGTGGACTTGCCGCTGCCGCTCGTGCCGGTGACGGCGAGGATCTCGCCCGCGTGGAGGTCGAGCGAGGCACCGCGCAGCGCATCGGTCCGTCCGTACGCCTTCTTCAGACCGCGTGCCGTGATCAGCGCGGTCTCCCCCGGGAAGAGCTGTTCGTCCGATGGACTCATGCTGCGTGTACCTCCGCGGTCAGGGTGTCGATGCGGGCCGTGGTGGTGGTCATCCACCGCACGTCGGCGTCGAGATGGACAAGTGCGTAGTCGGCCGAGAGAACCGTGCTGAGATCGGCGCCCGGCGCGGCCTTGAGTGCGGTGAGCTCACGCATCCGCTCCATGTGGGCGGCGCGCTGCGCCCTCAGGTGCGCCGCGGCGTCCGGCCCGCCCTGTCCGGTCCTCGCGGCGGCGGCCGCGACGAGGATCGAGACCACGACCTTGGCGAAGATCTCGTTGGTCACGAAGGGGGCCGGAGCGGTGATCTCGCCTGCCCACCGGGCCAGTTCGCGCGCCCCCTCGTCCGTGGAACCGTAGAGGGTGCGCTCCGGGCCGCCGTCGGAGTCGGTGCCCTCGACCGCGGCCAGGCCGTCCCGCACGAGGCGTTGGAGCGTCGTGTAGACCTGCCCGTAGGCGAGCGGGCGGGCCTGGGGGAAGCGTGCGTCGTACTGCCGCTTGAGGTCGTAGCCGTGACAGGGCCCGGCCGCGAGCAGCCCCAGGAGGACATGACGGGTACTCATGGGCGCGACTATATACGCGGTACATGTACTGAGTGAATAGTTACGGCCGATGTCCCCGGACCCGCCCTGGACGCGCGTCAGCCGCCGCGGCAGGTGCCGCGGCGGCTGACGGGGGGTGTCCGGGGAGCGTGTCCTGGGCTCAGATCAACGGTCCAGCCACTTCTTCCAGGTGTCCGGGTGCTCGTCGATCCAGCGGGCGGCGGCCTCGTCGGGGGTCAGCCGCTCCGAGGCGATCAGCTCGGAGACCTCGTTCTGGTCCTTCTCCGACCAGTGGAACTTCTTCAGGAAGGCGGCGGCGTCCCCGCCCCGCTCGGAAAAGTCCGCGTTGAGGTACTTCTGGAGCGGGGTCGTCGGGTATGCGCAGTCGATGTCGGCGGGGTCCTTGGCCGCGCAGGCGTCGGAGTACTCCGGAAGCTTCACCTCGACCATCGGCACCTCGTTGAACAGCCACTGCGGCTGGTACCAGTAGCTGAGGAAGGGCTTCTTCTCCTTGGCGAACTGCTGCATCTGGGTGATCTGCGCCGCCTCGGAACCGGCGAAGACGACCTTGTAGTCCAGGCCGAGGTTCTTCACCAGGGCCTTGTCGTTGGTGACGTAGGACGGTGAACCGTCCATCAGCTGGCCCTTGTCGCCGCTCTCCGCGGTGCGCAGCTCGTCGGCGTACTTGTCGAGGTTCTTCCAGTTCGTGACGTCGGGGTGCTCGTCCGCCCAGTACTTGGGGACGTACCAGCCGATGTGGCCCGTGACCCCGAGGTCGCCGCCGGGGACGATCGTCTTCTTGTCCTTGACGTACAGCTGTTCCTGGTCGGGGTGGCCCCAGTCCTCCAGGATGGCGTCGACCCGGCCCTGGCTGAGGGCGTCCCAGGCGGGCACCTCGTCGGTCTGTACGAGGTCGACGCGGTAGCCGAGCTCGTCCTCAAGGATCTTCTGCGCGACGGCCACGTTGGCCTGCGCGCCGACCCAGGACTGGACGGAGAGGGTGACGGTCTTGATGTCCGCGGGGGCCGCGAACGGCGAGGCCTGCTTGGTCATGTCGGCCGCGCCGCAGCCGGTGACGGCCAGCAGCGCGCCGGCCGAGGCGACGATCGCTGACGTACGGAGGCGGGCGCGGGTACGGGTGCGAGCCATGTCAGCTCTCCTTCCGCTGGCGGCGGGCGGTGGGCTGGGTGACACGGTCCAGCATCAGTCCCAGGCAGACGATGGCGGCGCCCGCGACGAGACCGGTGGCCAGATCGCCCTGGGCGAGGCCGAACACGACCTCGTAACCGAGTGCGCCGGAGCCGACGAGACCGCCGATGATGACGACCGCGAGGACCAGGACGACTCCCTGGTTCACGGCGAGCAGCAGCGCGGGCCTGGCCAGCGGGAGCTGGACCTGGCGCAGCTGCTGGCCGCTGGTGGCGCCGAGCGAGCGGGCGCACTCCATCGCGGCGGGGTCGACGCCCCGCAGCCCCTGGGTGGTGATGCGTACGACGGCGGGCAGCGCGTAGACGACGGCTGCCGCGGCGGCGGGGGCGCGGCCGACGCCGAAGAGGGCGACGACCGGGATGAGGTAGACGAACTGCGGCATGGTCTGGAAGACGTCCAGGACGGGCCGCAGCAGCCGTTCGAGGCGCGCGCTGCGCGCGGCGCCGACGGCGATGCCGAAGCCCAGGACCAGGGTGACCGCGACGGCGGCGATGACCTGGCTGAGCGTGTCCATCGACAGGTCCCAGACTCCGAGGACCCCGATGGCGGCCATGGCGAGGACGGCGGTGAGCGCGGTGCGCCAGGTGCCGATGGTCCAGGCGAGGGCGGCGACGATCAGCAGCACGCCCCACCAGGGCAGGCCCTGGAGCCCGCTGCGCAGCGGGTTGAGGATCCAGTTGGTGAAGTGGGCGGCCCAGTCGGCGGTTCCGCCGATGACGGGGATGCCGGTGTAGAGGTGGTCGACCATCCAGTCCTTGGCCGTGTTGACCGGCTCCGCGATGGGGACGACCCCGTCCTCGGGCCAGACGCGCCCGCCGGTGAAGCGGCCGACGACGGCGACGACGGCGGCGATCAGGGCGGCGAGCCCCCAGCCGCGTACGCCGCGCAGGGCCTCGGGGCCGGTGGGCTCCGTGCCGATCCTCCGGCCGGCCGCCTCGGTCGTACGGTCCAGGACGACGGCCAGCAGCACGATGGGGATGCCGGCGGCGAGCGCGGCCCCGACGTCGACGGAGGAGAGCGCCTGGTAGACGCGGTCACCGAGACCGCCGGCGCCGATGACGGACGCGATGACGGCCATGGACAGCGCCATCATGATGGTCTGGTTGAGGCCGAGGAGCAGTTCCTTGCGGGCCAGCGGCAGCCGGGCGCTCAGCAGGCGCTGCCGGCCGGTGGCGCCGAGCGAGGCGACGGCCTCCATGACGCCCGCGTCGGCGCCGCGCAGTCCGAGTGCGGTGAGCCGGGCCATCGGCGGCGCCGCGTAGACGACGGTCGCGAGGACCGCGCCGGGCACGCCGATGCCGAAGACCAGCACGACGGGCAGCAGGTAGGCGAAGGCGGGCAGCACCTGCATGGTGTCCAGGACGGGGCGCAGGACACGGAACGTACGGTCCGAGAGACCCGCGGCGAGCCCGAGGAGCAGGCCGAGCACCACGGAGGCCAGGACCGCGACGGTCATCAGGGCGAGGGTCTGCATGGTCGGCACCCACATGCCGAGCAGCCCGCAGACGAGGAAGGAGAGCCCGGCGGTCAGCGCGAGGCGCCAGCCGGCCGTACGCCAGGCGACGAGCGCGGCGAGGGCGGTGACCCCGGCCCAGCCGAGGGCGAGCAGGGCCAGGTAGACGCCGCGCACCGAGAGGACGACGGCGTTGCTGATGTGGCCGAAGAAGTAGAGGAACAGCGGGTGGCTGTCGCGGTTGCCGATGATCCAGTCGTTGACCTCGCCGAGCGGTCCGCTGAGGTCGACGGTCAGGGCGCCGGGCCAGACTCCGCCGCCCCAGCGTGCGTGCGCGAGGGGTACGGCGACGGCGGCGATCACCAGCAGGAGGAGGATCTTGCCGAGGGCGGGCCGGCCGCGCAGGGCGGCGAGGGGCCCGCTCCCCGGGGGACCGGAGGCGGTGCGTGTGGTGGCTTGGGCGGTGGCCATCAGACGGTCACCTCACGGGCTCCCGCATCCGCGCCCGCGACGACGTCCAGCAGGCACGCGTGGTCGACGACGCCGAGCAGCCTTCCGCCCTCCATCACCCGGGCGACCGGGTCGCCGGAGCGGGCGACGGCCTCGATGGCCTCGGAGACGGTGGCGCCGGGCCGGACGGCCGGGCCGTTGTCGCCCTCGCCGGAGGTCGGCGGACGCATGGCGGTGGCGACGGTGAGGACCTGCTCGCGCGGGACGTCCCGGACGAACTCGCGTACGTAGTCGTCGGCGGGCGAGCCGACGATCTCCTCGGGGGTGCCGAGCTGGACGATGCCGCCGTCGCGCATCAGCGCGATGCGGGTGCCCAGGCGGAGCGCCTCGCTGAGGTCGTGGGTGATGAAGACCATCGTGCGGCCCTCCTCGCGGTGCAGCCGGACGACCTCGTCCTGCATCTCGCGCCGGATCAGCGGGTCGAGCGCGCTGAACGGTTCGTCGAAGAGGAGGACGGACGGGTCGACGGCGAGCGCGCGGGCGAGCCCGACGCGCTGCTGCTGACCGCCGGAGAGCTGCGCGGGGCGGCGGTCCTCAAGACCCGCGAGGCCGACCTTCTCGACCAGTTCGGCGGCCTTGGCACGCCGTTCGGCCTTGCCGAGCCCCTGGATCTCCAGGCCGTACGCGACGTTGTCGAGGACCGTGCGGTGCGGCAGCAGCCCGAAGTGCTGGAAGACCATCGCGGCGCGGTGGCGGCGCAGTTCGCGCAGCCGGGTGGTGTCCATGGCCAGGACGTCCTCGCCGTCGATGGCGAGGGTGCCGCTGGTGGGCTCGATCAGCCGGGTCAGACAGCGTACGAGGGTCGACTTGCCGGAGCCCGACAGGCCCATGACGACGAAGACCTCGCCCTTCTCGACGTCGAAGGAGACATCGCGGACGGCCGCCGTACAGCCGGTGCGCTCGCGCAGCTCGGCCGGGGGCAGGTCGGCGTGCTCGCTGCCGGGGATGCGGTCGGCCTTGGGGCCGAAGACCTTCCAGAGGTTCTTGACGCTGAACACCGGGGCACCGGCCGCGGGGGTGTCCGCCGCGGGATCTCCGGTGACAGGGGTACGGGTCACAGGGGTACTGGCTTCGGTCATCGGACATCGCCTCCGGTGGTCGGGGTCGCTCGGAGCAGCTCTGCGCACTTCTCGCCCACCATCAGCACGCCGATCATGGGGTTCACGGCCGGCATGGTCGGGAAGACCGACGCGTCGGCGATGCGGATGCCTTCCAGGCCCTGGATCCGCAGCTGGGGGTCGACGACGGCCGCCGGGTCGCCCTCGGCCCCCATCCGGCAGGTTCCGGCCGGGTGGTAGACGGTGTGGGCGACCTTGCGGGCGTACTCGCTGATGTCCTCGTCGGACGTGACCTCGGGTCCCGGGCACACCTCGCGCTTGAGCCAGTGGGCCAGCGGTTCGGTCTTCGCTATCTCACGGGCGAGCTTGATGCCGTCGACCAGGGTGCGGCCGTCGTAGTCGTCCTCGTCGGTGAAGTAGCGGAAGTCCAGGGCCGGCTTGACCTCGGGGTCGGCGCTGGTGAGGTAGAGCCGGCCGCGGCTGCGCGGCTTGGGGATGTTCGGGGTCATCGACACACCGTGCTCGGGCTTCTCGTAGCCGAGGCGCTCCGGGTTGTCGGTGAAGGGGATCTGGTAGAAGTGGAACATCAGGTCGGGGCCCCGGGATCCGGGGTCGCGCCGTACGAAGAGACCCGCGTCGGAGTCCATCGCGGAGTTCTCGGGGATGGGCCCGTCGGTCTCCCAGACGATGACCGACTCGGGGTGGTCCAGCAGGTTCTCGCCGACCCCCGGCGCGTCGTGGACGACGGGGATGCCGAGTGCTTCCAGGTCCTTCGCGGGGCCGATCCCGGAGTGCATGAGCAGCCGGGGGGTGTCCACCGCGCCCGCGCAGACGATCACTTCGCGGGTGGCGCGCAGGAGCGTCTCCTCGCCGTCCTGGGTGCGTATGTGCACCCCGGTCGCGCGGTTGCCGTCGAACTCCAGGCGGTACGCCCATGTCTCCAGCAGGATCGAGAGGTTGGGGCGGTCACCGGCCTCGATGTGCGGGTGGAGGTAGGCCACGGAGGCCGAGGAGCGCTTGTTGTTCTCCGGGTGGTAGGCCAGGTCGAAGAAGCCGGCGCCCTCGTGGAAGGGCTTCTTGTTGAAGCTGTCCACGCGTGGGACGTCGGCCGCGGCCTGGGCGGCGTCGACGAAGTCGCGGGCGATGGCGTTCCGGTCCTTCTCGTCGACGGGCACGATGTTGTTGCGCAGCCGGCCGAAGTAGGGGTCCATGGAGGCGGCGTCCCAGCCGTCGGCTCCGGCCTCGGCCCACTCGTCCCAGTCCCCGGGCAGCGGCTTGAAGCTGATCAGCGTGTTGTGCGAGGAGCAGCCGCCGAGCACGCGGGCGCGGCTGTGCCGGATGTGGGAGTTGCCGCGCGGCTGTTCGGTGGTGGGGTAGTCGTAGTCGAGGTCCCCGCCGAGCAGTCCGAGCCAGCGGCGGAGGGTGAGGACGTCCTCGCGGTCGATGTCGGTGGGGCCGCCCTCGATGACGGTGACGGTGACGTCGGGGTCCTCGGTGAGGCGGGAGGCGATGACCGAACCGGCGGTACCGCCTCCGACGATCACGTAGTCGACAGGTTCGGGGCGTGCGGTGCTGGGGGACGGGGGCATCGGTCACTGCTCCTTCTGCAAGGTGCTTGCGTGTACGTGGTGCTGCGAACAGCCGGGCGGGGAAAGGGGATCCGCTCTGTTCAGCCGGCGAACCAGCGCTGGGGGCGCGGGTTGAGGTTCTGGTAGATGTGCTTGGACTCGCGGTACTCGGCGAGCCCGGTGGGGCCGAGCTCCCGGCCCGTACCGGACTTGCCGAAGCCGCCCCACTCGGCCTGCGGGAGGTAGGGGTGGTAGTCGTTGATCCAGACGGTGCCGTGGCGCAGCCGGCCGGCGACGCGCCGGGCGCGGCCCGCGTCGGTGGTCCACACGGCGCCCGCGAGGCCGTAGTCCGTGTCGTTGGCCAGCGTGACGGCCTCTTCCTCGGTACGGAAGGTCTCGACGGTGAGGATCGGGCCGAAGGTCTCCTCGCGCACCACCTTCATCTCCCGGTGGCAGCCGTCCAGGACGGTGGGGCGGTAGAAGTAGCCGCTCGCGGGGCGGATGTCGGAGGGCTCGGGGCGCGCTCCGCCGGAGCGGACGACCGCGCCCTCCTCGCGGGCGGACGCCACGTACGCCTCGACCTTGGCGAGCTGCTGTGCGGAGACGAGCGGGCCGCACTCGACGCCGTCGACGGTGCCTCGGCCGAGCCGGATCGCATCGGCGCGGCGGGCGAGTTCGGTGACGAAGCGGTCGCGGACCGACTCCTCGATGATGAGGCGGGCACCGGCGGAGCAGACCTGGCCGCTGTGGAAGAACGCGGCGTTCAGTGCCTGGTCGACGGCGGTGTCGAAGCCCTCTTCGGTGGCGCACGCGTCGGCGAACACGACGTTGGGGTTCTTGCCGCCGAGCTCCAGGGCGACCTTCTTGACGGTGGGCGCCGCGGCCTGGGCGACCTTGGTGCCGCTGGCGAGCCCGCCGGTGAAGGAGACGAGGTCGACGTCGGGGTGCTCGGAGAGCCGTGCGCCGACGGGGTCGCCCGCGCCGGTGACGAGGTTGGCGGCGCCGTCGGGCAGCCCGGCCTCGGCGAGCAGCCTGATCAGGTGGACGGTGGAGAGCGGGGTGACCTCGCTGGGCTTGAGCACGAAGGTGTTGCCGGCGGCGAGGGCCGGGGCGATCTTCCAGCTGGCCTGGAGCAGCGGGTAGTTCCACGGGGCGATCAGGGCGCAGACACCGACCGGCTCGTGGACGACGACGCTGTGGACGTCGGGGTCGCCCGCGTCGACGACCCGGCCGCCGCTCTCGTTCATGACGAGGTCGGCGAAGTAGCGGAAGGCGTTGGTGACGTCGTCGACGTCGACACGGCCCTCCTCCAGGGTCTTGCCGGTGTCGCGGCTCTCGGTGATCGCGATCTCCTCGCGGTCCCGCTGGAGGAGCCCGGCGACCCGGCGCAGCAGCTCGGCGCGCTCGGCGACGGGCCGGTGGGGCCAGGGGCCGTCGTCGAAGGCGCGGCGGGCGGCGGCCACGGCCGCGTCGGTGTCCTCGATGCCGCCCTCGGAGACGTGCGCCAGGACGGTGGCGTCCGCGGGGTCCAGGATCTCGCGCGTCGCGCCTGATCCGGCGGCACGCCATACGCCGTCGATGTGGAGGGTCTCCAGGGCGGCCGTGGGGCGGTCCGACGAGGTGGGAGCCGACATGTAGCGATCTGCCTTCCGTGCCTGATTGCTCCGCACCGGTCCGGCCGAGCACTTGCGCGCCGGTGGACCGGGATACGGCACCAGCAGCCTGGGACCCTTTCCGTTCCGGCCAGATGTATGCCGAGATATTCACTCTGGGTGATGCGGCTCACTTATGGCGCCCTCACACCGCGCGGCCGGGAGGGGCGGTGTCCCGGAGTTGTGGAGGCGCAGTCACGGAGGGTGGCCGCCTCGTGGGCACGGTGCGCCCAGGTCGTGGGGCGGCGGGGCGTGACGCTCGGTCGCCGGCCGGTCCGCGAACCGGCCGGACGCTGCGGGGTTACGGCCGGGGAGAGGGGGCCTCGTGGGTGACGGCGCCCGTGACGGCCCCGGCGTCCGGGGCTCCGCCGCGCAGGTCGGCCCCGGGGGTCAAGGCCTGCCTCCGGGGGGGCCGCCGCCGGGACAGGCCCCCGCTCGGCGCCGCTCAGACCCCGGCGGCCCGTGCCGTCTCGTACACCTCGGTCGCCACGTCGACGAGTTCCGACGCGTCACGCGGCGTGCTCTGCAGGTCGACGACGATCTCCGGGATTCCCGTGGCGGCGTGCGCGAGGAGATCCTCGACGATCTGGGCGACGTCGCCGTGGAAGGGCTTCCGGTCGCTGCCCGGCACAGGCGTCGCGCTGTAGCGCACGTTGGCCCGGGCGCAGACTCCGACCGGGCGCTCACGTCCGCGTTCCGCGGCGACGTCCCGTACCAGCTGCCACTGCCGGGAGAGCTCCTGGGCACCCATGGCGACGGGCATCCAGCCGTCGGCGCGGTCGACCAGGCGGCGCATGGCACGGGGGCTGTTCGCGGGCAGATAGACGGGGACGGGGCGGGCCGGTTTCGGCCCCACCTCGGAGGGCGCGATCGTGGTCAGTCTCCCCTTGTACGAGACGGGGTCCGGCCCCCAGACGGCCGCGCACACGTCCAGCAGCTCGTCCAGGACCGCGCCACGCTCCGCGAACGGCGCGACGGAAGCGGCGGCGTACTCGTCCAGGGACCATCCCGTCCCCAGGCCCGCGATCAGCCGGCCACCGCTGGCGACGTCGAGCGAGGCCAGCGAGCGGGCGAGCTGGAAGGGCACGTGCAGCGGTGCGACGAGCACGCTGGTGCCGAGCCGCGGCCGCTCGGTGGCCGCGGCGGCCAAGGTCAGCGTGATCAGAGGATCGGCGACACTCCGGTAGTGCTCGGGCCAGGCGAGCCCCGGTACTCCGTACAGCCCCTGGGTCGCGGGCTCGGGGAAGAGGACCCGCTCGAACACCCAGAGACTCTCGTACCCGACGGCTTCCGCTGCGCGTGCCACGACGGCGACGTCGCGGCCGATGTCGTACTGCTTCATCTGCGGCAGACCGAGACCGAGTGCAACCGGCATACGTGTACCGCCTTCTACGTAGTAGACCGAGGCAACTACCTTACGCCTGAACGCTCTTGGACGTGGCCCATCCGGTAGCGCTGCGCCCGCCTCCGGAACAGCCCCGGAGGGTGGCCGGATACCGCCGCTTATCCTCACGCCTTTCACAGGAACCGTTCCTAACGTCGTGTCCATGACGAACCCACTCCATGACGAGCCGGACAACGCCGCCGTCTCACGTGCCCTGTCCCGCCGTCGCATGCTCACCCTCGGCGGGGCCGGTGCCGTCGCCCTCACCGGGATCGGCGCCGTCGCGAACGCCGCCGGCTCCGGCGGCCCCGGCGCGGAGGCAGCGGTGACCGCCGACGCGTGCATGCAACTGACGACCGAGTCGATCGAAGGTCCCTACTACATCGACTACGAGCTGTTCCGGAAGAACGTCGTCGAGGACCGCACCGGTGTACCGCTCGTCCTCCGCCTGCGCGTCGTCGACACCACGACCTGCCGGCCCGTCCGCGACTCGGCCGTCGAGATCTGGCACTGCGACGCGTCCGGCGTCTACTCGGGCTACACGGACACCGGCAACGGCGGAGGCGGTGACGGAGGTGGTGGGGGCGAACCGCCCACCCAGCCGCCGGGGACCACTCCCCCGGACGGGGGCGGCGGCGGAGGCGGCCACGCCACCCCGACGGACAACCTCACCTGGCTGCGCGGCATCCAGATGACCGACCGGCACGGCTTCGTCACCTTCCGGACCGTCTTCCCCGGCTGGTACACCGGGCGCGCCGTCCACGTCCACACCAAGGTGCACACCGGCGGCGCCCGTACCTCCGACGGCTACGAAGGCGGACGCACCTGCCACACAGGGCAGTTCTACTTCGCCGAGAGCGCGGTGAAGGCCACCGAAGGCCTCGTCCCCTACTCGGGGAACACCGTGACGCGGGTGACCCTCGACGAGGACATGCTCTACCCGGGGACCGGTGCGCAGGGCGGCCTGCTCGACCTCTCCTACGACCGCCGGCACATCGAGCGGGGTGTCGTCGGCTCGCTCACCATGGCCGTGGACCCCGACTCCACCAACGACGGCGGGGGCATGCCCGGCGGCGGCACACCTCCCGGCCCCAGCGCCTCCACCGGCGCGTGACGAAGCGCGTCACGAAGGGCCTGACGCGATGACGTACGGGCCGTCGGCGGAGGCCAACCCCTCCGCCGACGGCCCCGCGAGCGAACCGTCAGGCGACGGTCACCGTCCCGCTCCCCTCCCCCGCCGCTCCGGTTTCCTCGACGGTCACGCGGTACGGCCGATCCGTGCCCTCCGCCGTGACCCGCGTACCGGCCTCGTCCCGTACGACCCGGAACGAGGCCGCCGTGGCGCCGGACAGGTCCGGCACGGTGACCGTGCACTCGCCGGAGCCGGAGTCTGCGCCTGCGCCCGAGCCGAAGACGCGCAGGGTGAGTCCGTCGAGCCAGTCGCCGTCCGGGCGCTGGTCGTCGGCCCCCCACGGGAGTACGGCGCCGTCCCTGACCAGCAGCGGCAGGCTGTCGAAGCCGTGCCTCTCGTGCCGCCAGGCCGGACCGGTCACGCGCTCGCCAGTGAGCAGCGAGGTCCAGGTGCCCTCGGGGACGTAGTACTCGACCTCGCCGTCCTCCGTGAAGACCGGGGCGACCAGCAGGTCCGGGCCGAGCATGTACTGCCGGTCCAGGGTGCGGGAGGCGGGGTCGCCGGGGAACTCCGCCAGCATCGGCCGCATCATGGGGACGCCCGTGCGGTGCGCCTCGGCGGCCACCCCGTACAGGTACGGCATGAGCCGGTGCTTGAG
>NZ_JAERUC010000178.1 GCF_016745505.1 Streptomyces silvae | reverse complement strand
GCCCCACGCGTGCACCGCACCCCTGTCGTCCACAGCGACCGCGGCGGCGGCGAGCGGACTGCCGGGGCCGGTTCCCTCAGGTCCGGAACCGGGCCGCCGGGCCCTTCGCCACCGCACTGGCGTCGTCCGCCGCCGCGGTCCCGTCCTGGCCGTGCCGCGCGCTTCCCCTCATCCGGGTGTGCGCGGCACGGGCAGGGCCTGGGTGGAGGCTCAGTCCTCGCGCAGGGCGCGGACGGCCTCCTCCACGCGCTTGCCGTAGTCGGCGTCGGCGGCGTGGAAGTGGGCGAGGTTCTTCTCGATCACGTCGTCGCGGGTGACCTGCGAGAGGCCGCCGGCGATGTTGGCGACCAGGCGGTCCTTCTCGTCCGCCGACATCAGCCGGTAGAGCTCGCCCGCCTGGAAGAAGTCGTCGTCCTTCGCGTGCAGGGGCGCCTCGTGCGTACCCGTCCAACCGTGCACCGCGAGCGGCGAGGCGAGGGCGGCGCCGGTCTGGGCGGGGCCCGCGTACGAGTTGGGCTCGTAGTTCTTGTCCTGGCGCGAGCCGTACCGGGTGGCGTGCAGCCCGTCGCGGCCGTAGTTGTCGACGACGGCCGCCCTCGGCGCGTTGACCGGGAGCTGGGTGTGGTTGATGCCCAGCCGGTAGCGCTGCGCGTCGGCGTACGCGAACAGCCGGCCCTGGAGCATCTTGTCCGGGGACGGGCCGATGCCGGGCACGAAGTTGTTCGGCGAGAACGCGGCCTGCTCGACCTCGGCGAAGACGTTGTCCGGGTTGCGGTCCAGCACCAGCCGGCCGACGCGCTGGAGCGGGTGGTCGGCGTGCGGCCAGACCTTCGTCACGTCGAACGGGTTGAAGCGGTAGTCCGCCGCCTCGGCCGCCGGCATGACCTGCACGTACAGCGTCCAGGACGGGTTGACGCCCCGCTCGATGGCCTGGAGCAGGTCCGTCTGGTGCGAGTTGGCGTCCTTGCCGACCTGCTCGGCGGCCTGCTCGGCGGAGAGCGAGCGCACGCCCTGGTTGGTCTTGAAGTGGTACTTGACGAAGAAGGCCTCGCCCGCCGCGTTCGTCCACTGGTACGTGTGCGAGCCGAAGCCGTTCATGTGACGGTACGAGGCGGGGATCCCGCGGTCGCCCATCAGCCAGGTCACCTGGTGCGTCGCCTCGGGGGAGTTCGCCCAGAAGTCCCAGACGTTGTCCGGCTCCTGGCGGCCCGTGAAGGGGTCGCGCTTCTGGGAGTGGATGAAGTCGGGGAACTTCACCGGGTCCTTGATGAAGAACACCGGCGTGTTGTTGCCGACCAGGTCGTAGTTGCCCTCGTTCGTGTAGAACTTCAGGGCGAAGCCGCGCGGGTCGCGGACCGCGTCCGCGCCGCCCAGCGAGTCGGCGACCGTGGAGAAGCGGATGAACGTCTCGGTGCGGCGGCCCACCTCGGAGAGGAAGTCGGCGCGGGTGAAGCCGGTGACGTCGTCGGTCACCTCGAAGTAGCCGTACGCGCCGGAGCCACGGGCGTGGACGACGCGCTCCGGGATGCGCTCACGGTTGAAGCGGGCGAGCTTCTCGAGCAGGTGCTGGTCCTGGAGGAGGATCGGCCCGCCGGCGCCGGCCGTGGCGGAGTTCTGGTTGTCGGCGACCGGGGCGCCTGACTCGGTCGTGAGCACACGCTGGGACATGGAGGCCTTCCGTACGGGGCTGCTGACGGCTTCAGGAGCGTAGATTCGCCGCGATCGGTGCGTCAACAGTTTGTTGAAATTGGAGGATGAGGTTCCGGACCGCGGCGGCGCCTGGGCGCGACAGGACAGGTGTCAGCGCCACCGCGGCCCGGAGTTCGGGGGGCCCGGGGAAGGGCCGGTGTGTCAGACCTGGGAGCCGGAGAGCCGCTCGACCGAGCGCAGCAGCGCGGAGTGGTCGAGGCCGCCGTCGCCCTGCGCGCGCAGGGAGGCGACCAGCTGGGCCACGACCCCGCCGACGGGCAGCGCCGCGCCGACGTTGCGGGCGGCGTCCGTGACGATGCCCATGTCCTTGTGGTGCAGGTCGATCCGGAAGCCCGGGGCGAAGTCCCGCTTGAGGAAGTTGTCCTTCTTGCGGGTCAGGACCGTCGAGCCGGCGAGCCCGCCGTTGAGCACGTCGAGCGCGGCGGCGAGGTCGACCCCGGACTTCTCCAGGAAGACGACGGCCTCGGCGCAGGCCTGGATGTTGACCGCGACGATCAGCTGGTTCGCCGCCTTCACCGTCTGGCCGGAGCCGTGCGGCCCGCACAGCACGATCGTCTTCCCGAGGACGTCGAGCAGGGGCTTCGCGGCGTCGAAGTCGCTCTGCTCGCCGCCGACCATGATGGACAGGACGGCCTCGATCGCCCCGGCCTCACCGCCGGAGACCGGGGCGTCCAGCACGCGGATGCCCTTCTCCTTCGCGCTCGCCGCGAGGTCCACGGAGGTCTGCGGGGTGATGGAGGACATGTCGATCAGCAGAGCGCCCTGCCGGGCGTTCTCCAGGATGCCGTCCGGACCGTACGCGATGGCCTCGACCTGCGGGGACGCGGGCACCATGGTGATGACGACATCGGCGTCGCGCACGGCCTCCGCGATCGAGGCGGCACCCTTGCCGCCCGCCGCGACCAGCCGGTCGATCTTGTCCTGCTCCAGGGTGTATCCGGTCACCTGGTATCCGGCCTTGATCAGGTTCTCGGACATGGGGGAGCCCATGATGCCGAGGCCGATCCAGGCGACCTTGGGGAGGTTGCTGCTCATGAGGGTGCCTTCCGGTGAGCGTGTGTACGGGGGAGGGGCCGGCCTCAGCGGGAGGGGCGGGCCTCGACGGGGAGCCAGTCGAACGCCTCGGCGCTCGGGCGGTCGCCGGGCTTGTACTCCAGGCCGATCCGGCCGGCGTAACCGGCCTCGGTCAGCTCGTCGAGGAGGCGCTCCAGCGGGAGCGAGCCGGTGCCGGGCGCGCCGCGCCCCGGGTTGTCGGCGATCTGGACGTGGCCGGTCTTCGCGGCGTACGTCTTGATCACCTGGCTGAGGTCCTCGCCGTTCATCGACAGGTGGTAGAGGTCCAGCAGGAACGTGGCGTTCCCCAGGCCCGTCGCCTCGTTGACCCGGTCGACGACCTCGATGCCCGCCGGTGCGCTGACCAGGGGGTAGAGCGGCGACTCCGTGGCGTTGAGGGTCTCGATCAGGAGGGTCGCCCCGATCCGGTGGGCCGCGCGGGCGGCCAGGACCAGGTTCTCCAGGGCGAGTTCGTCCTGGACGGCGGGGTCCACGCCGTCGACGCGGTTGCCGTACAGCGCGTTGAGCGCCGTGCAGCCGACCGAGGCCGCGAAGTCCGCCGCCACGTCGATGTTGGCGCGGAAGCGGTCGGACTCCTCGCCGGGCAGCGAGAGGGCCCCGCGGTCCGGGCCGGGGAGCCGGCCTGCGTAGAAGTTCAGCCCCACCAGCTGGGTGCCCGCGTCGTCGAGCGCCTTCTTCAGGGCGTCGAGCTCGGCCTGCGCCGGGGTGGGGGTCTCGATCCAGGGCCACCAGAGCTCGACCGCCGTGAAGCCCGCGGCGGCGGCCGCCGCGGGGCGCTCCAGGAGCGGGAGTTCGGTGAAGAGGATCGAGAGGTTCACATCGAAGCGCTGGTCCGAGAAACCCATCATGCGCTCCTTCCGTATCGCGGAAGTTAGTTTCTGCTTAACGGAAGATTGCCTGGAGTCCGGCGAGGCTGTCAAGGGGCAACCCGAATTCCGGACACACGGGAGCGGGGTGGAGGCCCGTGCGCCCTCCACCCCGCTCCTGCTCACAACTGCGTGGTCAGGCCCCCGGTACCGTGTCCTCGAACGTCGTGCCTGCCGCCCGGTACCCGGCCACCAGCGCCGACACCTGCGCGGGGGAGAGGACCTGGTCCTTCACGTGCAGGACGTAGTCCACCTGCTGGTCGTACGAGCGGGGAGTGGTGCTGCTCTGCCCCTCCAGGTCGATCAGCCACTGGTTGAAGTTGATCGACATCGGCCGCTCCGGGAGGTACTGCGCCCCGTGCGTCCCGAAGAGCTGTCCGTCGATGTAGTACGTGATGGCGGAGTCGTCGATGGTCACCACCAGGTCGTGCCACCCGGCATAGCTCTGCCGGGCCTCGCTGTGCTGGTTGACGGCCTCCCACGGGTCGGGCCGGTAGGTCTCCCACGAGGTGGTGTAGAGGATGTTCGACGGCTCGCCCCAGCCGCCGTTGGGCAGGTACTCGAAGTCGTACTCGGCGTAGTCGTCCGCCATCGGCGCCTTGAGGTCGTTGATGGTGAAGAAGGTCTGCACGAGGTGGTCCCCGTCGGGCCCGGACCTCGGGGCGTCGCTGAACTTCACCCGGGCCGCGTAGGTGCCGTTGCGGAACTTCGTGGACTTCGTCAGGATCTCCGTCTGCACTGTCGAGGCGCCCGTGCCCGCCGTCGAGGTCTCCAGGTTCATCACCGCGTTGCCGCTCTGGCTGCTGAAGGTGACGTTCTCCGGGGCCCATACGGCACCCGGCACCCCGGGGCCACCGGAGTTGGAGCGGACGCTCCAGCCGTTCGCCGCGATCCTCGGGTCCGTGTGGCCGCTGTAGTCGAAGTCGTCGAAGAGCGTGGGTCCGTCGGCCGGCGGGTCGGTCGGGGGATCGGTCGGGTCGGTCGGGTCGGTCGGGTCCCCGCCCCCGGGGGCCTCGCCCCAGGCCGTGACGGAGCCCAGCTGCGCGGTGACCTTCGGCCAGTCGCCGTACGTGCCCCGCTCGGGCCCGAAGGAGTAGTCGTCGCTCTGCCCGAGCGTCTGCCAGTCCGCGCGGTGGAAGCGCAGCTGCATGTCCCCGGTGTCCGCGCCCGGCGCCAGCGAACCCGCCCCGGAGGTGAAACCGATCTCCAGATAGCGGTCGGCGGTGGCGGTCGGGTTCGCCAGCGGCTTGAAGGTACCCGTGATGTTCGCGCAGCCCTTCACCGCCCAGGAGCAGGCGAAGCTGTACGCCGCCGACGCGGACTCGCCCTTGACGTAGTAGCGCAGCTTGACGTCGGAGAGCTGCACGCTCGCACTCCCCGTGTTCCGTACCTTGAGCCACGGCTCGCTCTGGTCGGCCGTCGCCCCCGACGCGCTCGTGCGGTACTGGACGACGAGCCCGCCGGCCGCCGCCGCACCGGCGGTCGACGGCAGGGCGGCGAGGGCCGTGCAGCCCAGGGCCAGGGTGACGGCGGCGGCCGACGCCGCGCGGATACGGCTCCTGCGGGATGTCCTCATGACGGTGTTGCTCATGGCGGTGTTCCTCTCCGGAACGGTGGGGGACGTGTTACCGAGGGGGTCGCGCTGTACCTGCGGAGGCGGTCGCCAGGGACCGCGTGGTCAGAGGCCGGTAGCGGACGCCGAGGGCGTCCAGCCGGGCGGTGTGGTCACGCAGCCGCCCGACGAAACCGGCCCAGTCGCCGCGCCCGCCGGACCAGGCACGGTCCGCCAGGGCGCACAGCCGGGGATAGGTGAGGTACTCGATCCGGTCCGGCGTCGTCACGTACTCGGTCCACAGCTGCGCCTGGGTGCCCAGGACACGGACGGCCTCGTCGGGCTCCCAGCCCGGCGGCACCGGCTCGTTCGCGTGGACGGCGTACAGCGGGACGGGGTCGCCCCGCTGGGCGGGGGGCTCGGCCGGGTCCGTGGACTGGGCGTAGTCCAGGTAGGTGGCGCGGTGGTGCGCGGTCACCACCCGGTGCCCGCGCCGCGCGGCGGTGAGGGCGTGCGCGGGGTCGCGCCAGGTCATCACCGTGAATTCGGGGGGCAGTTCACTCCCGGTCTCGGCCCAGCCGGCCGGCCGGCGGCCGTGCTCCACGAGGAACGAGCCGATCCGGCCCATGAACCAGCCGTGCAGCCCGCCGGGACTGTCCATCCCCTCCGCCGCCGCACGCGCACGGGCCGCGGGGCTGCCCTCCCACTCGGCGGTCGGGCACTCCTCGCCGCCGATGTGGACGTACGGGGAGGGGAAGACGTCCATGACCTCCTCCAGCACGGTCCGGCAGAAGTCGAAGACCTCCTCGTGGACGCCGAACACGGTGTCGCAGACGCCCCACCGGGTCCACACGTCCAGCTGCCGCTCCGGGTGGTTGCCCAGATGGGGATAGGCCGCCAGGGCCGCGCGCACATGGCCGGGCATCTCGATCTCCGGCACGACGGTCACCCCCCGTTCCCGCGCGTGGCGGACCAGGTCCCGCAGCTCCGCCCGGGTGTACGCCCCCGCGTGCGGCACCCCGTCGGACAGCGACTGGGCCCGGTGCCCGCCCACCGACGTCAGCCGCGGGAAGGCGTCGACCGGCATCCGCCAGCCCTGGTCGTCCGTGAGGTGCAGATGCAGGACGTTGAGCTTGTGCAGCGCCATCAGGTCCACGTACCGGCGCAGATAGGAGACGGGCTGGAAGTGCCGGGCGACATCCAGCATCGCGCCGCGCCAGGAGTACCGGGGCACGTCGCTGATCTCGACGCACGGCAGCTCCCAGGACACACCGCGCGCACCGCCCGACAGCGCCTCGGGAGGCAGCAGCTGACGGATCGTCTGGACGCCTCTGAGCAGCCCGTCCGGCCGGGCGGCACGCAGCAGGAGCGCCTCCGGGCCGACCGTGAGGCCGTACCCCTCGTCGCCCAGCCCGCCGAGCTGCGGGTCGAGCGCCAGGACGACACGGCCGTCGGCCGAGGGCGGCAGGGGCAGACCGGTCGTCGGCCCGAGGAGCGTGCGCAGCAGGTCCGCCGCGCCCTCCGCACCCGGCAGGGCGCGTACGGAGGTGTCCTGGCCGAGGACGAGGCGGCCCGGGCGCGGCGAGACCTTGCCGGGCCGGGGGAGGAGGGAGAGCTCGGGGCGTGGTGCGGGCACGGAGGGCCTCCGGGGCAGGGGGTTTCGGACGGTTCGCGCGTACGCCGGCGGGCTCAGCCCTTGACGGCGCCGGCCGCGAAACCGGAGGTCACATGGCGCTGGAGCAGCAGGAAGATCACGAGCGCGGGCAGGGCGAAGAGCGTCGAGGCGGCCATGGTCGCGCCCCAGTCGGTGCCGAAGGTGTTCTGGAAGGAGGAGAGCCAGACCGGCAGGGTGCGGTTGTCCTGCTGCTTGATGATCAGGAAGTTGGCGTAGGCGAACTCGTTCCAGGCGGTGATGAATCCGAAGAGCGAGGTCGCCATCAGGCCGGGGGCCAGCAGCGGCAGCGCGACCCGCACGAAGGCACCGGTCCGGGTGCAGCCGTCGACCTGGGCGGCCTCCTCCAGTTCGGGCGGGATGGTCGCGAGGAACCCTCGCAGCACCACGATCGTGAACGGCAGCGTGATCATGAAGTAGACGAGGGTCAGGGTCGGCAGCCGGTCGAGCATGTCCGTGTCGCGCGAGATGATGTAGATCGGGATGATCAGCGATTCCCAGGGCGCCATCTGGGCGATGAAGACCAGCAGCATGAACTGCCGCCGGCCCTTCCACCGCAGGCGCGCCACGGCGAACGACGCGCCGAGCGCCACGGCGAGCGAGAGCAGTACGGCCCCCAGCGTGACCAGGACGCTGTTGCGCCAGAACAGCTCGAAGCCGTCGGCCTGCACGGCCCGCCGGAAGTGGTCCAGCGTCCAGGTGTACGGGATCAGCCGGGGCTCGGCGGACTGGATGTCCCGGGACGGCTTGAAGGCGGTGGAGACCATCCAGTACACGGGGAACAGACAGACCACGACGGTCACGACGGCGGCGGCGTTCAGCGGGATCCGCCGGATCCGGGGGCGCAGCAGGGTCATCGCAGGTCGTCCTCCTGTCGGAACATCTGGCGGAAGTAGAGGACCAGCACCCCGGACATCAGGACCACGGTGATCATCGACGCGGCGGAGCCCAGGTCGTAACGCTGGCTGGAGAGCGCCGTCTGGACCGCGTACACGGGCAGGATGGTGGTGGCGTCGCCGGGGCCGCCGCGGGTCATCACCCAGATCTGGACGAACGCCTTGAAGGTCCAGATCACCTCGAGGGAGAGGACCAGCATGAAGATCGGCCGCAGGACCGGGAAGGTCAGCGAGCGGAAGATGCGGGAGCCGGAGGCGCCGTCCAGGCGGGCCGACTCGTACAGCTCGGCGGGGACGGTCGTCAGCGCGGAGTAGAGGGTGACCGCCGCGAACGGCACGGACTGCCAGACGATCAGCAGGACCAGGATCGTGAAGGACGCCGTGCCGTTCGCGAACCACGGATAGCGGTCGAAGGAACCGAAGCCGAGCGCGGTCAGCAGCTGGTTGACGATGCCGAACTCCGAGTGGAACAGCCACTGGAAGACCGTCGTGGCCGCGACCACCGGCATGGCCCAGGCGAGCACCAGCGAACAGAGCACGACCGTACGGCCGACGCGGCCCAGCCGCTCCGTCATCAGCGCGACCAGCGTCGAGATCACCATGATCAGGACGACGTTGACGGCCATGAAGACGAAGGTGCGGCCGGTCACCTCCCAGAAGCGCGGGTCGGACAGCAGCGTGCGGTAGTTGCGCAGCCCCACGAACTCGGCGTCCCCGCTGATCAGCTGGCGGAGCCGGAAGTCCTGGAGGGAGATCACCACCGCCCGCACCAGCGGGTAGACCAGCAGATAGAGCATCCCGCCGATGGCGGGCGCGATCAGGGCGTACGGCCAGAGACCGCGTGGGGGACGCCCCGGCCGCCGCGCCGGTGGCGCCTCCGGGGGACGGTGGACGCGTGGAGCGGGCCGTTCACGGACAGCCGGCACGGCGGGCCTCCTCTCTCGGTGGTGGGAAACGGACGGCGGGGTCAGGAGCCGGCGTTCATGGCCCGGGTGATGTCCTCGGAGGCCTTGGCCGCCTCCTGCGCGGCGTCACCGCCGGTCAGGACGGCGGTCATGTAGTCCTTGACCGGGTTCTCGGCCTCCACGGCGGCCCAGCCGGGGGTGTTCGGCGTCGCGTGTCCGTTGGCCGCGCCGACGGCCATCGCCGAGGCGCCGGGGTCGCCCGCCACGGCCGGGGCGAGGGTGGTCCGGTTGGGCACATAGCTCATGGCCACCGCGAGCTTCTTCTGCCAGGCGTCGCCCGTGAGCTCCTTGATGAAGGTCACCGCCGCCTCGGGATGACCGGACGCGGCGGGGACGACCAGGTCCGAGCCGCCGGTGAACACCGCACCCGGAGTGCCGGCCGTCTTGCCGGGGATCGGGAAGAAGCCCAGCTTCCCCTTGAGCTCCGGATTGTTCTCGACGACCACGCTGGCGCCGCCGGGGGTGGAGATCACCTGCGCCACCTGCCCCTGCGCCATCACCTCCGCCTGCGGCGGGTCGTCCTCGTCGGAGTCCTTGGGGCCCTTCCCGAGCGCTTGGAGCCGCGCGTAGAAGGCCATGCCGCGCTGCGCCTCGGGGGTGTCGAGCGCGCCCTTCCAGGTGCCGCCCGACTCGGTGGCGAAGTCGCCGCCCTCGTCCCAGATGAACCCGCCCAGCGCGTACCAGAGCTGGCCCGGCAGGTAGATGCCCTGGGTGCCGCCCTTGTTCAGCTTCGTGGTGGCGTCGATCCACGCGTCACGGGTGGTGATCTGCGCGGCGTCGACCCCGGCCTTCTCGAACAGGTCCTTGCGGTAGATCACGACCCGGTTGGCCGCGTAGTACGGAATGCCGTACTGCTTCCCCTCGTACGCACCGGGCTCGGCCAGCCCCTTCAGCCAGTCGTCGCCGTTCAGCTCGTCCTTCTTGTCGCTGAGGTCCAGCAGCCCACCGCTCTCGGCGAACTGGGCCACCTGTGTGTTGCCCGCCTCGATGACGTCCGGGGCGTCGTTGCTCGCCAGGGCGGCGGTGATCTTCTGGCCGATGCCGTCCCACTCCTGGATCTGGATCCTGACGTCGATGTCGGGGTGGGCGGCCTCGAACCCCTCGGTGAACTCCTTCTGGAACGCGGCCGAGACGCTGTCGCGCATCAGCCAGACGTCGATCTTCGTCACACCCCCGGCCCCGTCGGCGCCGTCACCACCGGAACCACAGGCACTGAGAGCGGCGGCCGTCACGAGCGCGGACACACCGGCAAGCAAGCGGTACTTCACGGTTCACCTCAACGGGAGCAGAGACCTGACCACCTGACCAGTGAAGCCCACTGGACAGCTCACCTCTTGATGGTGGATGAAGGTGGCATAGACCAATGGGGTCGTCAACCCCTAGTGTACAAAGGGGTTTTGCGACATCTGATCGCTGTCGGCCCTCTGTTCCTGCTGCGAGGAGTGGTTAGACTGCTCCTGACCAGTGGTCATCGGTGGCTCAACTGGTAAAGGGAACGGAACGCGCGAAGGGGAACGGATGAAAGCCGACGTACCGGGGACGGTGCTCAAACGGGAACGGGCACGCGACGCGGTCCTGGAGCTGATCGAGAGCCGCAGCCCCGGCGACGCCATCCCGTCCGAGCGGTCCCTCTGCGCCCTGCTGGGTGTGTCCCGCCCCACCCTGCGGGCCGCCGTCGACGAGCTGGTGGCCGCCGGGCTGCTCGTCCGCGAGCACGGGCGCGGGATGTTCGTGGCACCGGAGAAGATCACCCAGGAGCTGGTCTCCGCCGACCTCGCGCTGAGCGTGCCGCAGGCGGCCGGCGCCTGGTCGAGCAGGCTGCTGGAGTTCACCACCCTCCAGGCCGGCGCCCGGGTCGGCCGCAAGCTGCGGATGTCACCCGCCGACGAGATCGTGTACGTCGCACGGCTGCGCCTGGTCGACGGTGCCCCGATGGCCATTGAGCACCTGCACATCAGGGCGGCGCTCGTCCCCGGCCTCTCGGCGCAGGAGCTGGAGGACGGCGACCTCTACGAGCATCTGCGCCACACCCACGGGGTGCATGTCCGCGAGGCGGTCCAGGCCATCGAGCCCACCGTCGTCACCCGGGCGGAGGCCCAGCTCCTGGAGGTCCCCGAGCTCTCGCCCGCCCTGCTCTTCGAGCGTCTGACCTCGGACACCGCGGGGCGGCCCGTGGAGTACGTCCACTCGCTCTACCGGGGCGACCGCTACCGCATCGTCTCCCGCCTCGCCCTCGGTCCGGCCGCCGCCACCGCCCCGCTGGTCAGGGACGGGCACCACCCGGGGATCCCGCCCGGGGACTTCGCGCACGGCGACCCGATCGCGTCGTCCACCCGGGGGGACATCCAGGCCGGACCGTGAGGGCGCGGGGCGTCCCGAACGGCCCGTTCGGGCCCTCCGGGGCCGGGCCCGTGTGCCTTAGGGTCGGGACGAGCCGTGCGAGCCGAGGGACGCGGCGGGACATCAGGGAGGCACCGTGCGCTTGAGGGTGGAATTCACCACCGAGCCCTTCGATCTCGACGAGGCACCCGCCCACGCGGTGGTGGCCCGCGAGGTCATCCAGACCGCCGACCTGGACGCGGTGGACGTGGGCCCGTTCGGGAACACCGCCGAAGGGGGCGCGGACGAGGTCCTCACCGCGGTGGACTCGCTGCTGCGCAAGGCCCTGGACTCGGGCGCCACCCGGGTCTCCCTCCAGGTCAACGTGATCGGGGAGGACACCCCGTGACCGAACCGGCCGACCACCCGCTGGTCACCGCGGTGAAGCCGCTCGTCGACGCGATGGGGGCCGAACTGCTCGCCCCCGAGCAGGCCACCACCGAGGACGTGGTGCTCGCCTGGGAGGGGGCCGACGTCATAGCCGTACGGCTGCCGCAGCTCTCCGAATCGCTCGACCACATCCTGGCCGCGATGGAACGGCGGCACGGGATGCCGCTGGCCGAGCTGGACCGTAAGGCCAAGCAGGGCGTCGTACGCACGCTGGAGGCACGCGGTGCCTTCTCCGTGCGCCATGGGGTGGAGACCGTGGCGGGCGCGCTCGGCGTCAGCCGCTTCACCGTCTACAACTATCTGAACCGGGACAACCCGGCCAAGGGCGAGTAGCGCGACGTAATGCGGTGCAATGCCGTCGTCCGGGAACCCGGGCGGCGGCATCATCTGTTCGTGGAATTTCAACAAACTGTTGACGTGGTGTTGTGGAGGGCGTTAGCTATCCGCAGCCCGACAACGCACAGCGAAAAAGCCACGGAGGCTCCCGTGACTACGAGCTCCACACCGGGCCTCGCCCGGTTCAACACCCTGGCGGCCGGAGAGGCCACCGCCGCGCTGCACGAGGTGTGCGCCAGTGCGGCGTGGGGAAGCTTCATCCTCACCCACCGGCCGTACGCCGGCCCGGAAGCCCTGTTCTCCGCGAGCGACGCCGCCATGGCGGAGCTCTCCCCGGAGGACCTGGCCGAGGCCATGGCCGGCCACCCGCCGATCGGCCGCCCCAAGCCGGGGGACCCGGCCTCCGCCCGTGAGCAGCGGGGGATGGCGGGTGCGTCCGAGGAGCTCAAGGCGGAGATGCTCGAACTCAACCTGGCCTACCAGGAACGGTTCGGACATGTCTTCCTGATCTGCGCCACCGGAGCCACCGGTGAACAGATGCGCGACGCGGTGAAGGCGCGGATCGGCAACTCGCCCGAGCAGGAACGCGAGATCGTCCGCACCGAGCTGGGCAAGATCAACCGCATCCGGCTGACCCGCCTCGTAGAGGACTCCTGAGACCTCGTACCACCCGAAGAGAACAAGGAGCGTGACGGTCTTGAGCACCGACACCACCGCATCGGTGTCCACCCACATCCTGGACACCAGCATCGGCCGTCCCGCCGAAGCCGTCACCGTCTCCCTGGCCGCCCGCAGCGGCGGCGACGCGCAGTACGTGGCGCTCGGCGGATCCGCGACCGACGCCGACGGGCGCTGCAAAGACCTGCCGGCCCTGCCGGAAGGAACCACCCATGTACGGCTCGTCTTCGACACCGAGTCGTACTTCACCGCGAAGAAGCAAGCCGAGGCGCAGCAGGACGCCCCCCGCGTAAGGGACAGCGGCGCGTTCTTCCCGGAAGTGGCGATCGCCTTCGCCGTCACCCCGGGCGAGCACTATCACGTACCGCTGCTGCTCAACCCGTTCGGCTACTCCGTTTACCGAGGGAGCTAGCAGACAATGCCCACGATTCTCGGCCAGAACCAGTACGGCAAAGCAGAGAACCGCGTCGTCAGGATCACGCGGGACGGCGACACCCACCACATCAAGGACCTCAACGTCTCGGTCGCCCTCTCCGGCGACATGGACGACGTCCACTACTCCGGATCCAACGCCAACGTCCTGCCGACCGACACCACCAAGAACACGGTGTTCGCCTTCGCCAAGGAACACGGCATCGAGTCCGCCGAGCAGTTCGGCATCCACCTCGCCCGGCACTTCGTGACCTCGCAGGAGCCGATCCAGGTGGCCCGGATCCGGATCGAGGAGTACGCCTGGGAGCGCATCGCGACCTCCGACGGCAACTCGAAGTTCATCGGCGCCGACGAGGTCAAGCACTCCTTCGTCCGCAAGGGCCAGGAGACGCGCACCACCCAGATCACCTTCGACGGCGAGAAGTGGGAGGTCATCTCCGGCCTCAAGGACCTCACCGTCATGAACTCCACCAACTCGGAGTTCTGGGGCTACGTCAAGGACAAGTACACGACGCTGAAGGAGGCGTACGACCGCATCCTGGCGACCGACGTCTCCGCCCGGTGGCGCTACAACTGGACCAGCGACGACGAGCGCATGCCGAACTGGGAGAAGTCCTACGAGCAGACGCGCAAGCACATGCTCCAGGCCTTCGCGGAGACGTACTCCCTCTCCCTCCAGCAGACCCTCTACCAGATGGGTTCGCGCATCATCAACAACCGCAGCGAGATCGACGAGATCCGGTTCTCGCTGCCGAACAACCACCACTTCCTCGTCGATCTGGAGCCGTTCGGGCTCAAGAACGACAACGAGGTGTACTTCGCGGCCGACCGTCCGTACGGCCTCATCGAGGCCACGGTGCTCCGGGACGGCGTCGAGCCGAAGATCCCGGTCGACATGACCAACCTCTGACGCGGTGCTGAACCGGCCCCCGCCCCCAGCGGGACGGGGGCCGGTCATCCCGGAGGGAAATCCCATGGCACAGCCTGCAACGGGGCCGGCGAAAGGCCCATGTACACCGCCACCGGCCGCTGCCGGAAAGGCAGTTCACCCGGTGGACGAAAAGCTTCCGCCCTCGCGGCTCGTCCCCGCCGCGCTCCAGCACATCGCCGCCATGTACGCGGGCGTCGTCACCCCTCCGCTCATCATCGGGCAGGCCGTCGGCCTCGACGCGGCCGGCATGACCCGGCTGATCGCGGCGAGCCTCCTGATCGCCGGACTCGCCACCCTCCTCCAGACCCTGGGCGCCGGACGCTTCGCCGGGAACCGGCTGCCGTTCGTCAACGCGGCGTCCTCCGCCGGGATCGCGCCGATGCTCGCCATCGCCGAGACCAGCGCCCCCGGCCACCAACTCCCCGCGATCTACGGGGCGGTGCTCGTCGCCGGAGTCTTCTGCCTGGCCGTCGGCCCCTTCTTCGGGCGGCTGCTGCGCTTCTTCCCGCCGCTCGTCACCGGGGTCGTCATCACCCTCATCGGCGTCACCCTGATGCCCGTGCCGGTCGGCTGGGCCCAGGGCGGCGACGCCGGCGCCGAGGACTTCGGCGCCATGAAGTACCTGGCCCTGGCCGCCTTCACCCTCGTCGTCATCCTGCTCATCCAGCGCTTCGGACGCGGCTTCGTCAAGCAGACCGCCCTGCTCGCGGGCATGGTCGTCGGCACCCTGGCCGCCGTCCCGTTCGGGCTCGCCGACTTCTCCGCCCTCGGCTCGGCACCCGTCGCCGCGCTGCCCACGCCCTTCGCCTTCGGGCCGCCCGAGTTCCAGCCCGCCGCGATCCTCTCCCTGTGCATCGTGATGCTCGTCCTGATGACCGAGTCGTCCGCGGGCATGCTGGCCCTCGGCGAGATCTGCGACCGGCGCACCGACGGCCCCACCCTCACCCGCGGCCTGCGCACCGACGGCGTCGCCACCCTCCTCGGCCCGGTCTTCGGGGGCTTCCCGACCAGCGCCTTCGCGCAGAACGTCGGCGTCGTCTCCCTGACGCGGGTACGCAGCCGGTACGTGGTCGCCGCCGCGGGCGGCGCCCTGATCGTCCTGGGCGCCTTCCCCGTCCTGGGCGCGGTCGTCTCGCTCGTCCCGATGCCCGTCCTCGGCGGCGCCGGCATCGTCCTGTTCGGCTCGATCGCGGTGAGCGGCATCCGGACCCTGTCCGAGGCGGGCCTCGACGACAGCTCCAACATCATCCTGGTGGCGGTGGCACTCGGCGCGGGCATCATCCCGCTCGCCGCACCCGCCTTCTACGCCGGATTCCCGTCCTGGGCACAGACCGTGCTCGGCTCCGGGATCAGTGCGGGAGCGCTCGTGGCGGTCCTGCTCAATCTGTTCTTCCACCATCTCGGCACCCACAGCCGTCACGCTGTGGCACTCAAATCCTCCTAGGGTCCTGCCGTGCCCACACCTCCCCGGAAAGAAGAAGGAAGCGCCATGGCAGCATCGGCAGACCCGCAGCGCATCGTCATCGAGAACTGTTCGATCGCCACCGTCGACGCCCACGACACCGAATACGCCTCCGGGCACGTCGTCGTGGCGGACAACCGCATCGAATCCGTCGGCGCCGGCAAGGCCCCGGAAGGCCTCACCAACGTCGTGCGCCGCGTGGACGGCACCGGTCACCTGGTCACGCCCGGCCTCGTCAACACCCACCACCACTTCTACCAGTGGATCACCCGGGGCCTGGCGACCGACCACAACCTCTTCGACTGGCTGGTCGCGCTGTACCCGACGTGGGCGCGCATCGACGAGCCGATGGCCCGCGCGGCCGCCCAGGGATCGCTCGCGATGATGGCCCGCGGCGGCGTCACCACCGCGATGGACCACCACTACGTCTACCCCCGCGGCTCCGGCGACCTGACCGGCGCGATCATCGGCGCGGCCCGTGACATGGGCGTACGCTTCACCCTCGCCCGTGGCTCCATGGACCGCAGCGAGAAGGACGGCGGGCTGCCGCCGGACTTCGCCGTGGAGACCCTCGACGGGGCGCTCGCCGCCACCGAGGCCGCGATCGACGAGCACCACGACACCTCGTTCGGCGCGATGACCCAGATCGCCGTGGCGCCCTGCTCACCGTTCTCCGTCTCCACCGAACTGATGCGCCAGGGAGCAGAGTTGGCCCGCCGGCGCGGCGTACGGCTGCACACCCACGGCTCGGAGACCGTCGAGGAGGAGCAGTTCTGCAAGGAGCTGTTCGGGATGGGACCGACGGACTACTTCGAGTCGACCGGCTGGCTCGGCGACGACGTGTGGATGGCGCACTGCGTCCACATGAACGACTCCGACATCGCCGCCTTCGCCCGCACCGGCACGGGGGTCGCCCACTGCCCGTCCTCCAACGCCCGCCTCGCCGCGGGCATCGCCCGGGTCCCCGACATGCTCGCCGCGGGCGTCCCGGTCGGGCTCGGCGTCGACGGCACCGCCTCCAACGAGTCCGGCGAACTCCACACCGAGCTGCGCAACGCCCTCCTCGTCAACCGCCTCGGCGCACACCGCGAGAAGGCCCTGAACGCACGTCAGGCGCTGCGCCTCGGGACGTACGGCGGCGCCCAGGTGCTGGGCCGCGCGGACCAGATCGGCTCCCTGGAACCGGGCAAGCTCGCCGACCTGGTGCTGTGGAAGCTGGACACCCTGGCCCACGCCTCCATCGCCGACCCGGTGACCGCCCTGGTCTTCGGCGCGGCGGCCCCCGTCACCCTCTCGCTCGTCAACGGCAGGACCGTCGTCGAGGACAACCACCTGACCACGGTGGACGAGGACGCCATCGCCCGCGCGACCCGCGACGAGGCCAGGCGGCTGGCACAGATCGCCGCAGGAGCCTGATGCTCCGTACCCCCTGACAGGCCGGCCGAGGGGGACGGCCCTCGGCCGGCCGCCGTGGACCCCGTGTCCACGGCAGCCTGTGCGGATGCGCGTACGGTCGTACGCGCATCCGCACAGGTGAGCTCCAAGCTGCCCGCACCAGCTGCACGACCTGCACCAACGCACCACTCAGCACCACCTCCCTGACACCCACGTCGCCCGACGTGTACCCGACCGGAGGAAGCCGTGGCAGCTACGCCCAGGTTTCGTAAGAACGCAGTCGAAGCAGAAGCAGTCGAAGCAGACGCACCGAGCGCGGGGGAGGGGGCACCACCGGACCGGAAACACCCGGTCGACGAGACGCTTCCGCCCCTCAGGATGTTCACCAGCGGCCTCCAGCACGTGGCCGCGATGTACGCGGGCGTGGTGGCCCCGCCCATGATCGTGGGGCCCGCCGTGGGCCTCAGCGCCAAGGAGACCGCCTTCCTCATGGGGGCGAGCCTCTTCACCGCGGGGATAGCCACCCTGCTCCAGACCCTCGGCTTCTGGCGCATAGGCGCCAGGCTGCCGTTCGTCAACGGCGTCTCGTTCGCCGGGGTCACCCCGATGATCGCGATAGGCAAGGACCGGGGGCACGACGGCATCGCCGTCATCTTCGGCGCGATCATCGTCGCCGGCCTCCTCGGCTTCGTCCTCGCCCCGTACTTCTGCAAACTGGTGCGGTTCTTCCCGCCCGTCGTCACCGGCACCGTCATCACCCTGATCGGGGTCTCGCTGCTCCCGGTCGCCTTCAACTGGTCGCAGGGCGGCAACGCGGCCGCCCCCGACTACGGCTCGATGACCAACATCACGATGGCCGCCGTCACCCTCGTGATCGTGCTGGCCCTGCGCAAACTGCTGCGGGGCTTCCTCCAGCAGATCGCGATCCTGCTCGGCCTGGTCGTCGGGACGCTCATCGCGATCCCGGCCGGCATCACCGACTTCGGGGCCCTGGGCGACGCTGACGTGGTCGGCTTCCCGACTCCGTTCCACTTCGGCGCACCGCAGTTCGAGATCGCCGCCATCATCTCGATGTGCATCGTGATGCTGGTCTGCATGACCGAGTCCACCGCCGACATGCTGGCCCTCGGCAAGATCGTCGGCCGGCCGGCGGACGAGCGCACCATCGAGGGCGGACTGCGCGCCGACACCCTGGGCAGTGCCGTCAGCCCGCTCTTCAACGGCTTCATGTGCAGTGCGTTCGCCCAGAACATCGGTCTGGTCGCCATGACCAAGGTCCGCAGCCGGTTCGTCGTCGCCGCGGGCGGAGTCATCCTGGTGCTGCTGGGGCTGGTCCCCGTGGCCGCGTCCGTCATCGCCCTCGTGCCGCTGCCCGTCCTCGGCGGCGCCGGCATCGTGCTCTTCGGATCGGTCGCCGCGAGCGGCATCCAGACGCTGGCCACCGCCGCCCTGGAGAAGGGCGAGAACGCCCTGATCGTCGCGGCGGCCGTCGGCGTCGGCCTCATCCCGATCGCCGCGCCGGACTTCTACCACGCGTTCCCGAAGGACCTGCTCGTCGTCCTGGACTCGGGCATCTCCACCGGGTGCGTGGTGGCGATCGTGCTGAACCTGGCCTTCAACCACTGGGGCCGGCCGGCGGACGGGGACGCGGACCACGAGCCGGGAGCCGCGGAGAGCGAGCAGCCGAAGGACCCGATGGCCCTGCCCGTCGCCCACTGACCCACCGTCACCGGTGCGCGTCCGGGAACCCGCCGAGGGGACACGTACGCGCACCGGGCGCACGGCACGGGCCGGGTGTCAGCCGATGTGGAAGCTCTGCCCGTAGACCTGCCAGTCCAGCGGCGGGTCCAGGTTCAGATTGCCGTCCCGCAGGAACACCCGCTGGGCGGTGTCCACCCGGCTGGTGTCGGAGTGGGCCTCCTCCTGCTCCATGGCCCAGACCCGCGCGTCCAGGAACGCGTCGAGGTAGGCCACCTCGTCGCCGCCCTGCGACGGCGGGCTCGCCTGGGCGAGGGCCCGCTCCCTGATCGACCCGAAGCTCGAGCTGTCGCTGCCGCCGCCGTGCATCACGATGGCGTCGTAGTACGCGAACTGGCCGAGCGTGCCGAGGCCGTCGGCCTTGCCCTGGCGCACGGCCGGATCGAAGTACACCCGGTCGCGCTCGTCGTTCTGGGCCTGCTGGAACACGGGGTCCGACGCGGCCTCGGCCCAGTCGCCGGTGAAGCCGGGGTCCAGTCCCTCGTGCGAGTCGGTCCCGTCCACCGCGCGCAGGGCGGGCAGGTACGGGGCGAGGACGTTGCCGGGCTTCCGCTCGGCGTACAGCTCCACCAGGGCGAGCATGTCCCCGGTGCCGGAGCAGAACCCGATGATGCCGGCGGTGTAGCCGCGGCCGTCGCCGATGT
>NZ_JAERUC010000177.1 GCF_016745505.1 Streptomyces silvae | reverse complement strand
CCCTCCCGGCGCACGGGGCGCGGGCCTGTCGGCCCCGGGGGTCAGCCCTTGAGCCGGGCCATCCACGCCTCGACCTCTTCGGCCCGGCGCGGCAGCGCGGCGGAGAGGTTCCGGTTGCCGTCCTCGGTCACGAGGATGTCGTCCTCGATCCGGACGCCGATCCCCCGGTACTCCTCGGGCACGGTCAGGTCGTCGGCCTGGAAGTACAGTCCGGGCTCGACCGTGAGGCAGACCCCGGGCTCCAGGGTGCCGTCGACGTACGACTCCGTGCGCGCGACGGCGCAGTCGTGGACGTCCATGCCGAGCATGTGGCCCGTGCCGTGCAGCGTCCAGCGGCGCTGGAGACCCAGCTCCAGGACCTTCTCCACGGACAGGTCGCCGAGCAGGCCCCACTCGACCAGCTTCTGCGCGAGGACCCGCTGAGCCGCGTCATGGAAGTCGCGGAAGGCGGCGCCGGGCTTCACGGCGGCGATGCCCGCCTCCTGGGCCTCGTACACCGCGTCGTAGATCTTCCGCTGCAGCGGCGAGAACGTGCCGTTGATGGGCAGCGTCCGCGTCACGTCGGCGGTGTAGAGCTCGGTGGTCTCCACGCCCGCGTCGAGCAGCAGGAGTTCGCCGGCGCGGACCGCGCCGTCGTTGCGGACCCAGTGCAGGGTGGTGGCGTGGGGGCCGGCCGCGCAGATCGAGCCGTAGCCGATGTCGTTGCCGTCGACGCGGGCGCGCAGGAAGAAGGTGCCCTCGATGTAGCGCTCGCTCGTGGCCTCGGCCTTGTCGAGGACCTTGACGACGTCCTCGAAGCCGCGCGCCGTGGCGTCGCAGGCCTTCTGCAGCTCGGCGATCTCGAAGGCGTCCTTGACCAGACGGGCCTCGGAGAGGAAGACGCGCAGTTCCTCGTCGCGCTCCGCGGTGACCTTGTCGGCGAGGGCCGCCTCGATGCCCGCGTCGTGCCCGCGGACGTTGCGCACCGGGCCGGTGGCCTCGGTCAGCGCGGCCGGGAGCTCGCGGACGTCCTTCGCCGGGATGCCGAGCAGCTGCTCCGCCTCGGTGAGGGAGTTGCGGCGGCCGACCCAGAGCTCGCCCTGGCCGTCGAGCCAGAACTCGCCGTTCTCACGGTTGGAGCGCGGCAGGAGGTAGAGCGTGGCCTCGTGCCCGCCCTCGGTCGGTTCCAGGACCAGGACGCTGTCCTGCGTCAGGTCACCGGTGAGGTACGCGTACTCGGTGGAGGCGCGGAAGGCGTACTCCGTGTCGTTCGAGCGGGTCTTCAGGTTGCCCGCGGGGACGACGAGCCGCTCGCCGGGGAAGCGCGCGGAGAGCGCGGCGCGGCGGGCGGCGGTGTACGAGGCCTGGGCGATCGGCTCCAGACCGTGCAGCTCGGTGTCGGCCCAGCCGGACTTCATGTTCTCGGCGAGCTCATCGGAAATGCCCGGGTACAGGCCGTTCTTCCGCTGCTTGATCGGCTCTGCTTCTGCTGTTTCCGGGGTCTCCGGGGCGAGCTCCTCAGACACGTTATGTCCTCCTTGTACGACACTGGGCCCTCTCCATCGTACGGGCGTACGGAAGGGGGCTCAGAGCTGGAAGACCTCTTACACGTCCGGGGCCGTCGGCGGGGTGGGTGAGGGGCGGTCCGGAGGCTCAGTCGAAGCGTGCGGCGAGCACGGCGACGTCCTCGGTGGCGGCGCTGCGGTCCGTGCCGTCGGCGGGCAGGACGGTCCGCAGGACGTGGTCCGCGACGGCTCCTGGGTCCTGGCGCAGGACCTTCGGCACCCCGGCCGCCGCCGCGTGCAGCCGCGCGAACGCCCGGTCCCTGGTGTCCCCGGTGCGGCGCAGCAGCCCGTCGGTGTAGAAGAGCACCGTCTCACCGGGGCGGGGGGTGAACTCCACGCTCGGCGCCTCCCAGCAGGAGAGCATGCCCAGCGGTGCGGAGAGCGTCGTCTCGACGAATTCGGTGCGCCGCTCGCCGGTCACCAGCGGCGGGGTGTGCCCGGCTCCAGCGAGGACGATCGTGCGCCGGTCCGGTTCGCAGTACGCGTAGAGCGCGGTGGCCGCGGCGGAGGGCTCGGTCATCCGCAGCAGCAGTTCGAGGTCGGAGAGTACGGCGACGGGGTCCTCGCCCTCCATCACCGCGTAGGCCCGCAGACCTGCGCGGAGCCGGCCCATGGCGGCCAGGGCGGCCGGTCCTGACCCCCCGACCGAGCCGATGGCCAGGCCCAGCGCGTTGTCCGGGAGGGGCAGCGCGTCGTACCAGTCGCCGCCGGCCCCGGGTCCTGCCCGGCGGCGGGCGGCCAGCCGTACTCCGGGAATCCGCGGCAGCCTGCTGGGGAGGAGCTCCTCGGCGACGGCGGCGGCGTCCGCCCTGGCGCGTTCCAGTTCGAGCAGGCGGGCGAGGTGCTCGGCGGCGTAGCGGGCGTACACCCCGACGAGATGGCACTGGCGTTCCAGCGGTTCGGCCGGTTCGTCGTACAGCCAGACGGCCGCGCCGAGCCGGCCGGTGGTCCGGGCTGGCGAGTCCGGCCCGGTGGCTCCGGCTGCTTCCGCCGCTCCGGTCGCGAGGGGCTGCGTGTAGCTGGCGGCGTACCCGAGGCGGGCGGCGACCTCGCGGCAGCCGGGGTCGAGGCCGGGGTCGCCGAGGATGTCGGGGCTCGCCAGGGGCGCGCCGGTATCGGGGAGGCCGTCGAGGAAGCGGCCGTACGCGGTGGCGCTGCGGGGCACCGTCTCGATGTGCCCCAACTCGGCGTGGCTGAGGCCGAGGCCGATCGTGCGGGACGGCCCGCGGCCGTCGGCGGGTTCGAGGACGAGGAGCCCCCGGGCGGCGCCCACGAGGGCCGCACCGGCGACCAGGAGTTCATGGAGGGCGCTGTCCAGGGTGCTGGTCCCGGCCAGCCGTTCGGTGAGTTCGTGCAGGGTGGTGAGATCGGAGACCCAGCCGGCCAGCCGGTCCTGGATGAAGGCTCCCGGCGCGGAGGGAATGCCTTCCGTGGGTGCGGCAGTGTGCGTTGAAACGGGAACCATGGGATCGATTCCAGCCACTTTCGGAAGGTGGGGGGCGCTCATGGCAGTCGGCTTTCCGACCGGTGCGTTGTGTCGAATAGCATCGCAAACCCCCATGTCGTTCTGCGCCGCTATCGGTGCAACCACATGTACACGGACCCACATCTACACGCACAACTGAGGTGATGTCCAGCATTGTCCTTACGGTATTTATGGTGTCCGTGAGACACTCAACTTGGCCGAAAAATGCACCCCCGGGACGTTTTTTGCGATCGACTGGGTGTGCTCGACAGGGGGCGCCCTCGGGGTGAAATGCCGGAGGGAGCGTCATCCCGGTCATGCGGGGTACGTAATCGTGGATGGCCAGGGGCAGTTGTGACCGCCCTGGAACCCGACAGCGAGCCCGGGCGTCCTCATGGATGACGGCCGCCCGCCCACCCCCCGATCGGCGGGGTTGCACAAGGGACGGCACGCGCCCAGCGCACGCCGACCGCGCGATGTTTTGACTGGACTCGGCTCGGCTCAACCCGGTTCGACTCGGCTCAGCTCGATTCTGTTCGGTTCCACTCTGCTCGGCTCAAGCTCACGCTCGGCACCGACTACTCGTCCGTACCGCAGACCCGATGAGCAAGCACGCACAGCGAAGAGACGCACACGTGGTGTAACGAGCACGTGGTGTGATGTGGACCTCGGCGTTCAACGGAAAGGAACGAGCGCTCATGCGCGAGATCCTCGGAAGGCGACGCAGGCACCGGCCCCGGCGCAAGGCAAGCTCCGCCCAGCTCGACGCGGCACTGGCCTGTGCGACCGTCCGGAAGTGGCCCGTGCTCCCCGGAGCAGGGCTGGCGACGGGAGCCGTACGCGGCGAACGCGGCCGCGGCTGCGCCTGTCCCGACCCCGAGTGCGCCGTACCCGGCGCACACCCCTTCGACCCCGGTCTCCTCGCGGCGACCACCGACGCGCGCATGGTGCGCTGGTGGTGGACCAACCGGCCCACCGCGCCCGTCATCCTCGCCACCGGAGGCCAGGCGCCCTGCGCGCTGAGCCTGCCGGCCGTCGCCGGTGCCCGGGCGCTGCCCGCGCTCGACGCCATGGGGGTGCGGCTCGGCCCCGTGGTGGCCACGCCCACCAGGTGGTCGCTGCTGGTCGCCCCCTACACCCTGGAGCGGCTCGGCGAACTGCTGCACGCCCAGGACTGGGTGCCCAGCTCCCTGCGGTTCCACGGCGAGGGCGGCTATCTCGTCCTGCCCCCGTCCGAGGTGGGCACGGGGCAGGTGCGCTGGGAGCGCGCCCCGGAGACCGGGGACGCCGCGCCGTGGCTCCCGGATGTGGAAGCGGTCCTCGACGCGCTCGTCGAGGCGAGCAACAGCGCACCGGACGGCGGCAGCCGGCTCGCGTACTGAGCGGCCGGCGGCCCTGCGACGCGCGGGACAGCGACGCGCGGAACAGTGGCGCGGGAACAGTGACGCGAGAACAGTGACAAGGAAACGGCGACGCGGGAACAGCGGCGCCGGAACGACGACGCGGGAACAGCGGGCGGCTCACTCGTTCAGGGGTGTGAGGCCGCCCGGTCCCGCGTGACCGCGCAGCGTGAGCGAGCGGGATGTAATTGCATCCGCGCAAAGAGCGGTGTTCGCAGGCTTATGACGGCCCATTCGCAGATTGCCGAAACGGTGCGCGCGGTGGTGCCGGTGTGAATGTTCCTCAGGTGCAGGGGGTGCATTCCCGGTGCCCGGCAGCCACCCGGAGTTCTGTCCGAAAGTGCACGCCCGTACGTCCGGAGGCACCGGGGGCGCACGCCGCTCCGGCGCGGAGCGTGGCCGGACCCGCACGCAGAGGCCGACAGGCCGCGGCCTGGGGAGGCGTGGGTCGGTGAGGGTGCGACGCAGGTGAGGGGCCGGGCAGTCGCCGCAGACCGCCGATGAGCCGAGTGCTCCGGCGTGCGCCCCGGCCGAAGAGGGCCGGAAACGAGGACGTCCGGCCGCTGGCGACGGGGGATGCACCAGCGACCGGACTTCCAGAACCGTAACAAGAGATCTGCCGTTAGCAAATTCGATCTCGCTTATTCGGACAGCTATTTACCTACGTGCACGGGGAGTTGTGACGGGTGTCACCGCCGGGTCCCGGTCCTCGTCACTGTCAGCTGAGCGTCACTTGGCGGTTGGTGAGCCCCCCGCGCGCCCGGCGCTCGTCGGCCGTCAGCGGAGCGTCCGAGGCGAGCGCCTCGGCGAGCCGCTCGGCGAACTGCGCCGCGGGCTTCTCGCACTCCTCGGCCCCCATCGCGCTCGGCAGGTCCCAGACCGGGACCATGAGCCCGTGGGCGCGGAACGAGCCCACCAGACGGGTGTCTTCGCCGAGCGACGAGGTACCCGCGGCGTGCAGCCGGGCGAGGGCGTCGAGGAGTTGCTCCTCGGGGTGCGGCATGACCCAGCGCAGGTGGTTCTTCTCCGGCGTCTCGCACCAGTAGGCCGCGTCCACGCCGGAGAGCCGGGTGGTGGGGATGGCCGCCGCGTTGGCGCGCTCCAGCGAGGCGGAGACCTCCGCCGTGGCGTTCTCCGCGTCGGGCACCCAGAACTCGAACCCGGAGTGCACGACCGGCTCGAACGCGGCACCGGGGTCGAGGATGTCCTGCAGACGGGGCCCGTCGGCCGGTACGCGGCGGGCGGTGACCGGCGAACCGGGCTCGGCCTCCAGCGCGCGCTGCAGGGTGTCCGCGAGGTCGCGGCTGAGGTCTCCGGAGGAGGTGTCGTTCTGCAGGGCGAGCAGGACGGAGCCGTCGTCGCGGCGCAGCGCCGGCCATGCCATCGGCAGCACGGTCGCCAGCGACACGGACGGTACGCCCTCGGGAAGCCCGTCCTTCAGCGTCAACTCGACGGTGGCGGCGGGGACCAGCTCGCGCAGGGCGATCCAGTCGCACTCCCCGGCGATTCCCTCGAAGGGGCGCTGGACCAGCTCGGTGACGGCGTGGGCGGCGGCGCGTCCGTGACACGCCTTGTAGCGGCGGCCCGAACCGCACGGGCAGGGCTCACGAGCCCCTACGACCGGGATTTCACCGTCCTTGAGCTGCGGCTTCCCGGCCTTGGACTGAGGGCGCTTCTTGGCCATGGTGGGCGTTCTCCCGATTGCGACAGTGCGGTCTCGGGCGCGAGCCTAGCCGTCCCCGTCGTACGCCGGGGCACACCCGCCGTGGCGCCCTCGCCGCCTGCTCCGCCGAGTTGTGCGCCGTACCGCTCTCAGCAGGCGGCTGTCAGCACGTGTCGCTCGGCCGGCAACGGTCGGCCCGCGTTGCCCGGCGTGCATCTGCGGGCCCGCGTCGCTCAGCCCGCGTCGTCGAAGGCGTCGAGGACGTCGGACAGTTCCAGCCCGTCGAGCGAGCCGAAGCCGCTCATCCCGCTCATCCCGTTCAGTCCGCCCAGCCCGGCGCGCTCGCGGCGTCCCGCCCTCGCGGGTCCCGCCGTGCTGAAACCGCCGGAGCCCCGGCCCGGTGAGACGAGGGCCCACACGGTGACCTCACCGGCGGTGTCGTCCCGCACGCCCCACTCCTGGGCGAGGGCGCTGATGATGTTGAGCCCGCGGCCGCCGCGTGCGGTGACCGACGGTGTGGCAGGGACCGGCCTGGTCGGGCCGCCGCCGTCCGTGACCTCGACCGTCAGGTCACCCCTCCGGTCCACGCGCCACGCGGCACGGATGTCGCCGTCGCCCACCTCCGTGTGCTTCCCCAGCGGCCTGCCGTGCCGGCAGGCGTTGCTGAGCAGTTCGGAAAGGATCAGTACAGCGTCGTCGACCACGGCGTCCGACACCCCGTTGCTGCGCAGCTGCTCGCGCATACGGTGCCGCGCCTGCCCCACGCCCGCAGGGCCATGGGGTACGGCCATGCTCGACGACGCGGGCACTTCCTGTGCCACCACAAACGCCACCCCCGAGACCTCCTTTGCCCCACGCCACGGTGTGGATGCCCCCCTGGACTGCGCCGGAAACCGGCCAAAGCCCTGACAGTGATGCACTCGTAACGATCGATTGCGGAGTGAATGCGCCGGTGCACCCCGTGTAACTGATGTTAAGAGCGGCCAAGTTGTGACAGGACCTGTTTCGGGCGGTTCGTGATGATTGCCTCGACCCCGAGGCGTACGCACAGATCGACGTCCTCCGGCTCGTTCACGGTCCACACGTGCACCCGGTGCCCCGCCTTGTGCAGCCGCTCGATGTACCCGGGGTTGTTGCGTACGATCCGCATCCCCGGGCCGGCGATCCGCGCCCCCGCGGGGAGGCGTCCGTCGCGCAGCCTCGGGGAGACGAACTGCATCAGGAAGACGGTGGGCAGGGTGGGTGCCGCGGCGCGGACGCGGTACAGGGAGCGGGCGGAGAAGCTCATGACGCGTACCGGGGCGGGTCCCTCGGCCGGCGGGGTGTCCAGGCCGAACCGCTTGAGCAGATGGAGCAGCCGTTCCTCGACCTGGCCGGCCCAGCGAGTGGGGTGCTTGGTCTCGATGGCCAGCTGGAGCGGCCGTCCCCCCGCGCGGACGTCGTGGGCCAGCTCCAGGAGCCGCTCCAGGGTGAGTACGGAGGTGAGCTCGCCCGGCACCGGGTCCCAGTCCGGTGACTCGTGGTGGTCCTGGTGGCCCTCGTGCTTCTTCCAGGAGCCGAAGTCGAGGGTGGCGAGATCGGCCAGTTCCAGGGCGGAGACGGCCCCCCGTCCGTTCGACGTGCGGTTCACCCTGCGGTCGTGCACACAGACGAGCTGCCCGTCCGCGGTGAGGCGTACGTCGCACTCCAGGGCGTCCGCCCCGTCCTCGATGGCCTTCCGGTACGCGGCCAGGGTGTGCTCCGGGGCGTCGTCCGAGGCGCCGCGGTGGGCGATGACCTGGATGGGAGGCTGTGGTGAGGGTAGGCGTGCGTGGGTCACCGCGACATCGTGTCACCGGGACGCCCCGGGCGCTGACACCTTGTTGTGTAGGACCGTTTTGCCTGATGTAAAGATTGGTGTGCGGATGCACAGGTCCTGCTTACAGTGGCCTGACGTGCTGTGGGAAAAGCTGACTGCAGACACGTGCACAGCGGATCTCTTGCCGAATGCCGAGTGGAACCGAGGAGTAAAGAGCTGTGAGCACCGAGAACGAGGGCAACGAGGGCAACGCGGTTCCGTCCGTACCGTCTGTTCCGTCCGCACCTCCCGTGCCGGCCGCCGCTCCTGAGGGCACCCCGCAGGGCGGTACGCCCGCGCCGGAGGCCCCGCCCGCCGCTCCTTCGGACGCGCCGACGGCCCACATTCCCGCCGTCGCGCACCAGGACGGCGCCGAGCCGCCCGCCGCCGGGCACGAGCAGCACCCGTACGCGCCGCCGTCGCCGCAGCAGCCTCCGGCCGCTTCGGCCGCCTGGCCGCCGCCCCCGCCCGCCATTCCCTCGTACGCCGACGGCGGCAGCCCCCCGGCCTGGGGCGCCCCGGAGCCCGCGCAGTCCGAGCACCCGCGCCGGCGCCGCGCGGGCGGCCTGGTCGCGGCGGTGGCGGTGGCCGCACTGGTCGCGGGCGGTATCGGCGGAGCCCTGGGCTACTGGGCCGCCGACAGCAACGACTCCGGTTCGTCCGGGTCGACCACGGTCGCCGCCTCCAACAGCCCCAAGGACTTCAAGCGCGACGCGGGCACGGTCGCGGGCGTCGCGGCGAGCGCGCTGCCCAGCGTGGTGACGATCGACGCGCAGTCCGGCGACGGCGAGGGCGGCACGGGCACCGGCTTCGTGTACGACAAGGAGGGCCACATCCTCACGAACAACCACGTGGTGGCCTCCGCGGCGGACAGCGGCCAGCTGACCGCCACGTTCTCCAACGGCAAGAAGTACGACGCCGAGGTGGTCGGCCGGGCCCAGGGGTACGACGTGGCCGTGCTGAAGCTGAAGAAGGCCCCTGAGGGACTGACGCCGCTGGCCCTGGGCGACTCCGACAAGGTCGCGGTGGGCGATTCCACCATCGCCATCGGGGCCCCCTTCGGCCTCTCCAACACGGTCACCACGGGCATCATCAGCGCGAAGAACCGCCCGGTGGCCTCCGGTGACGGCTCCAGCAACAAGAACTCGTACATGAGCGCCCTGCAGACGGACGCCTCGATCAACCCGGGCAACTCGGGCGGGCCGCTCCTGGACGCGGGCGGCGCGGTCATCGGCATCAACTCGGCCATCCAGTCCACCAGCGGTGGCGGCGTCGGCCAGTCCCAGGCAGGCTCCATCGGCCTCGGCTTCGCCATCCCGGTGAACCAGGCGAAGAACGTCGCCGAGCAGCTGATCAAGACGGGCCAGCCGGTCTACCCGGTGATCGGCGCGACGGTGACGATGGAGGAGAAGACCGGCGGCGCCGTCATCTCGGACGAGGGCGCGGGCGGCACTCCCGCCGTCACCCCGAACGGCCCGGCGGCCCAGGCGGGCCTGAAGGCCGGTGACGTCATCACCAAGTTCAACGACACGACGGTCGAGAGCGGCCCGACGCTGATCGGCGAGATCTGGACCCACAAGCCGGGCGACAAGGTCACGCTCACGTACAAGCGCGACGGCAAGACCGCGACGGCCGAAGTCACCCTGGGCGAGCGCAAGGGCGACAGCTGACCGGCTAGGCTGTTCCACGCATCGAGCCGGAACCGGTCCCCGGGGGCGGCGACGGTGCGGGGTGGGTTGCCCGAGCGGCCTAAGGGAACGGTCTTGAAAACCGTCGTGGCAGCGATGTCACCGTGGGTTCAAATCCCACACCCACCGCAGGCGAGAGGCCCCTGACCAGTACGTATGGTCGGGGGCCGTCGTCGTGGTGTGCGGGCAGGACTCACCGGACCGTGACACTGCTCGATATCGTCAGATCTGATCGCGCCGCGTCGTGGAGCACGTTGAGGGCATCGACCAGGGGGATCGGGCGGAGTTCGGCTGTCCCGGTCGAGGGGGTGCGGGCCGTCCTCAGCAGTTCCCACGTCTGCTGGTTGACGGTGTGAGCGGCGGTGGCAGCCTCCTTGTCGCTCAGCAGGATGAAGGTCTCGAAGAGGACCGATCTTCTGTTCTCGCTCTCCTCCATCGCTGCCAACGCTTCGGACGCGTCCCTCCCCTGTTCACGAGCCCGCCCGGCTTCCATGGCGGCCCTCTGGATCTGCTTCACGCACGTCAGGTAGTCGATGTACGTGTCCAGCTTTCGCTCGTCCCAGCGCGTGGCCATCTCCCTGCGGAACTTGGCCCGTTCGGCGACCGCCGTGGCGAAGTAGGACGTCAGGGCGCCGATGAGGACGCCGACCAAGGTGAAGATCTGGGTGGCCATGATTGACAACGTACCTTCGGGGGAGGCCGCGGACCGGGGCCGCTGACCAGGCGGTCCGGGCGGGGGAGGCTGTCCGTGGGTCCTGCCCCCGTCCCGGCGGTTCCTGTCGGTCAGGCGCGGGTGGCGGTCCAGGTGTCGCTCTGCAGGAAGTACGTGTCGTACAGCTCCTGGACGTCCAGGAGGCTCTCCGGCGGGACCTTGCCGTAGGCGATGCGTTCGAGGTGGCGGAAGTACTCGAAGCGTTCGACCCCCGGGGTGATCACGATGAGGATGTCCGCGTCCTCCCCGGGAGCGGCGGCGAAGGCGTGCGGCACGTTCGGCGGGACGACGACGAGGTCGCCGCGGCCGGCGGTGACGATATGGTCGCCGGAGAGGAGCTGGGCCGTGCCGTCCAGGAGGTAGAACAGCTCGGCGGAGTTGGCGTGGCGGTGGGGGTTGGCGCCGTTGGCGCCGTCGGCGAGGGTGACCCGCTGGGTGGAGAGCGCGCCGCCGGTGGCGCTGCTGTCCGCCAGCAGGCGGATGGTGGTCGGGGCCTGCCCGATGACTTCGGCGTCGGCCTCGCGCACGACATGGGGCCCGTCGAAGTCCGGGTGGATGAGGGACATCTGCTCGCCTCCTGGGGCTGCGGAGTACGGCCGTTCCGTGTCGGGGATCAGGCCGCGAAGAGAAGTGCGGCGGAGATCAGGACGACCGCCGCCGTGGCCGCGTGGATACCGAAGGCCACGGCTTTCGTGCCCCCGTTCCGGAGGACGATCACCGTGTCGCCCAGCGGGGTCAGGGCCACCACCACCATGAACCAGGCCGCGGCGTCGGCGTCGGAGAACGCCAGCAGTGCGAGGCCGATGAGGCCCGAGACGAGATCGCGCAGCCCCTTGATGGTCAGATACGCGGAGTCGCCGTTCTCCTTGGCCGGCACGCCGTAGCCGGCCGCGGCGGCCTGTGGCTGGAAGAAGAACCGGAGGCCGACGAAGATGATCATGAGGTCCAGTACGACGGCCAAGCCGTACGCGAGCGGTGTGAGCACGTCCATCTCCCTGCGGGCCTGCGCTGGATGGTGCCCTCGGAGGAGGACGTGCCTCAGGATGCAGCGTGGCCGAAACGCGAACAATCTCCGGCTTCACATGGTCAGATAAGCAAGGTGTTATCGCCGGAGGTCTGGGGGCCCGGGTGGAGTTGCGAGACATCGAGATCTTCCTGACGCTGGCCGAGGAGCT